>BTVV01000046.1:0-43155 GCA_045863855.1 Planctomycetota bacterium | reverse complement strand
TGGAAGCCAAAGCCGTCGAAAACCGGCTTAACCGGCCCGGTGTGCTGATCGAGATCACCGACAACGGCCCGGGCATGCCTGAAGATGTTCAAGCCCAGATCTTCGAACCCTTCTTCACGACTAAGCCCAGCGGAACCGGACTGGGGTTGGCCATCGCCGACCGTATCGTTCAGGGGCACGAAGGACTGGTGTCGTTCAAGAGCACGGAGGGTCAGGGTACGAGCTTCAGCATCTGGTTGCCTTCGGATCTGCAGCCGGAATCCGGTGAAGATGTTCGCAAACCCGTGGCGGAGCGGTTGAAGGCATGAGCACCGCCAACGCCACGCCTACGGCTCAAATGGGCGCGCCGTCCAAAGCGCTGCGCCGCATCCTCGTCGTCGACGACGAACCCGGCATGCAGCGCCTCATGCGCGTGATTTTGGAAGGCGAAGGGTACACGGTGCTCGTCACCGACGACGGGCACGAAGCGCTGCGATTGGTGGACGAAAACGCATTCGATCTGGTTATCCAGGACTTGCGCATGCCCAAGATGGACGGGCTTACGTTCCTGCGCCTGCTTAAAGAAAAGCGCCCCGAAACGCTATCCATCGTCGTCACGGCCTTCGGCACTTGGGAGACCGCGGTCGAGGCGATGCGGCTGGGCGCGTACACGCACCTGACCAAACCGTTCGACACCGAGGAATTCCGGCAGCTTGTCGCGCGCGCGCTGGAGCGGCGCGAACTTGCGGAACAGGGCTCGGCCCGCGAACACTTCCCGCTGCTGGACCTGGTGGGCAACAGCGCGGCGATGAACGCCGTGGTCCAGATGGTCAAGCGCATCGCGCCGACCGATACGACGGTGCTGATCACGGGCGAAAGCGGAACCGGCAAGGAACTCATTGCGCGTGGGATTCATTACAATTCGCTGCGCGCGAAGGGGCCGTTCGTGCCCGTCAACTGCGGTGCGTTTACCGAGACGCTGCTCGAGTCGGAACTGTTCGGGCACGTGAAGGGCGCGTTCACCAACGCCATCGCCGACCGCAAGGGCGTATTCGAGTCGGCCGACCGCGGCACGCTTTTTCTCGACGAAGTGGGCGAAATGAGCCTGCTGATGCAGGTGAAGCTGTTGCGCGTGCTGGAATCCCACACCTTTAAGCCGGTGGGCGGAAGCCGTGAAACGAAATCCGACGTGCGCATCATCGCCGCCACCAACCGGGTGCTGGCGCAGATGTGCGCGGAGGGCGATTTCCGCGAGGATTTGTTCCACCGCTTGAACGTAATTCCCATCGCGTTGCCGCCGCTACGCGAGCGCCCTGAAGACGTGCCGATGCTGGCGGGGCATTTCCTGGCCCGCTACGGCAAGCGCATGGGCAAGTCGGTGCGCACCATCGAAGAAGCCGCGATGAAGCGCCTGATCGCCTATCATTGGCCCGGCAACGTCCGCGAACTGGAGAATACGATCGAGCGCGCGGTGGCGCTCTCGATATCCGACCGCATTACGATCGGCGAACTGGTGGGTCCGATGGCGCCGGGGGCCGGCAGCGGGATGGGCGCCAGTTCCGCGCAGCTTGCGAGCGGGTACGCCATTCCGGCGGTGCGCAAAGGCGAGTCGGCGCTAATGACGCCCACGCCCAGTTCGCGGCGGTTGCCTGTGACGCCCATGGGCGTCATCCCGGTGGCCGGGATGCCGCAGACCGATACCTCTCAGATCCTGCCCGACGCGGGAATGGACCTCGAACGATTCTTGCTGGAAACGGAGCGCGCCTACATCATTCAGGCCTTGGAACGCACGGGCTGGAATATGACAGAGGCCGCAAAGCTGCTGGGCATGACCTTCCGATCGATCCGATACCGGGTCGCCAAGCTGAATATCGAGAGGCCGCCCCGATGAGCCGTGTTATGGGGACGGTATGGCTGCGTCTGTGCTTATGCATCGCATGGATGGCGGCGGGTTCGGCGCTGGCCGAGCAGATCGTGCCGGAGCAGCGGCCACCGCATGCGCCGGGTCATGCCGGACCTTTGCGCTACCGCTGGCTGCCGAAAACGGTGTACCGCTTTCAGTACGAAAAGCGCATCGAGATCAAGCAGGATACGCCGGGTCTCGAGCCGCTGATCCGTGTAACCGAGATGCAGGGCGTGCTGGTCTTTAAGACTGAAGAGGTCGAATCCGACGGCATGGCGAATGCCGAAATGACGTTGGAAAGCGTGCGGCTTACGTTGCCTCCGTACCGGCGCTACGACGACGACGTGAGTAAAGTTCGGGAAGACGCGGAGCGCGGCGAATTGCTGGCGCGCGTGATCGAAGAGACGTTTCGCGAGTTGTCTTGGAAAGTGCGCCTTGACGCCATGGGCCGCGTGGACGTTCGCTCGCGGCAGCCCGAACATTTGACCGACGCGTTGCATCGGCTGCAGCGCACGCTTGCCGTTCCGCGCAAATCGGTGCAGCAGTTGGATGATGCGCTGCAAAGGGACTTTGGCCTTAAGCCCGGGAGCGTGGATGCCGAACTGTTGCCGGCCTTGGAGCAAGCGCCCTCGGCGGAAGGTAAATCGGAATTGGAGCGGTTGCGGCTGGTCAGGCGCGTGAGCGTGGAAGGCGAGCAGGGGCAGGGACGGTTGAAGCTGGGCTTGAAGCGCGAAGTGCTCTCTACCGAGCCGGTTAAGCTGGATGGGCTCAACGATCGTGCGGGTAGTCTCACCTTGCGGCCCGGAACGGTCGAGATGCTGGAGGGGCGCGCGGTCTTCGACGCGGAGACGGGCATGCTCGACGAAGCCGCGGAGCGGTACTTGAGCTCGGTGGAATGTTCGAATCGCGAGCGCAAGATGATGCAGGAGCTGAACGTAACCTACCGCCTCAAGCGTCTTGCGCCGGCATTGCGCGGCTCTGCTTCGACCGACAACCCGTGAGGAATTCCAGCATGTCCACAACCGGACCGCGCAGCGACTTGATGATATCCATTTCCGGGGTGCGGGGCATCGTAGGCCGGAGCCTCACACCGGAACTCGTGGCGCGGCTGGGTCAGGCCTTCGGGACTTACCTCTGCTCGGGCCGTGTGGTGGTCGGGCGCGATACGCGCGTGTCGGGGGAGATGGTCAAGCACGCGGTGTTGGGCGGATTGATCAGCGCCGGTTGCCAAGTGCTCGATATCGGAGTCGTCGCCACGCCCACCGCCACGCTGATGATCGAGGATCTCAAGGCCGATGGCGGGATCGTGATTTCGGCGAGCCACAACCCCGTCGAGTGGAACGCGCTCAAGTTTTTTCGTGCCGATGGCATTTACTTGAATGCCGACGAAGGCCGCGATCTGCTCAATATTTACTACAGCGGGGACTACGTTACCAAGCCGTGGGACGGGTTGCGCACGGTTGAACTCGTCCCCGATGCCGAGGCGCACCACGTCGAGAAAGTGCTCTCGATCCTGGATGTGGAAAAAATAAAAGCTCGCAAGTTCAAGGTCGCGCTGGATTGCTGCAACGGGGCGGGGGTGGGGGTGAGCTTGCGGCTGCTGCGCAGTCTGGGCTGCCAAGTGGAACCGATTCACTGCACGCCCGATGGATTGTTCCCGCACACGCCCGAGCCCAACTTCGATAACCTGCAGGATTTGTGCCGCTTTACGCGCGAGCGTGGGGCCGATATCGGCTTCGCGGCCGATCCCGACGCCGACCGTGTCGCGGTGGTCAGCGACCAGGGCGCGTTTTTGGGCGAGGAATTGAGTCTCGCGCTGGCCATGCAATACGTGCTCGGCAAGCGCGGCGGCAAGGATGGCCTGGTGGTGATCAACATGTCCACCAGCCGGGTGAGCGAGGACGTGGCGCGGGCGGCTGGGGCGCGGGTCGAGCGCACCGCGGTGGGCGAAGTGAACGTGGCCGAGCATATGAAGCACGAAGGCGCGGTCTTCGGGGGCGAAGGCAACGGCGGCGTGATGGATCCGCAGATTCACTGCGGCCGCGATGCGATTGTGGGCATGGGGTTGATCCTGGAACATCTGGCCGACAGCGGAAAGACGATTTCCGAACTGGCCGCCAAGCTGCCGAAGTGGAATATGGTCAAGAGCCGCATCGAGATTCCCGCCGCTCGCAGCCGCGAACTGCTGCGACGGTTGAAGGCCGAGAGCCATGAGGCCGAAGTAAACACGGAGGATGGCCTGCGATTGGACTGGTCCGACCGCTGGGTGCATTTGCGTGCGAGCAATACCGAACCGGTGATGCGCGTGATCGCCGAAGCGCGCAGCGAAGCAGAAGCGCAGGCCTTGGTGGATAAGTATTCCAGCCGGATCAAAGAATTGGCGGGCGGCTGACGTTTCGCCCGACTTTCCCTTTAAGGAGAACTGTTCATGTCCGAGACCCCGCCTGCCGCACCGGCACCCCAAGCCGACGGCAGTTTGAAAGAAGACGAGAAGAACTGGGGGATGCTGGCGCATATCCTGGTCTTCATCGGCGTTGTCGGTGTACCGTTCGGGAATCTGGTCGGTCCACTGATCGCCTACTTCGTCAAGAAGGATGAGTCGAAGTATGTTCGATTCCACGCCATCCAGTCTTTTGCCTTTCAGTTGGGAATGACGGCCATCGGAATAGTGCTGGCCATTCCCTTTGCGGTACTGTTCTTTATCACCGGGGGTCTGATCATTTTTATCGCGGCCCCTATTTTTGTTTTGTTATCGCTTGCCATCCTGGTCTACGTGGTCTTGACCGGCATCAAAGCCAGCAAAGGCGAAGACGCGCGCTACTATTACGTCGGCGACTGGGCTTACAAGAAGGTCTACGAAGAAGACTGGAAGCCGATGTAGCCCATGTGCGGAATCGTCGGCTACACCGGTCCCGGGCAGGCGGTGCCGTTCGTGCTGAGCGGCCTGCAGCGGCTTGAGTATCGCGGCTACGACAGCGCGGGGATCGCCACGCAAGCCGGCGGGCGGATCGAAACCACTCGAGTCGTGGGACGCGTGGCCGACCTGCAAGCTCGGGTTGGCGATGCCGGAGCGGATGCGCACACCGCCATTGGGCATACGCGCTGGGCCACGCACGGACGGCCCACCGTGGCCAACGCGCACCCGCACCTCAGTTCCGACGGCCGCATCGCGCTGGTTCACAACGGCATCATCGAAAACTACGCCGCGCTTCGGCAAGAGCTGGAATCCGGCGGATATCGCTTCTCGAGCGAGACCGACACCGAAGCCGCGGCGAATCTGGTGGCGTCCTTGTATCGCGGCAATCTGATGGCTGCCGTCGAAGCCGCCATCGCGCGCATCGAAGGTTCGTTTGCCTTTGCCGTGCTGGCCGTTCAGGAACCGGGTCTGATCGTCGGCGCGCGGCGCGGTTCGCCGCTGGCCGTGGGGCTGGGGGCGGAGCGCAAGGAATTCTTCCTGGCCAGCGATGCGGTGCCCATCGTCGAACATACACGGAGTGTGGTGTACCTGGACGACGATCAAGTCGTCGCGCTGGCGCCGGGCCGGTTCGAACTGCGTGCCGGAGGCAAGCCGGTCGAACCGCGCGTGCAGGAGATTCGCTGGGACGTGGCCGACGTGGAGCGCGGCGGCTACGCGCATTTCATGCTCAAGGAAATTCACGAACAGCCAGGCGCGCTGCGCCGGCTGGCCGCGAAGCTGATCGCCGATGCCGGTGTCGAAGGCCGTCCGGGCACCTACCCGCGCTTCGATTTGCCGGACCTGAAGCTCGACGGCGGCGCCCTGCGTGGTGTCTCGCGCATCGTCATGGTGGGGCAGGGGACGGCCCTCCACGCCGCGATGGTCGGGCGGAACATGATCGAACGCACCGCGCGGATTCCGGTGCAGGTCGAGTACGGCAGCGATTTCAGGTACCGCGATCCGGTGCTGGATCCCAGCGTGCTGGTGCTGGCCGTTTCGCAGTCCGGCGAGACCGCCGATACGCTCGGCGCCATACGCGTGGCTCGCGAAGCCGGCTGCAAGACCGTCGCCGTGCTGAACGTTCAAGGCAGCACTCTGGCGCGGGAGAGCGACGGCACGATCTACATGCATGTCGGTCCCGAGATCGGGGTCGCATCGACCAAGGCATTCACGGGGCAGCTTGCGGCGCTCTACGTCTTCGCGATTCACCTGGGCATCCTGCGCGGGCGGCTCGACCCGGCCGAAGCCCGGCGGCGCGTGCAGGACATCCTGCAGGTGCCCGTGCGTGTCGAGGAGACGCTGGCCTACGCGGAGCGGATCGAGGCCGTCGCTTTGAAATACAAGGACGCCACGAACGCGCTGTATTTGGGGCGCGGCACCGGCTACCCGCTGGCGCTCGAGGGGGCGCTGAAGCTTAAGGAAGTCAGTTACATCCACGCCGAAGGATACGACGCCGCCGAGATGAAGCACGGCCCCATCGCCTTGATCGACGAACGCATGCCGGTGGTGATTCTCGCGCTGCGCGGCCGTCGTTACGAGAAGATCGTCAGCAACATTCAGGAAGTGAAAGCCCGCGGGGGGCGCGTCATCGCCATCGCCAGCCACGACGATGCGGAGATCGGGCATTACGTCGACGACGTGATCCCCGTGCACGACGACCGCGGCATCATGAACTCGATCGTCTGCACCATTCCGCTGCAGCTCATGGCCTACCACATGGCCGTGGCGCGCGGCTGCGACGTGGATAAGCCTAGAAACCTGGCCAAGAGCGTGACCGTCGAATAGCCGGCGGGCGCCCGGAAGTCTGCGGATGGGGGCTGACAGCGGCCTAAATTAAGCTAAGATGAAGTTTCGTTTGCCTGATGTTGGATCGGCCAAGGAACCACCGGCGGCATGAGCGCACCTTCGGGTCGGGCGACCGACACGCTGATTCAGTTGCACGGAATCACCAAAGAGTTCCGCTCCGGCCCCGTTACGGTGCACGCGGTCGAACACGCATCGCTTTCTCTTAAGCGCGGCGATTTTGTGCTGCTCCAGGGGCCTTCCGGCAGCGGCAAAACCACTCTGCTTTCGATCATGGGCCTGCTGATGAAGCCTACCCGCGGGCGCGTTTGGCTCGATGGGCAGGACGTCACCAATATGGGCGAGGATCAGTTGCCCGGCCTGCGTTTGAAGCACATCGGCTTCATATTTCAGTCGTACAATCTTTTCCCTGCGCTCACCGCGGTTCAGAATGTAACCTTGGCGCTGAGGCTAAAAGGCTATGGGTACGTGCAGCGCAACCGCGAAGCGAAGGAGATTCTCGCGCGCGTGGGTCTGGCCGACTGCATGCACCGCAAGCCCGACCAGCTTTCCGGCGGGCAGCGCCAGCGCGTCTGCATCGCGCGCGCGATGGCGGGAAACAGCGACGTCATTCTGGCCGACGAGCCCACGGCGGCGCTCGATACCGCCACCGGCCTTCAGATCATGGCGCTTTTGCGCGACGAGGTGATGCAGGGGCGCAAGGCCGCGCTGGTAGTGACCCACGACCCGCGCCTCGAACGCTTTGCCACGCGCGTCGACCATATCGTCGATGGGAAGCTCAACGTAGCCACGCCGCTGGAACAGAGCGATACGGTGGTGCTGCCCTCGCAAACCGGCGTGGAACTCGAAGCAACGCCGAAAGTGCCGGTTGCCGGCGACTGAAGCGCGCCCGGCCGGCTACGGAATGACGACCAGCCCGCCCTGCGGCAGCCAATCGTACAGTTCTTCGACTTCCGCGTTGCGCATGCGCACGCACCCTTTGCTCTCTCGTCCAGGCACGCTTTCCGGAATCGCGGTGCCGTGTACGCCAATCCCGGCGCCCTTGCCGCCGTGCTCGTCGCGGTCGAAGCCCAGCCAGCGCGTGCCGAGGATATTCTCCGGATGCCCGAAGGGGATGCGTTGCCCACCGTAGTACCAGTCGGGGTTCACCAGTTTGGTACGCACGGAGAAGGCGCCCGACGGCGTCTTCTCGTCCGGCCCGATGCCCACCGGCCATTGCTTCAGGTAGGCGCCATCGACGAGGAGCGTGGCGGTCAGGCGCCAGCGGTCCACGTGCAAGGACACCCGCCCCGGAAGCACTTTGAGGGTCTGTCCGACGCGCAGAAACGCATTGCGTTCCAGCCGATTGAGCCGCGCCAGCGCGCCGATGCTGACGCCGTAGCGCTTGGCGATCGCGTAGAGCGACTGGCCGGGCTCGACCGCGTGCATTGTTGCGCGGGGCTGCTCGGTCAGATGTGCGCGTCCGGGATTGAGCACGATGCGTTCGGTAAGCGCTTCCAGGCGTTGGCGGCAGAGGTCTTCGTGGGAACGTTCCAGGGTCTGTGCGAGAAACGCCTTCTGATAGTACGCGCGCGCCAATTCTTCGGCATACGGCTTCGGATCGGTTCCCCCCGGCGCGTTCACCGTGGCGTGTCCGTCTTCCACCGCTTGAGCGTATGCCAGCGCGGCGCGCGCCATGCCCCAGCTCGCCGAAGCATCGGCGGCCAGAACCGCCAGCGCGTCGGAGGCGATCAGTTCGGGTTGTCCGCCGGCCGCGCAGAGCGCCAGGCCGAATTGCGCGTCGGAGCGCGTGCCCGCATCCTGTGCGTCGCGCTGAGCGGCCGCAAATGCCAGCCGCGCGTCGTTGAGGCGTCTCAGATCGAGCAGCGCGCGTGCCTGGATCAGGCGTCCGGCGGCGCCGAGGTGCGCGTCGTGTTGCTGCGCCCAAGCCAACGCATCGCCCGCGCGCGCCTGGTCCAACAGGAGCAACCCTTGCGCCAACGGCCCTCGCCAGCGCACGATCGAAGCCGTGCCGCGAGTGGCGGGAGGCTGCGCCTCAGTCGACGGATCGGTTCCGCGCAGCGGCACGATAGTACCGCCCGGCGGCAAGGGGCCGGCCGATTCCGGATGCCCCGCGACCTGCAGGAGCGAAGGCCCCGCGGGCAAAGCGGGCATCGGGATCGGCGGCGCGGAAGGCACAAGGGCCACCGAAGGCTCGGCCGGAGTCTGGCGCTGCGGCGCCGCATGTCCACCCAGCACCACCACGCCCAGCACCACGATTCCGAGCGCCGCGAAGCCCAGCGCCGTGTATTCCAAGGCGCGTTGCCGCCGTTTTTCCGGTGTCGACCAAGCCATGACGCACCCCTCCCCGGGCATTAGGCATACCGAGTCCCGTTCGGTATCGGCTGAAGGAGGGTGGTAGTGAAGGCAATATAAGGAGGAGAGGGTCATGCGATAGATTCGCGGCCTTGAGATCGCTCCCCATTGGCGCAGCCTAAAAGATGGCGTATATTGACCCCGGCGTATGCGGCGGCCTATCCCGTCGCTCGCCCTGCGTCCCCATAGCTCAACCGGACAGAGCAGCGGATTTCTAATCCCTGATTTATCTATAGAGATTTTAGCGCGTTGTCTCTTTGTTGTATCGGTCTAGCTTGCGTTCCCGTGCATCCTGGCCCGTTCTTTCCGGCGCCCGTCACTTCATCGAGCCGCGGCCGCGAACGCCTCACCAGCGCCAACGGTGCGCAGTCGCGAGCCCTTCCCGCGTCGAGCACCCCCCACCCCCAAAACTGTCCGGGTAATACGTGTGCCTGCAACTAGGGTCTCAGGGAATCCATGCCAGAGATGAAATACCCGGGCGGGTGGCTCAGGCCTTCCGCCGCGCGCTTAACCCGATCCGGCCAGCCAGGCGCAAGGCCGCGTCTCGGGACCGTTGGGCGATCTTGAGTTGCGGCGCTTCGAGCACCTTAAGCACTTGGCCCTTGTCGTTCCGCAGCGTCAGCACGTCGCCATTCTCGCGAAGGTAAGCCTCAGCTTCGAGCCACCTTGCCCGCTCGATACAGTACGCCTCACGGAGTTGCGCCGCCGACTCGGAGACGCAAGGACCGGCCACCGCTTCAACCTCATCCCATACCGCGCGTTGCGCGTCGCTCAGATGTTCCGGTGCGCTCATTCCAAGCCCTTCCCCTTCGCCGTGGTCCAGCCCGCGCGCCGTAAATCCGTGCCGGTCGGTCCATCGTTGAAATACTTCCCGCCGTCCCCGGCCAGCGCCTTCCGCTCCGCATCGGCCACGGGTTCAGACTCGCCGAAGGATTCAAAGTCCTTGCACACGTCGAACGGCCGCTGGGCGAATTGCTTCCCGGCCGCGTGCCCGTCGAATAGCTCCTGGCAGACTTCGCGCAGGTACGCAGCCATGCCCGCATCGTCCGAAATCTCGAACGATTCCAAGCGCCGGTTTTCGTTCAGGTTCATTGACGAACGAATCACGAGGTTCCAATCGGTATTAGTAATCGTTACGAATTTCGCGTGTGTCTTGGTCAGCCGGATTGCGTCGTCGCCGAACCGCTCGCGCAGCGCCGCACAGTAAGCCGGTTGCCGCGTCGGAAAAGAGAAATCCACAATGAAACGCATCGAGCGGATAGAGCCATTCCGCAGCAGCGCCAAGGCAAAGTCAATATCCGCGCCGGCCGCGGTCCACGTGCTCAAGACCACATCAGCCGGCCCCGTGGCCTTCAAGCAGTGTTCGATGATATCGACGAGGGAGAACTGTCCCTTGCTCAGCCCGTATATCTCGCAGCCGCGCGTAATCTCGCCCAGCGCTTCCGCCGCGTTGCGAGCCGAGAGCGCACGCCGAATCTCACGACCAGCAGCGCGCGAGTTTCTTTTGTAAACGCTCATGGAATTATTCTCCCTTGTGGGTTCAGGCTTGGAGCGCTCCCGACACTCCTTACCTGAACCTACGCCGTACCGCGTCGGGAGAGCGAGCGCGGTTCAGCGAAAAAAAGAAAGTTACGAGGGATACCGGAAGGGGACGGTAGAGCCCTCAGCCTTGACCACGCGGTCAAGGACGGCGCGATTTTTGCGCCTCAAACGTAATGCGTCGGCGAAGGGGTATACTGGAACCAGCTTTTCGGATCGCCGCCGCCCAGCGTCTTTCGGTACTCCTTCCAGTACAGCCGCATCTCCCACAGCGCCGCGAAAGCATCATCGAAGGCGGATACTTCAGCCGCCGCTATGCTCCCGTTGAAAAGCGTCCTCACGTGCGCGCGCATTTCCTGCATTAGTGGATACGCGGCCCAGGTCGCATCGAAGCGTTCGGCGCCCGTCAGGCTCGCAATCGCGGTCGGCGTGCCCGTGGCTTTGTTCACCGACCAGATGCCCCGCGCCCGATTCGTGACGCCTGGCGTCCAGTACAGCAGCCGCTCCGCGCCGCCGCTTGTGTACGCGACTTCGATTTTCTTGTCGCACTTGGTGCCAGCAACCAGCGTTTCCACGTCTTCGAGCAGAGTTGCGTTGTAAGACACGATTTAACCCTCGATTCGTTCCCAGACCAAGCCGTCACTGCGATACAAGCCCGGTTGCTTGCCCACGCGCAGCAGCGACCACCCATCATCTTTGAGCACGCGCCACACTTGGCCCTTGTGGTGCTTCGCCCGCGGGAGGTCGCGAAACCGCGCTACGCTCCCGGTTTGAATCTTCGCGCTCGTCATGCGTCGTCCTTCGCCCAGGCGCGGCCGTCGAAGTTCATATCAATCCATTCGAGCGCCGTTGTGATGTTGTTCCCGTCCGTCAGCACCGCGCCGGTGCCCCGCAGCACGCCGCGAACCGCGAAGATTAAATCCCCCGCCGCGTAGCTCGGCACAATCACTTGCGACTCTGTATCGCTTCCAAGCGTTGCCGTGCGCGCCGTCGCCGAAGTGTAGGAGTACGCGATACCCTCGCGCGTAGATCCATGGAACGGAGTACGCCGGAGCAGGTACGGCAGCGCCACGTTGACCACATCCGTACCCGCTTCGCCGCTTGCGCCGTCGAAGGGATTGCAAACGAGGTAATCGGTGCTCACGCTCACGACCTGGAATAGCGCAATCGTCGCCGCCCGCGCCTGCCGCTCGGGGAAGATTTGTTCCGGCGGATGCACGCCCTTCCGCAGCGTGTTGATTGCGGAAACGTGGTCATTCCACTTGCCCGCAGTGACGGCTTGGCCCGTGACCACTTTCGGAAGCGGCATCGAAGGGGAATCGCTCACGACAGCGCCCCCAGGTTCAGCGGGTCAAAGTCCACGGCAGGATAGATTTGGAACGTGGCGATGCCGTTGCCTTCGCTCGGTTCAGGCGCGTTCGGAATCTCGCCGGTTTCCTTGTCGGCAAAGATAACCGTTGCATCCCACGTGGACGGGTTGTAGGCGAGTTCATACGTATTCGTGAAGCTCTCGCCGCCGTCCTCGCTGTCACCTTCGATGCGAGTGATAAGCCACGTGCGCGCCGCCCCGCCACGGAAGGCAAGCAGGTTGACGCGGCCGACGTATTGCAACGCGAGGTCCAGCGGGTTCTTGCGTTCGCGCCGGGTCAGCCGCGCGACGGGCATTGGATACGAGCGGTTTACTTTGCCCGTAGCCTTCCCGCTGTCCTTCGTTTTGTCGTACACGCTCGCCCCGTTGACAGGGGTGGAGGTGTAGTACACGTACATAGTCGCGCCGGTGTGGTCCTTGTAAGTTTCCAAGTCCTGCACCGTCGCGCCCATGCTCACCTTCGGCGGAGCCACTTCGTTAATCACCGTCGAAGCGTTGTACGGCTTGTACGTCACCCGTACCTTGATGGTGCCAACGTCGATAGCATCGGTGGAGCGCCCAACCGCGACGAGGTTTGGAATCGAAGGATGGAAGTCACCACGACGAGGAATGCCGTCTGCTTCGAGCGCCGAAAACAGCTTGCGGTCGGCGTCACCCGTCAACCCGGACACCATGAAGGCGCGCGTGCAGGTGTAGCCTTCGGAGCCTTCTTCGAGGCTGCTTTCTTCTACGAGGTCTTTAACGGTCGGCATCGGTTATCCAAACACCGCCACGGGCGGCCGCTTCGTGTTCGCTTCAATCTTCTTCAGCGCGTTCAACATCGGCTTGTCCATCGTGCCTTCCACCTTCTGCGGCTTGTTCGAAGCAATCGCCCCGACGCTCACGCGGCTTAAATCAATCTGCTGGAACGCGCCGAACCGCCCGCCTGTTTCGCCACCCGGAAATAGCCTGTCCATCTCGGCTTTGATGCCCGCCGCCCCTTGCGTTGCGTCGAGCAGCCCCGCGCGCATGGCCGCGCCTACTTTCGTAATGAAGTCCTGCAACTTGGCTTCCGGGCTGGCGATGCTTTCAAGCAGGCCATCGGCGAAGCCCTTCATTTCTTCGAGATGGTCCCGCGCCATCTTGATACCTTGCGCGATCCCGTCGCCGATGCTCTTACCCAGGAGCACGCCCGGAGACGCACCGCCGCCGATACTTTTCTTCATCGTCGCCAGCGCCGCCGCCGCTTCCGCCTGCCGCGCTCGCACGCCGGCCAGTGCTTCGTTGACGGCCGCACTCCCGGCGCCCGTTTTGAACTGGTTTCGGTAGCCCGTGCCCGCGCTGAAGCGGTCGCCCGCTTGCGCATCTGCAAGGTCGGCCATGCGCTCGAATTGAGACTTCGCGCGCAGGCGATTCTGTAAATTCTTGTAGACCGAGCCGCCCTGAAGCCCCTTCGCTTCAAGCGCCTTCATTTGTTTGCGTATCGCTTCCTGGCCCGTGTACGAATCGCCAAGGTTGCCCGTACCGAGCAAGCTAAGGTCGCCGGTCATGCGCAGCGCCGCGGCGCTCGCCTTATCGGCTGAATATCGAATATCGTTCCAGATTGCCGCGAGGCCCACCGCAGCATCGGCAGCAAAGCCCGTGAGTTGCGCCAGGCGCTCCACGCTTGCATTGAGCGTGTTTGTGTTCGGAATCGCGCCTACAATCCAACTCGTAAAGGACTCGGCCACCGCCGAAACAGCAGGAGCGAGCACGACGGCGAGCCGGTCACCAAGGCCCTTGACAGCCTCACCCGCGCGTGTAAGCGCATCGTTCGCGTGCTCCACAAACGACGCATCCACCCGCGACATAGCGCCGCGCAGCCCGATGAACTCCTTGGTCTGGTCCCTCAGCGCCGCGCTACCCTGTAGAATCGTAGGCAGCAACTCCGTACCCGCGCGCCCGAATATGGACATGGCGGCGGCGCTTTGTTGGGCAGGCGTAGGCAGCGCCCGGATACCATCGGCGATCTTCCCGAACGCTTCCCCGGCGTCCATTTGAACCAACGCCGCCGCGCTCAGGCCCATGCCTTTAAGTTGCTCAGCTACTTCACCGGAGCCGCCCAGCGCGTTGCCGAGATTCTGACTCATCTTTTCCAGCGATTTGTTCATCGTTTCGGACGATGAACCCGCGAGCCCCGCCGCGTACTGAAGGCCGCGTAGGCTGTCAATGGAGAGGCCCAGCTTGTCAGACAGCTTCGCAGCCGTGTCAATGCTTTCCATTGACGACTTGGTGAGCGCAGCGAGGCCCGCGCCCGCAGCCACGGCGAAGCCCGCCGACATTTTCGCCAGGCCCACGCTTGCGTTTTTCACGGACGCCGAAAAACTTTTGTTCAGCCCGATTGCTTGCTTGATGCCCTTCGCGAAGCCCGCGGTTCGAGCAACGATTGATACAGAGAGTGTTCGAACGTTTGCCATGATTAAGCCCGCACCTCACAAGCCCGGATGAACGCCGAACCGGCCGCGTTCAGCGCTTCGAGACGATCCGCCAGCGCGTCAATGGCCGCTTGGGCGCTTTCCAGTTCACGGGAGTAGAGGTCATATTCCCGCTGTTCTTCGGCGCTCAGTTTTTCGCGGCCCACGCCCAGCGCCGCCTCTAAGATGCTTTCACACGCCAGCCGCGCCTTGGTCCCGCGAGCTTCGTGGAGTTGAATTTCCGCCTCGATTCCTGCATGAATCGCGCTCGCGTTCATCACTTGGAAGCCTTCACCACATCGGCCCAGGTCAGCCGCGGCGCCTGCATCGGCGGCCGGACCACGCCGGCAGCTTTCGCGCGCCTGGCAACGGCGGCCTTCCACTCGGCTTCGTGCGCGTCGCTTTCGAGCATGGACGGATCGCCCGGCCGGGTAATCGCCGCCGCGTAGATTTCCCATGCGCGCTGATGCGCTACATAGGCTTCCTTTTGGGCAGCGTCCAGAAGATCCCGCCGGCGCAGCAACTCACGATGGAACACGTCGGCCGGAACGTCCTGCACCGGCGCGTCATCGTCCCCATGCGCGAGATAGTTCTCGCCATGGCGTAGGGAGCAGGAATCCAAGTCACGCCGCGGCAGGCCGAATGCTTCCGCGTTCTGATATTCGAGCGCCGCCAGTTCGCGCGCGTCACGTTCCGCCGCGTTCGCCAGACTCCGCGCGTTCTGCGCTGCCAGTTCCGCAGCCTGAACCTCAGCGCGCAACCGGTGCGTCGTCTCGCGTTCCTTCCAGACCGTTGCATCGGCATTGAAGGCCGCTTCGTCCGCTTTCTTCGCGAGCGCTGGAGCCGTGGCAGCCGAAGCCTTCAGCCGTGCCCGCTTCCGGTGCAGCTCGACTTGCTCGCGGAACTCGTCGCGACTGATTTGCAGGCCCGCGAGGCGCTTTTCGAGATTTGCCAGCGTGCCGGAATCCGCGTTGCCGGCAGCTTCCGCCGCCGCCAATTCCGCTACCGCCGCGCGCGCGGCCACGTCATCGGCGTTGCGCCGACCCAAGATTTTTTCAACGAATGCGCTGAACATTATTCCTCTCTCCCTTGCTCGCCAGTGATTCCGAATGAATCACAGTATGCTTTGATTGCGCCGAGCCGGTCACGGTCGGCCAGTTGAACCACGCCAACGTCACCAGCGACAGGCAAGCCAGCCTCTTTCCGCCGCCGCGCGCGTTCCATTCTCGCGGGCGCATCAGCCGCATAAACCAGCTCTTCCCGCCGCGCTTCGAGGGCTTCGAGAATTGCCGTCGCCCGCAACCAGTTTTCGCGGTTGTATCCATGCCTCGCCGTCGCCCAGCGCCGCCAGTCCTGAACCATCACCGCCGCCACTTCCAGGTCCGATACAGAATCGCACAAGGCGCTATGTGGAAGCGGGGGCTCGATTACATCGGCCGCCAGCTTCACCACGCGCCGCGCTTCCGAGTCCGAGACGGAGCCGCAGACCTGGAGTCTATGGGCGAGTTGAAGCACTTCCGCCCAGCGCTCGACGATGAGCAGCCGCGCGCGCTGAAGCTCACGAAGAAATGCCGGATGCGTTGCCAAGTAATCCGGAGTGAACCCCAGGCCCGCGGCGAAGGCTTCGCCGATCAAGGCGCGGTCGCCCTTGGTGGCGGCACTGGCCCAATCGAGCGCCCGAGTCTGGAGCTTCGCTTGCGCCACCTCGCCGGCCATGGCGAAAGCCACCACATCGCGCCAGGACGTCAGACCTTGGGAGGTCACGCGCCCGCCTTCCGCGCCCACCGTGGCCGAGTCAACGAAGCCGCCCAGCGCAACGCAGGCGACGAGGTGACCGGCTTCGTGTACGCAGGTCGGGAAGGGAGCAGCCATGCTTAGTTACTCCAATCGGACGGACCAAACACCGGAATCGAGTCAGCCGCGGGCGCCGCAGGCATGCTCTGTTCACGCTGGCCCACGTGGTAGGCGCAGGCGCCCGCAGGCCCACGAAGGTTCGATTCGGCGTCAGGCTTCGAGGCGAACGGGAGCCGCGCCGCCTTTTCTGTACCGGTCAGCGTGAAAAGCTCCGGCGCGTCGGCTTTCGGCTTCGCAGGCGAAGGCAACAGCGCTGCCAGTACCGCGTTGAAGAACTCAATCATCCGGGTCCACCTCGTCATTCGCAGCGCCAGCAAGCACAGCCCGCGCCCCGGCGCGTTCGCCTTCGCGTCGCTTGCGTTCAGGAACCGCCCAGCGCAACCATTCCGCGTGCTCCCGAGGAACCGGATAGGCTTCGCGTATCGCGTTCGCAGCGGGCATAACCTCGCTGCAACGTTCCATCTCGAACCGTTCGCGCAGCCGCTCGTAAACACGCGTGCGGAAATCTTCGTCTGCCCACGCTTCGCGCAGCGCCTCGCGGCCCGCGTCGCCCTTGCCGAAGCCGTCGCCAAAGAAGTCGTGGCCCCATACCGCGTGCATCAAGTGGGCGTCTGTCCAGCCGCGCCGCGCCGTCAGTTCGCGCCGTCGAACACGTGGCATCAGCGCCGCCCCCGCGATTGGATGCTATGCGCCGGCCGACTGTAGCCTTCATCGACTTGTGCAACGTCGAGCCCAAGCTCGCGAATCAGCTTCGAGAACACGCGCTTGTTGCTCAGTTCCGTTTCAACCGCTGGGTGCGCGCGCTTCTGTCCGAATCGGTCCTCGCAGAAAAGCCCATCGGCCCGCAGCGCCTCAGACGCCGCCGCGAGGCGATCCAAGCACTCACAGGCAAGCCGGAGCGTTTCGAGGTGATGCGCGCCGAACTCGTATTCAGCTACGAGCGAGGCCCACAGCGCAGAGCCAGCAGGCCCGAGGGAGCCGGGAGCCTTGGGCAGATTTGCCTTGGCGACCATCATTGAGCAGCCCCCGCAGGAAAATTTTTCTCTTTTCTGGGAACGCGATAGTTCGCGTAAGCCTTTGCGAACGGTCGCATACAAACCTCACCAGAGAAAAAATGGGTCTGGGGGTGGCCCTCGCTCTGAATCCACGCGCCGTGCATCAGCCTTCACCCTCGACAAGCAACGCGCTCGAATCCCGGTCATGCTTCCCGCGTTCGGCCAGCAGCTTCCCGAACTCATCCACCGCTTCCGGCGAGAACACGCGCAGGATTCCAACGCGCCCGCAGGGCTTCAGCTTCCCGCTTCTCACCGCGTGTTCGATGATGTGCTCCCGCGTGCCAAGCCGTTCACAGACTTGGCCGAACGTCAGCACTTGCGCCAGGTCAAGCATAGCCATTGGTTCTTCCTCCCGGTCCGAACCTGCACACTTATCACGTACCATTTTCCACACAAATTCGCGCATCAATTCGCGCTCGATTCTTTCGCTTGGGCATTAGTACCCATGTTTTTGAAATCAATTTTCTCAACCGATTTCAGCCGATGCCCGCAGGCTTCGCACTCCCGATACCGCACGATGCGTTCCGGGTAGGGATGCGTATTCAGCACGCGCAACCCGCGAGCACCGCACGAGGGACAGCGCAGGCCGGAGGATTTGTTTGGTTCCATGTCTTTAGGTTCCCGCAAACTCGCCGCCGTAGCGCTTGACGCGCCTTGCTAAGCGTTGCTCTGCCACATCGGAATCAGCGCGAGCAACAAGGACAATCGGCGGGATCAGGTCGCAGGGGATTGGGTCCACTTGGTCGGACTCGTCTTGGCTCTGGTACACCGTTCCGCCAACCGCCCGCGCGAACGCATCGGCCCCAGCCGACGTCTTAAATCCGTCGAAAATCAACATGTCTTTGACTCCTATCCGATTGGATTTCCCCGCCACAAGGCAGGGTAGTTTCAAGCACGTTTACCGCTTGTCCTCGCTCACGATGCGCCCAAGCTCACGCAGGGTCAGGCTTTCAGGATCGAACTGGCAGGCATAGCGCCCGCCTGGACCGAAAGGCCCATTACGCGCCTTGAAGATCGTGAAGGTTCGATTCCAAGTCTCGCGGCTTGTCCCAAGCGCTGTTTTCACTTCCCCGCTTTGTGGGTCATGCGCGCGAAGGTAAAGAATCGTTTGCGAGAATCTGGCATAGGCCGCGCCGCCGGCCAAGTCGTCCATGGTGAGTTGCGCATTCTTCGCGCCATGCGGGAGCCGCCGCGGATGCGTCACCAGGACCAGCGAGGCGCCCGCCTTCTCGACAATGCGCTTCGCTCCGAACAGAAACTTTTCGTCCGCTTCCCAGCTTGCCCGCCCTCGAATCATCAGCGTGATCGGATCGACAACCAGCACGCGGAAGCCCGCGTCTGCTTTGCGCTGCACCCACGCAAGCAGCGAGTCAGGCGTTGGGCTCACGCCGTCCGGAAGAACGTCTATGCAAGATTCCAGTTTCTGCATGGTGTCACGGTGCGCCGCCATGGCTTCAGCGACAGAGCCCGGATTCGCTCGGCACCAGTCGTCATCGGTCAACCGCGAACAACCGGAGACTTGAGCTAAGACGCGGCGCAAGTGGTACGCGCGCCCGTCCTCAAGCTCTAAAACGGCTGTTCGATACCCGCCCAATTGCAACGCGGCCATGGCTTGCGTTCCCGCGAAGCTCTTGGTCGAGCCCGGAGAACCGCACAGGTCCGTTACCGTGCCGGGTTGTAGCGCCCGCGTTGCGCGCGAAAGCATCGGCCAGGGCAGGGGAACCGCGAAGCGCTCACCGTTCACGGCCGCCTGTAGATCGTCGTGCAATTCGGCCAGCGCGTCAGAGCCTTCGGGTTGCGCAATCGCCCCCAGCTTGGCGCGTAGGCTTGTTTCGACTTCAGCCGCAGGGATCCCAGCCGCAGCCGCCCGTTCGGCTTCACTCAGCGCGGCTTGAAGGCGCCGCGACCGGTCGTGCTCCAGAATCACGCGGATATGCCGCTCGAATGCCGGAGCGTGCGCGCCGCGCGCCGCAGCCTCGATCAGTTGCCCCACATCGAGCCCGCGCTTAGTCGCTTCGCTCACGACTTGGTGGCCGTCGAGCGTCCCGGTTGCGCGCCAGATTTCGGCGAACAGCCGAAAGGCTTTCGCGTAGGCCGGCACGTAGAAGCAATCGGGCGTCAGGCTGGAGACCGCGCCGCGCGCCGCTTCCGGTGCCGCCAGCATCCCGGCCAGTAGGCCAAGCTCCGCTTCCGCGTCGTGCGCCGGTATCTTGTCGTGCATTTTCAAGCTCCCGATTTGGCTTGCAGATTCGCGGAAATTCGCCGCTCGGCTTCCGCTTCGGATTCGGCGAAGGTGAGTTCCTGCCCGCCGGCTTCGCAACGAGGCTCAAAGAGCCCTTGCCAGCCGTTCGCGAGGCTTTGCCGAATCGCCGCCACCGCGCGATCAGCACCCCAGGCTTCCAGCTTCCCAAGCTGCTGCCGCTCCGCCGTAGGCGTCAGCGGTTTACGCGCTTCCCGCCGGTGCTGTTGCCACTCAGACCAAGCCGCTTTGAAGGCTTCGGTGTTCAGGCTTTCGGGTATCTGAATCTTCGCAGTAGTGCAGTTCTTGGCTTTCGAGCGTCCGCGCGTTTTCGCGCGTGGTGTTGTAGTTGGTAAGGTAAGGTCAGGTAAGGTAGCGCGTTCCGTCACCGTTCCTGTCCTCGTTCTGTCCCCGTTCCGCTCGCTTTTCTCCCGCCACCTACGCTTCCTATCCCTTGCAGCAGCACGTCTTTCCAGTATGCGGCCCGCGTAGTCCTTCCAGTCATGCAGGTTGCCGTCCGAGTCCATGAAACCAGACTCTTTGAGAGCATTTACGAAGACGTCGGGATCACCGTCCCATTCCGCAGCGTGTGACACATCTTTGTGACGGAACGGGGACAAATCACCGCCTTCGGTGTAGACCAGCGACCAGTGCCAGAGGTAATGCAGGTGCCCCATGGCCGCGGCCCGCGAAACGCCCAGCGCTTCCGCCAGCCTGATCAACTTCGGGTGCCGCCCAAGGGTGACGTGCGACTCAATCCAAAGGCTCATGCCGCACCGCCTTCCCGCCGCGCGCTCATCTCAGCCAAGATCGGGTTGAGCACGTCGGCGATGTGCTTGGGCGCATCGGACGGTAGGCGCCCGATCAGCTCCACGCGCTCGCGCGGGTGCAGGTCAGCCAGCCGACGCCACGCCGCCAGCACGCGCGCCCGGTCGGTAGGGTTGGAGGGGTCGGCGTCGAGGTGCTCGACGGTCTCGCCGGCGGTGAGGGTGTATTTCAGAATCACGCGCGGTCCCCTTGCTCGGGGTCCACGCGCCGGATGAAAGCCGCAACGTCCGCACGATCAAACCGGATCGAGCCGTCGGGCAGTACGAAGTGCGGAATCTTACCGCGCCGCGCCAACTTCTCCGCCCTGCCGGGCGTCCACCTACACAACGCGTCAACTTCGTCAGGGAGTAAAATGCTTTCGCCCATATCCCATGTCCTCCTGTAATCTCAGGGGAGGGCAGGGGTTGCCGGTCAGCTTGGGCGGGTTTTGTCAGCTTTTGTCAGGTCAGATTTTCCGCCTTACGGTTCCGCTAATGTCCTTCACGACCGCAACACCCTTCCGGCCTTGCTTGTAGGTGCTGCCGGTGGTGGCGCTGGCGTCGCCCTGCTTGGCCTTCATGGCTTCGTAATCGGCGTCCACCTGATTTGCCCAGGCCAGCAATTCCGACTTCTTTACCTTGGGCGGCCCGCCGTTGCGATGGAACACGATCGGACAGCGGGAGTCAGACTTGCACGCGCCCTTAAACTGCCGAACAGCTTCGTTAGAATAACTACGCCCAAGCGCTGCAAATATAGCCCGGTATCCGGTCAAAAGCGGCTCAGGTGGTTCTACGGCTTCTGCTTTCGCCCCCGGCGTTTTCGCGGTCTTCGCCTTCAACGCCTCCACGGTCGCTGGCGCTTCCTTTTCCTCACCGCCCGCTTGCAAGGCATCGAGCGCCGCCGCGATGCGTTCCGCTTCGTTCAGCCGCTCCGCTTGCTCGGCCGTGAAGCCGTGATGCTTACAAACGAACAGCATTAGCCTACTTTGCGCCGCTTCCCAGGAACCCCACCGCAAAGCCGCGAGGCGCTTAAGCTCGTTCAATTCACCCCGGACAAGTTGACCATGCTTGCGGTTCACCAAGCCAGCCCACTGCTTAAATACCGCGTGCGCAGCCTCAACCGGAATCGGGTTGTGCTTCGCGCAGTAAAACTCGGCAGGCTCGTTTTCTACTTGGCGAACAAGAAGCGATGTTGCCTCACCACAGAGCTTACACTTGCCAGATGCCGGTTGAATCGCCATGTAGTCGCGCCTCCGTTGCGCGTGCAGTTCCGAAGATGAATCCATGGGCAGGCGGTCGGAGGCCGCTTTTCGGGAGCTACCCTAGCCCATGCTCCAAGCCTACCAATTCCCCGCATTTTCGCGCGAGAATTACTCGGCGTCCTTTGCCCATCCCATGCGCTGCTTGTACTCCTTCGCGAAGGCGGTTTTCAGCGCGTCGGAACACATGTCCGGCCCGCGCCGCGCGTAATAGCCCGACTGCGCATTCGTCAGCGCAACCGCCGTGCACAACGAACAGCGCGCCCGCAGTTCCGACAGCGCGAACCCAACGCGCGCCGTCTGCGCCCAGCCCCGCAACTGCTCAAGCCGGTTGCCTTCGTGAAAGCCCTCGCAGTTCCAGAGCGCTAAACCGCGATGCTCGAAACCCTTTTCCATAATCGTTGCAACCATTTCAGAGCCGATAAGCCCCGCATTTAGCTGGAAGTCGATACGTTCTTCGCGCCCACCTGAAACGAAGATGCCGCCCCATGCGAACGTCTTGCCGTTCAACTCCGAAAGCAATTCCTCTTTCGGCTTCAATCGAAACGTCTCACGCAGCGCGTCCAGTTCCGCCCGCAGCGCGTCCCGCTCTGCCTTCAACGCCTCGCGAGCCTTCGCGCGCTTCCGCGCCTCGCGGGCAATATGCGCCGCCGCGCGTTCCTGTTCGCGCCGATGTTCTTCAACCTCGGTGCTCATACGCTCACCGCCTCTCGGCGGCCGTTCGCCTCATCTCTCAGCTTCTCCGCCGCCTTCAGCGCCGGTTCTAGCTCGCACGTCACGCGCTCTAACATCAAGCCCGCGTCGTGCGCGGATGCGCCCGCCTTCACCGCCGCATGGATGCGCGCCACGGTGTCGCTGCTTTCTTCGGTGATTCCATATTCCCAAGTCGGTACGGTTTTCCCTGCACACCAACTGATATACTCGCCCAACAAGGACAGCGCCGCCGCGCCGTCGCCTAACTCACACATCGTTTCAGCGCCGAACAACGCCGCCGTGCCCCAAGTCGCGCACCCGTCCAGCGCCGCGTTTTCCTTCATGTACTTCACCGCGCGGAGCGTCCTTTCCTTTCGCCGCGTCCGGTCGCCGAACCGCCCGCCCCATTCCAGCGCCCACGCGAACACGCGCGAATCGCAGTCGGGCGCAAGCCCTTCCGCGATCCGCGCCGCCGTCTCGACGTAATGCCCGGTCCATTCTTCGTCGAGGTTCATGTCGTCAGCCACCGCCCGCAGCAGCCCCCAAGCCAGCCCTTCCGGGTCGTCCTTGAAATACGCCGCCAGCGGTTCAAGCTCACTCGGAATCGTTTGGCGCTTCATGCGCTCACCGCCTTCCCGTGGTGCTCATTGTGGTCGCGCCGATAATCCGCCGCCTCCTGTATCAAATCAGGTTGACCGGTCGCCGTGGCGAAGCGCTCGAAGGTATCGAGGTAGACTTCCTGCATTTGCAGGGTGTAGGTGAAAGTGCCCGCGACTTCCGCGAGGTGGCCCGCGAACCAGTCACGCGCCGTTTCCGATTCCAAAATCAGCGCCGCGAGCGGGCGCAAGGACTCTAAGATTACATCCGGTGTTGGTTGCTGCATGGTCTGCCCCTCTCAAAGTGTAGGGCAGCGCCGAATCTGCCGATACAATCGGCAGCCGGGCCGCGTGCCTATTTCACGTGGAACGGTTAGGGGTCGGTCGGTGATTCCAACACTGGCCGGCCCCGCTTCTTTACTGCTCAATCACCGATAGAGCCTCCTTTCGCAGCGCGCACTTTCACCCTCAAAAGTCGCGGCTTTTGGGGTGCTTCCGTAATCTGTACTCTCACGAGTTGCGGCTTTTGTGGTACTTCCTCAATCTGTACCTTCACGAGTTGCGGCTTTTGGGGTGCGGAATACTCCTGCACTTTCAAAAGCCGTTCCGACTTCTTCTTACGCTTTCCCATGTACCTTCCTTTTCCAAGTCTAGGTGCGGCGGGTGACGCTAAAACTTAGTGGTTACAACCACGCGGGCACTTCCAATATCCGCGCGGCAGCTTCCCGCCAGACTTCAGATTGGGCCACCACTCGTTCCCGCATTCATCACAAAGAAACGAGAGGCGATAGGGATAGCCCTCTCCAAACGTCACGCCAACCTTAGCCAACGATGCCTTATTGCACCGCTTCGGTCCAACGCGCGTCTCTGTAACCATGACTTTTCTCCTAATTCAAGGGTTTGGTTTTCTACTTCACGAAGTACGACACCACCCCTTGCCAAGCCGTGCCTTGCCATGGATAGAGAGTCTCAAGCGCCGTCCCGCCGCACCCCTTCCTTGGACAACAACCGCCCCGGTCGGGATTGTGAAGCGTTCACCTGGCGGTGAAGGCCGCGAGCCTTTCGGCTTACGCATCCCTCGGGGCGATATTCGGTTGTCTTGTTCGGTTCCATCGGCTCGCGCGGTTCACAGCCACGAAGCCAGCCACCTTTTACCACCGTCCCGCGCGAAAAATAGAACTTTCCGCCCGGTTTGTTTCAGCCTTGCCTAACCCATTTTTCCGCAACGGGTTAGCGCCACTCAAACGGCCACCGCTCGCCCTTCTCCGAAGTCCTGATGTAGTGCTTTCGGCAAACGTCCTCAGAGTTGCCCAGCCATGCGGAGATGCGGAGCGAATCGTTCCCCGAATACCCCATGGCCGTACCGGCACAGTGCCGCCACTCACGAGGCCCAAAGCGCCAGTAGTCGCGCGCGCCGGTGACTTCCTCGCACCGCGCCGCCACGCCGCGCCATGCGCGCAGGAACGTACTCGACTCGCACCAGATGCCCGCCGGCGTCAGGGTGCGCGGCTTGCCCGGATGGTCGCCCACGGTGGACGGAAACAGGAAAGGGGAGCGCTCGGCAGCCGTCGCGCCCTTGCGCTTTTGTTCGGCCAGCCGCCGCTTGATATGCGCCTCCAGCGCCGCGCGTAGAACGGTGGACTCGATAGGCAAGCGCCGCTCCCGGCCCGTCTTGGTCCCTGTCACCGTCTCCCCGTCGCGCCGCGTGGCTATGACAATCTCGTTCGCCTGCAAGTTCACGTGCTCAATCTTCATCCAAGCAAGTTCAGAGTAGCGCGGCCCGGCAAGCGTCGCCGTGGCAACCAGCGCGTGCCAGTAGTGGTCTTGAGTTGCGAGCGTATCGAGCATCTCGCGGAACGCGCGGAGGTCAGCCACCCGGAAGGCCGCGATGTCCTCACGCCCCACGGCCGCGCCCTTTACCTTGCCCGTCTTGTCCATCGGGTTTTCGCTCAGGTCGAATTTCTTAAACGCGAAGGTCATCCACACGGACAGATACCGCTTTTGTTTCGCCTTCGTGACTGCCGACAGCGCGGCCCCGGTCGCCTTCCCGTCCTTGGTCCGCTTGGCGCTACGCAGCGCGGAAAGCCACGTCCCCACATGCGCCGCCCGAACCTCAGCAAGCCGGAAGTGCCGCCCGCCGCGAAGGGATCCAATGAAAGACGCCGCCACGCGGTCTAGGTCCGCTTGCGTCTTGGGGTGCAGCGCTTTGTAATCGTCGTCTTGGGTAAAGGCGTCCCACGCCGCGCCCATGCTCACCTTGACGTGCTCGTTCGCCTTGCGCCGGATGCGGTCAAGCTCCACTCGGTACGATTCAAGCTCAGGCTCAATATCGGCCAGCCGCGCCGCCTGCTCCCGGCAGCGGTTTTGCAGCGCCACATACTCGGCAAAGAACGTGGACGGGATGCGCTGCAACACGTCGTCAAGGCTTGGCGCGTTCACCGTCGCGCCCGTCGCCGCGGCGACTTCCGCCAGCAGCTTCCGGTTGTCCTCGACAGAGCGCAGCGCCGCCGCCTCGTCAGGCTTGACCAGCGGCCGGTTGGGGTCGGTGTTCTTGCGCACGAAAGCCGCGTGTGCGGAGTCCGAACCGAACCACAATTCCACCGCCCGCAAGGCGAAGCCCAGGAGAACGGGGTTCTCGGGTTCTTGCCAGAGTTCCGGCCGATCGGATAGGCTGGAGAGGTGCCGGCAGACCGTGACTGCCGCCGACTCGTCCCTTGTGGAAAGGCCGCCCGTGACGATGCGCTTCGTGACCGGATGCCGGAACGTAACCCGCCAGCCCGGGCGCCCTGGATTCGGCTTCGGCGTGATCTGCATGGGTGTTGTCTCCCGTAGTATCGTTGTACCGGTGTTGTATCATAGTATCGGGAGCGAGTCAACAAGCAAAGTGTTTGATAATAAAGGCTTTAAGTAACGTCCCCATAGCTCAACCGGACAGAGCAGCGGATTTCTAATCCGCAGGTTGGAGGTTCGAGTCCTCCTGGGGACGCCATAAAAGCTTCTAACGCCAAGGACTTATATATCGTGCGCCGGATTTGTGCCGGAATTTGTGCCGGTTCGTGTGCCGGTGTTGCGGCGAGGCGGCGCCCATAGGAAAGCAGCGGATTTTGAATCCGGAACGTCGGTAGTTCGTGATAAGTGCCGATGTTTCGAAGCGACTCGGGCGCCGGGGCGATTGCGGCTTACGGGCCACAATGGCCCGATTGCTGGCCCGATTCGGGGATCCAGTCAAATAAACAATCCGTAGCCCGGCAAGTAGTTAGGTGTTCGCAATTCGCGAATCGTGGATTCGAATTAAATAAGCGGGCTTAGTACGGCGGCCACGGGCAATCCATCTTCGCGGCGTCCTCCATCGTGAAGCACGGCCGGCCGCGGTGCGTCATGCTCGCGCGGACGATCTGCCGGGCCAGCGCCCCAGGCTTCGTGCGCGCGTACCGCAGCGCGGTCGCTCGATCCGGCGCGATGCCGGCCAGGCGTGCTTCGTGGAAGATCGCGTATTTCCACGGGTGGCGGTCGAAAAGTCGATCCACGTTGCGTCTAAACGCTTCCCGGTTGCGTTCCTCCGCGACAGCCTGGATACAGATCTCGAGCTGGCGGATCGCCTCGTCGAGCGATTCCCCGTGTGCCGCAACGAACGGCAGGTCGATCGCTTCGGCGATCCAGCACGAATCCTCGCGCGACCACTTCACCCCTACCTCATGGCCTTCGATCATGGCGGCAGCGTCTCTCGTGCTTATGGCGCGTACATGTACGGCCGATCATGTCGATGAAATCGCGGTTATTGAACTCGAATGCAGCGGCCGTAGATCTGGTTCGCCGACGTCCACCCGTTGATCCCGCCGCGGTTGTTTCCGATCTGGTACTGGTTGCCGCGTATGGCTTTAATCAGGTGCAGGAACTCATTCCCGTTCACCTTGCACAAGACCACGTCTCCGACCTGAAGGCCCTCGGCGCCAACGGGGGCGACGGTGCAAAGCTGGCCCGACTCGATCTTGCCCTTCATCGAGTTGCCATGTGGCCGGAACGAGACTGTCTCGCCAGCTTTCAGCCGCTCGATATGCCTAGTCGCCCAGCCCATAGACTCACCCCGCACCCCGTGCCCAGCTTTTGCGCGCTTTGCTTCGGTGCTTCCAGGAGCGCCGCGCTTGCCTGCGTGCGTTCTCGCCGCGGTGAGGCCGGCAGTACGAGCAGTTGAGCGCGAGCCGGCGGATCTTCCGGTCAACCGAACTGTCGGTCGCGGCTTCGGGGTCATCGGAGTTGATCGCTCGCATAGGGCCTCCTGCATAAACACTAGCTCTCTGGACCCCCAATTCTCAACCGATCGAGCGTTCGCGCAGCAAACCGGGCTTTCCAGCGTTTCGCCCAGAATCCCACGTAAGTCCCGCTGTTTGCGCTTTAATATGAGGCGAATCGTGGCGTCTTAACTCGTTTGATAGACAAGGTTTAATAATTGAGCGCGAGGGCTAAACAGGCAGTATGCGCTTCAGAATAGTCTATATAAGGGAAGTGTTTTCCTTTTTAACCCCCTATATCTATATATATTCAATACTCTTATACAATATATAGAGTACACGCCTTTGGTAGTAGGGGAGGGGCTCTGAGTATTCGTAACCCCTTGCTGCCAAACACATCCCCCCTCCCTGGAAACGAGGATGATTCAATCAGAAGGACCGGATGTACCCTAAATTTTTGCAAATTTGAAATGGGACTGGCGGTTTGAAATGGGGGATAGTGTGAGGTGAGGACCTCCCCGGCTACCTTGCTAAAATAGACCTAACTTGGGAAAATATCCCCCCTATGCTCGACGCAAGCGCTTGCAAGTATTGAGGTTATATTATCGTTGCTCTAACCTAAGTTAGGAAAACGAGGGAAAAGATATAAATATCATTTAGGGTATGATTAGGAAAAATTTATCATATTGATATGACCTGCGGGAAAATCGAAAAATTTCACTTAGGTACCTAAGTCTCGGAACTAGTCCGGGAAAGTTAGGATTCCCCCTCTAACTCCCTGCCTTACAAGCCTTTACACGATATTCAACCTAGGTACAACATAGGTAGTTCAATCTCGTAAGTAATTATATGTAATGCAGTTATGAGATTAAAATGGTAATTGGTCTTAATGATTCAATAAAGATTCTCTAATGCTTCAATTTAGATTCAATTCGTTAACTCTTTTAATACCATATACTTATAAACTCACACTGAATCATAATTGATTTTGTGTATATCCTAAATACTTTTCTGCATTCACTTTATGAGATACTTGCAAAATTACAATTGCGACGATTGCAAAATCGGAATTAGGTTGTTTACTTCCCGTATCGAAAACCGTTCGGAGCGCTTCCTATGTCGCCAAAATCCCTAGCCGTTGCCTTCCTCGTTTGCCTTCCTGGAATGGTCGGGCTTGTCGGTCTCGTTTGGCTTGCGCGTTCGGTCGGTTTGTAGTCGAGCACTTCCCGATTGCAAGCCCGTTCGGGTTTGGTCGGAAGCGCTTAGGAGCGCTCCGGTATGGAGCGGATAGGAGTAGGAGTCATGGATAGCGGATTTGTGCCGTTGGACGTGGAAGCGGATGCGCAAGCGGAGCGCGCTCCGGTTCAGCCTGTCCAGGAAGTGAAGGAAGTCGAATCGCCCTTGGCAATCGCGAAGGATTTTAGCGCGTTGTCCAGGGAAACGCGCGTTCGGCTGGCAACGCTGGGCAAACGTGTCGTGGCTTGGATCAAAGCCAAGCATCCGACCGAAACGCGCAAGGAAGCGCTGGACCGTTTCGAAGTGGCTTGTCTGCCTTGCATCGTCGATCGGTCGCGAGTCGAGCGCGCGTGCAGTCTCGCCGCTCAAATGAAAGACGCCAACAAACACGGATGCTTTCAAGACTGGGCGGATGCCGGTTCGGACAAGGAAGCGCTTTCGATTCTCGATAGCGCTATGGGTCGCAAGCGCTCAACTCCGAAGGAAAAGACCAAGTACGAGCGCGCCGTCGATTCCCTACGGCACTTGACGACGGACGAAACGGTCCGGCTGGCGCTCCATATCGCGCAAGGATGCAACGGGGAAGCGCTCCAATCCTTGACCAAGGGCGTATTGGAGCGCGTGGAATCGGCCGCGAAGGAATCGGCCAGCGTTTCCACCGTTGCGGCTTCGGTCGGTTCGGAAAAGCCGGAGTATACGGCGGCGGCGGCTTCGTAAACGCTAATCCGTTTCCGTAGGGTAGGCGCGCCTAGAAGTCTGGCGCGCCTGCTCTATTGGAATGGAATTGTGATCCGTTCCGGATGCAGTGAATAGGCCGGATAGGTACGAGGGAATCGGTAGGGAAAGCCGCAACAATCGGCGCGATAGGTAGAATCCGCTCGATTACGCGCGTTAGCCGTTCGGAATGAGTCCTAACCCGGATTGTGGCCACCTCAACAAGTGGCGCGCCTTATCCGTCTGGGAATCGGGCATCCGATAGCGCGCTCCATCGAATCCGGGCAAACCCTACGCTCCATTCCGATTGCTCTACTGCTTTCCGCTCATAGCCGATTCCTTCGCGAAGTCCGGTCGCAAGCGATAGCGCGCGTCCTAGAGGCGCGTTTGCAGTCGAGCGCGGTCCTAGACGGTCGCTCCGGTATGGAGCGGCTAAACCGTCCAGGATGCAATCGGCGAGTCTATCCAATATGCAGCGTAGCCGTTGCTTGTTCCGATTTTCCGGACTGGCAAGGCATCGAAGGCTGGACGCGCCTAGCGTCGAGCAACGCCTTAGATGCTCTGTCCCTACGGAAAGTCGGGTGTGAACTGGGCGACCGTGACGTTGCAGGAACCGCGAGTCCCTGAACCGGACTGGCCAGGTGTGCAGAGCAACTCTGTCCACCGTGGCCGGCCCGCCCGAACCGGGAAGCCGGCATCGTGCTGATACCACGTGCCCGCTTGTAACTCGAATGTCCTATCCGGCTGAACGTGCCGGGGAGTCACGCCGCAGCGTCGGGTGCCTGGTAGTAGCTGGGACACCATGCCCAGCGAAATCCTAAAGAACAGGCGAAAAAGGTATGCCCTGGATCCCGTCTGCGAGGCCATAGCGCCTGAACCCTTCCCAACGTCAAGCCAGTTCGAGAACCTAGCGCTCTTAAAGCTGGGGGCCAGCCAGGTCGGTAGCCCGAGGGTCAAAGCTAACTGCTAGAACGACGTACACGGATCGCCTGGGCGCCGGAGTCGTGTCGCAAGGCACCGCTCCGGCCCCAGGCATCTCCATTGAACAGCCGTCCTAAATTCTCACCGAAATCCGCAGAGAAACTCTGTCCCGACTTTCCTGGAAAAGAGGAAACGTCATGCGCGTGATCGTTTCGCAGAACTCGCCGGAATGGTGGACTCTGAAAGTCGAGGACGCCAACGGGAAGGAAATTCCCGAAGAGTCGGTCCAGGGCAAGCCCGAGGCCATCCGCCCGCTCGCCGAGCTGACCGCGAAGCAATACGGCGCTCCGCTCTACATGCCTCGAACCAAGCAGCAGGTCGCCTGAACGCCCGCGCTCCTAAGAGCCCGAGCGTTCGCCCCTGCCAATCGGGCGGGGGCTTTTCTTGGAGGTAGCACCATGCCCGAAGACACGATCGAAGAAATCCGCAACCGCGCGATGGCGGCGCAGAACCTGGCGAAGTGCGAACGCGAACGCGCGAAGCTCATGGCCAAGCTCGAACGCCTGAACAGCCAGCGCGAGAACCTGCTCGGCTACCTGAACTATCGGCCGGCGCGGACGCTCACCCCGGCCGCCGCCGACTAACCAGGCGCTTCCGTACGGGGGCGACGTTGAATCGGCACGCCGCTACGTCGCCCTCGAACGAAGGTTCCTGAACCCAGGAGAACGATTGCCATGGTTACGCACAACCATTCCGGACTCTCGGAGTCCGAGATCGAGGCGCTCCCGGTCATTGGACTCCACAAGAGCCTTTGGCGGCAGCGCGACATCGAGATCCGCGAACTCACGGCCGAGTCGGTTGTATCGTCCGGCGTCACGTTCGACGGCCGGATGAAGGTGATCGCCGTCGAGCCCCGCGCGGATTGGGCGAACACGATCGAGCGCTACCCGGCAGTCCTGATCTCGAAATAGGAGGACGTTGCATGCGCATCATCGTCAATAAGGGCACGTCGCACGAATGGCGCGGCACCCTTGCGTCCCTGCTGGCCCAGGACGACGGGCTCCGCGATGACGCCGCTCTGATTACCCGCACGCTCGAACGGGGCGAAGTCTTCAGCGGGGGCGGGGGAGCGGCGCCGGCGTTCTCGATCGAACGCGCGCCGACCAAGCACCTCACGTGCGGCTGTTGCGACCGCGGCTGCATCTGCCCGAATCACATGGACATCCCGCGCGGACACAAGCCTCGAATGTGCGGCACGTGCGACAAGATGCCCTACGCCCCGCTGGATCGCGTGTACCGCTACGACGTGCGGCTGGGGGAATACGTTCGTAAGCCGCAAGGAAAATGAACTGGGCCGGGCGCGTGCCACGGGCAAGACGGAGCTTGTATCGAGTCCACGACGCCGACATGTGACGCGCCCGGCCTTTTCATTCGCAACGTCAGCCCCGCGATCCCGTGGGGCTTTTTTGTTTCTGGAGAATCGCCATGCCCGACAAATACGACCGAACCCGCGCGCTCGTGCTGCTCGGAGTTGCGGCCCTCTGCTTCGCGGCCGGCTGGTTTCTGAAGGCCGCGCGCGATCCCGAGATCATCTACGCGCCCGAATGGATTTACGCCGAACGGATCCAGGCGGACGACGGAACCATCCGCACGCTCCGCGCCGAAGCCGGCTACTTCGAACTCCCGGCGACGCCCGGCCCCGACGACTGCTAAGGAGAACCACGATGCCACGGACTGCCATGACCGAAGCCGAGACACGTCTCGAACGCGCGCGCTTAAAGCGCGAGGTCATCCGCGCGCTCGACGAAGCGCGCGGAACCGTCTGCAAGCGCGCCGCGACGCCCGAAAGCCAGATGCTCTCCGGCGACCCCGATCCTGAAGCGCTGAAACGCGCGTACGCGCGCTTCGACTGCTTCGTGGATTACCTCATGGGACAGGAGGTGTTTTAGTGCCCGCGACCGCGTCCCCGGCCCCATGGGTGCCCAAGCATTTTAAGTGCATGGATCGCATGGTCACGGCCGGCCAATACGTCGAGGCGTACAAGCGCGTCAAATCAGCGCCGCCCGGCAGCATGTTCAAGAAGGGGCTGGCGGCTTGGTGGCCCCAATCGCGCGAAGAGATCCTGCGCGACTTCGCGCACTACGCGAACGAGATCATCAACATCCGCGGCGGGCTTCCGCGCGACCGCGAAGTGAAGCTCAAGCGGCGCCACGAACGACGCCTGCAAGCCATCCGCGAAGCCGCCGGCAGCGAATGCCGCTGGTGCGGACGAAGCATGCCCTACCAGCCGCACCACGCCCAGTTCTGCGACCAAGGGTGCCGTCGCTCTTACATGAGCTAAGGAGAACCGCCATGTCCGTTGTGCTTCACCGAACCGCCTACGTGGCCATCTGGACCCGTGGCGACGACGGCCGCTGGAACTGGGTCGAAACCTGCGCGCTCGTTCATGCCGCGCGGATCTGCAAGCGCGACCCCAGCGTCGCTGCGTTCGATCCGAAAGACGACCCGAACAACAACTCGCTGGCCTGGAGGCGCTGAAATGCGCTTCTACACGCTCTCGTACGGAATCCAGATCGTCTCGGACGGCTCCGTGCTGATCGCATGGTCCGGCCTGCCGATCGAACCGATGCCCTGGATCGCCGTGGGCATCTGAACAAGGAGGACTCGCATGTACGAGTACAGGCTGGCCTACCGCCACCACGACGGAGCGGTGGAAGGCTTTACGGGTTGCGGATTCACCCGCGAAGCCGCCGAACGCAACGCGCTGAACCGGATCCGCGAAAAGGTGGAATGGCTGGAGGACATGCGTCGGCACATGGACCCGACGCGAGACGATCTGGCGATCCGCTTCGAAGAGTCCCGCGTGATCCGCTCCATGTACCCGCACGACGGGAAGCTCACCAAGGTCGAATACCGGCAGCTTCAGCGAGATTGGAGAACACGCCGATGAACTCCGAGAGAACCACCATGCCTCCGGACCGGCTGGACGACTGGTTCCGCTACTGTGTCCAGAGCCGTCTCGACTTCAACTTCGCCCGCGAGGGCATCAAGCGCTACGAGGCCGATCCCGAGCGCTACGAACGGCTGGGCTGGCGCCGCCTCGACGACGACGTGGAAGCGGACCGCTGCGCCGCCCGGCACGCTAAGAAAGGATCTTGAGCATGGAACTCAGCCCGAAGCCGAGGCCGGCCATTCCGGCCTACCGCTGGAAGTGGACGGAGGTGGACGCCGTAATGAGCCGCCACTTCAAGCAGTGGGCCTACGAGCTTTCTCTGGATGGCCAATACCTCACGATGCACAGCCCAGTCAATGTTTCGTACGCGCGGCGGCTGCTCAAAGAGGCAGGGGTTGAGGATGTTTGCGTCGAGCATCGCAGGCTGTTTTGAAGGGTAGTGCCTGGGGGTATGGCGGAACTGGCAGACGCGCGGTCTTGTCACGACCGCGAGGCGCAAGCCTCGTGAGGGTTCGAATCCCTCTGCCCCTAGTGTCACTAAAAACGAAGCCCCCGTGTTGTCACCACGGGGGCAGCACAGCGGAACCGGCGCAAGCCTCATCCGCAACCTACCTCACCCGAACCAGATTCGCAAGGGAGGACGCATGGACGAACTCTGGATGCTGTACCACGTGAACCGCGCAACCGGCGAGGCCCAGCCTTTCACATCGCACGAGTTCATGTGCGAGATGGAGGCGCGCTATCGGGCCAAGGAACTGCGGATTGGCAAAGGGCGCGGCGATGCGAGCGGATCCAACTGGACCGTCGAAGCCAGGCCCGCGCCTAAAGACAGCGCGGCTCCGCGCGACCGATACTGGAACATCTATTTCCTTCAGCGATTCGTCGCGACCGTGATCGCGTCGCGCGAAGCGCAGTGCCGCGAGGTCATGCTGGCGCGGGGCTACTGCGCCCAGGATGTCGCCGAAATGACCTGCGTGGATACGTCGGCCTGCGGCAAGGCCCAATACGAAGCCCGAAAGGGGATGCGTCATGCCTGATCGACGATACACGCAGGATCCCTGTCCTTGCGGCGACGGCTTCTGCGCCGGCTGCGAAGAGTCCGGCGAACCGGAGCGCCTGAAAGAGACGCCGACCCGGACGGCCCGCTTCTGGATCACGCACAAATGCAGCCCGGTCAAGCTGACCATGCGCCCCGGCGACACGATCGAACTGGCCGAAGGCGGAGCGACCGAAGAGGGCTACTGCCATCGATACTCGAAGTACGAGTACCCGAAGGACGAAGCGGTCATCTACGCGGAATTCGAAGAGTCCGCGCGCGATTGCGACGGGCGGCTCGATTCCCATAGCGAATCCTGCTGCCCGGTCGCGGATCTCAAGAACGGCTACGCGAACGAGAGCGATTGGCCGGGACCGGGCATCGCGTTCCCGGACTGGCGCTCCGTTCGGGCATTCCAGCGCGACTACGCCGCCGAGGCGGCCGGCTACTAGGAGAACGTCATGCCCATCATTCCCCATGGACTACCCGCCTGCATGGCCGCAGAAGTGCGCAAGCACGGCTGGCCCAAATACTACGACGGCGATCTCGGCATCGACGTGAAATGGATCAAGAAAGAGCAGCTCGATAAGTTTGTTTGGATACTCCGGGAGTCCGGAACTCACTTGATATGTCCCTGGACCGACGAAGGCGCACCGTACTACCTGTGCTGCCTGGTCAAGGCGTTCGGGGATTCCGGCGATGTCGAGCGCATGAAGATCACGCTGCCTTGGGCGCACGTCTACATCTACGAGCGCGGCAATCTGCGCGAAGTCACCTTCGATCAGGCATACGACTGGCTATCCGAGGTGTCCGCCCAAATTCGGGCCGGCATGGAAGCCGCACTCAAACAAGCCTCGGAGGCGCTCGAATGACGGGATTGACACCGGAACAGCTTCGTATCTACCACGCGCGCATCGCGACCGATGCCAAAGCGCACGAGCGAGACGAGAAATCGCGCGCTCGCATGCGCCAAAAGCTGCAAGAAATCCTGGACATCTGCTCCGGACCTGCGGCCACCCGAAACGAACTGGCGCACGCTGTCGCCGAGTCCGCCCGAGAGGGCCTGGGAATGGAGGATTGAGCATGAAGAACCTGCGCACCGTCTACATCGAACGCGACCGCACGAACCCGTGCCCGACGCCCGGCGTCAAGACCTGGCGCTGGCAGTCCCAGGGCGATTCCGACGATCTGCCCTACGTCACCAAGTTCGCGGCCCAACGCGCCGCCCGCAAAGAACTCCGCGAACCGCTCCGGTTCGTGGTGGCGGCGGGCTGAATATGAAGACGAAACAGCGGCCGCTCGATCCATTCGAGATGTGGATGGTCAGGAGCAACTTGGAAACCATCCGAGCGCAGAACAACGCAAGCGAGATCGTCGCGATCCTGCGCGCCGGCGGCTATTTACGAGTCGCCGCGGCGGTGGAACGCGCCCTGCAAAAGGAGCAAGCATGAAGCCGCGCATCATCCAAATCGAGCGAGGGATCATCGACAACGGACCGGACGACCCCGACGCCCTGTCCGACGTGCAGGCGTCCCTGGAGCGCAATCGGGGCGAGTGCGAGGTCAGTATCGCCGAGATGACCAAGCAGCTTCTCGACATCGTGAACCGGAATCTTCGTGGCGCCCACGTTTTCGAGGCCATTCAGCCCAACGGAGAGCGATTGATCTTTGTCGGCCGCTTGCCCTACGGCGTGACGCTCCAGAGCTTCAAGGCCCACGTGGAGAAGAAATACGCATGACCCGCTACGTCAAGATCGACGTGATGAAGGACGGGAAGTGGCCCGAGTTCACGTACGAAGGCTTCACGCCCTGGCTGAACTGCGAGGGCGACCTACGCCGCCCGGACCAAGTGGGTTAAGGAGTAGCCGGACCCTCCGGGCCGGGGCCTGCGATCAGGCTCCGAGCCGGACGGCCCGCCGTCGTCCCGTGCCCCGCCAATCCGGCGGGGCTTTTTGTTAGGAGCACCGCGATGCCCCGTTACTACGTCTCCGACCTGCGCCGCCGCGCGCGCCGATCCCGCCGCCGGGCCGAGAAGGAACATCTCGATCGCCTGGTCGAGCACGCAGACTGTCTCGAATTCGCCGCCCAGGCGGCCGAACGCGGCGACGAGGTCGGCGCGGAGCGATGGCTCGAACAGGCCGACAAGGCGGAGCGCGTACGCCAGCGCAGTTATATTTCCGCGCTCCCGGTTTGCGTTTAATCACAAGCATTGGGTAGGGTCAACCACGAGGTCAGGAGAATCCAAATGATCGTGATGCAGAACGTGCTCGGCCAAGCGCTCGGCCGGGATTCCGTGGACAAGGCCGTCCAGGCGTCCAAGGACGCGGACCGCCGCGCGCGGGAGCAAGCCGCCGCGGCTCGCAAGCGCGCCGCCGAACTGAAGGCGCTGCGGGACGCGCAGCGCAAGGAGATCGAGGCCCAGCGCCGCGAGATCCGCGAAGTCGAGTCCGGCAAGTCGGCGTGGTTCACCTACGTCGATTCGTGCGGCCGCCCGGTCGCCCGGCTGCGCCCCTCGAACCACCCCATCCAGCCCGGCATCGCGCTCCACTCGAGCACCCGGCACAAGTCGGCGACCGCAGCGTTGGACAGCGTGAGCCCGGCGTGGATCGAGAAGATCCGCGCGTACTACGACCGGCCGGCCCGCAAGAAGCCGAAGCTGATCCGGGTCGAGCGTGCCGAAGACGGCGGGATGCCGTGGTCGCTGCGCTTCAGCGCCCGCGAGTACCTCCACGGCGACGGGCAGGCCGCGACCCGGCAGTGGCGCAAGGCGATCGCCTTCAGCACCCGCGAATCCGCCGAAGCGTTCCGCAAGAGCCTCGGGCAGTCCGCGCTCTACCTCACGCCCGCCCGGCTCCCAGAACCGAAGTCGGCGTCCTCGGCGCAGCCGGCCGTCGTCGAAGCGCCGCATGAGACCGACGAGGCCCTGGAGAACTGAACTCATGTGCGCCGAAGCGGTGGAAGTGATTGTCGTCATGCACGGTGGCGTCGTGGATCGAGTCGTGCACAACAACCCGAAGGTCGCCATAGGGCGAGTGATCGTGCTGGAGGATCCGAAGTATTTGAGCGGCGAGATCGAAGAAGAGGTGGCTAAGGGCCAGTTCAAGGGCCTTGCCGTCTACTCCGAGCACGAGTCCGAACTCGAATCCGAGAAGGCGCTCGAGCCCGTAATCGAGGCAGCCGACCGGCGCATCGCGAACGCCTGAAGAATAGAGGGGGCCTGGGCGCGGGCGACGTATGCCTCGTAGTCACCCGCCCAATCTCCACGAAGTACCCCTCACGCAGTCACCGGCGCGTTACGAACGCCGGTTCTCTCCTGCGCCCAGGCCCACTTAAACCCCGGAGATTCCCATGAAACGCGCCGAGCGTGACGTTTGGATCCTGCTGATCGGCGTGGCGTGCGTTGTCGCCGCGCTCGCCGGGATCATCTACCTACTGACGGGAGCGTGAGCCATGCCCAAGATTTGCGGAGAGTACAACGAACACGGGTACGAGGTCTTCCAGGTCGGACCCGACGGGATAGAGAGCATTTATCAAGCCGGCTCGGCACACGGCGAGTCGGCTCCGGTTTCGCACGAAGGGCCGGGCCTGAGCCTGATCCAGATTGCGACCCTCTGCCGCAAGACCACGCGCGAACTCGCGGCCGAACGCGGCGCCGAGTACGGCGGCATCGACCGGGCGTTCGATCCATGAAGCGCCCGCGAGCCACGGACCTGCGCTACTGCGCAGCCTGCAAGTCCACCCAGAAGCACACGGTCAAGGAGACCGAGTGGACCTGCCAGCAGTGCGGCGTGGTCCAACGCCCCAAGCCTCGAACCCTGGCCGCGCCGCGGCCCTGAAGGAGATCTTATGAGTTCAGACCCGAAGCCGAACAATCCGTACACCATCATCGCGTTCAACGAGACGGACGGAATCGCGATTGCCGAGCACGTCTGGGCGACCGATCCGCAGAGTGCCGCCGAATTGTATGCGCAAATGAACCGCGACCAAGACCTCGTGGTCGTCGCGGTGCTGGCCGGAGAGCTGCAAGCCTTGTACCCGGAAGGTCTGCTGGCCGAGCACGTCTCCGATATTGCCCAAATGGCCGATGAGAATGAGGCGGAGGACAATCAATGATGTCCCGCCTTGATGAATGGATGGCCGCGTACGAGAAGCACCTGACCGACTGCGTCCGCGAAATGCCCGGCGACTACGCCTTCGGAGTCGATCGCGTACCCGTGATCGCGGAGCGCATGCGCGCGGCCTTCAGGGATCGGTCTTACCACCACGACGGCCCCGCGATCAAGCGCACCTGCAAGCAGTTCGGCATTAAGAACACGTATAAGGCGATCGAAGCGTTCCTAAGCGGCAAGTAATCCGCCGCAAACGCCGCGAAACGCCTTCAATCCCCGCAAAACCAGGAGAATCGCCATGATCGAGCCCGAATCCATGCCCATGCAGGCTGCGCGCCGACTAATCGGAGAGTTGCTGGTGCATTACCCCGAAAGGTATGCGGCCCGAGCCGTCGAGATCATCGCTACGCTTCTACCGCCAACACTGCCGACGAGCGAACTAGAATTATCTCTGCGGAGTTCACGATATGGGCCAAGTTCATGGGTCGTGAACCGCAAAGGTTCACCCCAGGCAATCGTGGCGGACTTTGGTCCAAACGGTGAGCAAGCGGCGCGAGCATGGCTTTCCGACGCACCGGCCGAGCGCCCGCAAGTCGTCGTGATCCTCGAAGGCGGGACCGTATCCTCCGCGCACTCGAACATCCCCGGCCTCGATCTCGGCATCATCGACTGCGACGACGAAGAAGAATACCGCCGCCGCCTCGCCGCCGGCCAGAAAGACGCGCTCGACGAAGAAGTCTACGAGACCATGCAGCAGCACCGCGCCCAGCTCGCCGTCGGCAAGCTGCCGCATCAAGTGTACTAAGCCGCGCTGATCCAAGGAGATCCATCATGCACCCAGCCCAGCCCGCATCGGTTAAGTGTTTTGCGCACGACGCCTATCTGTTCGCGGCATCCGGCTTTTCCCGCTGCACCATGGCGAAGCGGACCTCGCAGGTCGTCTCGATGGAATCGGATGCCTGTTCGGAGGAATGCCTGAAGCGGCTGGCTAAACGGCCCGGCATCGTATTCCTGGCCCACGTCGGACCCGATCTCGGCGCCGGCATCCTCTCCGTCGGGCTCTTCGGCGACTACGCATCGGTCGAATGCGACAAGTACGGGGTTCCGGTGGTCTCGTTCAATATGAACACAGGGCTGCCGTTCGACGCTGGCTTGCGAGAACTGTTCACCTATCGCGAACTCGCGGCCCATGCGCAGATCGTTCTGTCGGAGCGGCGCAAGGTCAAGCCGGCGGTCCGCCTGAAGCGCCGCGTAATTTCGGAAAAGGTCTTGATGGTGGAGGGCGTGGTCCGGGGCGTCTTGCGCCTCCGCAAACTACGGACCGCGTAGCATGACGGTCGAACGCCTGCGTGCGGAACTAGCGAGCCGCCGCGTCATCGCTGTGCCGATGCCCGATTCCTTCGACCACCTCTGCGACTACCTGATCCCGCTCTGGAATGCCAAGGTTCCCGTGGATTCTGCGATCCTGAAGCTCAAGGACGGGAAGCCGTACGAATTCTTTTGGCGCTCGGACTTTCATCCCGAACTCACGCGCCTCTACGACACCTTTGTCGCCATTCCATTCCAGCAAACCCAGGCCCGCACGAACGCATGGACGCCCTTCGTCCAGGCGCTCCGCTCGGCCTATCGCTCCAGGAGGTGACTCATCGAACCCGTCGAACTGTTGTCCGCCGTCGCCAACCATGCCGCCAAGCAGGATCAGGCCGGCGAGCCGCCGAGTCTCGGTGCCGCGCTCTTCGTGGCCGCGTGCACGTTCTACGCGGTCTTCCACTACCTCACGGTCCAGCTTTAAGGAGAACCGATGGAGCCCGATCTTTATCCGCTTACCGATCGCGAACTTGCCACCGTCCTGGCCGCGCTGAATTACTGGGCCAACGACCTCGACGATCCATCCGTGGCCGGCGAGCTGCATTCGGAAGTCGCGGCCGACGGCGGGAAGCACGAACCGCTCGACCAGGAAGAAGTCCACGCGCTCATCGAGCGCCTGAACGAAGGAGCTTAATTCATGCACTACACCGAGAAGCGTGCCGCGGTCGCCTGCGTCGGCCGCGCGTTGAAGGAACTGGGCTGGGAGATCCTGGGCTGGAAGGAAGATCAGTCGGACAGCATGACCGATTACTTCAGCCCCGAATCCTGGGACGGCGTGGCGACCAAGGGCGAGTTTGTCGCCTGCGTCGATGTCGGAGCGTACGCGGTCGGCCAGTCCGGGAAGCCGATCGAGCGCCGCATTCCGCAGCAGGGGCCGAAGTGCGAACGCTGCGGCGGCTCCGGCGAGGATCCGCTGCGCATCACGCTCAAGCAGGCGCGGCAGAATCCGCACGCTTACCACTTGGCCGTCGCGAAGCTCGATTGCCCCGATGCCGAGGAAGTGAAGGACGCGCAGGGCCGCGTGACTGGTCTGCGCTCCACCAGCCCGGACGGGACCACGTGCACGCGCATAGTCCAGCCGCTCTCCGGCGTCGTGAGCCCCATCCCGTTCAGCAGCGACGGCGAGAACTTCCTGCTCTGCCACCGCTGCCACGGCCAAGGGCATACGGTCGCGCCGCCGAAGGTCGAAGTGATCGGACACTACCCGACGTTCCAAGCCACGCCGAAGGGTATGGCCTGGCACGTCGAGAAGGCCGGCCGGATCGTCGCCAAGGGTAAGGGGCTGAGCGAGGTGCTCCGCATCCGCAACAAGACGCATACCAACTCGGCGGAAGCCGGCATGCCGATCGCCAAGCTGATCGACGCCGTGGCCGTGGGCAAGCAGGGCAGCACCACGGCGCAGGGCGGGGGAGCCGAGAACCCCGAGCACGGGAGCGTCCTGGGTTCCGGCGAGATCGACGGCGTGGAAGTCGAGATCCGCACGGGCAAGTACGAGGGCAAGGTCGAACTGAAGTTCGGCGCCAAGCCGAGCGAGGATACGCGCGCCGCGCTAAAGGCCGCGCGCTTCCGCTTCACGTTCCTGAACGGGGGCTGCTGGTACGGGAGCCGCGAGCATCTGCCCGAAGCCTACGTGGCGATGCTGGGTCGGCAGCACGAACGGGGCATCCTGCCGGCGGACGAAGCGCCGGAGCATTCCGAGCGCGCGGCGCTCGAGAAGTCCGGCTGGGTCAAAGTCCAGGCCCCCACAGTGCCGTCGGTCCCCGAGATGGTGGTGATCGGCGTCGGCGAGACGGTGGGCGAGATCAGCCGGACGGATCTCTCGAAGCCCGAGCCCGTAAAGCTGGCGCGGGATACCAAGCTACCCAAGGCAGGCAAGAAGAAGTCGGCGCATCCGCTTCCCGAACTGGGGCCGCTCGAAGAGATCGTGCCTCCGGTCGATGCGTTCAAGGGTCACGTCGGCGAGCTGGAATCGGACTACTTCACCGACGGGCACATGCTGATCGTGCGCTCGATGCTCATCACCGATCAGGCGCACCACCTGCATCTGGCGCTGCCGAGGAAGAACGCGCGCTGGTCCGGTCAAAACCCCGTCGAGAACGACAAGGTCAGGCAGACGCTCGAGTTGAACGCGAAACGCGCGAGTCCGGCGGTACTGATTGGCTGCGTGTCTAAGGACTACTTCGAATCCGAGGGACACGCGGAGTCAATAGCCCTGGTCGGACCGAAGGAGGATCCGTTCGCGAAGAACAAGGTCGCGATCTTCGATGCGAAGCTCCTGCGGCACCTGCAGATCCATACGGGCTTCGATGAGATCCGCCTCGACTTCAACGCGACGCGCGGCAGCGGTTCGGCGGCGGCGCTCTACCGCGGCGGTAAGGTGGCCGGTGTACTGATGGGGCTTTCCAGGAGCGGTGATTTCGACAAGCGCATCTGGGCGCTGCGCGGAAGCGCCAAGCCGGCCGAACCGCCGGCGCCGAAGCCCGAGCCCGTCGCCGTCCAGCAAGCCGCCGAACCGGAGCGGCCGCAGGCCGGCAACGTCACCTCCATGCCGGCGCTGCACATCCTTGCCGCTCGACTGCGGGCAGCCAACGCCAAGCTCTTTCCGGCGGCCGCGCAGTAAATTTTTGCGCCCGACTTGCGTTTCGTCACAAGTAGCGGGTAGGTTCCATCGTTTGAAGTAAGTTGCCGCCAGCCTGGGGGCAACGGCAGCGATGCAGCAGCGGAGGCTTGGGACGATCTTTCCCGACCGCCTCCGCTGCTGCATGGGCGGAAGCCCGAACATCGGAGTGCACGTGAGGGAAATCGGACGGGTGGCCATGGGGTTCTTCCCCACGCCGCCGAGGATCGTACGCTCCATATCCAAGCTCTTCGAACGCCCCGCCGGCGGGCTCGTCACGCTCCTGGACCCCGGCTGCGGCGAAGGCGTGGCGCTCCAGCAACTCCATCAGGCGTGGCAGCGCGAAGACGGCCCGCAATTCCGGCCGTACGGGATCGAACTGGACCGCACGCGAGCCCTTCGGGCGGACGCATGCTTCAAGGCCCTCGACGGCGAGGCGCTCTGGTCCGCGATCGAGGACGCCGCCTGCGATGCCGACGCCTCGCTGCTGTTCTTTAACCCGCCGTACGATCGCATCCGCGGTTCATCCCGCATGGAGCTGCTGCTCTTTAATGCGGTGCGCGAATGGGTCGCACGCGGCGGACACCTCGTCCTGATCGTGCCGGACTACGTACTGGCCGATCGGTACTGCGGGCTCGCCGTCTCGGTCGAGCGCAACTTCCAACTGCTCGGACTCTGGCGCTTTCCCGAGCCTGAGTACGGCGTCTTCAAGCAGTGCGTGCTCGTCGCCAAACGGCGCGACCGGGCGCTCGCCCAGAACCACGTCCCATATCCGGAGTGGGCCGAGAGCCCGCAATCGTGGCCCGAACTGCCCGACGAGCCGGCGCCGGTCGCGACCCTGCGCCCTGTCACGCACGACATGGAACTGCGCCGCGAGAAGATCGCGGCCGACCTGATCGTGGAGACGTTGAGCAAGTCGCCGCTGCGCAACGCCCTGCTCGGTGAAGCCATGGCGCCGCCGCCGAAGCCTGAACGGCCGCTCATGCCGCTGAAGCGCGGGCACTTGGCGCTGGCCCTGGCCGGCGGGCACTGCGACGGAATCATCGAGGCCAACGGCACGCGCTTCCTGCTCAAGGGCACGCTGGTCAGCCGCGTTCGCAAGGTCGCCCAGGAAGCCAAGACGAACAGCGAGGGC
>BTVV01000045.1:0-44760 GCA_045863855.1 Planctomycetota bacterium | reverse complement strand
CTTCGCATCGTGAATGTTCCACGTGGAACATTTGCGTTTTTGTTATGGCCTCCGCACCCCCCGCCGAGCCGCTGTGATAACCGGCCGGGAAGTTCGGCTGACGCTTCGGCCGGCCGTCATCGAAACCGGTCACGACGCCGTCCAGCGCCTCCGCGGAGCATCGGCTTGCCCTTCCGGCCGCATTCCGCCATAGAGAAAGGCACTGGCACGCCGCCGCGCCATCCCCTAAAGTCTCTTTTGCATCGGTTCCCGGTTGAAGCGCGATCTTGAGGTTGCGCGCCGGAGATCAGGGGTATCCCACGCCGTGCTGGCCGCTTCCGTTCGGCGGTCTGTCACGGAGACCGATTCCCCCGCATTCTCGATCGGTATTACCAAGCCCCGCAACGGGCGGCGCGTCGGCGTCGCCGGGCGAGGCGGAAAGGGTTGCAGACATGGGCAAGCGGTTCAATACGCTCAATCTCGGCATCGGCGACAAGGATCTCGATACGGCCGTCGCCGAGTGCATGAAGGACTTGGACAACCAGGAGGCGCTCGTTGGAGAGTTGACTCAGTCGGTCAGCGACTTCACGCAGGGCGCGATCCTGAAGGGCAAAGTCGTCCGCATCGCCGGCGACGATGTCGTCGTCGATATCGGCTACAAGTCCGAAGGCTTCATCGACAAGGCCGAGTTCGACAACCTGGCCGACATCGAACAGGCCCTCGTGGACGGCACCGAGATCGGCCTCGAAGTGTACCTCGACCAGATCGAAGACGCCTCGGGCCTCGTGGTCCTCTCCAAGAAGAAGGCCGACCGTATCCGCGGCTGGGAACGCGTCATGGAGACCTACCAGGTCAACGACGTGGTCAAGGGCCGCGCGACCCGCAAGATCAAGGGCGGCCTGCTCGTCGACATCGGCGTGCCCGTCTTCCTGCCCGCCAGCCAGATCGACATCCGCCGCGTCGGCGATCCGCAGGATTGGGTCGGCAAAGAGCTGGAATGCAAGATCATCAAGATCGACAACGACCGCCGCAACATCGTCCTCTCCCGCCGCAAGCTGCTGGAAGACGAGCGCGACCGGATGAAGAAGGACCTGCTCTCCAACATCCAGAAGGGCGAAGTGCGCCGCGGCATCGTCAAGAACATCACCGACTTCGGCGCGTTCATCGACCTGGGCGGCATCGACGGCCTGCTGCACATCACCGACATGTCCTGGGGCCGCATCCAGCACCCCAGCGAGGTGCTCAAGGTCGACCAGACCGTCGAAGTCAAGGTGCTCGACTACGACCTGGACCGCGAGCGCATCAGCCTCGGCCTCAAGCAGCTCACCCCCAACCCCTGGACGCAGGTCGCCGAAAAGTACCCGGTCGGCACGCGGCATAAGGGCGAGGTGGTCAACATCATGCCCTACGGCGCCTTCGTGAAGCTCGAAGACGGCATCGAAGGCCTGGTCCACGTCAGCGAGATGTCCTGGACGCGGAACATCCAGCACCCCAGCGAAGTCGTCTCGCTGCAGTTGCCGGTCGAAGTCGTGGTCCTCGACGTCAACCAGGACAAGCAGGAGATCAGCCTCGGCATGAAGCAGGCCGAGGAGAACCCCTGGACGAACGTCGAAGAGAAGTACCCGGCCGGCACGCGCATCAAGGGCAAGGTCCGCAACATGACCACCTACGGCGCGTTCGTCGAACTCGAGGACGGCATCGACGGCCTGCTGCACGTCAGCGACATGTCCTGGACCAAGAAGATCACCCACCCCAGCGCGATGCTGAAGAAGGGCGACGAACTGGAAGCGGTGGTGCTGAGCGTCGATAAGGAACGCAAGCGCGTGGCGCTGGGCCTCAAGCAGTTGAGCGAGGATCCGTGGGAGACCGACATTCCCAGCCGCTTCCAGCCCGGCCAGAAGGTCAAGGGCGCCGTCACCAAGCTGACCAGCTTCGGCGCGTTCGTCGAGATCGCCGAAGACCTCGAAGGCCTGCTGCACATCAGCGAGATGTCCGACGGGAAGATCGAGAAGCCCGAAGAGATCGTGCAGCCCGGCCAGACGCTGGAACTGAAGATTCTCAACGTGGACGCCAGCGAACGGAAGATCGGCCTGAGCCTCAAGGCGATGAGCTTCGACGGGATTCCGATTCCCGCCGAGCAGAACGTCTCGGTGAAGGTCGAGATTCCCGAATCGGCCAAAGCCAGCGTGGCCGAGAAGGAAGAGAAGGCCAAGAACGAAGCGGCTCAGGACGCGGAATAACGTTCCTCCGTCTAAGCCGTTGTCTATAAACGATAAAGGCGGACCGCTCCGGCGGTCCGCCTTTTTTATGGCTTGGGCAACGCCCCAAGCATTCAGTCCACGGGTGCGGCGGCAGGCTGCGCCTGGGGCGTGTCGCGGCGGCGCCAGGCGGGCCGGGGGCGCGGAGCAGGCGCGCCCAGAAGTTCGGCGACCAGCGCGGCCAGCCGCTCTTCCGAGCACGGCCACTCCTGCACGCCCAGGTTCCAGCCCGAACGGTTCCAACCGGTGATCGAGGGGGTCGCGGCGGCCGCGGAGAGCGGCTTGAGCGCCTCGGGGCCGATCTTGCGCACGAGCACCAGGACCGGAATCTGCGTCATCGCCTGCGCGGACTTGCTCGCGTTACGCGTGCCGGAACGGTCGCACGCGAAGCGCAAGGACGCCCAGACCATCGGTTCGTGCAGGCGCAACCCCTCGGCCTCGAAGATCCACAGATCGAAGCTGCGGCGTTCCAGCGCGCGCAGCGATGCCTCGAACGTCCCCGCTTCCTCGCACGCGTACCCGCGGTCGGCCAGCCAGAGCCTCAGCCGCGCCGCATCCGCCGGCGCGCAGCCGCCCACCAGCACGCGCACCAGAGCGGCGGACGTGCGCGAGGAGCGGCGTCCCGAGGGGGCGCCCGCGGAGCCGCTCACCGCTGCACCCGCGCTAACCGGGTCAGCGCCATCATGCGGCGCGAGCGCTTGCGGTCTTCGTACGTCAGCAGATCGTTCACCGTCTCGACCAGGCGTTCCAGATCCAAGGGCTTGGAGAGCACTCCCACCACCCGCTCGCCGCTGAGAAGCTGGCGGATCTCGTCGTCCACCGCATGCCCGGTCAGCACCAGAATGGGCGGGAGCCGGTCGGGCCGATTCGAAGAAACCCGCGCGCCGTAGCCAAACCCTTCCGAGAGCTTGCGTTGCAGTTCCACCCCGCTGCACCCCGGCATGTAGACGTCCAGCGTCACCAAGTCGTAGGCGCCGGCGGCGAACCGCTTCAGCGCCGTCTTGGCGTCTTCCGCGGTATCCACCTCGTAGCCCGCCTGTTCAAGCGTGAGCGTCAACAGCGACCGGATATCCGGATCGTCGTCGATGACCAAGATGCGTCGCGCCCGTGCGGAGTCTTGATACGTACCCATGGCCTGCACTCCTTCAGGTTCTTGGCGCACGCTTCCATGCCGGTGCGCAGAAACCTAGAAGCGCACGCCGCGTGCCAAGCTACGCGCTCCACAAGGCGCCTCATAACCCACTTATATATAATGCTTTACGTGATCTCACGGCACTTATCATTCCGCCCATAACTTCGGACGGAGGTGCTTGGACGTCCATGGGCCTGGACTTTATTGAGAATGCACACGCGCGTTACTTTAAGGCGATCCGTGGCCGGAACTTGACCCGGCCCGGCGCTTAGGGTTCAATCCACCTCCCGCACGGGCGCATAGCTCAGCTGGTTAGAGCGCATGGATCACACCCATGAGGTCCCAGGTTCGAATCCTGGTGCGCCCACCATTTCTCCCGCCTGCGCGAACGTGTGCCGGGCAAATGCTGACCTGCTTTTGACGAACCGCGCTCGGCCCGAAGTCTTAGTATGATGGCGAGGCATTACGGGCCTCATCGGACGCCACCATGATCGAACTGGACGGATTGCGTAAGACGTTCGTCACGCACCGCGGCGAAGAATTGGAAGCCGTCTCCGGCGTGTCGCTGCGCATCGCGAAGGGCGAAATCTACGGCCTGCTGGGCCCCAACGGCGCGGGCAAGACCACGGTGATGCGCATGCTCACGGGGTTGATGGCGCCCAGCGCCGGGCGCATCGTGCTCGACGGACGCGTGGCGGTGGACGTCGGCCGCCACCTCAACGATCCGCTCTGGCTCAAGCAGCGCATCGGGTTTCTCGCCGAAGGCAGCGGGCTGTACGAACGCCTGTCGCCGCGCGAGAACCTGATGTACTTCGGCGCGTTGCGCGACCTGCCGCGCGACGCGTGCGCCCGGCAGGTGGGCGAACTGATCGGCATCCTGGGCATCGCCGATTACGCCGACCGGCGCTGCGAGGGGCTCTCGACCGGGCAGCGCCAGCGCGTCCAGATCGCGCGGACGCTGGTGGGCGACCCGCCCGTCCTGATCCTCGACGAGCCCACGCTGGGCCTGGACGTGCTGACCAACCAGTTAATCCTCGATTTCATCCGCGCCACCGGCCGCGCCGGGCGCACGATCGTGCTCTCCACGCACAGCCTCGACGAAGTGGAAGACATCTGCGCGCGCTTCGGGATGATCCACCGCGGGCAGCTCCTGGCCGAAGGCACGCTGGCCGAACTGCGCGCGAAGAGCGGGCGCGAACGGCTCAGCGACGTCTTCCGCACGCTGGTCGAACAGGTCGATCCGGACGCGCTGCCGCGCCTGACCTGGCCGGCCGCCGCGCCGGGAGGCGCGGCATGATCCAGGTTTCCAAGGTCAGCGCCGTCTTCATCAAGGAATGCCGCGACGTCTTCCGCGACAAGCGCACGCTGTTTGCCACCATCGCGCTGCCCGTGCTGATGTGGCCGCTGATGACGCTCCTGATGACCGAATTGCTCCAGTACACGCAGGGCAAGGCACAGAGCGAGACGTACGCGGTAGCCGTGGAGCCGGCCGCCGAACACGATGCGATCGCGGCGTGGCTGGAACCGCACCTGAAGCCACGGCCTGCGGAAAAAACGGACGAGGAAGCCGGACCCCAAGAAGCAACGAAGTCCACGGACCGTCCGCACGTTCAGGAACTGCCGGCGCCGCGGATCGAGTTCGTGGCCGATGCCGACCCGCTCACCTCCCTGCGCGAAGGGCGCATCCAAGCCGTGCTGCGCCTGCAACCCGGCTTGCTGCAAGGCTTCGCGGAGCCCCAGAACTGGCGTTTGAAGGCCGACGAGACCCCGGAACTCGAGATTCTATACGACGAGGCCGAACACCGTTCCGCGCGCGCCGAGCGGCTGGTGCGCGCGGCGCTGGTCCGCGCGGCCGAGGCGCTGGTCGCCGGCCGGCTCGAACGGCAGGAACTGGGCGAAGCGTTCCTCGTGCCCTTCCGCGTCGCCGAACCGACCAACGTCGCGCCGCCCGAAAAGGTCGGCGGTTCGCGCCTGGGCACCATGCTTCCGCTCTGGTTCATCTTCATGCTCATCACCGGCGCGCTGGGACCGGCCATCGATCTGACCGTCGGCGAAAAAGAACGCAAGACGCTGATTCCGCTGATCGTCTCGCCCGTGCAGCCGATGGACGCGATGCTGGGGAAATTTCTCTGTGTCTCCGCCGTCGCGCTGCTTAACGCGTTCCTGAACGTCTCTAGCTTCGCGCTCACCATCGCCGCGACGGGCCTGCACCGGATCGAAGGCTTCCAGTTCCCGTGGTCGGCGCTGCCGGCGACGCTGCTGCTCCTGTTGCCGCTGGCGCTCCTCTTCAGCGCCGTGATGCTCGCCGTCAGCAGCCTGGCCACCAACTACAAGGAAGCGCAGGTGTATATCCTGCCCGTGTATATTCTGCCGCTCTTCGCGCTCCTGATCGCCGCCGTCCCGGACCTCGAACTGGCCGGGCCGCTCTTGGTTCTGCCGGTGGCCAACACCTCGCTCCTGATCCGCGAACTGTTCCTGGGCCGCGAAGGGTTGGGGCAGGCCTTTGCCTTCGTTTTTTCCAGCACCTGTCTCTACGCCGGCGCGGCGGTGCTTCTGGCGTCCAAGATTTTCGCGCGCGAGGAAGTGCTCTTCGGATCGCAGTCTTCGCTGCGCCTGCTCTTGGGCCGGCGCTACCTGCGCCCCCGCCCCACCACCGGCGTCGCCGACGGGCTGGTCCTCGCCGCGCTGGCCTTTCCGCTCTGGTTTTACTGTTCCACCACGCTGCAACAGACGCTCCTGGGCGATCTGGCGACACCCGGCGCCGCGCCGGCTTCGTGGCGGCTGGCGCTGGGGCTCTTCGCGCCGCTGCTGGTGCTCCTGGCGGTTCCGTGGTTTGCCGTCTGGTACATGAAGCTCACGCCGCGCGAAACCTTCGGATACCGTCTGCCCGGCCCGCGCGCCTGGGCGTCGGCGCTGTGCCTGGGCGGAAGTTCCTGGGTGCTGGGGCTTCAATACAACGCGCTGGCTCAGCACTTGGGCTGGATCAAGCCCAACCCGATGGGCGACCTCCTGGAACCGATCGTCGCCGAGTGGCCGCTGGCGATGAGCTTGGCGCTGATGGCCGCGCTTCCGGCGCTCTGCGAGGAACACCTTTGCCGCGGCATGCTGCTCAACAGCTTCCGCGCCACCGGGCGCCGCACGCTGGCGCTCGTCGCCACCGCGCTGCTCTTCGGCGCGTTCCACCTGCCGCTGGTGCGCCAACCGCTGGCCGCCAGTCTGGGCCTGGCGCTGGGGCTGCTGGCCTGGGAAAGCCGCAGCCTTTGGCCCAGCGTGCTCTTTCACTTCCTGCACAACGGCCTCTCGGTGCTGGTCGCGCGCGAAGCCTGGATCGGCGAGGTCGAAGGACCGTGGCTTCCGGCGAGCCTGCTCGCTCCGGCGCTGGCCGTCTTTGCGCTGGGGGTTTATCTGGCCTTCGGCTGCGGCAAAGCGGATACGGAATCGGCCGCTACCACCCATGAGATCCCAGGTTCGAATCCTGGCGCCCAGCGCGAGTCGCTTACGTGAGGCGCCGGCCTTAACCCTATTCTGGCGTCTTATTACGCTTGGGCGGCGCGTGCATCTGCGCGAGAAGTTGCAGCGCGTCCACGGGCAGCAGCTTCAAACGCGCGACGCGCACGTTCGGAGCGGGCGCGAGGATCAGTTCGCCGGTGATGTGGTTGTAGAGGCTGTCGCGCAGTTCGGCGAAAGGGATCGTTTCGGCGTACGGCCGTTTGCCGGCGGCGAAGAGCAGAAGCGCGCCGGGTTGCGCCGCGGCCCAGACGCGCGCATCGGCTAACCACGCGCCGACGTCGACGCGGGAATCGGAACGCACGGCCCAGCGGATCGGCGTTTCGCCGGCGGACTCGTCGCGCCAGCGGCGCTCGAGCGCGGTCAGCGCCGCCCAGCACGGCGCGTTCTCTGGCAACGGTTCAAGAAAGGCGGGCGGTAAGGCCGGCTCGGCCGCCATGGCCGCGGGCTCCGCATCGGGCGCGGGCGCCTTGCGCGCGGGGCGTGAAGATTGGGTTCGCGGTGCTTCGGCCATGCGCGCTTCCGGTCCCGTTCGAGCCCCGCGTTCGAGGCGCGAAAGTACGAGCGTGCCCGCGAGCGCCGTATTCGGCAAGCGCAGGGAGGTTGGTGGACGTGCGCAAAGCGGGTAGACTTTGGTGCAGGACTTGCCTCGGTGGCGGAACTGGCAGACGCAAGGGACTTAAAATCCCTTGGCCCTTAGGGGCCGTGCGGGTTCAATTCCCGCCCGAGGCACCAACTTGCGCGCGCGCTACTTGACCCAGAGCACCGAGTTGCGTCCGCCGAAGCCGTCGTGGTCGTACTCGGTCGCCTGCGGATCGGGCATGTACCACTCGCCGTTGATCACGAACTTGTACACGTAGCGCCCGGGGGCGAGGCGCAGTTCGAGCGCGAAGGTGCCGGCCGCATCGCGCGGCATCGGGTCGATCGTGCGGTCCCAGCCGTTGAAGTCGCCGACGACATGCACCGATTGCGCGGCCGCCGGATGCTCGGGCCGGTAGCGCAGCGCCGCCACCGAATCGGGCTGGCACTGTTCCAAACGGTTTCGCCCGTTTTCCTTGGCCCGGTAAAGCGCTTCGTCCGAGCGTTCGAGCAAGGTTTGAGCGTCGCGGGCGTCGCGCGGATAGGTGGCGAGCCCGACGGAGACGGTGAGCGGCTGGCGGCCGGCGTCTTTCAGGTCCACCGGCGCGGCCTCGATGGCGCGGCGCAATTCTTCGGCCAGCCTCGCGGCCTCGTGTTTCGCCGTCTCGGGCAGGATGACCACGAATTCCTCGCCGCCGTAGCGCGCGACGACGTCGGTCTCGCGCGTCTGCGCGCGCAGGATGGACGCCAGATGCCGCAACGCCGCGTTCCCCGACTCGTGCCCGAACGTATCGTTGAAATGCTTGAAGCGGTCGAGGTCCAGCATCAGCACCGAACAGAGGTGTTTGTAGCGGTCGGCGCGGCGGATCTCCTGCTGGTAGCGGCGCGTGAACGAGCGGAAATTCTCGAGCCCGGTCAGATGGTCGCGAAACGCCATCTGCACCAGTTGATCGTAACTCAAGCCCGCATCGGAGGCCGGCGCCTGCCCGGCCTGAGCCTCGGCGCGGTCGAGGCCGTCCATGGCGGCGGTTTTGAAGTGCACCGGGCGGCCCAGCGCGCGCTCCAGATCGGCGCGATGCGCCAGCAAGCGCTCGAAGGTCTGCCGTGCCGCGTCCTCGGCGACGGAAAGCCCGGTCAGCTTCAGCGCCACGGCCTGCCAGCCGCCCGACGGCAACGTGCGCTGCGCTTCGTCGAGCACGCGCTGCAGTTCAGACGAGGGCTTCCCACCCAGCGCCAACGCGCGCGCCAGCACGTAATCGAGGCCGGTGTCCTGCGTCCCGGCGGAGAAAGCGTTGACGTTCGATCGTTGGCTCATGGTCGAGCGGTTCCGCGTGTTCAAAACCAGACAGGCCGCGCTCAAATACTAGACGGTTCGCCGTCCGGTAACAGGGGACGATCCGGAAAAATAGCCTTACGGCTGCGCTAAGACGCGCTACTTGGATACGGCCTTGTAATACTCTTCCAGCGGTTTGCGATACTCGGGCACCACCTTGGCCTGACCCGCTTCGATCGTGCGGCGCAGCGGATCTTCGGCCATTTCGCCCGGCTTGTTCTCTACTCCCCGCATCGCGTTGCCGTCGAAGCGATCCTGCACGCGCCCTTCGGGAAGTTTGGCCGTGGGAGGACCGGCAGGCGGCTTGGGCAGCGGTTCGCCGTCGCGCGGTTCGTTGCGCATGCGTTCGGCGGTGGCTTCGAGGTGTTCGCGATCTTCGGCGTTGAAGCCGCGCCCGAAACCGGTCAACCCTGCGTGCGCTTCGCGCGCGCGTTCCAACGTCGCCGGATCGAGCTTCTTCTCGCGCAAGCGCGCGGCGACGTCGCGCATGGCCTCGAGCGATTCCTTAAGCGCCTCGTGTGTCCCCGGCATCCCGCCGTCCGAACCGCCTTCCACCGGCGGCTTCGCCGCTCCACGGTCGGGCAAGGACTTGGCTTCCGGCAGATTTCCGCCTTCGCCGCCTCCTCCTCCACCGCCGCCGCCGCCTGAACCGTCGCCGGGTTTCATGGAACCGTCCGACGGCTTCGATCCGCCGCCTTGGCCCTGTCCTTGGCCTTGGCCTTGGCCTTGCCCTTGTCCTTCGCCTTGGCCTTGGCCTTGCCCTTGGCCCTGCCCTTGGCCCTGCCCTTGGCCCTGCCCTTGGCCCTGCCCTTGGCCCTGCCCTTGGCCTTGGCCTTGCCCTTGGCCTTGCCCTTGTCCTTCGCCTTGGCCTTGGCCTTGTCCTTCTCCTTGTCCTTGTCCTTGTCCTTCTCCTTGTCCTTGCCCTTGTCCTTGTCCTTGTCCTTGTCCTTGCCCTTGCCCTTGCCCTTGCCCTTGGCCTTGGCCTTGCCCTTGTCCTTGCCCTTGTCCTTGGCCTTGTCCTTGGCCTTGGCCTTGCCCTTGCCCTTGTCCTTGGCCTTGCCCTTGCCCTTGTCCTTGGCCTTGTCCTTGGCCTTGTCCTTGGCCTTGTCCTTGGCCTTGTCCTTGTCCTTGTCCTTGGCCTTGTCCTTCGCCTTGGCCTTGGCCTTGCCCTTGTCCTTCGCCTTGCCCTTGGCCTTCCTGCTTGGCGCCATTCGGCTGCCCGCCCGGTTGCTCACCGCCAGGTTGGCCGTCCGGTTCTTTTCCGCCTTGCGGTTTCCCTGGTTGCTGCTCGCCTTGCTGCGAGTCACCGGGTTGCGTGCCGGGTTGCTCCGCCCCGCTTTCCTGCGCGGCGGGCTGTTTGGATTCTTGAGCGGCGGATTCCTGTCCGCCTGGAGAAGGCTCAGTTCCGGGCTGCTTCACATCCGGCACGTGCTCGCCGGATTCCTGAGGCATCGACTCTGAGCCTCCGGCTTGGGGCTCGTTCGGCTGCTGTGCTCCGGGCTCCTGCGCTTTCGAATCCTGCTCGCCAGCTTTCGGCTCCTTTGGCTTTTGAATCTCGGATTGCTGCGCCTTCGGCCCCTGCTCGCCGGCCTTCGCTTCGTTTGGCTTATCAGCCTCCGGCTCCTTACCCTTCGGCTCCTGCTCACCGCCTTTCGGCTCGTTCGGCAGCTTAGGTTCCTGCTCTTTCGCCTTCGGCTCCAGTGCACCGGCCGGCGGCTCGTTGGGCTGCGCCTCACCGGGCGCTTGCGGTCGATCTTGCGCAGGATCGTTCGCTCCGGGCGGCGCGTCCGGCGCCTTCGCCGGGTCGGCGGCTTCGGGATCGGCGGCGGCCTTCCTCGCTTCCAGTTCCTTCACGAGCTTCTCAAGCTTCTCAGCGAGGTTCTCCTGTTCGCCGGCCAGATCGTCGAACATTTCTTCGGCCTTGAGCGGGTCGAGTTGCTTGAGGCGTTCCATGAGCCGTTTGAGCAGTTCCTCCTCGAGCTTCTGAAGCCGCTCCAGGTCGCGGCGCAGGCGCTCGTCGGCGGCCGCATCGTCCTTCTTCTCGCCGGGCGGCTCGGCGGTTCGATTCAGCTCGCGCTTCAGTTCCTCGAACGGATCGCGGCGATCCAGTTCGCGCCGCGCGGCGGCCAGATCGTCGGCGGCGCGTTCGGGCTCGGGCGCGCCGATCTTAATCACCAGCGGCTCGCTCTCGGTCCGCTGCGGCTCCGGCGGGCGGACGTCTTCGGCAACCAGGATGCAGACCAGTTCGTCGCCGGGCTTGGCCTCCAGGCGGCTCAGGTCCAGCGTGGTGGGCGCTTCGTGAAGCGTGACCGGCCGGACGGGGCTCAGGTCGATGGTCCGGGCGGGCCGGCCGCGCCCGCCGTAGCGCAGGAAGACGCGTCCGAGGCCCAGATCGTCGGAGGCGCGCGCAGAGAGCGTCACCACCTCGTCGGCCGGAACGGTGGACGCGGCCGCCCGGCCGGCCAAGCGCAACGCCGCCGCCGGCGGAGCATCGGGCAGCGCTTTGACGCGGTGGACCACTCCCACGCCGGAATCGAATCCGTTGGCCGCGCGGTAGCTCACGCGGAAATGCGTATCCCGCTCCAGCGTAAACTCCCCGCAAACTTCGCCCGCGCGGACCTGCATGGGCTTGCGCACGCTTTGCACGTCCAGCCAAGCGGCGGACTCGCCCGCCGCGAGCCGCTCCGCGGGCATGGGTTCGGGATACACACGCGCGAGCACCTCGATGCGGCTGCCGGTAACGGCCTCCAACGAGCCGCCCGCCGCTTCGCGCACCGGCGCCAGCGGCGCGTACGACGGCGGATGGATCCGCGCGCGCACCTCGCTGACCAGCGGGCGGTCGATCGGCGCGAGGTGGAACGGACCGGCCTCGGCGTCATGCACCGTAACGCGGTACACCACCGGCCGCGTGAATCCGGGCAACTCGACTTCGTACGTTCCCGACGGCGTGCGGGCCAGCTTCGCCTCGGTTTCGGCCGCTTCACCGACGATCCGGTAATGCAGCGCACCGGTCTTGGGTTCTTCGCCGCGCACCTTGACGACAAAGGGTACGGGCTCCCCGGCGACGACCTCCGCGGTCCCTGGCTTGACCTCCAGAATCTGCGTCTCGCGCGGGACCGGCAGTTCCCGCCACGGCTGCACCGCGCGCTTGAACGTGAGCCAGAACGTGCCGCCGCACCAGAAGCCGAAAAGCACCAGCAACACCAGACTCGCTCCGCACGCCCGCGCCGCCCACGCCAGCGGACGAACGTCCACGACCCGGTCGGCGTCGACCTCCAGCAGCCGCCGGCGCGCCTGTTCGCCCAACACCGCCGCCGCTTCGGCTTGCGCCGGCTCCAGCGTGCTGCGACGGCGCAGGTCCACGTAGGTGATCAACGCTTCGTCGTGCAGATCCAGCGCGCGTTCTATCTCGCGCGCATGAAAGAGCGGATGGCGGCGGCGCAAAAGAACCCAGAGGCCCGCGATCAGCCCCAGTCCGATCAGCCCCGCCTCGGCCGCGCGCAGCAGCGTCCAGCGCGTAAGGCTCTCGAACTCCCAGACACGGTCGCCGATCATCTCGGCCAAGAGGTACATGACGGCGCCAGCCACCAGCGCCACCAGCATCGCGAGGAGGTGGTACAGCCGCTCCCGGCGCACGATGGTGCGCAGACCCAAAGCAACCGGATCGTGCGCCCAAGGCGTATTCAGGGAAGCCGGCGGGGACAGCGGTGCTTCGGCGCGCGGCGGCGGGGCATCGAGCGAAGGGCGCGTGGATTCAGGCATGATTCGCTTCGCGCTCCCGAAACCCGTTGGCGCCACTACGGGTTAGACGCGTTGAGCGGCCGGATTGTTCCTGCATTCCGACGTCCATGCACCGTGCAGCGGCATAAAAAAAACGCCCGCCTGGAGCTTCCAGGCGGGCGTTCGATCTCATACGGCACATCCGGCGCATCAGGGTGTGATGCGGTGCGCGTCCAGGGCTTCGGTTTCTTTGCCCGCAAACCAGCCCGAGTTGATCTCGATGTACTTCTGTTCTTCTTCGGGCACTTCGTCGAGCGGGAAGATCGCGCTCACCGGGCATTCCGGTACGCACAGCCCGCAGTCGATGCACTCGTCGGGGTTGATGATCAGCATTTTCTTGAGTTCTTCGTTAGCGGCGGCGTCGGCGGGCTCGTCCACGCCCACTTCCGTCAGCGGCACGTCGTAGAAACAATTGACCGGACAGACCTTCATGCAAGCCGTGTCATGGGTTCCGACACAGGGAGAGCAGACAACGTGCGCCATGGATGAGCCTCCTCCAGGTAGCCAGACCGCCGGTGGCGCCGGCGACCCCTAGCTGAGTATGCAAAAATTTTCAACTCTTGGACCGATGGGCCGAACTGTACACCTCACAAAGTTCTTTGCAAGGCAGAATCGGCGCTAAGCACCACGTTCTGCGCTTTCTTCAAACTCCGTGCCAGAAAGCTCTTGGGTATCGCCGGGAACCCTTTACCGCTTGAGCACTTCCTGCGTTTCAGGCGCGTCCACGAAGGCTCCTTGCTTGCGCTGAAACTCCGGGCGAACCTGTTTGCGCATCACATCGCCGGCGCTGCCCAAGGTATCCATCAGGATATCCAACTGCTGGATCACGTGGTTCATGCGCTGCATCTGGACTTCGTTGGGCGGATTGGGAAGGTTGCGGCGGATCGCCTGAAGCTCGAGGTTCAGATCCTTAAACTGCTTCATGGCCACTTCCAGCTTCTGCACGGCTTGGTTGGCGTCGGTGAACTCGGATTCCTTCTCGGCCTTGTTCAGGAGCAGCCAAGGCTTGCGCTTGATCAGGTTGGTCGCTTCCTCGAAGTTCTCGCTGCCACGGCGGAAGGCCAGGATCAGGCGCCGGAAGTCCCCGTAGCTTTCGTTGAGCAGCCGTTCGCCGGTCTGGAGCACCCCGTCGAGCTTGTCGGCGCTGAGCTTCAAGCGCGCGGCGAGTTCCTTGCTGTTTTTGACCAGCTCGGGGAAGTCGTCCTTGCTGTTCTGCGTGATGTAATGCACGTCTTCGAGGATCGGCTTGACCTGCCCCTTCACTTCCACGACGGCCTGGCGGGCTTCGTCGGCCAGATCGCCCAAGCGCTTCTGGAGATCCTTCACCGCCTCGTCGGCACTGGTGAGGGTCTTTGAAATTTGCGGCTGCAGGCCGGTCACGGTGTCGCCGATGGCGTCAAGGTCCTTCTTGGCGCTGTCGGCCAGCAGGTCAATCTTGTCCCACGTGACGGGCAGACGCTTGTGCGAGACGTCGGCGATCGTCTCGATCTTCTCGGTAATGGTGTCGAAGCGGCGCAGCGCCTTGCGCACGCTCTCGCGTTCGTCGGGACCGACGACGTCGCTGACCGAGGCCAGGATCTCCTTCACCTGCTCGACGCTGCGGCCCAGGTTAGTGAAGAAGTCTCCCGAGATACCCAGCAGGACGCGTTCGGCGGCCATGTCGATGGCTTCCCCGCTGCCGGAGGCGATTTCGACGGAGGTATCGCCCAGCAGCGTGGTGTTGATGCGCACGCGGTCGTCGTTGCGGTAGCGCTTCCCGCCGCTGTCGGCGTCCTTGGGGCTCAGAACTTCCAGGACCAGCTCGATCATGGTCCGTTCGGCGATCTTCTCGCTGATGGCCTTGTGGTAGGCCTCGGCGGCCGCGGTGCGCGTGGCCTCGTCGGCGTCGGGAGGCGGTAGTTCGACACGACGCAGCTCGACCTTCTCCTTCTCGGTCAGCGGCAGGTGGTCCAGATCGCGCAGGCCCAAGCGCGGGAGGCGCGCCAGGTTCTTCTCCGTCAGGTTCACGATGCGGATGTTGCGCACGCGGCCGACTTCAACGCCGTTGAAGCGCACCGGCGCGTCGGGGCGCAGCGAAGTCACCGAGGTGAAGAAGACCGTCAGTTCCTGCCGGCCTTTCCAGATGCGCGAAGCCTTGCCGTAGATGAACAACATCGAAACGAACAAGGCCAGACAGAAAGTCAAAATGAGACCCGCTTTGACCTCCGCGCTGGAGTACCCGCTGTCCTTGGCCACCGGCCGATCCTCCCTACCTTGCCTGAACCCCGGCGCGAAAAAACGCGCCAAGGATATGAATCCTGCCCGCGCGGTTCGAACCGCGCGGCGGGGTTACTTCACCGGAATTTCCACCCGCCCGGCGCGCTTGCGCACGAACGGCTTGCCCGAAGCGTTCGCGTTCCCGGTAAAGGGCGGCAGAAACGTCCCCCCCGCTTCGGTGCGCGCATCGTCCAACTCCTGGGCAAATTTACGAATCTTCGCGTTCACACGGTCCAGGTCCGCTTCGGTCAGCGGAGGATTGGGTTCGGGATAGCCGCGTACGTACGCGCGCAAGGATTCGACATCGGCCAGCGCATCGCGCGGCGGGCGCGCAATGCGCTGCAGGCGGTCGTACGTATCCAGCATCGTGTAAAAATTGTGCTCGCCCAGTTCCTTGCTGGAGATCAGCTTGTCGGTGATCTCACGGATGTAGCGCAGCGTCTTGAGATTCTCGGCGCTGATCTTGATCCCTTCGACGCCGCGTTCGAGGTCCGGCATGGACTGCTCCAGGGACCGCGACGCCATGTGCTCCATGTTGCTCACCCGGTCGGTCACGCCGCCCAAGGTCATGGCCAGACGCTGCAGGTTGGCTTTCATCTCCTCCAGATGCGGGCTGCTGTTGGAGAGCATGAAGCGCACGTCGTCCTGAATCCGGTTGAAGACGCCCATCGTTTCGGCGCGGGCTTGCTTGGTGGTGTCCTGAAACCGCTGCAGCCGGTCGCTGACGTCGCGCCGCGCAACGGAGAGCGTGTCGAACAACCGCGCGGAATCGGGCTGCAGGCGTTCGAAGAGCTTGCCCGCGCTGTCCATGGCTCCGGAGGAAGCGTCGTCGAGCTTGTTGAACTTTTCGGAGGTGATCGACGCGCGCTTTTCCGAAATCGCAGTCATCTCCCCGAAGCGCGTCATGATCGCGTCCACGCGCACCGAGGCGCGCTTGAAGGCCAGGCGTTCCTGCGCCCCCACCACGTCGGTGACGCTGGACAAGACGTCCTCCACCTGATCGACGCTGCGCGCCAAGCTCTGGAAGAAATCGCCCGAACTGCCGAAGAGGATGGTGTCTTCCTCCGATTCCAGCGGGCGCCCGTTCCCGGACACGATCTCGATGCTCGCGTCGCCCAGAATCGTATTGGCGATGCGAACCGAATCGTCCTCGCGGTACCGCCGGTGGTGTCCCTCGACGAGCACTTCGAGCGAAAGCTGGATCATGGTCTTTTCGAGCAGCGCTTCCTTGACGGCTTTATCGAAGTCGTAATCGGGGACCAGACGCAGCTCGCGGCGCTGGTTCTCCGTCAGCGGCAGGTCGTCGAGGTTGGAGCGGTGGAACGGCCTGATCCGCGCGAGCACGCTGGGATCGAGATGCACGATCCGCATGGTCTTGACGCGGCCGATCTCGACGCCGTTGTAACGCACCGCGGCTTCGGGGCGCAGCGCGCTGACCGAAGCGAAAATGACGTTTACCTCCTGGCGCTCGCGCCAAAAACGCGAGACCCGCCCGTAGAGGATCAGCATCCCCACGAACAAGGCGAGGCAGAAGGCCAGGAACAATCCGGCCTTCACTTCCACCTCGGAGTAATGGGGACTGCGGGCCATGCGTGCTCCGGTTTGCCTAACGTTTCTTCGCCGGCGCCGCGGGCTCGGGCGCCAACAGGTAACGGTCCATCTCGCCTAAAATCGCCTGCACGCGCTGCATGCGCTGCTGGTCGGAAGGATCGCCGGGCTTGATCTCGCGGCGCGCTTCCTCGAGCGTCCCGCGCAGGTTGTCGAAGTGCCAGCGCATCAGATCGCGCCGCCATTCGGCGTCCATCGCCGCGCCTTCCGGTCCGCGCACCGTCTGCAGCGCGGCGTGCGGGTAATGCCCCAGGTACCAGAACTTCTCTTCCAGGCTGTCGGCCGTCTCGCTCAAACCCTGGAAGAGCGAGCGCGTGCTGGAGATGCCCTCGCGCAGGGTGCGGTCGGCGCGGACCATCGCGCGCTCGATGCTCTCCACGCGACCGGTAATGCGCCGCGCGAATTCGCGAGACTCCTTGATCAGCGTCGGAACCTCGCCCTTGTAGCGCTTCGAGATCTCCGCGGCGGCCTGCAGATCCTCCAGCGTCCCCTCGCGGACTTCCTTGACCTTGGCGCGGGCGCTGTCCATGAACTCGGCCACCTTGGCCTTCATGTCCACCAGCCCCTGATTACCGGAGGCCAGTTTCTGTTCCAATTCGGGGCGAATGTTCGCGATGCTCTCGCGCGCCTGTTCCACCTTCAGCTTGCCGTCGTCGATGTTGCGGTCCAGGCCGTCCCAGATGCCCGGCAGGTTGTGCGCCACCTGCCCGAAGGTCGCGTCCATCCGTTCGGTGAAGTTGTCGAAGTTGCGCAGTTTTTGCGCCATCGGGGATTCGGCCCCGCCGCCCACCATTTCGCCCACGGAGAGCAGAATTTCCGCGACTTGGTCCATGCTCTTGGCCAGATCGGAATACATGTCGCCGCTGACGCCCAGCAGTACGCGCCCTTCGGCGGGATCGTAGGGCGCACCGGTGCCGGAGATGATCTCGATCGCCGACTCGCTCATGATCGTCGCCGTGACGCGAACTTGATCGTCTACGCGGTAACGCTTGGAGTCGCCTTCGGCGAGGACTTCCAACCCCACCAGCGCCATCGAACGCCCCACCAGCTTCTCGCGAATCTCCGCATCGATCCGATCGCGGCCCACGCCCAGCAAAGCCTCGCGTTCTTCATCGGTCAGCGGCAGACAGCTCAGGTGCCGTTCGGCGAATACGGGAAAGCGCTCCAGCGCCGCCGCATCGAGTTCCAGCAGTTCGATGCGCCGCACGCGGCCGATCTCGAGGCCGTTGTAGAGCACCAGCGCGTCGGGGTGCAGGGTGGTCACGTTGGCGAAAGCGACGGGCAGGATTTGCCGCCCGCGCCACGACCGGCTGACTTTGCCGTAGACGAAGAGCATGGCGACGAGCAGGCCGATGCAAAAGGTCAGGAAGATCCCGGCCTTGACCTCGGCGTTGCTGATGCGTCCACGCGCCACGGCACAACCTCACTCGTTAGGCGTCCGCCCCGCGGCGCACGCATGCCGGCTTACGGCCCTGCCGGAGCATCAGCCCAGGCGGCCTTTCTCCAGCGCACTGCGCGGGAAAACGGCCGTCTTGGCCTCGATCGGTCCCTGGATGAATCGGCGCACGAAAGTGTCCGTGCTGCCCTTGATCTCGTGCGGCATCCCTTCGGCGACGACCTTGCCTTCGTGGAGCACCACCATGCGGTCGGCGACGCGAAACGCGCTCTTCAGGTCGTGCGTCACCACCACGCTCGTCACGTTCATCGTCCGCGCCAAGTCCATGATCAGGCCGTCGATGATGCCGGTCATGATGGGATCGAGGCCGCTGGTCGGTTCGTCGTAGAACAGCAGTTCGGGATCCAGCGCGATGGCCCGGGCCAGTCCCGCGCGCTTGGCCATACCGCCGGAAATCTGGCTGGGCAGGCGATCCTCGGCCTCGCGCAAGCCGACCAGTTCGAGCTTTACCTTTACCATCAGGTCGATCATGTCGTCGTTGAGGTCGGTGTGCTCGCGCAGCGGCAGCGCCACATTCTCGCCGACGGTCATGCTGCTGAAGAGCGCGCCGCTCTGAAAGAGAATGCCGAAGCGTTTGCGCACGCCGTCGAGTTCCCGCGTATTGGCCAGCTTCAGATCTTGTCCGAACAGCTTCACGGTGCCTTCGTCGGGCGGATACGCGCCGATCAGGGTTCGCAGCAAGGTCGATTTGCCGCAACCGGACGCGCCCATCACGACGAGCGTCTCGCCGCGGCGCACCGTCAGGTCGATCCCGTCCAGCACGGTCTTCTCCCCGAAGCGCTTGCGCAGCGCCTTGGTCTCGATGACCACCTGCGGATCGTCGGTAAATACTTCGACCGGATCCGCCGCCGGCGTGATGCCGGAGCCGGTCGAAGCCATCTGCGGGGCTTTGCGTTCGGAGGTCATACCGCGGCCAGGGTCCAGTGGAAGAGGATCGTGAAGCAGAGGTTCGCGAAGATGATCAGGACGATGCTCAGGACCACCGCGTTGGTGGTCGCGCGGCCGACACCCAGCGCGCCGCCTTGGGCGTTGAGGCCCTGGCGGCAGGCCACCAGGGTAATGATCATCCCGAAGGCGAAGGCTTTGATCAAGCCTTTAGGTATGTCCATCCATTCCACCGCGTTGTTGTTGATATCCACGTAGGTAGGACTGCCGATGTCGAGCATCGTCGTGCCCACCAGATAGCCGCCGAACATGCCCAGCACGTCGGCAATCAGGGTCAGGCACATCATCATCAGGCAGACGCCCAGCATGCGCGGCAGCACCAGGAAGCGCACGGGGGAAAGCGCCGCGCATTCCAGCGCCAGAATCTCTTCGTTCACCGTCATCGTGCCGATTTCGGCCGCGATCGCCGCGCCCGCGAAGCCGCTCATGACAATCGCCGTCATCAGCGGAGCCAGTTCGCGCGTCACCGCCACCGCCACCACCTTTGCCGTCCAGGTGATCACGCCCAGCTTGTGCAACATCTCGGACATCGAGACGGCCACGATCATGCCGACGAAGAGGTTCACCAGCGCGACGATCGGGATCGCGCGGATCCCGAAGCGGATCATCTGCAGCGCCACCGGTTCGGCGCGCATGTGCGGCAGCGAGACCGCCGTACGGTTCGCCAATAGACCCATATGGCCGACTTCTTCGATCAACGCCAGCGCACCGGATCCCAGTGCGCCAAGCATGCGTGCCACGGCTTGCATCCGTCCACTCCTGCAACAGCCCCATTGGGCAAAGATTTAAGCCCCTTTAGATACGCGCCCAAGGGGGCAGAATCAAGCGGCGTAGCATGCTTTAACATAAAGGTAACGTCGAGGCACCTCGTGCATGCCGGGGTCGCTGGGCGAGCTTGGTTTGGACGCCGAATGCGCGCTCGGCTTCGCGCGAAAGCGTCAGGGGGCCGGAATCAAGCGTTCGATGGCATCGACCGCGCGTTCACGGGCCAGCTTACCGTCGATCCGTGCGGCCAAAGCCTGCGCGCGTGCCTTCACCTGCGGGTTGTCCAAGAGGCGCCGCAGCTTCGCGACGAGGTTCGGGACGGAGAAGTGCTTCGGCCGCAGTTCGTCGCCGACGCCAAGGGCAGTGAGCCGAGCGGCGTTATCGAACTGGTCGTGCGCCAGCGGCCAGACCAATTGAGGCACGCCGGCCGCCAAGCCCTGCGCGCACGTGCCCACACCGCCGTGGTGCACCGAAGCGGCCGCGTGCGGAAGCAGCTCGCTGAAGGGCACATACGCAAAGTGCTGCACGCCATCCGGCAGCTTCTCGGGCACGTTCTCGCGGTGGCGCGAGAGCAGCATGCCGCGACGGCCCAGTTGCGCGCACGCCGCGGCGGCCGTTTCGAAGAAACCGCGCCCGTGCCGGTGCGCGCTGCCCGGCGTGAATACGATCGGCGGCGAGCCTGAATCCAAGAACGCGGCCACGTCGGCGGGGAGCGGCTCCACGCCGCGCTCGTCGTAAAGCGGAAACCCCGCACAGACCGTCTGTGGCGGCCAATCGGGCTGGGGCTCGGCGAACCATTCCGGAAAGAGCGCCACCACGAGCTGCGGGCTGTGCCACCACGCATGCATGAAGCGTTTGACCGGCGGCAGGCCCAACTCAGCCCGGAACGCATTGAGCGGATTTCCGAGAATCGGATCGACGAAGCCGAAATCGGCCAACCAGTACATCAGCCGCGTATACCCTTGCGGCGCCCACGCCGGCCACGGCGCGCCGGGCAGCTTCGGCGGCCGGTGAACGCTGCGTAGGATCGCCGGCTGTAGGTGTACCGTCGCCAGCGGGATGCCCAGCTTTTCGTGCGCCACCCGCGCGCCCAGTGCCATTCCGGAGGACACCAGCACGGTACGCCCCGGTCGCGAGTGCTTCTGGATCTGCTCGTAGAGGTGCATCAAATAGCCTTCTTTGACGCCCTCTGCGACTACGCCGAAGCCCTTGGTGGGATGCCAGATGTCCGGATTAAGCGTGGCCTTGCGAAAATCTTCGTCGGTCCCGAAGAGTTCGACCGGAAACCCGAGCTTCTCCATCAGTGGCGCAAAGTGCCCGTTGACGAAGAAGAGCACCTCGTGGCCGCGTCGGCGGAGTTCCTCGCCCAGCCCCGTGAAAGGATGCACGTCGCCGTGGCTGCCATAGGGAATGAGAATAAAGCGCGTCATGCGATGCGAACCGAGGGATGCCGATCGAACACGGCTCGCAGCGTAGCTTATGGGCGCGTACGGAGCAACGTGCAGGCCTCAATCTTCCAGCCGGATCACCGTCGCGCGCACGCCGATGCTGCTGCCGCCGGAAGCGCCCTCGTTCGCGTAGCCGCCGGCCGATCCGCTGTGGCTCGACGACGAGCGGCTCACGCCGCCCAGTTCGGTCCAGCCGCCGGATTCCACGGTGTACCCGCCGCCGCCCGATCCTTCGACGTACACGCGTTCACGCGAAGCGTACCCGCTGGCGGCGCGCTCACGCCCCTCGCCGCCGCGCGCCCATGCCTTGCGCGCTTCTTCCTCGCGCTTGAGTTCCTCGCGTTCGAGCTTCTCCGTGCGCTTACGGGCTTCTTCGGCGCGCTTGGCGAGTTCTTTCTCGGCCTTCTCGGCTTCTTTTTCGCGGCGGCGACGTTCTTCGTCCTGAGCTTTGGCGCGCGCGACGACGTCTTTCGACCAGCCGGCCGCGGGGGCTTCGGCCCGCGCCGAACCTCCCGTTTTGCGGGCCGCGTCTTGCTGGCCCGCGCGGCGAGCCTGCGCTTCCAGTTCGTTGCGCAGCCGCTGGATCGGATCTTCCTTTTTCGCCTCTTCAGCCCCCACCGAACTCGAAACCACCAGCCACGCCGCCAGGATCGCCGCCCCGAGATTCCGCATAGCCCGTTCTCCCCTTCGCCAAAATCGTACGCTTCCCTATAGGACGGAAGGCGCCGGACGCCTCTCAGCACCCATTTGTGGCGCCACCCGGCACTTCAGTTGAAGCCCGCGATCTGACCGCTATCCTGTTAGCTTAACGCCAGTTAACCCAGGAGTCGCCGATGAACGCCACGCTCGTCTCGCAGCTTTTTCGCGAACTGCAAAAGCTTCCGATCCTCGATCCGCACACGCACGTCCGTGCCGATCAGCCCGTCGCGAAGCACCTCGGCGACCTGCTGGGCTACCACTACTACACCGAACTGGCCAACAGCAGCCGCGGCACACCGGTGAAACTTCCCGACGATCCGCAAGCGCGCATCGATTACGTCTGGCCGCACCTTCCGCAGCTTCGCGGCACCGTCCAGTTCGATTGGATGATGGGCATCAGCGAAATTCTGCTGGGCATTCCGCGCGCGGATTGGTGGACGCAGCCCAAAGAAACCATCGTCAAACGCGCGCAGCAGGTGATCGAATCGAAGACCTACGCAAGCCTGGTCTGGGAAAAGAGCAACCTCACCCAGGCCTACATGACCAACCTCTTCGACGAAGACCTTTCGAAGCACGCCGACGCACGGCTGGTCCCGTGCCTGCGCACCGACGACCTCGTTTTCCACCTCGTCAAACACAAGACCCTTCCGCGGCTCGAGAAAGCCAGCGGGATCAAGGTCGGCGAATCGCTGGACCGATTCAACGAGGGCCTGAGCAAAATCTTCGCTCGCTACGCGGGCTGGAAGATGGGCTACGCCGCACTGGGCCTGCCGCCGAACTACATCCAGGCCGGCGAAGTCAGCCGCAGCCAGGCCGAACTGGTGCACGGCCGCCTCGCCGCCGGTGAACACCTCAGCGAAGAGCAACGTTACGCGTGGGCCGCGTACATGCTCGACCGGATCGCCGCCGAATGCGCGCGCGTCAAAGCGCCGTTCGTGGTGATGGTCGGCGCGGACCGCGAGGTGTATCCGCAAGGCGTTCCCGCAGGGCAGGATTTATTCCGCTGCGACAGCCACCTGCGCGGGCTCGACGGGCTCTTTAACAAGTACGCAGACGTGCGCTTCCCGGTGATGGTGGTCAGCGACACGGCGGGCCTGGAACTGGCCGCGCAGGGCTGGATCCGGCACAACGTCTTCGTCTTCAGCCACTGGTGGTACGCCAACAACCCCGAAGACATCCGCCGCGAAGTGCGCCGCCGGCTGGACGTGCTCCCGCGTAACAAAATGATCGGCTTCCATAGCGATGGGTATTCGAGCGAATTCATCCTGCCGAAGTTCAACACCTACCGCTTGGTGCTCGCCAAGGTGCTGGCCGAGAAGATCGAAGAGAGCCAGGTCGCGGGCAGCAGCGTGACCGAACCCTTGGACGCCAAGGCCGCGCTGGACCTGGCCGAGCGGATCCTGATTCAGAATCCGAAAGCCCTCTTCGGAATCCGCTAAGCGGTCACGGCTTCCACGCGCGGGCGCACGCCGCCGGTCATGCGCAGCAGGGCTTTCTGCCGCGGGTTGAGCGTGCTCCATGCTTCGGCGGGAAAGCCTTCGTGCGGGTCGTTCTGGAAATCCATCCAGCCGCCGGCGCCAATGCGGTAATGCCCGAAGAGTCCGACGCGCTCACGGTCGGTCCGGTTGGCTCCGCCGCCGTGCCAGAGCTGCCCGTTGAAGACCAATACGCTGCCCGCGCGCGCCACGGCCTGATGCACAAACAGGATTTCGCGGTCCGCCGGAGGCGACTCGATCGGACTGAGGTGGCTGCCGGGAACGACACGCGTGGCGCCGTTCGCGAGCGTGAAATCGTCGAGCAACCAGACGGTGTTGGCCATGATCGGCCGCCCGGCTTTCCGGAACTCCGCCGGTATGTCGCTGTGCAGCGCCTGCTCGCGGTCGCCCGGGCGAACAATGCGTGAGTTCAGGCTGCCCAGAATCAACTGCGGGCCGAGCACCGCTTCGACCACCGGAAGCACCCGCGTGTGGTCGATCAGTGGCCAATAGGAGCGGTCGCGCGCGACAAGGTTGGCCACATGCCGTGCTGGACCGCCGAAGGTTGCCTCGGTGCCGACCTCCTCCGCCAACCGGCGCGTGCAGACGCGCAGTTCCGACACTTCGGCGGCGTTCAACACGTTCTCAATCACCGTAAACCCGTGCAGATCCAGTTCGAACGCGTGTTGCTCGAGGCTTTTCATGGCTGGTTCTCTCCCGTTCTTCGCCTGACCTCAACATAGCCCGCCGGGAGGTTCCGAGGCCATGCAACTTTGCGGTCAATTCGTTATACTTTTAAGAATCGGAGCCACCCCCAATGCCCATGCATCAGAATCCGTTCGTTGTGGATCACGGCAATCTGCTGCGCCTGACGATCTCGCACGCGGCCTTCGGCACCATGAACGGGATGCAAGCGACCAACCGCTTCCCGCACGCGCGCATCTTCCTGATTGCCGGGACACGCGGCCGCGAGGGCGGCTGGATCCGTAACCGCACTCCGGGCGCCGCCCCCGAACGCCTCGCGCTGCTCAAGGATCGCGTCTACTTCATCCCGCCGCACGTGGACTTGGAGTTCGCATTCCGCCCGGGGCTGCGCATCACCGGCTTTCACCTCGCCCTGGAAGTCTTCACCGGTCAAAGCCTGTTCACCGGGCGGGAACGCTTCCGGTTTCGCGCGGGCTTGGGCCGGACGATCCGGGAGGTCAACGCGCTGGAGCGCGAGTTGCACACGATCGGAGCGCTTTGCCGCCTGCGCGCGCTGATCCTGTACTTGGCGGGGCTCTTCGCCGAACAGGAACCGCGCGAACTGCAGCGGCTGCTCGATCTGCGCGAGACGTACCGGCCCCTGCTGGAGCGCCTGGAGCGCGCGCCCAGCGCGCGCCTGACCATCGCCGACCTGGCCCCCGCCATGGGCCTTTCTCGCGACATGCTTTCCAAAAACTTCTCTCGCGACATCGGCGTCCCGCTTAAGACCTACCTGACGAACCATCTGGTTCGCTTGGCTTCCGAACGCCTGCTGATGACAAGCCAGAAAGTAAAAGAGATCGCGCGCGAACTGGATTTCGCGAACGTGTACTACTTCTCGCGCTTCTTCAAAAAGCACACGGGCTGCGCGCCGCAGCATTACCGGCGTCTGCCGCGCCTGGCGAACGACTGAGGCCCGTTACTCTCCGCCCAACCCCAGCGTTTTGCGTGCCGCGGAGGCGCTCGCCGCATCCTTGCGCGCGGCCTGAGCCAGACAGGTCTCGGCCTGATCGCGTTCTCCGGCGGCGAGGTGATACGCGGCGGCCACCGCAAACGCCTCGGCGCTGACCCCGTCCTGCGCCTGGCCATCGCCCGCTCCGCCCGCGTCCAGCGCCAGCCGGGCGGCGGCGCCGGGCGGGAGTTCCTTCCATGCCAGCGGCCACGGATTGCCCTGCATATCGACCTTTAACGATTCCGGCGTTGCGTCCTTCACACGGTAGCGCCCTTTCTTGCCCATCAGGTCGGCGTGAATCTGCAGGATATGTCCAGCCTTAAGTCCTTCGGCCACCAGCGCCGCCAACCGCGGATGCCAGACCGAAAGATCCAACTTCGCGAGTTCCACCGCAGGCGCGGATGCCACGGGAGCCGGCTTTGCGGTTTCGGGCTTGGGCGGCTCGCCTTTCAGCGGATAAGGGCCTTTGCGGTAGTAGTTCCCCGCGCGCAGACGCAAATAGCCGCCGTCGTCATCCGCGAACTGCGCTTGTTCGCCGCGATTGCCTTCGATCTTCGCCGGATTCGTGACGCCGTCCTTCATGGTGTCGCGCGTCGAAGTGCATCCGCCGGCGCCGCCGCCGAAGAGGAAACCCACGAAGCCCGCACGCGCCCATTCGGCCAGATGCGTATTTTCCGGATACTTCTCGAGGAAGTATTCCGGGCGGTTGTCCATGTAGTGACCTTCGGTGTTGTCGCAGCTCGCCATAATCGTATTGCCCATCGGAATCTGCCACGCGATCAACGGCAACCCGGTCTTGCGGTGGAGTTGCGCGCACCAGTCGCGGAAGCCGGTAAAGTCCTCCTCCTTCCACCACGCGCCTTCGGCATGGTAGTTCTTCGCGAGCTTCCAGGCGCTGTCGCGGTCGCTGGGATCGCTGAAGAGCAGGTCCCAAGACCCGCACTGCGCCAGAAAGGCAGCGACCTTATCCGTGTCCGGCGCGCCCCACTTGCTGACGTGGCAGGCCAGCAACGCGTTGGGCGCGTACTTATCGCGCATCGCGACGAGGCATTTTCCGAAGCCCGCGGCGCTGTCGGCGAAAGCCGTCGCGTCCGGATGTCCGCTGGATTTGACCTGCACCTTCACACCGTCGGCGGTGTTGGGCGCAAAGACGGGCGAGATCATGAAGTAGCCCCACAGGTCGGGCTCGTGATGGAGCAGCACCGTCTGCTTGAATTCGCCGCAGGCCTTGAGCAGCACGATGAAGTCGTCGAAATACGCGCGCATCGTTTCGGCGTTGGTGCAATTAATCTTGTTTACGGCATCCTCGCCGCCTTGGCCGTGGCCCGGCGCGCATTGGAGCATCTGGTAATACGTCAGGCAGGGGATACAGCCCTGCTTGGCCGAGTCGTCGAGGTAAAACTTCGCGAAGGCGCCGGCGGGCTGGTTCCACGTCTTCCAGTTGTTGGGCGTGTTGGCCCCGCCGCAGATATACTGATAGCGCACGTCCCAGCGCGCGCCTTGGGCCTGCGTCTCTTCGATCCATTTGTCGCCCGGCGCCGCGGCGACGCCCAGCATCACATGCGGGCGCAGCCGCGCGATCACGCGATCGCGTGCGGATTCGCCGGCTTGCAGCCAGGCACATCCCATCAGGCTAAGGGCAACGCTCCAGAAGGCCGTTCGCATAAACCGCGCGCTCCACGCGTGACGCCGCACCGGCTCGGATAACCGTTCAATCCAACATACTGCCATGGAGCGCGAAAAAGAACCGTCCGCCCGGCGCGTCAGGTGCGGTAGATATCTTCGACCTGGCTGGCGATTCGGTCCCACGTGAAGGCCGCTTCCACTTTCTTGCGCCCGTTCAAGCCCATCTGCTTGCTCTTGGTCCAATCGACCATGACGTTACCGATGCCCCAGGCGATCGACTCGGGCGTATCGAAAATCGAGAACCCGTCGACGCCGTGGTCGACGAATTCCCCCGGCCCGCCGTTCTTGGTCGCCACCACCGGTTTCTTGGCCGACCACGCTTCGAGAATCACGATGCCGAAGGGCTCGTTGCGGCTCGGAACCACCACCGCGTCGCAGGCTTTGAAATAGGCGCGCAGCCGGTCGGGCTCCACCTTGCCCAGCCAGCGCGTGTTGTGTTCCAACCCCGTCGAGCGCGTGCGCGCTTCCAGGTCCCAGCGCATCTCCCCGTCGCCGGCGAAGACGAACATCGCGGTGGGCACATGCTTAAGCACGCTGGGAATCGCGTCGATCAGCAGATCGACGCCTTTCTGGTACACGATGCGCCCGGCAAAGAGAAACGTCGGCGCCAGCGGGTGGATGCCCAGCCCGAGTTTAATTTCTCCAAGGTCGGTCTCGAAATCGAAGCGCTCGGGGCGCACGCCGTTGTAGACCACCGCGACCTTGTCGGCCGGCGCCTGGTACAGCCAGCCGATCTCGTTCTTCAGGGCCTGGCTGACGCAGATGACGCGCTCGGCAAGGTAGATGCCCTGCCATTCCGCGTGCCTCACGGTCTCGCTGGGACCGCCGTGATTTCTGTTTCCGCACCGCCCGAACTCGGTCGAGTGGATCGTCAGTACCTTCTTGGCAGTGCACTGCCCTCGAATGAGCGAAATGACTTCGGCGGTCATCCAGTCGTGCGCGTGAATGATGTCGAACTCGCCCGTCAACGCGCGCGTCGTGAAGAAGTGGTGCTCGAAACTGCGGCACATGTTCCACATTTCGTAGAGAAAATCGTTATGCCGTTCGTAGCCGCAGCGATGGACGAACACGTCGTCCACGCGTTCGTAGTGCTGCTGGTCGCCGCGCGTGGTGCCCGTGAACAGATGAACTTCGTGATCGCGACGGGCCAGCGCGCGCGCCAGTTCGCTGACGTGCACGCCCACGCCGCCGACAATCACCGCATCCAGGGATTCCCAGGAGAAAAGTGCGATGCGCATGCGAGCCAGATCCTCAAGGTGTTCGTCCCGGTGCCTGAATCGGCGTCACTCGGTCGGCGGCGCGGGGGGCTTGACTGGTTTCGGCGCTTCGTCCGTCTTGCTTTCCGCGGGCTGTCCGGTTTTCGGCTCGGCCGTCTTGGCCGCCGGCGGAGCATCCGGCTTCGGCTTCGGAGGCGGCGCCGCCTTGGGCCAGTCGTCGCTGCGGAACGGCACCGCGGGCAGCCCTTCCTTATTGTACAGATTCGCATCCGGAGTATTGGCCCAAGCGTAGCGCACCGCCACCGGCGTGGCCACCTCGGGGCTGCTGACCAGGACGCCGGACCCGTCGATTTTCGCCTGCGCCCAAACCCACTTCTTGTCTTCGCCTGCGACGGAGAAGCCCTTGACCGTGTCGCCGTCCTTCGCCGTCAAACCGCCGCCCACATGCGTGAAGCTGACCCTCACCGCGCCATCCGCGAACTCGGCCTTCTCGTACAGCGGACCGCTGAAGACCAGTTCCTCGCCATAGGCCACCTTCCGCGCCGCCAACGCCAGGCGCTTGCCCACATCCTGCTTGTTCTTCGGATGGATATCGTTCTCTTCGCCGATGTCGATGGCCACGGCCATACCGGTATTCGGCAGCGCCAGGGTCTTCGTCTGGCTCTCGCGCAGGCGCGGCCAATCGTCGTCGGTGGGCTGATCCATGCGCTTCATGTAGCCGGCCAACTGCACGAACAGGAAGGGGAAATCGCCCTGCGCCCAGTCTTCCCGCCAATTCCGGATCAAGGCAGGGAAGAGTTTGGCGTAGCGGTCGGCCTCGCCTGCGTTCGATTCGCCCTGGTACCAGATCGCGCCTTTGATCGCGTACGGAATCAGCGGCGCAATCATGCCGTTATAGAGTCCGGCGGCGCTGTGCGGATGGTCAGGGCCCATCGGACCGCGGGGCTTAGGCGGAGACTTTTCCTTAGCTTCCTTGGCCTTCTTGTCTGCTTCGACCCAAGACTTCATCTTCTCGTCGAAGTCGGCCTTTATCTTGGGATACTCGAGCAGCGCCTTCTCCAGGCGTTCGACATACGTCTTCAAGTCCGGATCGTTCGCCAGCGTCTCCTTGCGCGTCCAAGCCTGCGCCGGGGTGCCGCCCCAACTGGTGTGAATCACGCCCACCGGCACCTTGAGCTGCGCATGAAGATCCCGCGCGAAGAAGTACCCCACCGCCGAGAACGCACTCACCGTCTGCGGACTGCAAACCTGCCAAGTACCTTCGCAGTCCGTAAGCGGCTCCATCGAAACCTTCTTCTTCACCGTAAACATGCGGATTTGCGGGAACTCCGCGGTCTTGATCTCTTCCCCCGAATCGCGCGAGTTCTTGACCACCCACTCCATGTTCGACTGGCCCGAAGCCACCCAGACCTCGCCCACCAGCACGTCTTTCAGGCTTAGCGTGTTACCGGCCTGCACGGTCATCTCGAAAGGGCCACCCGCGGCCATCGGCTCCAAAATCGCTTTCCAGCGCCCGTGCTCATCGGCCTTGGCCTTTACCGTCTGGCCATTAAAGATGACCGAAACCTCTTCTCCAGCCGTAGCCGTACCCCAGACCGGGACTTTGATATCCCGCTGAAGCACCATATGCTCGCCGAAAACGCGCGCGAGCTTAACCTCGGCCTTAGCCGATCCCGCCACGCCCAGCACGAGACAACCGAACAGAACACAAGTGGCTAAACGCCGCATCGCACACTCCTTAGAGTAGGTCAACCGAACTCCTAACGCTAAACGATCCAATCGGCGGTACAAGGCAACTCAGTTTCCTTCGAAGCAGAACCTCTTGACGCCGTCCCAAGTTTGGACGTTAATGGGGCCGGTTGTTATTCGGTGCATACACTGGGAGAGGAAAACCCGATGAAAGAAACGATGACCTTGGTAGTCCTGCTGGCCATTGCCGCGGCGGGCGTGGGGATTGTCTACAGCCTGACGCAGACCGACGCGCCGACAGCCGCCCCGGGCGCGCTGACGACGCCGGAAAAGAAGGAAGCCGGAAGCTGCTGTCCGTCCACCAAAGCTGCCGCCGTCACGGAATCTCCTGGCGGGTGCTGCTCGAGCCAGAAGGAGGCCGTCCAGGAGCCCACGGGCTCGTGCTGCGCGTCGGCCACGGCCGAGAAGAAAGCGGAAGGTTGCTGCGCTACGGCGACGGCCTGCACGACGAAGGAAGCCGGCTCGGCCTGCTGCTCCGAAGCCGAAGTCAAGGCGTGCTGCCCGACGCTGCTCGAAGCGAAGGCGAAGGACGCGCCGAACGCCGAAGCCGTCGTTCAGCCCGCGGCCGAAGTCAACGCGAAGTAACGTTCGCGCACCTGTAAAATCGAGCGGCCGGCCCTGTCGAGGGCCGGCCGCTTTTTTTCTGCCTGCCGCATTGCTCGTTCAGCGATGGTGCCGGTGGTAGCGGTAATAGACTTCCAGGCACAGCGCGCCCAGCGCGGTCTGGCCGGCGCGGCCCCACTCGCCGCTGTACGCGCCACACGGATCCCAACTGCCATCCTCGTCGCCGCCCTTGCGCTGATTGTCGCACAGAGCCTTGATCATCGCATCGTTCCAGCGCTTCCAGACGGCGCCGGCCTGCTGATGCGCGCAGAGCGTGCCGTAGTACCAGTAGTAGAGATCGACCCGGTCGCCGGTCGCGCCCCACTCCGGCACCCCGCCCTTTTCGACGAACCAATCCACGCTGCCTTGCAGCTCTTCCATTTTGAAGCCCATGAACTGCCGGCATAGCGTGCCGATGGCCGTCAGCCGGTGCGCGGTATGCTCGTGCGGGTTGCCGGGCTGGTAGTGGTACACGCTTGCGCCGTACTCGCTGCCTTCCACTTTCTTCTCCACGCTGTCGAGGAACTTCAGCGCTCCTTCGAAGGCCGCCGGATCGACGCTCAACTTGCCCATCACGGCGCTCTTGAGCTGCATCACGTACCAGCCGGTGACGGAAAGGTCCGCGGCCTGCTTGGCCTGGTAGCGCCAGCCGAGTTTATCGGAACCGTCGCCCTGCTGGTGCGCGTCGATGCTGTAGTCCACGGCCTTCTGTGCGGCCTTCTTCACGTCATCCGGCGCACCCATGCCCGCGGCCTCGGCCAGCGCCATACCGGCGATGGCGTGCGGATAGCCCACGCCGCGGTGCCCGCCCGCGTCGGTGCTGTCGAAGACCAGCCCGTTGGTCTGCTGCTTGGAGATCAACCAGCGTGTCGCGCGCTTGACCGTATCCTTGTATTTGCCTACGCGCTCGGTGTGCCCGTATCCCAGGAACGCCAGCAACGCGAAGCCCGTGACCGCGGTATCGGTCTTGTAGCGCGCTTCGTACTTCATCGTGTCCCAATGCCCGTCCGCTTCCTGATGCCGGGCCAGCCAATCCAGCGCCTTCAACACCGCCGATTCCGTCCCCGGCGGACCGCCGCCTTCATGCAACATCCGACGGCGCATGCCCACTTCGCGCGTGCCGTGCATCCCGCCCGAAGGTCCGCCCACGCCGATCGAGGCGCTGATCGAAATGCCCTTGAAATCCACGTCCGAGATGGCCTTCTCGTCGCCCCGAGCGGCGTGTTCCTGCGCGTCGTCTTCCGTCTCGACGAACTCCGAAGGTTCGACAAACTCGTGGTACACCACCTGCTGTTCCACCGGCGGCAGGTTCACCTCCACCGGAACGGGCTGCTCGAAGACGTGCGTCAGCTTCTTCTCTTCGTACTTCGGCGGCTCGTCTTGCTTGATCTCCACCGTGTAAATCGCTTCCGCCGGATTAGCCCGGAAAACCGCCATGCCGATCAAGGTGATCAACAGCAACAGGAGTGCGTGGAAACTTCCGCTCACCACCCACCACGGTGCGGCGCCGAACTGCTGCGACAGGCCGTCCAGCATGCCTGCCGGCGCAACCTCAACGCCGCTTTCGTCCGCGTACTCTTCTTCGAAGACCGGCTGTACGTGCTGGCTCATGATCCGACTCCCTCTTGATTGCCTCGGGTCGCCGACCCGTCCCTCTGACGGTGGCGCTAAACGCGAAGCGAAGGGATAGGTTCACGGCGAAGCGCGGAATTCGGCGCGTTCGTTCACGCACCGGTGCGCGATGCGGTCACGGCTTGGCGGGTTGCTCTAGCGCATCCAGCAGGACGTACGTCTCGGCGAGGTACGAGCAGGTGCGCGCCGCTTCGTTCAAGAGCGCTTTGGCTTTCTCGGCGCCCGCCGCACCGTTGGAATACGCGGCGCGCGCCTGCCCCAACAGGTCGGCGGCTTTCTTCGCGTTCGCGAGCGCTTCCGACTGCTTCAACCGCTGCGCACGAACCAGCGCCGCCAGGGGCGCGGCGATGGATTGCGCGAGCAGCTTGTTGCCTTCGGGCGTTAGGTGGATGCCGTCGGCGCGAATCAACTTGCTTGGATCTTGCGCGCGGAAAATGCGATGCGCATCCACGAACGCGAGCTGCTTTTCGTGCCCGATCGCCCGCGTCTGCGGATTGATGCGCCGGTCGAGGTAAGCGTTCATACCGCCGGCCGCGGTGTAATCGGGATCGTTGCGGAATTGATGCTTTTCGTCCACGATCGGCGTGCACGTTCGCAGCAGCACCACCGGCTTGCAGGCGTGGCCCTGTATTTCCGCGAGCAAGGCTTCGAGATCCGGGCGGAACGCCTCCGCCTTCTTCTTAGCCTCTGTGTAGTACATGTCGTTGCAACCGTACGCGATCGAGACGTACTGCGGCCGATGCTGGTCCAGCAGCGCCTTGACACGTTTGCGCCCGTTCCGTGCGGTCTCGCCGCCTACGCCGCTGCATACGATCGACCACGTCAGCCCCGGCCCCGTGCCTGCTTCAAGTTGCGCCTTGAGGTCGCTCAATAGGGCCGGTTGGTTCATGCCTAGAGTGATCGAATCGCCCAGCAGCAGAAGCTTCAACTCTTCGGCCGCGAATGCACGGCTGGTGCATAACGCCCAACCGCAAGCGAACAGGAACAGGATTGTCTTCATCGGAATCAGCACCCCGGGAGCCCTTGGAACAGGTTCATAGCATTGGCTACTCCGCAGCGCCGACAGTTCGGCCATGACGATCTTGCCTTCACCGGGTGTTTCTTGCGTGTTTTCGCTTTAAAAGGTTCTGGAGCGGGCCGGTATCGATACTGGGTTTTTCCGTTGCTAGATCACTGGCACTACCCAAATATATTGCTAAGGTGTGGCCATGGTGCTGGACGCCTTTCACCCGACCGTTCGCGGCTGGTTCGAGACGAACCTGGGCGAGCCCACGCCGCCGCAGCGCGAAGGCTGGCCGGCGATCCGCGCCGGAAAGCACACTCTGATCGCCGCGCCGACGGGAAGCGGTAAGACGCTCGCGGCCTTCCTCATCGCGCTCGATGAGCTTCTCCGCCAGGGGCCGAGCCTGCCTGAATCGACGCAAGTGCTCTACGTCAGCCCGCTCAAGGCGCTGAGTAACGACATCCAGAAGAATCTGCAGCAGCCGCTGGAACAGCTTTCCGCCGAAGACCTCTTCCTGCCCGAAGTCCGCGTGCTGGTGCGCACAGGCGACACGCCGGCAAAAGACCGCGCCGCGATGACGAAGCGCCCGCCGCACATATTGGTCACGACGCCCGAGAGCCTCTACATTCTGCTCACGACCGAAGGCGGCCGGCGCATGCTGCGCACGGTCAAGACCGCGATCGTCGACGAGATTCACGCGCTGGCGCGGGACAAGCGCGGCAGCCATCTGGCGCTTTCGCTCGAGCGCTTGGAAGCGCTGGCCGGCCCGGTGCAACGCATCGGGCTTTCGGCGACCCAGAAGCCGCTGGAAGCGATCGCGAACTTTCTGGTGGGCGCGGGACGCGAGTGCACGATCGTGGACGGCGGGCACCTGCGCCAACTCGACTTGGGCGTCGAGATTCCCCCTTCGCCGCTGGCCCCGGTCTGCAGCCACGAGCAATGGGACGAGATCTACGCGCGCATCGTCGAACTGATCGGCGCGCATCGCACCACGTTGATCTTCGTCGGCACGCGTAAACTGGCCGAACGCCTGGCCGCGCGCCTGAGCGACCGCGTGGGCAAGGACCTCGTCACGTGCCATCACGGCAGCCTCTCGCGCGAACACCGCCTCGACGCCGAACAGCGCCTCAAAGCCGGGAAGCTCCGCGCGTTGGTCGCCACCGCATCGCTGGAACTGGGCATCGACATCGGCGACGTGGACCTGGCGATCCAGATCGGCAGTCCGCGCGCCATCGCCACCTTTCTGCAACGCGTAGGGCGAGCCGGACACGGGGTCGGCCGCGTACCCAAGGGGCGGATCTTTCCGCTCACCGTCGACGAACTTGTCGAGAGCGCCGCGCTGATCCAGGCCGTCCGCCGCGGCGAACTCGATCCCACGCCGCAGCCCGTCAAGCCCCTCGACATCCTCGCGCAGCAGGTGGTCGCCGCGTGCGTCAGCGAAACGTGGGACGAAGACGAGCTGTACCAGACCTTCAAACGTGCTTGGCCGTACCGCGAACTAAGCACCGAAGAATTCGACGGCATCCTGAAGCTGCACACGCAGGGCCGAGCGGCGCTGCTGCACCGTGACGGTGTAAACCGCAAGGTCCGTGCGACTAAGCGCGCGCGGCTCACCGCGATTACCTGCGGCGGTGCAATTCCCGACCAGGCCGACTACCGCGTGTTCCAGGAGCCCGGGGAAGTCTTCGTCGGCACCGTGAACGAAGACTTCGCGATCGAGTCCAACGCCGGTGACATCTTCCAGCTCGGCAACGCGAGCTGGCGCGTGCTGAAGGTCGAATCCCGCGCCGGCATGCTGCGCGTGGCCGACGCGCAGGGCTCGCCGCCCACGATCCCCTTCTGGCTCGGCGAGTCCCTCGCGCGCACGAAAGAACTCTCGGAGGAAGTCGGCCGGCTGCGCGAGACGGCGCTGGATGTCGAAGGACTGATGCGGGAAGCCGCATTGCCCGAGTTCGGGGCGCGCCAGATTCTCGAGTACCTCGCCGAAGGTAAGCGCGTTCTCGGCGCGGTGCCCACGCGCCGCCGCGTCATCGCCGAGCGTTTCTTCGACGAAAGCGGCGGGCAGCAGCTCGTGATTCACGCGCCATTCGGCGGACGGATTATGCGCGCGTGGGGGCTGGCGCTGCGTAAGCGCTTCTGCCGCGGCTTCGGTTTCGAACTCCAGGCCGCCGCCAACGAAGACGCGCTGCTCCTCTCCCTCGCGCCGACCAACAGCTTCGAACTGGAAACGGTCTTCGACTTCCTGCATCCGAACACCGCCAAGCAGGTGCTCGAACAGGCGGTACTGACCGGCGGACAGTTCGAGACGCGCTGGCGCTGGAACGTGCAGCGCGCGCTCTTGGTCGAACGCCAGCAGGGCGGCCGCCGCGTCCCCGCCCCGCTCATGCGCATGCGCGCCGACGACGAACTCCAGCGCGCCTGCCCCAACGTAGCCGCGTGCCCCGAAAACCTGCCGCCCGGACCGCTCGAAGTCCCCACCGATCATCCGCTCGTGAAGCAGACGCTCGACGACTGCCTTAGCGAACTCCTCGATTGCGAAGGCTTGCTGGAAGTGCTGCATGGGCTGCGCGACGGGAGCATCGAGCGCGTCGCGGTGGATACGCCTGAGCCGTCGGCCTTCGCGCGCGGCATCCTCAACGCCGCGCCGTACGCCTTCCTCGACGACGTGCCGCTCGAAGAACGCCGCACGCAAGCGGTCGTGCAGCGCCGCGGGCTCGATCCGCGCAGCGCCGATGAAGTGGGGCAACTCGACGCCGGAGCCGTCGCACGCGTGAAGGAAGAGGCATGGCCGCAGCCCGAGAGCGCGGAGGATCTGCATCAGGCGCTGCTCTGGATGGGGTACGCGACCGCGGAAGAAGCGCGGCAATGGCGCTGGACCGATTGGCTCGCCGAACTGGCCGCCGCGGGCCGGGTGCAACCCGACGGCGAACGCTTTTTTGCCGCCGAAGCCACGCGCGAACCGAAGGAAGTCCTGCGCGGCCGCATGGAAGCGCTGGGGCCGGTCTTCGATGCGCCACGGGAGCTGCTCACCGATTTCCTCGCCTTGGAACACGAAGGCCACGTCCTGCGCGTGCGCATGGACGGCAAGCAGGGCTGGTGCGAGCGCCGCCTGCTTGCGCGCATCCACCGCTACACGCTCGACCGCCTGCGCAGGGAAATCGAGCCCGTCTCCGCCGAAGAGTTCATGCGCTTCCTGGCTTGCTGGCAGCACGTGGACGACGGCTACCAGCTCGAGGGACCGCCCGGAGTGGCCGAAGTCATCCGGCAATTGGCCGGATACGAATTGCCGGCCGCGGCGTGGGAGAAATTCGTGCTGCGCCAGCGCGTGCGCAATTACTCGCGCGAGTGGCTCGACGCCTGGATGCTCAGCGGCGCCGCCGTCTGGGGCCGCCTGTGGGGCGAAGGCAACGGGCCGATCAAGACCGCGCCGATCGCGCTTCTCCCGCGCGCCGATCTCGGCAAGTGGCTGGGACTCGCGAAGCCCGCGGCCGACGGCGCCGAGGGACTGGGCAGCTACGCCAAAACGCTCTTCGCGCTGCTGCGCAGGCGCGGGGCGCTCTTTCCGCAGGAACTCGCGCAAACCTGCGAACTGCTGCCCGAGCATTTCGAATGGGGCTTGGCCGAACTGATCGGTCAAGGCCTGGTGACGTGCGACAGCTTTGGCGGGCTGCGCGCACTGATGGTCCCGCCTTCGCAGCGGAGGCACGGCGTCAGCGGGACCGGCCGCTGGTGCTTCTTCCGCCCCCTCGAAGCCGGCGACTATCCGGCCGCGCCGGACCCCGAGTTCGTCGCGCGCCAGTTGCTCGCGCGCTGGGGCGTCGTCTTCAAGCGTTTGCTCGAACGCGAGAAACTTCCGCTGCCGTGGTGGGAGATTCTGAAGGTGTACCGGCGGCTCGAACTGCGCGGCGAGGTCCGCGGCGGGCGCTTCGTGAACCGCTTTGCCGGCGAGCAATACGCGCTGCCCGACGCCATCGCGGTGTTGCGCAAAATTCGCAACGCCGGTCCGCGCCCGCCCGTCACGGTCAGCGCTGCCGATCCGCTGAATTTGCAGGGCATTCTGACGCCCGACGAGCGCGTAAGCCCGCTGGAACAGAAGATGGTCAAGGTAAGCTGACGGAAAGCGGGGCCGGACAACCTTCGCGCAGGATACCTGCCAGCTTAACAGCTTACGTCTTTGCCTTCGCTTCCGAACAGCTTGAGCCGTTCTTCCTTGGCGTCCTGTACGGCGCCGGCGGGCGCGTAGTGGTACTGCAGCGCGCGGCGGCGCTTGCCGCTCTTGTTCACCGGCGTCCCGTGCGGCAGCAGGCCGTCGAAGAAGAGCGCGCCGCCGGGCGGAAGCGGGACCGCGGTGGCCGGTACGCGGAGCATCTCGCGGTCGCAAAGCTGCCAGTCGCGGCGCTTCCAATGGATCCGCGGACCGTCGCGGTGCGCGCCGGGGAGCACGAACATGCACCCGTTTTCGATCGTCGCTTCGTCCAGCGCGATCCAGATGCCGACGACTGGCGTACCTTGCGCGAAGTTGAAGTACGCGCAGTCCTGGTGCCAGGGCTTTTCACGCCCGATCTTGGGCGGCTTCACCAGCGCCATGTCCTGAAAGAGCTTCGGTTCCGCGCCGCCCATCAGCTTCGAGGCGGCGGCTTGGAGCGCATGCCCGTTCGCGAGGCGACCCAGCCGTTCGTCGAAGTTCACGAAGCTGAACAGCTTGCGCACGGCCAGTTCGCGCTCGGGGCCGCTCAGTTCGCTCAGGCGTTCGCGCGCCGCGGCCTCGAAAAGCACGCCTTTGAAGTCGGGATTCTCGCCCAGCGTCAGAGCCGTCAGCCCGGTGCGGGCGGCTTCCACTTCCTCCGGCGAAAGCGCGTTCGCGACGGCCAGGAACCCGTCCGCCCGGTAGCGCGCGACGGCGGCGGCGTCGATCGCACCCAGCCCGTTCAAGGGCGTGGCGACCGACCCGAGCGTGTACAACTCGGGCGCGTGCTCTTCGGCGACGGCCTGTTCGATCAAGGTGCTGGCTTCGGCCATGGACGGGTTTCCTTTAGACGTAGCCGTGCGGTTTAATGTCGTGGATCACGATCGATTCCGGCGCCTGGCCTTTGCCGATGTAGCGCAAACCGGGCGTCTTGTAGCTGAGGATCGCAACCCGGCGGTCCTGGGCGCTCGTGTTCGGCTCGCTCCCGTGCAGCAGCAGCGAATGAAAGAGCAGCGTGTCGCCGGCCTTCAGCGGCACGTAGCACGTCCGCGCCTGAAGTTCGTCGCTTAAGTCGAGCTGCAATTCGCTCCCGTAGTGCTGCAATTCCTGATGCTGCGAGCGCGGGACGACCTGCAGGCAGCCGTTCTCCGGACCGGCGTCGTCGAGCGCCGTCATCGCCGAGCAAAGGTCCATGGGATTCCAGGGCCAGTAGACGCTGTCCTGATGCCACGGCTTCTCGCGGCCGACGCGCGCGGGCTTCATCATGATCACGTCGCGGTACAGTTCGATCACCGGACCCATGACGCGCCGCAGCATGCCCGTGATGCGCGGGTGGCACATCAGGCGGTGGAAGGCGTCCGAAAAGTCGCTCATCCCGCCGATCTTGCGGAAGGTCGGCGCCGCGCGCTTCCCGTCCTGAACCGGCTCCAAGTTGAAGCCCTCGCGCACGCGCGGCAGCTTCTGGTGATCGCGGACAAAGCGCGCCACTTCGCGGTCCAATTCGTCCAGTTCGTCGCGGTTCAACACGCCGCGCAGGATCAGGAAGCCTTCGCGGCGCAGGAACTCGGCTTGATCCTCCAGGCTTTCCGGCATCGCCTCAGTCCAGACGCGCGCCGCCGGCTTGACCGGCACGTCCTTCGGATCGCGCGGCGTCTTGGTCTTCGGCTCGGCGGGCAGGGTGGCGGCGGGGCTGGACATGCGAAGCGCTCCTGGAGTTTTCCGCGCGGCCATCGTGTACGGCTCGATGCGCGCAGGAGAAGTATCGCTCGTGCGGCGGTGGAGGACCATGGAGCCAAGCTGGATATATTTGTATTTATACGATATACTGCATGAATGGTGATCGACTGGACTCAGACGCGCGTGCGCCTCGCTCCCGGGGGCCGAGTGCGCTGCGAGCACGGCTGGCGGCTGGCTCAAGAATGGTCTAATCGTTTAAAAGACTACGACTTATGGTTTGTCTGGGCGGGCCACGGCGTGATGCGTACGCATCAGGGCGTGGTCAATCTGCGCCCGGGCATCTGCATTTGGGCGCGGCCGGGAGGCTTGTATCTGGCCGAGCAAGATCCCGACGATCGCCTCGGCGTCAGCTTTCGGCATTTCGCGCTCGAACACCCGGACGGCTCCCTGCGGCCGTACGACGCCCCCATCCCGCCGCTGGTCCACGACCTCCCGGACGTCGGCTACGTGGACGGGATCTTGCGGCGCATTCACGAACTGGAGCGCGACCGCGCCGAAGGTGCGCGCGAGACGGCCACGCATCTGCTGACGGGCCTGTTGATGGACCTCGACGCGCGTTCGAGCCGCGCGGCGAGCGGCCCGGCGGGGGTTGAGCGCGCGCACCGCGAACGAGTCCTGCGCCTGGCCCAGCGGATCGACGAGAGCCCCAACGCCACGCCGCCGGTGGCGGAATTGGCCGCCGCGCACGGCTACAGCGCCGACCACTTCTCGCGCGTCTTCAAGCAAGTCCTGGGGCAAAGCCCTCAAGACTACGCGCTGCGCGCGCGGATCGACCGCGCACGGCAACTTCTACTGGAGACGAACCTGGGGATCGGCGCCATCGCCGCGGCGCTGGGTTATCGCGACATCTACTTCTTCTCGAAGCAGTTCAAGCAGAAGGCCGGGTGCACGCCCACGGCCTACCGCAAAGGCGTGCGCTGACGCCGCGGCAACTGCACGGAAATCGATTAGCCCCACGTCATGCAATTCACGCAGAACGTGCCTTCGAGCGTCTTACCGCCTTCGAGTTCGAGCTTAATCGTTCCCCATATGGTCATATCGCCATCCTGCCCGGTGTACTTACCGGTTACCTTCTCGAACGTAAGCGTTCCGCCTTTGACGTTCTGCGCCTTGCCGCCGGGCAGCGTGAATACGGAGTTCTTGGGCTCGCCGCGGTCGCCCCCGCCCGTGGCCTGAATCGTGTAGCTCTTACCGAAAATATTGGACCACTTCTCGGCGTATCCGACCCGCGGTTCGAGCGGGCAGGCGCCGGCGAGCATCAGGCCGGGGCCGTCGAGCTCGAAGACTTCGGAGTACTCTTCGTCGTCGGTGAGGTACACCGCGAGCCGGTGCGCGGGAATCTTCGTCTCCACGCCGTCCACGTTCAGCATCAAGTGCCAGTCGGGCTTGCCGTCCGCGGTTTTGGGCAAATCGCCGCCGCCGCAGCCACTCAAGCTCACCGCAATCAAAACGCCGCCGATGGCCGCCACCGCCCGCAAGCTCGTTCGATTCATAGGCTATGCTCCTTAGTTTGAGGCGCTTCGTCTGGGCTCGATACCCGACTCGCGCAATTGTTTATCTATGGTCCCCGCCCAATCTCGGTTCGCGTGCGGATTGGCCGGACTGGGGTGCAGCAACTGTCCGATCTCCACATCCAAGCCCTCGGCGACGCGCTTGAGCCGTTCGGCCGCGAACCCGCCGACGCCAAAGGCGATGCGCGGTCGGAGATATTCGAGCGTGCGGCGCAGCGCGCGGTCGCACGCCGCCTCGAGCGGCTCGCGCTCTTGAGCCGGCAGCTTATCCGGCGTGAAGTTACGCCCCGACGCTTCCATGAAAACCAACGGGCAGTAATTGGCGACGAAAAACCGCTCGAAGAACCGCTCCGGCGCGCCAAAGCGTTCCCGCGCCCAGCCCCAAAGCCGCCGGCCGCTCACCTCGCTGCGCGCGCAGGCGAATCCTTCAACCGGACGTTTGGGGTGTTCCTTCCGCGGCTTCGCGACGGGCGCTTCGATCTTCATCCAGGTCCGAACGTGCTCCACCTCCCCGAACGGAACGCCGGTTTGCGCCATGCCCCAGGGACCGGGGTTCATGCCCAGCCAAAGGAACTCCCGCGGCGCGGCGCCGAAACGCTGAAGGTAGGCTTCCCAAGGTGCGCGGGCGTATTCGAGCGGGTTGTATACATGCGTCACCGGAGCGCCGAAGCGGAGGGGCTTCAGATCCGCCACCAGCGCAGTCGTGATTTCGCTGAGCGTCATGAAACGTAGCCCCGGGTAGAGGCTTAGTTTATGCCAACGGGAATGCTCCGCAAGATCGTGGTTCGCCCACCCCAAGGAAAGCCCTAATTGATAGCGCCTAGGCCAACCGACCGGCCGCGCATTATTTCGAAACTAAGGTGTGCGGTAAGGCGCGTCACCGTCAATAGTTCATGGAGGCAGGCCCTTTTCCCATTCTGGAACGAATGGCAACCGCTTCAGGATGTAATAGCACGGTTAAGGGTTCTTCTGTACCGTTGCTCTACGAGGAATTTCAGCCGATGCATCGAGCCAAGCTGCGACTTTGTGCTGGCCTCATGCTGCTGAGCGCGTGCTTCGCGGGGCAGGCGGAAGACGCCTCTGCACCCAAACCGGAATCTCCGTTCGTCAAGTTCCCCGACGGCGCTTTGGAAAACGTCGTGAAGGTGGACGACACGCTGTATTCGGGCGGCGTCCCCGACGGAGAAAAAGCCTTCGCCGAACTCCAGAAGCTGGGCATCAAGACTGTGATCACGGTGGACGGCGCGAAGCCGGACGTGGAACTGGCGAAGAAGTATGGCCTGCGCTATGTCCATCTCCCGATCGGTTACGACGGCGTGCCGCGGGAACAGGCGCAGGCCTTGGCCAAAGCCTTCACGGTCCTGGAAGGTCCGATCTACGTCCACTGCCACCACGGCAAGCATCGCAGTCCGGCGGCCACCGCCGTAGGCGCGGTGATGTGCGGGCGCATCAAGCCCGAATGGGGCGAGGCCATCCTCAAGCTGGCCGGCACCGATCCGGGCTATACGGGCCTCTACAAGTCCGCCCAAGTCGCCAAGCCCCTCGAAGCCGAAACCCTGCAACAGGTCCCCGAGAACTTTCCCGAAACCACCCCCGTTCCGCCCATGGCCGACGTGATGGTGGAGATGGACCTGCAATTCGAGCACCTCATCCACCTCAAGGAAGTAGGCTGGAAGCCCAGCGCGGACCATCCCGATCTCGATCCGCCGCACGTGGCCTTGCAGCTTCGCGAGCACTACCACGAAACCAACCGCATCGGCGACGACGAGCGCGTTAAGAAAGACGACTTCAAGGAGTGGCTCGAAGAAGGCGAGAAGCTGAGCCAGAAAATGGAATCGCTCCTGCGCGCGCGCAAAGAGGCCGCTTACGCCGGCGATCCGCACGCGGATCTGAACGCTACGTTCAAAGCGCTGAAGGCCAACTGTACGGACTGCCATAAAGCATATCGAAATCCCGGCCGGCGCGTGTTGGAGCCGTAACGCTCCGCTTCGCAGCAGTAAACCAGTAAATACGAACCGCAATGGGCCTAATTAAGCGCTACGCGCCTCGTCGGTATGTGTGGTCCCATAAGGGAGGCTTGCGATATGCGCACGGACCGCTCGGCATTGCGGAAAATTGACATAGGCACCAGCCGGCTTGAGGAGATGGCGCGCTTTTATAGGGAAGTCTTTAAGTTCGAACTGGCCGCTGGCGAGTCTCAAGGTTGCAGGACCTTTAACTTCCGATTGGAAGGCCTCGAAATCAGCTTGGCCGAAGATCCCGAGATGAAGCCAGGTATGGGGAATCACCAGTTCCATGTCGAGGTGCCGGATCCGAACGCCATCCTGAATCGCGCGAAGTCCGCCGGGTACAATACGCAGGAGGCTGGCGAAGAAGCGCTCACGCGCGCCTATGTGTGGGATCCGGACGGCAATCCCTGGGGTTTGCGTTTGCTCGGCTCATAACCCAAACTGCCGCAGGTGGTGGTCCCAATGCAGCCCGTGCACGCGCCGCCAGTAGCGCAGCGTCATCGGCCCGAAGAGCGGGTGCAGCGTGCGCCGCGCGGGCTCGCGTTCCAGCGCCTCGAAGTAGCGCTCCGCCGCGGCCCAGACCTTGGCGCGCTCGGCTTCGAAGTCCGCGCCGGCCTCGCCCATGAAATACTCGGGCACCCGAATCTTCCCCTTCGGCCAGGGCAACACACGGTAGGCTAAAAAGCGAAGCGCCACGCGTAGCACTGGAATACTTTGGTCCGTGGCGGGCACTTCCTCGAGCGTCAGCTCTAACGTGCGCGACAGATGCGCCAGCAGTCCGATGGGCGTAAGGCTGCCCCAGCGCCGCGCGCTGTCCGGACGCAGCGCGCCGAGCCGCGCTTCGTAGTGCGCAAGCGTCGCGCGTTCGAGCAGAATGACGCCCATCCGAACCGTCCTTCCCCGGACAGGTTCATACTCCCCGGCGCGTATTTAAGGTACGGCAGAATCGCTCAAGCCAGGATTGCGAGCCCTACGCGCAGGCTTTCGCGAATGGATTGAGGATCGGGGCGGGATTTGACCTGCACGGCCAGGCCTTGCAGGAAACAGGCGAGATAGCGCGCCAGCGCCACGGGTTCGTGGCGCACCGATAACTCCCCGCGCGCCGCAGCGGCTTGCAGGCGCTCCCGGAAAAAGCCTTCCAGGCGGTCCATCGCCTCCCGCGTGCAACTGCGCATCCGCTCGCAGCGCGGCGAAAGCTCCACGATCGCATTGACCAGGAAACAGCCGCGCCAAGCCTCGCCGCGCTCGGCCTGTTCGGCGAAGTCTTCGAAGAACGCGCGCAACCCCTGCAGCGGATCGGATGCGGCGAGCACGGCTTCGAGCTTTTCGGCAATGACGCGGTCCAGGTAGCGGTTCAGGGCACGCTGGAAAAGCGCATGCTTATCGCCGAACGTCTCGTACATGCTCCCGCGGTTAATCCCCATGTGGTCGACCAGATTCTGAATGCTGGTCGCCTCGTAGCCCTGGCGCCAAAAGAGATCCATCGCTCGATCCAGCACTTCGGTCTGATCGAATGCTTTGGGGCGCGCCATCCTGCTTTCCTTCTCTCTCTCTATCGTCAGCTCGGAAAGATAGGCCCGTCCCGGCGGAAGGGGGAGTCGGGGAGGGAGCCCTGACATCCGCCGGGAACGGGCCTGCCCGGTTCTCTCGATCTCTCGAATGCCTCAGCGTTCGGAACGACTTCAACACGGACATCGAAGCAGACGGGGCGAATGCCAAGGCCGCCGCGCCGATTGCTTGCATGCATGGAATCAGCACGGCTTGTGCCAAAAGGGAACTATGAATTTAGAAGGAGTTGCAAGAGGAGAAGTATGGGTTTGGCGAAAGAATGTACAGGCCCGCGAATGGGGTTGTACAGACCGTCTCCGCACCGGCTCGCACAAATTACGAGGCGGCCGTCGCGTGAACGGGCTTCGGCTTCGCCTGTTCGGCGTTGTGGCGAACGATATTGCCTTCGACCATGTAGATCACGTCTTCCGAGATGTTCGTGCAGTGATCGGCGATGCGCTCGAGGTTGCGGCTGATCGAGAGGTAATGCAGCAGATCGTCGAGCTGATCCGGATTCTTGCGGACCGCATCCTTGATCCACGTGTACATGCGCCGATGCAGAGCGTCCACCACGTCGTCCGAAGCGAGCACCTGGCGGGACATCTCGGGATCGAGATTGACCAGCGCGTCGAGGCTCTTCTTGAGCATCTCCAGAACCTTGGCGCAGAGTTCGGGCAGGTCGTAGGGCACCGGCAGTTGCTCGCGCCCGGCCAGGAACAGCGTCCGCTCGGCGATGTTGACCGAGAGGTCCCCCATGCGCTCCAGATCGTTATTGAACTTGAGAATGGCGACGAGCAGCCGCAGGTCGATCGCCACCGGCTGATGCAGCGCGAGAATCTTGAGGCAGTCCTCTTCGACATCCACCTCGGCTTGATCGATCTGATCGTCGCTGTCGATCACTTCCTGCGCCAGAGCGGCATCCCGATGCACCACCGAATGCACGGCGCGATGGACATTCTGCTC
>BTVV01000044.1:0-46097 GCA_045863855.1 Planctomycetota bacterium | reverse complement strand
GGACGACGGGGTAACCGGCCTCGGCAGCGTATACACTTCCGGCGACCTCGTTGCCGCTGCGCTCAAGGTGCTGCGCCCGATGCTTGTCGGTGCCTCCGCGCTCGATCCGGCCGCCGTCAGCGAAAACCTCCATCAGCAAACTTTTTGGCAGGGCCGTGGCGGTTCGCTCACGCATGCTATTTCGGGCATCGATCTGGCCCTTTGGGACATCTTCGGCAAGGTCACCGGCCAGCCCGTCAGCCGTTTGTTGGGCGGCCGCCGCCGCGAATCGATCAAGCCGTACGGCTCGCTCTTGATGGCCGATCCTGAAGTCGTCCGCGAGCGGCTCCAAGCGGGGCTGGCGCGCGGTTTTCGCGCGTTCAAGCTGGGGTGGGGGCCCTTTGGCCGCGAGAGCCATGCGCTGGACGAGACGATCGTCAAAACCGCGCGCGAAACCATCGGTCCCGAGGTGGAACTGATGATCGACGCCGGCGGCAGCGACGCCTTCTGGCCGCACGGCTACAAGTGGGCGATACGAACGGCGCGCATGCTGGCTGAATACGAAGTCACTTGGTTCGAAGAAGCGCTGCGTCCGGACGACCTAGAAGGCTACATCAAGCTCACCGAACACGCGCCGTTGCCCATCGCCGCCGGCGAAGTCCTCACCCGCCGCCAGGCGTTCTTGCCTTGGCTGGAACGCCGTGCCGTCGATTACATTCAACCCGACGTGACCAAAGTGGGCGGTCTGACCGAAGAACATCGCATCGGCCAGTGCGCCGACGATCACGGCATTATGCTCGTGCCGCACGGTTGGAATACCGCCGTCGGACTTGCCGCAGATCTGCAATTGGTGGCCGCCGCCAACACCGCGCGCTGGGTAGAGTACATCACGCCCGCGCCTTACATCGAAGATTTACTGTCCGAACCTATAAAATTAGATGCGCAAGGCCACTTGAAAATCCCCGACGCGCCCGGCTTGGGATTGGCCTACAACCCTGACGGCATCGCGAAGCACACGCGGGGGATTAAGCTTTAGGGTGGACCGGCAAACTCGAGCCTAAGCGAGTGAAATGATCGAGGGGCGTTACCGATTGGATAGGATTTGGTGCTTTGACCGTTAATCCGCCGCTCCCGCTTTCGGGGTCTGATCTTTTTCTTCTTCGGCCGCGCCCGAATCCTCGCCGTAAATCGCCACCGACAGCTCCTTCGAGATCTGCATCGCTTCGCGACGAATGCGCTCTTGCAATTCCAGCACGGCGTCTTCGATCGGCTTGACGTCTTCCGGACCCGGGGTTTTGCGCCTCGAAAAGATCCCGCCCTTCTGCGAGAGCGACTCGATCAGCTCCTGCACGCGCGCTTGCGCCGTATCCGCATTCTCTTCCAGCGTCGTCAGTACCGCCTTTAAATTCGGCACGATCGGCGCGAGCGTCTCGGTCAACTTCTGGCAGATCGCTTCCAGCTTCGCTTCCGAGGCCGCCTTGGCCGCCTCGAGTTCGTCCAGCCGCTGTTGCGCCTGAGCCACCTCTGCTTGCGTCGCTTTGGCGCGCGCCTCCAGATCTTCGCGGTCCTTCAGCGCTTCCGTCACGCGCTCCTGCGCCGAGGCGACTTGCGACTCCAGGTCTTTCAGTTGAGCGGTCATCGCTTCCCGCGCGGCATCCAAAGCTTCGCGTTCCTTCTTCGCAACCTCGAAGCGCGTGGTCGTCTCGGTCAGTTCCTTTTGCCGCGCCTCGCTGGCCTGCCGCAATTCGTCGCGTTCGTGGGTAATGTGCTCTCGCGCTTCCGCCGCCGCCTTCAATTCGGCCTTCAGGCCTTCCGACTCCTTGGCCAACTCGGCTGCTCTCGATTCCAGATTCTGCCGCGCCTCCTCCGCCGCTTTGCGTTGCGAGCGAAGTTCCGCCGCCTCTGCTTGCAGGGCGGAAGCATCCTGAATCTGTGCGCTCGCTGCCTTCAATTGCGCTTCCAACTCCGACATACGCGCATTCGTCTGTCGAGCCTGCGCTTCTAGCTCCGCTGCGCGCGCTTCCGCTGCCTTGGCCCGTGTTTCATGCTCGGCTACGCGCCCATTCGCCGATCGAACAACCGCTTCCAACTCTGCTATGCGCTCTTGAACGGATTGAGCTACCGCTTCGGCCTTCGCCGCGCGGGTCTCTGCCGCTTGGGCTTGCGCTTCCCGCTCCTCGGCCTTTGCTTCAGCGGCCTTGCGTGTGACGCGCTCTGTCTTCAGCAATTCCGCAGCCGCCGCGCGTGCTTCGGTCAATTCCGCGCGCTCCTGCGCGGCCTTTTCCTGCTCCGCCGTCAGCGCGTCGTGCTGTTCTTCGATCTCCGCCAGCCGCGTCTCCAGCCGCTCGCAGGCACGTTGTAATTCGTCGGCGTTGTCGTGCGCGGTATGAAGCTCGTCTTCTAATTCTTTGATGCGCGCCGCTTGAGCGCCGCTCGCCGACTCAAGCGCTTCGCGAGCTTCCGCGGCCTCGCCTTGCGCCTCTTTAAGCTCCGAACCCAGGCCGGCAAGGGCCGCTTCCATTTGGTGTGTCGCATTTTCCGCAGTGGCGTGCTTGGCCTTGAGTTCTTCGAGCAATTCCTTCGAAGCCGTGAGTTCCTGCTTCAGCGCCACTACCTGCTCGGCGGCCGACCGGCCTTGCGCTTGAGCGGCTTGAAGCTCCGCGCGCAACGCGTCCTGCTCCGCTGCCGCCGTGCCGGCGGTCTCCAGCTTCGAGTACAGAGCCGCCGCCTGCTCCTTTGTCTTCGCCAGTTCCGACCGCAGTGCATCGATTTCCGCGACGGCCTTGGCGCTCTCGGCGTGCAAGGCCGCCCGTGCTTCGGCGGCTTCCTTTCGGAAATCTTCCGCTTGCGCGGCCGCCTGTGCTTCCAATTCGGCCACTCGCGCGGCTAGTGCGGCCTGTTGAGCGCTTCCGGCACCCAGTGCTTGCGCAGATTCCGCTCGGGCTTGTTCGCGTTCGGCCCTCGCAGCCGCCAAGGCCTCCTGAGCCGCCGCGAGTTCCGCCTTTAGCGCGGGCGATTGAGCCGCCGCTTCGCGCAGCTTTTCGAGTTCCGCTTGCGCCGCAGAGAGCTTTGACTGAAGTTGGCCCAATTCGGCCTGCTTGAGGTGCTGGGTTTCCGTCAGAGCTTGCTGCTGCCGAGCGCTCTCTTCGACGCGCGATTGCCGCTCGGTGTCCAGTTCGGCCGCGTAGCGCTCAAGCTGCGCTTCCAGGTCCGCGCGAGCGGCTTCGTGGCCCTTCGCCGCGTCCAATTCGGTTTGCAGAGCGGCCAGTTGCCGCTCCAGTTCCTTGCGCCTTCCGCGTTCGGCGGCTGCGAGTTCTTCGGCTGCGCTCTGCGCCGCTTCGGCGTTCGCTTGCTCCGGACGGGCTGAGAGCGCCTCCCGCATCTGCGTGTGCTCGGCGCGCAGCGTCTCCGTTTCGAGATCGTGGGCTTCCACCTGTGCCGCCAGCGCATTGCGTTCCTGTTGCAACTGCGCCAGGTTTTTGCGGTCTTCGTCCAGCTCCTGGTTGAGCTGTTCGACGCGGAAGGTCTGCTCCTGAAGTTTGGCTTTCAGATCCTTGACTTCCGCGCCGGCCTGCTGCGCAAGATCCAGCTTGGCCTGCATCGTCTTTAGGCGCGCTTCGAATACCTGTTGCGTATGTTCGCGCTCTTTTAGGACTTCTTCGAGCCGCGCCTTCTCTTCCTGCAAACGCTCCACATCCGCACCGCCGCCTTCGGCGGGAACGCCGGACTTGATCTGCTTCAGCAATTTCTCTTTCTCGCGCCAGAGCTGTTCGTTGTTGCGAAGCTCGTGGTCGAGGCGGGCTTCCAGTTCTTTGACGCGGTCGGCGATCTTCGAAGATTGCGGTTCCACTGCGCGGTCTCCTCCGAGGGCGGATGGCCCTCGGTCCTGCCGGTCCAACCCTAGGGGGGTGCTGGGGCTTACCGGCTACGACATGAGTTTAAAAGAACGAAGTGTGACCGAATCGGACTACCCCACAGGCTTGTTCCAGTCAGCCTAATCCGGGTTCTACAATTTTGGCAACTCATTGTGCAGATGTTTTTAGAACAACGACTGATTCTGCATTCTCTATAGAGCAAACTTGCGGCTTACGTGCTCATTTTCATCGACTAACTTGTGCATAGTCCATTCGTCTTTACGAAGACGGTGCCGACCGGTTACCTTGCTGCCGTCCTTTGTGGAGATTTGCAATGCCCCCCTCCGAACCCCTCGGCGACTGGCCCAATTCCAACTTTCGCGACGCCGCGCATCGCACCGCCGATCTGGTGGCCGACTACCTCCAGCACGTCCCGCAGTACCCGGTGCTCAGCGCCTGCAAACCCGGTGACGTGTCCGCCCAGTTGCCGGCCGTTCCGCCCGAACATGCTGAGCCGGCCGAAGCGCTGCTGGCCGATTACGCCCGCATTATCGAACCCAACCTCACGCACTGGAACCATCCCGGCTTTATGGCCTACTTCTCGATCACCGGTTCGGGCCCCGGCATTCTGGGCGAATGGCTCGCCGCCGGACTCAACGTCAATGCCATGCTCTGGCGCACCAGCCCTGCCGCGACCGAACTGGAAGAACGCGTCTGCGATTGGCTTCGCCAGATGCTTTCACTGCCCTCCGATTTCCAAGGCCACCTCAACGATACCGCTTCCATCAGCACCATGTTGGCTCTCGCCGCTGCGCGCGAAGCCGCTGGACTGGACGTGCGCACCCGCGGCCTCGCCGGCCTGCCGCCCCTGACCGTCTACAGCAGCGACCAGGCCCACAGCAGCGTCGATAAAGCCGCCATTGCGCTTGGCCTGGGTCTGGATCATCTCCGCCGCATCCCTTGCGACGCCGATTTCCGTCTCGACGTCCCCGCGCTCGAACGAGCCCTTGCCGCCGATCGCGCCGCCGGAAAGCTTCCCATCGCGCTCGTCGCTACCGCCGGAACCACCAGCACCACCAGCGTCGATCCGCTGCGCGCTTTGGGCAATATCGCCCGGCGCGAAAAGCTCTGGTACCACATCGACGCCGCCTACGCCGGAAGCGCCGCGATCTGCCCCGAGTTCCGCGCGCTTCTGGACGGTCTGGAACTCGCCGATTCCGTCGTCACCAATCCGCACAAGTGGCTCTTTACGCCCGTCGATTGCTCTGTTCTCCTCACGCGCAAGTCCGGCGTTCTCAAAGCGGCCTTCGCGCTCACGCCCGAATACCTCCGCAGCGCTGAAACCGGCGTCACCAACCTCAACGAGTACGGGGTGCAGTTAGGCCGGCGCTTCCGCGCGCTTAAACTCTGGTTTGTGATTCGGGCCTTCGGCGTCGAAGGATTGCGCGCGCGCATCCGACAGCACGTTCAGTGGGCGCGTGAATTCCGGTCCTGGGTGGAGGCCGATTCCGGCTTCGAGGTCTGCGCGCCCAGCCCCTTCAGCACCGTCTGCTTTCGTGCCGTCCCGTCCGGACCACCCGAAGCGCAAGACCGCTTTAATGCCAGCCTCCTCGATACCGTCAACGCCGCCGGTCCGGTTTTTTTAAGCCACACCAAGCTCCGCAACCGCTACGTACTCCGGCTGGCCATCGGCAACCTGCGCACGACTCTTTCCCACGTTCGCCAAGCCTGGAACTTGATCGGCGAAGCCGCGAAGAAGCTCAACGCGTAGCCTTGCATCAACGTCGGCGCGGTTCGGTCGCTACTCGTGCTCCAGCTTCCGCATCGAGATCGATACGTCGGCCTCGAAACCGCCGGGTTCGGCGAGCGAGCGCAGCGCTTGGGGCGGACCAGCGGGTGGCCGATGCTCGGGCTGTCGCGGCGGTGTAGGGGGCAGGGGAGGCGGTTCCAGCCCGCGCAGCAACCGGTCTCGGTACAAGCTCACTAAGATCGCCGCGAGCAGCGTCGCGAAGCCCAGCAGGCTGCTGAGCAGCGCCCGAAAGTGCGGCAACGTCTCGCGCAAACGCTCCAGTAGCGACCAAACCGGCGCACCCAGCGGACCGCTGAGGCCTAGCAGATACGCGCGCTTTCCTGTAACCCATGCCAGCAGGAGATACACCAGCGCCGCCGCGAAGGTGAACTGTACCGTTGTCTCCAGGCCCGGATAAATCGTGTAACTCTCCACCCACGGCGAGCGCGCGTGCCAGGCCCAGTGCACGGCCAGCGCCGGAAACGCCGCGCACCCCAGCGCGAACCGCGTCCACGGCAGTTCGAGCTGCCAGCGCCGCAGCAGGATCACCCCCGCCAATATCGTGAGCGCCGGAAGCAGCCGTGCGGCGTCGAACGGGCGGTCGAAGATCCAATCCGCTGCCAGCAACCGCAGTATGCCGCCTGCCGCGCAAACCCCTACCAGCCACGCGCCGGCGATGGGCATCGCCAGCAGATCCGGTCGCTCGCCGCGATCGGGATCGAGCTTCAGCAGGTCCTGCGCCGGGGGTCGCGCGTACACCAACAGGGCCGGCAACGCCACGCAAGAGAGCCAGCCCGCCAGCCACGCGAGCTGCTGCGCGGTCGCGGCCTCCCACTGCCATTCGACCGTCGCCGCGCCCAACAGCGAAGCCAGGGCATGCGCGCTCAACAGCAACAAAGCGGTGTAGCGCACCGCCGCAGGCAGCCGCAGCCCCGGTATGCGCCCGTACAATTCCAGCTTCACCCACGCCAGTGCCAGTGCTCCTGCAGTCAGGCTCACTCCGCGATGCGGCCAAAGCGAGATCAAATCGTCCAGCGCCAGGAACGACCCGGCCAGAAACAGCGCCGCGACCAGCGTCAGGCCGTGGCAATCGCGACCCGCCTGCCCGCCGCGCCGGCTGCGCAGGACCACCGCCGCGGCACCCAGGAGCGCCCATTCGTAGATATGCAGGACGCCCAGCGCCAACACGATGCCCGGCGCCTGACCGATTTGCGGGTCGATCCGCCCATGCAGTTCCAGCACCCCGTACGCGATGAAGGCCGCGCTGATCACGTACAACGGATTGGCGCGCACGAATTCACGGCCCAGCCAGCGCAGCCATCCGTACCGCTCCAGATCTTCCTGCAAGCCCATGGGCGTTCCGCTCCGGTCCTGCAAGTGCTACGGAGTGCCGGGCCATCGGTTTGGTTGTGAGCGTTCGAATCGTCCGGGGCTGCGCCGAACAATCGAATTGGCAAAAGGTCACGCCGCGAAAGCTCTATACGTCGGAAGGGGAACGACGGGACTGAGGAATGACCTCCAAAGCCGCTCCGATCCATACTTATCCGGCCGTGTCTGCGGTGCCCGCACGGGGGACTTTCCGCGAGCGCTTGGGGCCGGCCGCACGTACGTTAGGGTCGCTATTTTTCGGTCTCGGCGTGGTGCTCCTGATGTTCGTCACCTTCACCGGCGCTTCGTTCGTCCCCGGTTACTTCGAACCGCATGTTCCGGGCTTGGCCGGTTGCGCCGCGGGGCTGGTGGTGGCGATGGGCATTGTCATATGCCACGGCCGTTTCTCGCTCCTGCTTCTGCTGGGATCGATGCTGGTCATCCCGGCGAGCGGCACGCTTGCGCAGTTCGTTTCCGAGCAGCAAGAAGGCACGTGGGAAGCCGTCGGCGCGCACCCCAACTACTTCGCTCAAGAGAACGACATCCACCTGCTCAGGTGCGCCCTCATCCCCGCGATCTACCCCGAATACGGCCACGGCGGCAGAGGTGCACCCTTGCGCCTCGAAGCGGGTTACCTGATCCATGCCCGCGTGCACGCCGACCCGCGCTTGCGTGGATTGATAGACGCCCTGGCGCGCTACGGATGGGAATCCGGCCGCGTGTACGGACTGGCGGTCGCCGAGAGCATCGACCGTGACGCATCCATTCGCTTGGCCGTCGCCGACCTCTGCGATGCCGTGGAAGCGCTATACGGGCCCGCCGCCGCCTATCGTTTCTCGCAACGTGCGATCGAATATGGCCCTGAACCGGCTTGGCAAGCCGCGTACACCGCCGAAGCTGCCGCTCGCGCCTTCCGGCTGGATTGAAAACCATACCGGCCAGCACCCTTATTCTCGAGGCTGCTTGGCCATTCCCCGCGCTTGATTCCCAATCCTCACCTTTTATAGTGATGCCCCGGTTCAGGACCGCGTGACCCGCGGGCCTGTTTTTTTTGTTGCCATACGGAACGCACGAAGCGTTCCGCGCATGGCCTAAGCCGTTGAAGGAGCGTGACATGCCGATTCCGTTCGCTCGCCGCATCCAGCAAGTCCAGCCGTCGGCGACCCTCGCCGTGGATGCTAAGGCCAAGGCCATGCAGGCCCAGGGGATCGACGTCGTCGGCTTCGGCGCTGGGGAGCCCGATTTCACGACGCCGCAGCACATCGTCCAGGCCGGCATCGCCGCGATGTCCGGTGGCGACACCCACTACGGCGCCAAGCGCGCAAACGAACTCAAGGAAGCCATTGTCGCCAAACTGAAGCGCGAGAACGAACTTGCCTACGCCGCCGAGCAGATTGTCGTGAGCTGTGGAGCCAAGCACAGCCTCTACAATATCGTCCAGGTTCTGGTCGACGAGGGCGACGAAGCCATCATCCCTGCGCCCTACTGGGTCAGTTACCTCGAACAAGTCCGTCTTGCCGGCGGCAAACCGGTCATCATCGAAACCGGCGAAGAGACAGGCTTCAAAATTTCACCCGAGCAGCTTGAGCGCGCCATCACGCCCAAGACGCGCCTCTTCTTCTTCAACAGCCCTTCGAATCCCACCGGCGCCGTCTACACGCCCGACGAGATTCGAGCGCTCGCGAAGGTCATCGAGAAGCACAACCTCGTCACCATCAGCGACGAAATCTACGAACGCCTGATCTACGGAGACATTTCGCCGCTCAGCCTCGGCAGCCTCAGCAAGAAGCTTCTCGAAGAACTGGTTATTACCGTCAACGGCGTCTCTAAGACCTACGCCATGACGGGCTGGCGCATCGGCTACGCCGCCGGACCAAAGCCGATCATGAACGCCGTGAAGAAACTCCAGAGCCACGCAACATCCGATCCCGCCGCCTTCAGTCAGGCCGGCGCGTGCGAGGCTCTTAAAAACCTGCGCATGTCCGACGAAGCGATCATGCATATGTGCGAAGCATTCGACGAACGGCGCAAGCACATGATTAAGCGGATCAACGAGCTTCCCGGTGTCTCGATGCTGGAGCCGCTCGGCGCGTTCTACGCCTTCGCCAACGTCAGCGGCGTCTTCGGGCGCAAGATCGGCGGCGTTGAAGTCAAGAGCGCGATGGATTTTACCAATATCGCCCTCGAACAAGCCAAAGTAGCGGTAGTGCCGGGAGAAGCCTTCGGTTCGCCCAAACACGTGCGGTTGTCGTATGCGACGAGCGTCGAACTGATCGACAAAGGCCTGGACCGGTTGCGGAATCTGTTGAAGTAACGCGCCTGCGCCGCCGCGCGCACGGGATAAGGAGTGGGATGCGATGTCTACGCCGATGACGAACAAGGGCTTCGAGAACCTGATGAACGAGCTGAACGGGCTCGAGAAGCGCGCCATCGAACTGGCTAAGCGCGTCGAAATCGCACGTGAGAAAGGCGACCTGCGCGAAAACGCCGAGTACCACGCCGCGCGCGAGGACCTCGCCCTATGCAACAGCCGCATTCAGGATATTCAAAGCCGTGTCGGCAGCGCAACCATCATTGACCCGGCGAAGTTCGCCGGCAGCGAGACCGTCGTTTTCGGCGCCACGGTCAAGGTTTACAACCTTGACGACAAGGAAGAAGAAGTCTTTACCCTCGTGGGCGACGGCGAAGCCGACATGTACGCCAACAAAATCCTCACCACCAGCCCGCTGGGACAGGCGCTCCTGACCCGCAAGGTCGGCGACAAAGTCGATGTCCCGGTGCCCAAGGGCAAGCTGCGCCTCAAGATCCTCGAGATCACCTTCGAAAGCTGATCCATGTCACGCACACCCGCCAAAACCCGCCGTAAATCGGCCCCGTCCGCGCCCGGACTGGAGCGCGACCTCGATGCGTTGCGCGCCAAGATCGATGCCCTCGATGGCCAGATCGTCGCGCTTATCAACGAGCGCGCGGGCATCGCGTCATCCATCGGCAAACGCAAAGCGCAGGACGGCGTGAAGCCCTACGCGCCCAGCCGCGAGAAGCAGGTCTACCAGCGCGTTGCCAAGCTCAACCGCGGACCGCTCCCCGACACCGCCTTCCAGTCGATCTACCGTGAGATCATGAGCGCCACCATCGCGCTCGAGCACCCTATCCGAGTGGCCTATTTCGGGCAGCCCGGCAGCTTCACGCACCTTGCCGCGCGGACCAAGTTTGGAGCCAGCGTCCGCTACACGGCGCAGCGCGACATGCGCGACGTATTCATGGCCGTCAGCCGCGGGCGCGCCGATTACGGCGTTATCCCTATCGAGAATTCCACCGAAGGCGGCGTCAACCAATCCATTGACATGCTCGGCGAGACGCGCTTGAAGATCTGCAGCGAAGTCTTCCTGCCGATCCACCACCACCTGCTTTCGCAATCGGCCTCGAAAGACATTCGCATCCTGTACAGCCACCCGCAAGCCTTCGCGCAGTGCCGCAATTGGCTCGCCGGACACCTCGGCGACGTGGAACGGAAGGAAGTCGGCAGCACCGCCGAAGCCGCCGAACGGGCCAGCCGCGAAAAGCACGCCGGCGCCATCGCCGGAAGCCTTGCCGCCGAGATCTACAAAGTTCCCGTGCAGGTCGAAAACATCGAAGACCAAGCCGAGAACATCACGCGATTCTGTATCGTCGGCGAACGCATGGCCGAGCCCACCGGGCACGACAAGACTAGCGTTGTCGTCTCGATCCTCGACGAGCCCGGCGCACTGATGCGCCTGCTCCTTCCGTTCCAGAACCACGGTATCAACCTGACGCGCATCGAATCGCGCCCCAGCCGCCGCCGCGCCTGGGATTACGTCTTCTACATTGACATGCAGGGGCATGCGACCGATCCCAAGCTGCAGGGCGCGCTGCGCGAGGTCGAATCGCAATCGCGCCATGTAGAGGTGCTGGGCAGTTACCCGGCCGTCGCCCGCGTTCCAAGCCCCAAGGAGCACGCCTCGCTTTCGGATCACATGCAAGCGAAGTAAATAAGGTAGCCCGTTTCGAGCCGTACTGTGCAGAACGGGACGGCAAAGACGATCGCGGCGCGGGGGTTGGGCACGCGCGCCGTTTGCAAGCCAAACCGCTGGACCGTTAATTAGTGAGGGCATCACCCATGGCCGAACGAAAACCGTACGTAGCCGGGAACTGGAAGATGCACACCACGCCTGCCGAGGCCGCCAAACTGGCCCAAGGCGTCGTCAAAGCGCTCGCAGGATTTGCCGCTTGCGATGTGGCGCTCTGTCCGCCCTACGTTTGCTTGGCGGCCGTCGGCGACGCCGTTCGCGGCACCTCCGTGAAGCTCGGCGCGCAGAACTGCCACGGCGAAATCCAGGGTGCCTTCACCGGCGAAGTCTCAGCGCCCATGCTCAAAGCCCTGGGCGTGACGACCGTCATTCTCGGCCACAGCGAACGCCGCCAGTTCTTCGGCGAGACCGATGCCGGCGTCCATGCGCGCCTAAAGGGTGTGCTCGCCGAAGGACTCGAAGCCATCGTCTGCGTCGGCGAGACTCTCGAACAGCGCCAGCAGAACATCACCAAGGATGTCGTCGGGCATCAGGTCCGCGCCGCCTTTAACGGCTTCACCGCCGCGCAGATGGCCAAGGTCACCGTCGCCTACGAGCCCGTCTGGGCCATCGGCACCGGACTCACCGCCTCGCCCGCCCAAGCCCAGGAAGTCCATGCCTTCATCCGCGGAATGGTAGCCCAGCAATTTGGGCCTGACGCCGCAGCGGCCATGCGGATACAATACGGCGGCTCGGTAAAGCCGAACAACGCCAAGGAACTGTTCAGCCAGCCGGATATCGACGGCGGGCTGATCGGTGGGGCAAGCCTCAAGGTCGAGGACTTCGCCGCCATCGTTAAAGCCGGCGCGTAACGCGCCTGAGACACAGAGCGGAGCCGTTCGTCATGGAAATTCTGGCCTGGATCCTCAAAGCCGCATTTCTCATCGTTGCGGTGCTTATGACCTTCCTCATTCTCCTGCAGGAAGGCAAGGGCGGCGGGCTGGCCGGCCTTGGCGGCACCAAGGCCGCGGGCGTCGAAGGCGTCACCAACCCCATCCGCCGCGCCACGGTCTGGCTTGCCGTGATCTGGTTCATGCTTGCCATCACCCTGGGCCTCCTCTCCACGGGCGGCAGCTTGGTGAACGACGACGAACTCTTTAAAGCCTCCGAAACCACCCCCGCCATGGAATCGCCCGATGCCGCTACCGGCGCCGGCGACATCGAACTGCCCGTCGGCGTCAGCCCCAACGACATTCACATCGAACCCGGCGCGGGCGTGGTGAAGACCGTGGACATCCCCGCCGAAGCCAAGACCGGCGCGGCCGAATCGACTAAGACCGAAGCCAAGACCGAGACCGAAAAGACCGGCGAAGCCAAGACCGAAGCCGCGAAAACCGAAGAAGCTAAGACCGAAGCCGCCAAGACAGAGGCCGCCAAGTCGGAAGCCGCGAAGACCGAAGCGGCCAAGACCGAGTAGCCCGGCGCGCCGCGGAACGTAACCCTGCATGTCACGCAAAACCGAAGCCGCCTCTCCGGCCGAACCCGTCCGCTCCATGACCGGCTACGGCCGTGCGGTCGACGAGTCCGGCGCGGGACGTTGCGTCGTCGAGATCCGTTCGGTCAACGGGCGCTTCCTTAAACTCGGCCTTAAACTTCCCCCGCGCCTCGGCGCGCTTGAAGAAAAAGTCAAAGCCGTCATGGCGCAGCGCGGCGTCCGTCGCGGAAGCGTAGACGTCGGCATCTACCTTGACGACGCGGCCAAGGGCCAGAGCGGCTATTCGATCGACGTCGAAACCGTGCGCCGATACGCCGACCAGTTCAAGACGCTCTCCAAGGTCCTGAAGCGAAAATCCGCGCCGCCGCTCGATACACTCCTGAGCCTACCCGGCTCCGTCATACGCACCGAGGCCGAAGAAGACCTCGAAGGCGCCTGGGAGCGCCTTGAACGCGGCCTCTCCGCCGCGCTGAATGCCTTCGACGGCATGCGCCGCGCCGAAGGCTTGGCCATGGCCGCCGATATCCGCGCGCAACTGGCCGTCATCGCCAAGCACCGCGCCGCGCTCCTCGAACTCGCGCCCGCCGCCCAGCGCGCCGCGCTCGAACGCCTGCGCGAACGCGTCCAGAAGCTACTCGCCGAAACCGGGAACTCCCTCGAACTCGGCAAAGCCACCCTCGAGCGCGAAATCGTGATGCTCGCCGACCGCATGGACGTCAGCGAGGAACTCGCCCGCCTCGAAAGCCACCTCAAGCAGATGAACGCCGCCCTCGAAGCCGGCGGCGAACTCGGCAAGAAGCTCGACTTCCTCACCCAGGAACTGAACCGCGAAGTGAACACCATCGGCTCCAAGGCCAACGACGAAGCCGTCACGCACGCCGTCGTGGAAATGAAGCAAGCCATCGAAAAAATCCGCGAGCAGGTCCAGAACCTCGAATAGCGCGCTTACCCGAAAGCCGCGACTCAGCGGTGAATGGTCCTTAGCGCGCGCAATAACTCAGCCGGATCGTCGTATGTGCAGCCGTCCGCGCCCAGCGCCACGATCCTCCGCGCCGCATCCAGATCGTGAATCGCCCAGCAGCGCACGTCATACCCGCGCGCATGCGCCTCGGCGCAGGCCTCGGCTGTAAGCGTCGGCCCATGCGCGGCCCACGTTCGAGCGCCCAGTCGTTCGAGTTCCGCCCACGGCGCGCGGACCTCCTTCGTTGTCAGCCAGCCCAGCTTGACCGCGCCGTCCAGCGACCGCATTTCGGTAAGCAGGTCCAACTCGAAACTCGTTACGGTCGCGTTCGCGCGAACCGCGTCTGGGAAGTCGCGCAACAGTGCTGCCGCCGCAGCCGGCGTGTCCGGAGCTTTCAGTTCGATATCGATCGGCGCCCGAGGCAAAAAGCGCTCCAGCACTTCCTGCAGCGTGGGCACGCGCGTCTCCGCGAAGGCTTCCGAAAATCGTGTGCCCACGTCCAGCGCCTGGCATTCGGAGAAGGTCGTATCGGCTACCGCCCGCGAATCGCCGGCGCTGCGCTTGAAGTCCGCGTCATGGTGCACCACCGCCACGCCGTCGCGCGTCAAGCGCACGTCCAGTTCCAGGCCCCCGGCGCCGCAGGCCAGGCCGGCTTCGAAGGCCGGGATCGTGTTCTCCGGCGCGTGCGCTTTGTCGCCGCGGTGAGCGATTACCTGAAAGGGTGGGGTAGGTTTCATGGGCGCTCCCTGTTCTGCCGTTGTTTGAAGATTCGTCCAAGGTACTATCCTTCGTTCGCCGTTTCATTTTCCGCGGCTTTTGGCCGATAAATAAATCTTAAGAATGCGGCCGATTCGAGAGTCAGCATAACGGGAGTTCGAGAGTATGAGCAAGCCCAAAGACAAGGCTGCCGCACCCGGCGAAGAGATCATGGAGAAGATCGTCAGCCTCTGCAAGCGCCGCGGCTTCGTCTTTCAGTCCAGCGAAATCTACGGCGGCCTTAAAAGCTGCTACGACTACGGTCCCCTCGGCGTCGAATTGAAGCGTAACGTCAAGCAGGAATGGTGGCGCGCCATGGTCCTCCAGCGCGACGACATCGTCGGCATCGACGCCAGCATCATGATGCATCCCAACGTCTGGCGCGCATCGGGGCACCTTGCTGGATTCTCCGACCCGCTGGTGGACTGTAAAGACTGCAAAGAGCGCGGCCGGGCCGACAAATGGCCCACCGCCGATGTCGGCATCGAAGTGACCTATAAGGTGGTCATCGACCACAAATCGGGCAAGAAGGAAGAACGCAAGGGCGCCGTCGGCAAACTCGGGATCGTCTGCCCCAACTGCGGCAGCCCCAACCACACCGACATACGCCGCTTCAACCTGATGTTCCGCAGCAGCATGGGCAGCCTCGATCCCATTGACGGCATCGCCCAGCGCCTCGAAGGTAAGAGCCTCCAGGGCGAAGAACTCCGCACCGTTATCGCCGAAGCCATCGGCGAAAGCGCCGTCTACCTGCGACCCGAAACCGCGCAGGCCATGTTCGTCAATTTCCTCAACGTACAGGCCTCCGCGCGCATGAAGCCGCCCTTCGGCATCGCACAGCAAGGTAAGAGCTTCCGCAACGAAATCACCGTCGAGCACTTCATCTTCCGTTCCTGCGAGTTCGAACAGATGGAGATGGAATTCTTCGTTCCGCCGCCCGAACACGCCACGCCTGGCGAACGCGATGACATGGGCTGGTTCGAATATTGGTGCCAGGAACGCAAGAATTGGTACGAACGCCTCGGCATGCGCCCCGAAAAGCTGCGCCTGCGCGACCACGACGCCAGCGAACTGGCCCACTACGCCAAGGGCTGCAAGGACGTCGAGTACGAGTATCCTTGGGGCTGGGGTGAACTGGAAGGCATCGCGCACCGCTCCGATTACGACCTGAAAGCGCACGAAAAAGCCAGCGGCAAGAAGCTCACCTATTTCGATCCGGTGAAGAACGTCCATTACCACCCGTTCGTCATCGAACCCGCCGCCGGCGCGGACCGCACGCTCCTGGCTTTTCTCATCGACGCCTACACCGAGGAACCGCCCAGCGAGACGCGCAAGGAAGGCCGCGTGCTCCTCAGGCTTCATCCGCGCCTCGCGCCGATGAAAGTCGCCGTCTTCCCGCTCGTAAAGAAGGAAGGCATGCCCGAAAAGGCCCAGGAAATCGTTCAGGAATTCCTGCGCCAGGGCATCAAAGCCTTTTACGACGAAAAGGATGCCGTTGGCCGCCGCTACGCCCGCCAGGACGAAGCCGGCACGCCCTACTGCCTCACCGTCGACGGCCAGACCATCGCCGACGGCACCGTCACCATCCGCGAGCGCGACAGCATGAAGCAGGAACGTATCAAGATCGAGGAGGCCGTGCAGATCGTCCGCAAGCGGTTGGAGGAGTAAAGTCTAACCCCCGTGCACCGCCAGGTAACTCCGCCAGGCGGTTCCCACCAAAACCGCCAGCGCCGCGGCCAGCGCCGCCCAATCCAGCGTATGCGGAGCCTCGCCGCGCACGCGGTCGTCCGCACCGCTGCTACCCAGCGCTTTCGAGCGCTTGGCCAATAGTACCGAAACGGCCGAACCTAGCGCCAGAAAGATCGCGCCAAAGCTCATTTGTTCCTGAAAATGAGCATCCAATTCGGCCCCGGGCTTCGGCCGTTCGACGTAATCGCGCGGAATCAATAACTGCCCGGAGGCCTCGTAAAAAAATATGAAGCTGAGCGCGAACGTGCAGATCCACAGCGTGCGGCGTTGTCCCGGTGTCATGGAGCGCCTTTCGTGATTTGCCGCTTTTCGTCGCTCACTCCTTCACCCTCGGATATGCGATCAGGTTCGCCAGCATGCGGTAAGCGCCCGGTACGCCCGCGCGGAGCTGTCGGTACCACACGAAGCTCGTGTACACGAAGCTGCCTTTGCCGACCGGAGCGATCAGCAAGCCGCCGTCTAACGGCTCCTCGCCCGCGTCGTGGCTTTCCAGTAACGCTTTGTATTTAGAATCCCATTTCGACGGGAAATAGACCCCGCGCTCCTGCACCCAGCCCTCCCAGTCGGCGTCCCACAGTTTATTGGGTTTGGTCAAGAGCGTATGCGTCGGATCGATTAAGCGCACCGCCGCGTGCTCGTCGGTGACGCGCCGGAACGAGAGGCTGATCGGATACGGCGCGATCGCGCCGCCGCCGCCCTGGCCCCGGAAAAAGCCCCGGCCGCGAGCGTCCTCGTCCGCCTCGTTCCAATCGAAGTCTTTATGATACAGGCAGACCACGTGCCCGCCTTGTTCCATGAACTGCTTCAAGCGTTCGCGGTTCTCCAGCACATCCGGCCGGTATTGCGTCGCGCGCAAATCCAGCACGATCGTGTGCAGCGCGTTTAAATCGCTGCCGCGCAGGTCGTCCGGGGTGAGCGGGAATACTCGCAGGCCCGTGTGCTGCGATGCCATCCGCTCCAGTGCTTCGCCCGTGGCCCGGTCGTACGTCGAGACCAGCCCCACATGCAGCGGCGTCGGTAGCTTCAACGGAATGCGTATCACCCGGATGCTCGGCGACGGATAGCGGACCTGCGCATCCCACAGCACCGTCGCGGCTTCGTACGGCCCGGTACGAAAATCCTTGACCTGAACAGTGAACCCCAAGTCGCGCGAGAGCGCCTGATCTTCCCGTTCGAAGGACAGGATCGATTCCTGTACCGTTTGCGTAACATGTCGCTTGTCTTCTGCCAGCTTGCCGTACAGCGTCCAAGGTTCACGCCGGTGTCCAGTCACCACCAAACGGGCTCGCACCGTCACCTCCGCGTTATCCGGACGGTCCGGATCGTCGAAGACAAGTACCGGATCGGGCTCGATGCGCGTCTCGAAAGCCGGCGCCAGAGCCAGAGCGATTCCTGCGGCGGGCGTCTCGAATTCCACCCCGTCGTACTGCACTGTCGCGGAGAGCGAGACCGGAGCCCCCGCGGCCTGGCGTCCTTCCAGGAACCGATGCGCCGGCGTATTGGGATACGCCCGCGGTTCCGGCGTGACGAACGCTTCCGTCTCGTACACTGCGCCGGCCGGAAGCGGCTCGCCGGGAACCTGAATCGCATCGCTATTCCAGCCCGGTTCGGTTCTGAATTGCAGCCTCTTCAGGGCGATCGGATACGGTCCCGCGTTGACCGCACGCACGTTGATCTTCACGCGCTGTCCCGCGCAGATCAGCGCGTCGTCCGGACGCGCATCCAAGCGCAAGCCCAGCGCCGCCGCGAGCCCCGCTTCCAAGTGCCGCCGCGCACGCGCCTGGCGCTCCTGCGGCCAGGGCTCCTGCGGCAACTCGCCGCTTGCCACCTTCAGGCTTTCCCACGCGGCGCGCAGCAGCCAAACGGATTTCGTTGGCGCGGGATCCAATTGCTCCAGCGCCCAGCTGGCGCTCCCAGGGATCTCCCGCTGCTGCGCATGAAGCGCGGCGACCGTATCCGTCGCGTCCGAATTCTCGTCCGAAAACGGCTGTAAATGCAGCGGTCGGTAAACGGACGGCTCAAGCCCCTCCAGAAGCGAACGCTCCGCTTGAGCGGGCTTGGGTAAGCGCGATTTCAGCAGCAAGTAATGCCGTAACGCTTTGTCGCCGGGGCGGATATCCCGTTGCATGCCTTGCGTCGCGTGCCGCTCCAGCGCCCACGCCGCGAACTCCGCCGGCGCGTGCCCCAACGCCGCATCGATCCGCCCGCCGTCCAGCGTTACCGTCTCTTCGGTGGGCTGCCACAGCCGCCGGTAAAGCTTGGCCGGCGCCCAAGCCTGCAAACCGCCGTTCGCAATCTGATCCGGAAACCGTTGTGGATCGGCCGCCGCGTCGAAGGCTTCCAGCAGCAACTGTCCGGTCGCGCGATGATGTCCGTGGTCGGTGCCCAACGGGTCGTGATTCGTGAACAATAAATCCGGCTTCACCGTGCGGATAATCCGCACCAGCCGCTCGAGCGCGCGTTCTTTGTCCCAGACCTTCAGGGTTTCCGCGTCGCTCTTCGAGAACCCGAAGTCGGGGCAATTCAGATACCAGACCTTGCAGCCCAGGATGCGCGCGGCCTCTTCGGTCTCGCGGCTGCGCCGCGCGGCCAGTTCGGCGCCCAGTTCCGGACCGGCCTCGTTCTGCCCGCCTTCGCCCCGTGTCGCCAGCACCAGATGCGTTTCGACCCCCGCCACTCGCCGCAGCCACGCCAGCGTCGCGCCGTCCTCGTCGTCCGGATGAGCGGCCACATTGAGCGCGCACAGCCCCGAGCGCCCCGCCAGCAACTCCAACCGCACCGCCTCCCGCCCGCGGTCGATCGGCTGCTCCGCATGCGCAAAGGTAGCGCACACAAGCAGGATGAGTCCCATATTTCTTAGCGGCATACGGTTCAGTATTCCTCGGGACGATCCACACGGTTTCAAGCGACCCGTTATCTTATCCCATCGCTACGGTATGCAACCCGGGTAGCGTTCGGTCATCGCTGTTCATTTCGAATTTTGAATTTCCCTTTTCCTCCCGCCCAAGCCGCCGCCCCAGTCGCCGCCGCGCACAGCAGCATCAGCACCAGCGACAGCGCCGCCCCGCGCGGGAACTGGCTTCGGTACACCTCGCGGATCCGTACGCTCACCGGTTGCGTATGCACGCTCCAAAGCAACTCGCTCGCCACGTACTCGCCCGCCGCGGCCACGAAGCACAGCAGCGCCGCCGCCGCCAGCGTCGGCAGCAGCAGCGGAACCGTCACGCGCAGCAGCGCCCGCAGGGGCTCAGCGCCCAAGCCGCGCGCGGCGGCCTCCAAGTCTTCCCCCAATCCGTCCAGCGCCGCCCGCACCGGACGCACCGCCAGCGGAAGATTCCGGATCGTGTACGCCAGCACCAGCAGCGTCGCCGATTGCCCCAGTGCCGCGCCGCCGAAGAGCCACGACGGTCCGTGAAACGCGCTTAGAAGCGCGATCGCCACCGCGCTACCCGGCAGCGCGACCGCCAGCATTACCGCCGCCTCGGCCGGCAGCGCCGACCACGCCGGCGCTCGCCGCAGGGCCAGCGCCAGTCCCAGCGCCACCGCGATATTCAGTGCCGCCGCGCACGCGCCGTACGCCAGGCTTCGTCCCAGCGCGCTCCAATCGCGGCCATCCAGCGCCGCGAACGCGTCCGCCGAAAAATGAACTTCCCAGCCCTGCTCGTGCCAGCCTGCCCGGTCGCTGATCGCGCTCAGCACCACCACCCCAAGGGGAATCAGCAATACCGCCGCCGCGGCCAGCGAAAGCGCGAAGCGCAGCCAGGCTTCGCCGCCGCGCGCCGGGACGAGCGCCGAGCGGCCCGCGCCCTTCAGTCCCGCCGTCGCAGCGCCTCCGCTCGAAACCGCCGCGCGGAACGCCAGGAACCCCGGCAGCGCCAGCAAACTCAGCAGCGCCAGCCAGGCCGTCACCGCCGCCGTCAGCCCGCGGTCGCCGGACTCCTGCAAGTTCAGGATTTCCACCGTGAGGTAGTTCCCGTCGGTATCGAGCAGGTACGGCCCGCTGAACGAAGCGCCCGCGGCCATGAAGGCCAGCAGCGCCGCCGCGCCTACCGGCCCGCGCAGCGCCGGCCAGATCGCCGCGACGAACGCACGCGCCCGGCTCGCGCCCAGTCCGCGCGCGGCCTCCTCGAGCGCCGGGTCCAGATCCTGCAGCGCCGCCGCCGCGAAGGCGTACGTGTACAGCCCGAATGAGTACACATGCAGCACCAGCACCGCGCCGAATGGTTCCAGCCACGGTTTGCCGCCGGCGAAAGGAAGCCATTGCCAGACCAATCCGCTGTGGCCCAGTAACCGGAAAAAGGCCAGCGTCCCTACCAGCGGCGGCATCAGTAGCGGCGCGTAACCAAGCAGCGCGAAAAAGCGCCGGCCCGGAAACGCGCGGCGCTGCCATAGCAGCGCCAAGCCCAGCCCCCACGCGCCGCCCAGCACCACCGTCCAAAAGGAAAGCGTCAGCGTGCCCCACGTCGCGCGCGCAACCAGCGGATCGTGCCACGCCGCGCGAACGCCGGCCGCGAACGGCGGCGCCGCCGGATCCCAACCCAGCCGCCGCGCGCGGTAATCCGCCACCGGCGCCGACAGCCCGTCGGCCAGCATCGCGCCGACGGGATAGACCACGTAAAGCATGAGCGGAAGCGCGGCCAGCAGGGCAAGAACTACGCGGCGCGGAGCGGGCGGCATGACAAGACTCTACCGGCTATAGGGTAGATCGTGAAACGAGAGAACGCCGCGCCATACCTAACCGATTGAAAGCGCGCACGGCGCGAGCGCTCATGTTTGGCTTTAGCGTTCCGGCTTGCGCGCGGCGGGACTCTCGATCCCCGGCACATCCTTATAGCGCTTCACGATCACCTCGGCCTGCCCGCGAATGCCTCCCGCAGGCGGTGGAGTGGGCGCCGGAGCCGGAGCGGGTGCGGGTTCGGCCGCCGGAGCCGGCGCCGCAGCGGGCTCCTCTTTTGCCGGTGCGGCTTCTTCAGCGGCCGGCGCCGCGGGAGCGGCTTCTTCTTCGGCGGCCAAGCCGGGAGCCGACAACGCCAGCAGAGCGGCCACAAAAAGCATCGGGACAAGTGCGCGCATCGATAAACCTCCGTGAAGGCTGCCTGTAGGGTCCATGAAGACGCAGGCAGCTTACGCAGGAGCGGGGAGGGGAGCAACGCCGAAAAGCCCGCCGACGCTCAGCCTTTAGCGGCTTTCTGCCACTTCTTCGGCAGCCAAGGCTCCAGGTAAGTGATGAAATCCTCGAGCATCGGCTCCATGTCGTAGAAGTCGTGCACGTGCGGGTCGAGCATCAGCGCTTGCAGCGCGAGCTGCCGGTCGCAACTCAGCGCCGCGCGGATCGACAGTTCGTGGATCGCCGTCCAGCGCTCGACCAGCGAATGCACCGCCGTCGGGAGCGTTACCGGCTTTGCGGTCACTTTGCCTTTGCGCACCGTCGCCAGCACCTCGACGCACGCGTTCTTCGAGAGCCCACGGATGTACTCGCCCTCGTTTAGAATATTCAGCACGCGCGTGTACGGTTCGCCCGTGAAGTGCGCCCACAAAAGCTCGTGCGCGTGTTCGGTGGTCAGCAGATGCAAGTCGCCCACCGGCTCGGGTCCGTGCGCCCAATACTTGATGATCTCCGGGCACTTGCGTTTCCCGTGCGTCGGCCGGCCGGGTTTCAATTCGTGCCGCTGCGGGAACGCGAACTGCTGCATCCGGCGCTTGTTGAGCCAGAACGGGTAGAACTCCGCCAGGTGATCCTCGCCTGTGCTCGGCCACGCGCCCAGCACGCGGCAGACGTCCTGCTGCAAGCGCACCGTCTCGCGGTGCGCGTTCAGGCCGTCCTCCAGCAGCGCGTCCGAGCGCGCCGTCTCGGCGAGGATCTCGGACGTGCGTTCCTTGCCCTTGATCCACAGCCGCGTCACGAAAGCCTGGTGATTGACCCCGCCGATCTCCAGTTCGACGTCCTGCTTGCGGCACTTGAAGACCTTGGCGAAGTACCGGAACAACTCGTCGGCCGAATGGCACAGCCCGTACACCGGAATGCTGCGCCGACGCGCCATTGCGCCCGTCAGCGCCGACATCGGATTGGTGAAATTCAGCATCGCCGCGCGAGGGCACAAGTCTTCCATCTCGCGGATCAGCCGGTCGCAGAACGGAATCGTGCGCAGGTTTCGCGCCAGCGCCGCCGGCCCCAGCGTGTCCCCAATCCCAGTGGGGATGCCGTACTTCAGCGCTACCTCCGCCGAGCGCGCATCCGATTCGTCCCCGCCGATAGTGATGCTCAGCACCACCGCGTCGCAGCCCTTCAGCGCTTCGGTGCGGTCCAGCGTTCGCAGCACCCGGATCCGCGTCTTCTTCTGGCGCGCCATCTTCTCCAAAAGATCGGCCACCAGGTTCATCGCATCCGGATCGATGTCGTGGACCACCAACTCGCAATCCTGAAAACCGCCCACCAGCAGCATGTCGCGCAGGACCTTGTGGACGAACTTGTAAGATGCGCCCACGAAGCAGATTCGCTTGTGCCCGCACGTGCCCTTGTTTTTCGTGTAAGGCTCAGGAGCCGCCACCCAACCGGAACTGCGACCGACGACCTTCGAAGACATGGAGGGCCCTTTCGTTAGACCAAACGGAACCTGCGCACGGATGCGAATCCGCTATTCAGACCTATGCGCCATGGGATTGCAAGCGAGGGCGTTAGAATTTGTTAGGTACTGTAAGGAGACCAAGTGCGAGCGATCGCCACTTCCCGTGTCGCTTATCGTGGGAAAGGCTTATTGATTTGAAGTTTGACGTATACTTGGTTCTTGCCGTTTGCCCTTTGCCGTTAAAGTTCAACCGCTTTCGCTAGCTGCAATCCACCGCCCACTTCCACCCCCATGCTGCGCCGCCAATCCGCCAACAGCCCCGACAGCCGCTCGCGCTCGCCTGCGAGTTCGGGCGCGAGCACCAGATCGTTCAACTCGTACGGATCGCTGCGCAGATCGAAGAACTGGCGTGGCCGCAGATCTTCGCGCGCCGCCACGAGCTTCCGGTCGCCGTCGCGCACGAAGACCCAATCCCCGTACTCCGCAAAGATCGGCCGGTGCGTGCGTGTTTCCGGATCGCGTGCCAGCGCCGCGATGCTCTTCCCGGCCGCGCGCGGATCCGCGCCGCAGCCGGCCAACTCCAGCAGCGTCGCGTACAGGTCAACGCCCGCAGAGACCGGTGTCTCCACCGTGTGTCCGCGCAGTCCGTCGGGCAGCCGCACAATCAGCGGCACGCGCGAAGACTCCTCCCACGCCGCGCCTTTGTTCATCAACCCGTGGCTACCCGCCATCTCACCGTGATCGCTGGTGAATACGATCGCAGTCTCGTCGTACAGCCCCATCCGCTTCAGTTCCGCGATCAGTCGCCCGACGTGCCAGTCGAGCTGCGCGACCATCGCGTAATAGCAGCGCAGGAACGCGTCGAGGTTCTTTCCGTAGCGGTGGTAATTCGGATCGCGCTCCATCGGCCGCGGGCTGAACGGGGAGAACGTCGGCGTGAAGACGCGCTCGGGCTCGCGCACGTTGGCCCGCCTCGGGATCGCCGTGTTCGCGAACAGCGCTTCGAATTCGGGCGAAGGCTGCAGCGGATAATGCGGGTTCTGGTAGCTGACCATCTGCAGCCAGCGCCGGTCGCGGATTTCCCGCAGCCGCTCGATCGCCAGGTCCGTCGTCGCGTCCGTGCGGTGCCGCTCGAACGTCCGCGCGCGCCCTTCCTCGTCGAAAAAGGTGACGTCGTTCAGGAAATCGTTGTACGCCTGATACCCGATAAAGCGCTGAAAGCCGCAGCGCTGCTGCGGCAGGACCGGCACGTTGCCTGTGGCGTAGAGGTGCCACTTGCCGACGTAGCTCGTTGTCAGGCCGCGCCGGCCGATCCGCTCGGCCAGGCAGCGCTCGTCCGCCCGCGGGCCGTCCTCGTTCCCGCGCACCCCCGTCTGCGTCGGGTAGCGCCCGGTCATCAGACAGCCCCGGTACGGCGTGCAGACCGGCGAATCGCTGTACGCGTTGCGGAAGACCACGCCATCGGCGGCCAGCGCGTCCAGGTTCGGCGTACGAGCGGCCGTGTCGCCCATGTGGCCCAGGCAGAACGCCTGGAGCTGGTCGGCAAAGATAAATAGCAGGTTCGGGCGGCGCGGATCGGCCATCGCGAGGCTCCCTGGACGTTCGGCGGCGCGTACGGGCCGCGGCCATGCAGAATCATACCCGGCTTGGGACTGGACGGCGTCAATATTGTAGGTTAGTAACATTAGTGTGAGTACCCACGAATCGCCCCGCTCGCTCGACCGCGGCCTGAGCCTCCTACGCCTAATCGCCGCAAGCCCCGGCGGCTTGGGCTTCAACGAGATCGGCCGGCGCATGAAACTCCCGTCGGCCACCGTCGCGCGCCTCCTGGGCGCTCTCACCGATCTGCGCTGGCTGGCCAAAGACCCCGAGACCGGGCGCTACCGCCCCGGCCCCGAACTCGCCGCGCTCCAGGGCGGCGAAGACCTCGACAGCCGGCTCCGCCGCATCGCCCGGCCGTACCTCGAACGCCTCCGCGACGACGTGCGCAACACCGTCCTCCTGATCCGTTGGGACGGCAAGCGCTCCGTCTGCCTCGAGCGCGTGCTTCATCCGGATTCCCTCGTGCTCCAGGAACCCGGGCACGTGACCAAAGGGCTTTTCGAAGCGCCGTGGGGGATTTTCTGTCTCAGCGGCGCGCAGTGGCGCCGCGCCATCTCGCGCAAGCCCGCGCCGCCCGGAGCGACCTGGGCGCGTTACCGCGCCGAATGCGCCCGCCTCGCCGCGCACGGCTACTGCGTCGGACCCCAAGGCGACCGCCAGCGCCTCGCCGCCCCGCTGCGCCGAGACGGCGTTGTCGTCGGCGCCCTCGCCGTCGGTGGAACTCTCGGAGCCCTCAACGACACCCGCGTCCGCGAGATCGGCACGCTCTTGGCTGCTGCCGCGCGAGCCTGCGAGCGCGAATGGTAAATAGAGAGGCAGGGGTGATGAACCATCAACGCCGCGCGAAGTGCGCTCAATAGCATGCCGTTACGTCGTGGCCCTGCATTCTGCACTTTAACGTAGAATTTTGAAAGGAGCCTTCGTCCGCCTACTTCTTACCCGCCAGCTCCGACTCGATCTTCTTCAACCGGTCGCGCAGCCCCGCCGCCTTCTCGTAATCTTCCTGCTTCACCGTCTTGTTCAGCTCGAGCTGAATCCGCCGCGCTTCCACCGTCAACGCCGCCTTCGCCGGTACGCGCGGAGGCACCTTGCCGACGTGCTGTGCGCTGTCGTGAATCCGCTCCACCAGCGGTGCGATCTCTTCCTCGAACGTCTCGTAGCACCTCGCGCAGCCGAAGCGCCCCGACGCCTGGAACCGGCTCAGCGTCATCCCGCAGTGCGGGCATTTCGTCCCGCTCTCCAGATCCTTCTGCGTCCCTTGTTGCGCCTTGGCGATCCCCGCGAGCAGATCCGTCGCCGAGAAATACTTCTGCCCCGGCACGCCCATCTCCGCCGCGTGCTGCTCGCAGAGATGAATCTCCTTCTTGCCCGAATCGGCCAATTCGGTCAGGTGCACGGTCGCCTGGCGGTTGCAGTCGGGGAATTGGCACTTCATGTTCGGTTCCTTGAGATGCGCCGCTTAGCGCTCAGTGTTCGTCCTTGGAGGGCGCCGCCTTCTCGGGCAGCGGCGCGTGCTCGTCTTTCAACCAACCCGCCATGTCCTTCGCCCAGTAGGTGATGATCAGATCCGCGCCCGCGCGCTTGATCCCGTGCAGGATCTCGATCGCCGCCGCCTTCTCGTCGATCCAACCCTTCCGCGCCGCGGCTTTGACCATGCTGTACTCGCCCGAAACGTTGTACGCCACCAGCGGCAAGTCGCTCTGCTCGCGAATGCGCCGGATGATGTCCAGGTAGGCCAGCGCCGGCTTCACCATCAGCATGTCCGCGCCTTCGCCGGCGTCGAGCAGCGATTCGCGGATCGCTTCGCGGGCGTTTCCACTTTCCATCTGGTACTGCTTGCGGTTCCCGAACTGCGGCGTCGACTCCGCCGCTTCGCGGAACGGACCGTAAAACGCCGAACTGAATTTCGTCGAGTACGAAAGAATTGCGATCTCCGGATAGCCGTTTTCGTCCAGCGCCGTACGAATCGCCTGGACCATCCCGTCCATCATCCCGCTCGGTGCGATGATATCCGCGCCCGCACGCGCCTGGCTCAACGCCACCAGTTCCAGGTGCTCCAGCGTCTTGTCGTTCTGGACTTCCTTCTTGCGGTTCAGCACTCCGCAATGCCCGTGATCGGTATATTCGCAGAAGCACGCGTCCGCGATCAGTACCATCCCCGGGCACGCCTCGCGCAGCGCCTTCAACGCGCGTTGCACAATCCCGTCGCTCGCCCAAGCCTGCGTCCCCTCGGCGTCCTTGTCGTCCGCGTTCGGCACGCCGAAGACCAGCAATCCCGCGATGCCCAGGCGCTGCAAAAGCTTCGCTTCCTCGACGACCGTATCGAGGCTGAAGCGGTAGACGCCCGGCATCGACTCGATCTCTTTGCGCTGTCCTTCGCCTTCGCCGATGAAAAGCGGAGCGATCAGATCGTCGGTGTGCAGGGTCGTCTCGCGGACCATCCGGCGCAGTCCGTCCGTGCGCCGCAGCCGCCGCATTCGAACCGTCGGGAATCCCATCGAACCCTCGCTTTACGCACGTCCGTACTTTGTCTGGGGATCGAAAACCTTGCGGCCTGCCTGAACGTATCCGCCTGCCGGATCCCACCGATTCGCGAAGCACGAACGATAACCCAGGTGGCACGCGCCCGCCACCTGCTCCACCTGAGCCACCACCGCGTCGCCGTCGCAATCGAAGCTCAAACGCAACAGCCGCTGCGTGTGCCCGCTTACTTCGCCTTTGCGCCAAAGCTTCTTTCGCGAACGCGAATAGTAATGCATCTGCCCCGTCGCGGCGCTTAACTCCAGCGCCTCCCGATTGGCGTGCGCCACCATCAGCACCTCGCCGTTCGCCGCGTCCTGAGCTACCACCGTCACCAGCCCGTCCGCGTCGTAAGCCAGCGCGTCGAGCAACCCCGCGAAATCGGGGTGCTCCGGCAACCGTTCGACCAGGTCTTGGCCCATGCGTACGCTCTCCGCCGCCCCAGCGCGTAACCTAATCCATGCCCTCCCTTTCCACGAGTTCCATTGTCGTCCGCCGCCCATGACCTTTCGGCCTTAGGCGATGACCCTTCGATTGCGGACACGCCACTCCACATTTGAGTGGCTGGCGCCGCGAACCGACTCACCCGGCGGAGGGCCATTCGGACCGTGGGCGCAACCGCAGATACCCAGTGGCGCTCAGGAAGGATGTACAGTCAGTGAAGTCTGGAACGCGAAGCCGCCCTGCGTCGAAAACCCGCGCCCGCGCTTGAAACTTCCGCCGCGGCGAGTATGAACAGAACTCCTCACCAAGGGGCCGGTAGCCCCACGCGTCCCACCTGGGCAGGTGGCCGAGCGGTCAAAGGCAACAGACTGTAAATCTGTCGACGAAAGTCTACGGGGGTTCAAATCCCTCCCTGCCCACCATCTTAAAACCAAGTAGCCGAAAGGCTTTATGGGATCATGACGAGGCCGCTTGGGTTCGCGGCTTGCGCAGGTTTGGCGCTTTCTGTAACCTATTCGCGTAACCTATCGCTCCGTTCGTGGACTTGGGAGGCGCTCGCCGAGGACAGCCCGCGCGCGCGTTTCCGGGGCCTCTGGCGCGCGATCGGGACGCGGGGGGTGTCTCGCATGGGTCGAACACGCAAGCCGCTCCGGATGCTCTTGGAAGGCGCGCAGTACGTCGTGCGCTTCAAGCACCCGCTGACCAAGCGCACGGTGCGGGCGGTGCTGGGAGAGCGCGACGAAGGCGCGGCGGCGGGGCGCAACTTGGAGTGGCTGAATCGGATCTTCATGGATCCGGCGCTCTGGTCGGCCGTGCCGGACGATGCCGGCGAAGTGGTCCGCGATGCGTGGGGGCAGCCGGGCGCGGCCGTGAGCGGCAAGGGCGCCGTGCGCGCACCCGGCCAGCGGCGCGCGGGCAATCCGGCGCGCGAGGCCCGTTTGCTCGCCGAGCTGGAAGCCTTGAAGCTCGAGAACGCGCAGCTCCGTGCGAAGGTCCAGGACCTGACCAAGATTGCGGAGCACTGGAAGGGCGCGAAGGTGCGCAGCGGCCCGAGCCCGACGTTGCAGGATGCGTTTCGGGAGTGGAAAGAGCATTTCCGCAGCGGCAGCCCCGCGCACCGCAAGAACGTCTGCAACGATCTGGCGCTCTTCGTGAAGGCCTTCCGGCCGCTCGCCCTGGTCGACGACCTGGTCGGCCGCGAACGCGAGATCCACGCCTGGCTGCATGACCTGAAGGTTTCGGCGGGGCGCCGGCAGCAGCTTCGCGGTTACATCCTGCGCTTCCTCGACGATTCCCACGTCAAGCTGGACCGCGGCCTGCTGCCTTCGGCCAAGATCATCGAGCTGCGTGCGGCGCGCGGCGGAATCCGCTGGTTGACGAAGACCCAAGCCGCGGCCGTCGCGCAGCACCTGCCCGAATACTTCGCCGATTGCTTCCGCGTGCAGGTGGGGCTGGGCTTGCGGCCGCACGAGCTGCTGACCTTACGCCGCGAGAACTTCAGCAACGACTTCGGACGGCTGACGCTGGCGGCGTTCGAGCACCTTGGCTTGAAGACCGGCCCGCGGCGGTCGGCGTTGAACGTGCCGGCGAGCGTGCGCAAGGTCCTGCGCCGGCGCATGCAGGAGACGGACTTCGCTTTCCCGAGCCTCGAGCGCCAGCACGCCGACGGGGTGAAGCCGTGGAAGAACCCGCTCAACTTCGACCGGCGCTTCAATGAGGCGTTGCGCGAAGCCTTCGCGGCGGCGGGGTTGAAGCTGGGTTTTACGCCCGATTGCCGGATCGGCCGGCGCACGTGCGGGAGCCTGCTATTGCGGGCGGGGCTGAGTGTGGAGCAGGTGGCGTCGTACCTGGGGAACAGCCCGAACATGGTCCGCGAGCACTACGCGGCGATCCTTCCGCACGAGGTGGACGGGACGCCGGCGGCGCTGCGGTGAGGCCGCACCGTGCAGCACATGGCGAAGTGTGCGAAAAATCGGTCTAGACCGCGTTTTGGATTGAAAAATCACACCTTTTGACCGTTAATGCTATAGAGGGTGCACGATGAATAGCGAACTGGAACGCAACACGCAGGCTTACCGCGACATGGTGCTCGCCCTGTTCGTCCGGCACCCGTGGGAATACGTGGTGTTGCACCGCGGGGAGCAAGCGGGAATTTATCCGGACAAGGCGTCCGCGCAAGCGGCCGCCGCCAGGTTGCCGGGCGCGCTGGCGAAGCAGATCGTGAAGGCCAGTAAGACCTGGAAGGGCCGGCCGGTCTTTACCGAAGAAGACCGCAAGCATATGGATTGCCCTTATGAGCCGTACCCCGAGGCTTCCCGCGTATCTTGATGTCTGGCTCTGCAACATCCCCTTCCGAAACTGCACCGATCCCCGTCCTTGGGTAGTGGTTGAGGCGAACCCGCCCCATTACAAGGTGGTGCCGCTTTCGGCTTCGGATCTGCGTACAAGCTGGGACTTCCCCATTGAGATGAGTCACCCCAACTTTAGAGTGACGGGGCTTGCACGCGACAGCTTCGCGATTTTAGAACTTCAGGACGTGGGCCAAGCGGATTTTATGAAGTGGAAGGGCAGGCTGGAAGGCCAGCTCGCGATTGAGTTCGAGAAGTGGATGGACTCGTAGCGCAGCCGTCTGAGCGCGTTCCCGACGTGCACCCCTTCTTATTGCCTTCAGCCTGAAAAATGGTTTGTTCCGGGTGGTGCCACGAGGCGGGCTCGGGGCGACCGCGGAGGTGTGGCTATGTCGATCGTCTTCAGGATTCCCAGGCCGCCGGCGATGGATAACTGGACCCAGGACTTGCAGCTAACGAGTCCCCGAGGTACGCGTTTTACCTTGATCTTGAAGATCCACGGCCGCGCGGCCCAAAGTTTGGCGGAGCCACTTCCGGGCAACCGCTACACGATACGGCCTATTCTGCTCACCTATACGGATAAACCGCTGCAGGTACAAGCCGTCGTGAAGGCCACGGATCTGGAACACCAGGCCGAGCAGGATCCGGGCGGCGCCGAAATCGAATTGCCCATTACGCAGGACGCCGGCGCGTTGGAAGCACTACTCGCCATGTTCAGCTCGCGGTAGCGCAGACGTCTGCGCGCCGAAGGCTTGGCCGTCAAGTCACGCTCGCGAGTACGCTTTCCCACTTGTAGGTGCGGCCGCCTGAGCGGGTTGGCGTGAACTTGTCTTCGAGAACCTTGAGCCTACTGATTTCCGATAGCTTGAATAGCCGCCAGTCGGGGAGCGAACCGCTGGTACTTCTGCCTCCGGTCTGCCAGCATAGGACCATGAGGTTTTTATTCTGCATGCCCAACACGTGAGGATTGCATTCGCGCTTGGCGCTCCCGTACTGAAACTCTACCTTGAGTTTCTTCCGAATGGCCCTTTCGATTTTCGACTGCATGCTTGACCTCCTTTGTTAATCGGCTGCAGGCCGCGCCGTGCCACGGCGCAGACGTCTGCAGGGGCCTTCAGTCTATTGCACGGCTCACCGTCAATGCGCCGGCGACCAACACTTCGGCCACGGGCAGGGATCCGCCCAGGTCGCGCGCCGCGCCACCGCTCCAATACGAAACCGCAAGGATGGAAACCGCTACGCCTTCGTCCGCTTCCAGGCCGCGCGCGAGCCGTTCCGCGGCGCTCAGGCCCGTCAAGGCAAAGGAGCAGTTGCGTAGCTCCATGTCGCCCACGAAGCACGCCGCAGCCGCGTTCAGAGGTTCCACCTCGTACACATGGCCGGCCTTCCGGCTCTTGTCGCGAAAGGTCCGAGCGCAGCTCGGGCAAGTGAACGCGAACCGGCAAGCCTGGCGTGACGGCCGCTCTTGGAAGTGCGCGGTTCGAACCGCTTCGAGGGCATGCTCCACCCGTCGATAGCGCAGGAACTTGGCGTCGCCGGCGAATTGTGGCGGCACAGGCTCGAGGAAGAAGCTGCCGTGTCGGCTGGTAGAACCGTCCAGCACCATGCCGATGGGGAGCGCCTGAAGCGAGACGTGGTAAACGGACGCGCTGGCCAAGACCTGGCCGCAGGCCCCGAACTGCCCCAGGCCTGCCGATTGACCGTGAACGCAGGACGGCATAGGCGCCTCAGCTCGCGTCCTTGGGCGTGTGGCATGCTCGCACGAAAGCCGCGCCGTAACTGGTTAGGGAAAGCGTTCTACGTCCGATGTTCCCCACCTTTTGCATTCCCGTAACAAGGTTCTTAAACGAGTGCCCGCCTGGCGCCGCAAGGCCAAGCCGCATCAGGTTATCCATGTAGAGCACACCGAGATCGCGAGTCCCAGGGCGACAATGGGACAATACCTCTTCGATACCGATGCCGCATTCGCCCCACTGTTCTGCCGCAACTTGAGCGGCTTCAACCGTGAGGAAATGGAGATGGTCCAAGAGGCTCACCTCCTTTGCCGAAAGTTGGCTGAGCACGAACGGAAAATCCGGTCGCACATCTTCCTTAAAATTGGGATCTGCGGCGTTACGAAGCAGCGCAACCCACCGTTCGTGCAAGTCGGGTTCATCGTGAAGCGTGGCGTGCTCGAGGTAGGGCGCGAAGAAGCGCACGGGCACTTGCCGTGGATCAATGCCTTTCTTTGCAAAATAGTCGCTCACGTCTTTCACTAAGACCACCCCAAGCTTGGTGCGGTACGAGCGCATTACGTCGACGCCCATGCCGATTGCTTCGTCTGCGATCTCCTTGGGAACAATGAGTCCAAGGAATTTCTTCACCGCAATAGCAACAACAGCCGTCTCTCCCACGCTCATGCAATCGTCCTCCCAACCTGTAACCCTATGCGGAAAAATACCTTACAGGACGGGCCGCAAAAACCAGCAAAAAGACCCTATTTTTCAGGCGGTCGCCGTGGTAAGGTCGTGCCCTTGGCGTCGTGGCTAGTGACCGCGCAGCGCCGGAACGCAAACCGGATTCGAGTTCTTCCCTGACGGGTGCGCAAGCCGAAAGGCCCGCGGCGACGGTCGCCAGACCGACGCTCACTAACCCGCCCCAGGGAAGTCTTTTCTTCGGAGCCGCCCCATGCCCCACGAATGCCGCGTCACCGTCGCCGCCGAGCCGCTCTCCTACGGCAAGCTCCTGCGCGTCGGCTTCCACAAGAACGACGGGCACGCCCGGCATACCGAGCTGACCCTGACCCTCAGCGCCGGCGACGATCCGCGCGCCGTGCTGGCCTGGCTGGCCGAGCACGCCGCTGAGCTGGCCCGGCAGCTCGACGAGGCCCCCGCCGGCGATCGCTACGGGAACCTGTACGACGCCGCCGGAAACCTCTTGAAGCGCTACGCCCTGCCCGGTACTCAGGGCGAGCTGTTCGGCGACGTGGGCGTTGAACCGCCCGCGGCGGCGCCGGCCGGCGTGCCGTTGGGCTGGGTGGCTTGAGGCCGCGGGAAGCGGGAAAGGAGGCTGCCTATCGCATGAACCGCCGTACGCGCGCTGGAACCGCGCGGCCGTAAAGAAGCGGGGCGCTGGCCGGCTGGAACCCGACCAACGCCCCTTGACGTGCCACCAGGACAGACTGGCAGCGCGCCCGCCGATGGTATCGGCGCTGTGCTGCCCTTTCGACAGAGAAAGGGGCACTCGATGGACCGCCCAACCGACGCACCGCAGGACCTGCCCGACGATCCCCAAGATACGCAAAGCCGCAAAGACCTTTCACGCCGCCGGCGCCCCAGCCCGGCCTGGTCGCAACGCTTCTGCACGGCGATCGAGCCCGCACGCTCGCCGTTGGACGTTCCGCGCGACTGGGAGGCCGCGCAGCGCGAGCTGCGCAAGTGGGAGGACCTGCTCGACCGGTTCCCCTATCTGGAGAAGCTGCACCCGGGGATCCGGGAGAAGCTGCGCAAGAACAACACGCCGCCCGAACCGGAGCGCACCCCGGCCAAGCCGCCGGCGCCGCCCGACGCCGTGCCGGGCGGGCTCCGAGGCTCGGAGTTCTACGAGATCCCGCTCGACAGCGCGTTCTACTGCAAGGCCTCGGCCAGCCGGGAGCACAACTGGACGTCGCACCCCGAACGGGGGAGCGTCTGTTGCCTCTGCCGCGTGCGGTGGATCCCGGTGGACGGCGGGCCGGCCAGCCCCGAGGACCTCTTCGACCGGGAAGGGGGGCTCGCCTGATGAGCACGCCCGAACCGATGGAGGGGCTGCACCCCGAGCTGCGCGAACTGCGCGAGCAGCAGGCCCGGCCGCGTTCCAAGGGCGGAGGCTGGTCGGCTGAGCAGTACCGCCGGCACGCCGAGCGCATGGCGCGGATCCGCGCGACCGAGGCGGCGTGGGAGGCCGAAAAGCAGCGGCTCCAGTTCCTGCCCCTGGAGGACCTGGTCCAGGAACTCTACGAACGCGCGGCCGTCGGGGCGCTGGCGTACTTCGCCGAGACGCCCAAGCCCGTCACGATCGTGCGGCTGTGGGGCGCGGTGCCGCTGGCCGAGGCGGCGTACCGGGCCTGGTGCCATACCCTCTTGGGCCCCGCCCAAAGGCAATGGGGCGACCCCTTCCAGGAGCCGCTGTGGGGGCACGTGAAGGCCCGCAAGGATCACGACGCCTGGCATGTGGCTGAGCATCCCTACTACTGGCAGGTCCGGGAGCTGGAGCGGCGCGCCGGCGTGTTGCGCCTGGTCGTGGGGCGCGGCCTGTCGCGCGCCGGCTACGTCCACAAAGGGCTGGAAAGCGCGCAACGCGGGTTGAAGTACCTCTTGGAGCAGGAACGCGCCCGAGCGTACGGCTGGACGCGCGACGTATAGGCGTGCCGACGGCAAGCCCGCGGTGCTGCAACAGGCCTGGACCGGCCGGGCCTGTGGGGCTTGCCCGAGGGAGCACACGCCACCCCGCCGCGCGCCGTGATGCCTGAACCGGCCCCCGGAGCCCGTTCAGGGCGCTCGGCGGGGGGATTTCTTGGTATTGCGAGGCTTCTTTTTTTGCTCATGCAATTTACTTATGAAGGAAATCATTAAAGTGTCCGCTACGCAGACGAGACAGCTATTCATATTCTTTTGAAATTCATCCCACAAATAAGCTATACGATCTGGAACAACAACTTGCTCTTGCAGCGCGCGCCAGCATTGCTCGGCCTTAGCAAGTGCCGTCCATGCAGTCTCGGCGAGTGATGGAGCCTGCTGCTCCAAGATCTTTGAAACACCCCACTGCTCCATAATTCCGATAGATGATAATGCGGTCCTAAGATGAAGTAGAAATTCATCCTTAATGTCCTTTGCGACTGATGGATTCTTATAAGAAATTTGCTGCTCAATAACCAAAAAAGATGATTGCTGCACTCGAATACTATAGGCGGAAAGCACTACGATAGACGCCATGGCCTCGGCAAAGGTGGAGAAGTTCATGTCTGCCGATCGCCCGAAGAAGGCTCTTACGGCTCTAAAGTCAAAAGCGGCCAGGATTGAATTGTTCAAGCTGTGGAGATGTTTGTTCAGGCAGATTTTTTCAAGTTCTGCGGCAGCGAGCTGGGCTTCACGGGAATCCTGTGTGCCCAATCCGCGGGTCACGAACTTGCCTTCTAAGGGGTGGAAGAACTGGACCTGATAGTCTTTTCTCCCGGGCCGCTTAATGGGTTTAAAGGGTTGTCCGCGCATGTAGTTAAAGATATGGAGGCTCTAACGAAATGGGCAAGCAGATTTTTTCTGGTTGCAAATATGTCATGACCTAGTAAATCAGGCCACTGTAAAGCCGTTGGCGGCGGCGCGATGAACAGGACTTCGATCTTCCAAGTCCCGGCGCTCGCCGGGCCTGTTCACGCAGCCCCCGCCGACAGCCGCCAAGCTTCGCGGCGGGGGCCTTTTATGTCGGTCACCTTCGAGTACACCCTGACCTGGCCCGACCGGCGCCGCGTCGTGACCCGAGATGCCGACGAAGCCGACGCGCACCTCGATGCTTTCGCGACTTCCGGCGCGGCCGGGTGGCTTGAGGTCTCGGCGCGCGTTGTGAAGCCGCCAAAACCTGTGCGTAGGTCTGCGGTGATGGTGGAGGCGGCGGGTTCCGCGCCAGCTTTACCCGCGCGAACAGCCCCCGCCACCACAGAGGCCCGGCCGTGACGCCCGCGAGACGGGATGCGACACGACGCGACGGGAAGGTTTGAAAATGCTGTCGCTACGTAAGGCTAGGTTGGTTTTGGAGTTCCAAAGAGCGTGACGGCATCGACACGATTTTAGCGACTGAGGGACTCCGGGGGAATTCTTCTCACGGGATGAATAGGGAAATGCTGTCGCTGGCGTCACGCCGTCGCAAGGGCCACTGAATGACTAAGGAGGTCCAAGGTATGGTGCGTTTCGATCCGGATCGAGCAGGCCGCTCGTTGGCCTTCGCGATCCGTTCGGACGATCGTGCCGTCGTGTTGGCGTTCGCCAAGGGCCTGGTCGCAGGGCTCGCCGTTCCTTCGGTGCCAGTCGTGAAGGTGGCGGCGGATTCGAAGGCTCGGGAACTACTGCGCCGAATTGTGGCTCGCGCGCGGGCCTTAGCGGTGGGGAAGGTGGCGGCGGTATTTGTGCCCGCCACCGAACTGCCAGCCCTGTACTTCGCCGTTTACGGGGAGCGCATGAGTGTAGCCGTTGCGGGTCGGAGGCTTGGGCACCTCGTGAGGTCGGCTCGACTTCAGACGGTTCGGCATGTTGTCGGCCGCCAAGAAGGAAGGCAGATGCGTGGATGGTTGGTAAGGATTAGGGGGAAAGCGTGATTCTGTGACGCATGTGACGCGTAACAGCCTACGCCCCATCCCGCGTGAGTCTGTAGTCCTGCGCTCGCGCGACTAGGTAGGGGGCCTGTTACGTGTAACACATGTCACAGTCTTTAAGGTGAGTATTGGGAGTTAAGGTATGGCTCTAGAAGTTGACCTTGCTATTGCCGGGCGTGCTCTGTCTCGCGCGATACTGCGTGCCGATCAGAGCGCTCTTCAGGCCTTTGCCCATGGCATCCTAGACGGGTTTGGGCGTAAGTCGTCTGGCCGCGTTGCGGGAGCGGAGCAGGGCGCTCAGGTCTTTGACGAGGCCCGCGCGTTCGAACGCGTCCTAGTAGAGCATATCCTCCGCACGCGCACCTGGCTGGAGCGCGCGCCTGGGCCGGCCAGTCGGCTTCGGGTTCGTGCTTGGCCGACACCCGGCGAGCGCTTAAGGGCTTCTGAGATCTGTGACCTTTGGAACGCTTTCGCTGGAGGCAACTGGACGCCAAACCTTGTGGGTAGGCGGCTCAACGCTCATATCCGATCAGGCCGACTGGCCTGGCTGCGGCCCGCGCGCGTGCATTCGGGGAGTCGGTACGACTTGGCCGGAAATGCCTTCATAGAGTTTCTGCAGGCGTTCGATACGAGCCAATTTGACGCGAACCCCCAGTCCTTGAAGCGGAGTGTGTAGTCATGTGTAGGCATAGTGTAGGCATTTTATCGCGCTTAGAGAAGTGCCTAAGTTACGTGCCCTTCGCGCTTTGCGATGTGCTCGTGAAGGCATTGTAGGCATCACAGTTCATTGCATGCGTGCGCGAGGATCGCGATTGATACAGAGGGTATATGTCTACATGCCAGCATTGTGGGGAAAGGTTTTTAAGAGAAGTGAAGTTGGTCTTGGTCATTTTGACCAAGGGGTGGGGGTATGCGTAGGTACTTCCCAGCCGGGTGCCGGCCCCGCGGTTCGCGCATCGAGCGCAAAAAATATCGTGGGCGCTCCCGGCTTTGTGACAAGTGGGTTCCGGAACCAGAGGAATTGGGCCGTACACAGGCGTTGACGTTCCGCGCCTTTGTTTTTTAGGCGGAAAGGTAAAGGCCGGCCGGGGGCGTGATGCAGTTCCCCGACCCGCGAGTTGGCGCTCGCGAGCTTTATGCGGCCGACCCGTTCTCGCCGCCAGGTGATGCCGGTGTCGTAACCGAGGGCCGGCACGATGCAAGGGGTTGGTGAAGCGGACGGCGCGCGGATCGTCGCGTTTGCCGACGCGATCGAGCTGCGCATCTTGAAGAACATTCAAGTGCGCCTCGACGAGGGGAAGTCTGTCGGACACGGAGACCTAGTCACGGTGCGCAAGATCCGCGAAAAGTACACGCCCCCCGAAGCGCCTGACTCAACCGGCGCCCTGGTCGCACGCCCGGGCTTCGACCCGCGCGCCTTGCGCTGGGCCTCCCTCGCCGAAGTTGCCGGCGAGTTGGGTATTACCGAACGGTGGCTCCGCTACTGGGTCGCCGGCCAGAAGCGCTGCACGCCCGCGCTCCCCGCGAGGAAGATCGCCGGCGCCTGGCAGGTCCAGCCCGCCGTCGCCTTCGAGCACATCCGCAAGCACGCCGCGAAAGGCTCGGAGAAAATGCGCCCGCCCGTGGGTTGGGCCGAGGACGCCGTCGCCGGCATCGAGCCGACCAACCCCTTTGGCGACGAGGCCCTCCCAAAGGATCCGCACGAATTACTAAGCCGGATCCTGCGCGACAAGGAACTCCTGGTTGCGCTGAGTGAAGCGAAGATCCGCGCGATCGTCGCCGGCGCGAACGCCCTCGGCGTCCAACGCGAACGCGAGGCCCGCCTCGCCGGCGCAATCCGTGCAGACAAGGTTCTCGAAATGCTCCGCGCACTCGTCATCGTCTTCGCGAACCTCATCGACGAACGAGCCACCGCGCGAGCTCAAGCCGTGGTCAAGCAGATCCGCGCCGAATTCAACGTGGACCTCGCCCGCACCAACCCCGCCGCCGTCGGCCTGCTCGCCGACTTCTTGCGCGGCCAGGCGCAAGAAGACATTCACGCACTGCACGAGGAACTCAAAAGCCAGTGCCAAGGCCTCCGCCTTACTGATTTCGATGGGTCACCGCCGCCGGCCGAAGCCGGTGTGTCTCCAGTCGAAGCGCCCGACTTGGCGCAGACGTCTGCGCCGGGCGGCGATTGTTCGCCGTAGCCGTTTAGTTCGACAACCCAAACCGCTGGAGGGCGGTAGAGGTATGCCATGCGCCCTTCACGCTCCTTCGTCGCCTCCCGAACGTCGCGCGCGGATGTAGGCAATCGCCCCGCCCCCGGCGACCTACTGATAAAAACCGCGCGCGAAAAATCCTCCCCCACCACTTCACCGCCGAACGAAAGCGCCGCGCCGTGCGCGAGCGCCGTCACCGCGCAGACGTCTGCGCCGTCCTCTTGCAAGGAGCCCCAAGCATGACGATTCTAGAAGCGGTCTCGGAATTCTTCGCCGGTAAGCCTGCCGATCGGCCGCCGCCCGCGGCGCTCCCGGCTGGGCCCGGACCGTATGATCTGATCGCCGAGCACGCGCGCAAGATCCGCGATCCCGAAGGCCGCGAGCTGCTCCCGCCGCGCGAACCGCTCCCGCCGTCGCCGGCGCCGCTGCATGTTTGGCCGGAAGGCCGCGAACTGCCACCCGCGTTCGTTAAAGGCAAGGTTCACCCCTGCCCGAAGTGTTTGAGGGTGACGCTGCCGCTCGAAAGGGGCGCCGCGGTCTGCGTGGTCGCTCGCGGCGGTGGAAGCGTGGTGTTGCGCTGCCGCGGCTGTCAGCACCGATGGCAGCTTGCCGAGGGCTGATGCACGCGCCGGCAGTCCCCTTGGTGCTAGTGAGCCTTCACGCGCTGCAAGGCGCGTGGGGCTGCTCGCGCCGCACCGCCTATCGCCGCGCTGAGCTGCTCCCCGCGCCGGCGCGTGCGATGCCGCAGGCCTGGGATCTCGACGCGCTCCTGCCTCACCTCGACGCGGCCGCGTTGCGCCACCTGGCCGCGCGCTTTCCGCACGTCGCCGCGGCGCTCCCTGCCGCGCAGGCGCGCCGCGCGGCCTTGCTCGCCGAGCAGCTCGCCGGCGCCGTCGCCACGCTGAAGCACAACCTGCGCACCGGCGACTTGCGAGCGCCGCACGCGCCGGCCGGCGCTATCAGTTTCGAAGCGCTGGCCGCGGCGCTGGCCGCCGTGAACGCCTCTCCGGAACTGTGCCAAGCACTGGCACGCGCGCTTGTGTTCCAGTCGCAATCGCCTTCGAGCGTGGGTTAGATATTCGGGCACGAAGGAGGTCAAGCCCATGCCTGCCGAAAACCCCGTTCAGCGCCGCGCACGACTTGCCAGGGAGATCCGCGAAGCGGTTGCTACGCTCCCGGCGTCCGTGGCGCGTTGCGGTTCTACGAACGCCGAAATCGAAGCCGACTGCGCCGATCTGGAGCGGGAGCTGTACGCGCTAAAGGCGTACCTGGCCGATCGCCGCGCGTTGGTTGAGCAGCGCCGGCAGTCAGAGCTTCGCGCCCTATTCACCTCCTAAAAACCGTCCACGCGAAAGGAAAAAACATGCCTCCCATTCCAGTCGAGAATCCCCGCCGTATCGCGATCGGCGCGCCCCACGAATCCGGTCCGCTCGATGCGCCGCGCATGACGGCAGACGTGCGCGGCGCGCTGACGGCCGGCGATCTGCGCGCGGCCCTGGTGGCCGACGCCCCCGCGGCGCTCGCGCGCATTCTGCCCGAGATTCGCGCAGGCCGCATCCGGCCCGAGCAGGTCAACGTGCACGCGCTTCTGGAAGCCAGCGATAAGGGCGCGGTGGGTGCTTCCGTGCGGCTGGCGGACGGCGCCGACGCTCGCGACGCTCTTGTGGACCCCGCCAGTCTGTTGCTTGGCGAAGTCGCGCGCACGGCGTTCCTCGACGGCTACAACGAGGCCGGCTTCGATTGCATCGGGCAAGAGTTGGTTACGCCGATCGGCAACGCCGAGGTGATTTCCGACGATCGCACGGGCGAGAAACGCGTCAGCTTCGTACCCCTGCGCGTGCTCGAAACGACGGCGCGCCGCGAACGCGAAGGCGAGCCGTTTCCGCCGGCGAAATTCGATGAAGAAACGATCGGCATTCCGCATGCCGTTGCGGATGGCCGTACGCTTTCGATTGGAGCCGAAGAACTGGAGGAAGCCGGACAGAAGGCCAATGCCGCGCCCTTGGCCGCGAAGGCGCGCGCGCTGGGCCGCTACGTGCGGCACCATGAAGAGCGCCAAATCCTGGACCGCGTAACCGATCGCTACGGCTCCAAGACCAGCGATGCCGGCCCGCACTACGTGTACAGGCCGGGCGGCGTGCCGACGCCGCTTTACAACGCCACCGACGGCGCGCCCGGTTCGCGCGCGCCACTTGGGACGCGCCTCACCAACAACGCCCTTACCGACGCGAACAGCATGAACGCCGCGTTCGCGCAGCTCGACGGCATGCTCGATTCCGAAGGCCGGCGCCTGGTCGCCGATCCGTTCCGCCGGCTTGCGCTGGTGCCCGCCTCGCAGGCCTCGCTCGCCGCGCAGCTCCTGGAGCAGCTTTACGCCTACCAGCCGGCCGATCGCCGGCCGCGCTTGCTGAGCAGCACCTACTTGGACGAGATCAGCACCGGCGCTTGGTACGCCGGCAACTTCGCGGCGCAATTCGTGCAGCACCGTTCGTTGGAACTTGAAATCGTTTCCATGTTCAGCGAGCAAAGTATCGCGTTCCTGAACCGCCGCGAACTCTTCAGCCTGCGCGCGGCCTGGGCCTTCGAAGTTGCGGCGATCGACTACAACCGCGTAGTGCAGAGCGTACCGAGCACGACCTACTAAGCCTTGGTCGCGGCAAGCGCTCAGCCCAGCCGGCGGTGGCGGGGCGCGGCGCCGCGCGCAGGGGTCTTCACGGGCGCCTGCGTTCGCAGCCCGTAACACCGGCAGGGAGGCACCTCTCTTGTTCCCTCCCGACTTGGGTTCGGGTGCGGCCGGTGGGGACGCCGGCCGCACCTGTAGCCCGAAAGGAAAAATACATGCACGCGCTTCATCGTCAGGACTTGCTCTCTCTTCTGGGCAGTTTCACGGCCGGATCCGTGCGGCTCGTGGAGTTGGATGCTCGGGATGAAAGCGAATGCCGCGCCGGGGTTATGGATGACCTGCGCACGCTTGCTGCGAATCTTCGTCGCATGGCGGCGGGTCACTCGATGCAGGGGCTTGGCGCCGAAACTCACGCCTCGCTCTCGTTTTTGGCTGGACAATTCCGGCCGCTCGGCCAAGTCCGCCGATCCTTGGCCGAACTCCCGGCGCCTCCTAGCTTGGACGGCTTGACCGAGCAGGCCGCGCATCGGGCGGATCTGCTCTATCTGGTCGCGCTCTTTCCTGTGCACTGGCCGGTTGAGCGGCAAGCCGCCATGCAGGCGGCGGCCAATCTGGAACATGTACGCTCGTGTTCCTTGAACGCCCTTCGGGCCTTGGCTATGGACGTTCGGCACCTGATTACGCATGGACCGAATTTTCCCCGTGCGTATCGAATCAGCTCTGCCGTTTTGGAGATCGCCGCGGCGCTGCGTTGAGAGGTTCGAGCCATGCCGATCAAGCTGAGTATTCAAATCACCTATCCGCCGCTGTTGAGCCCGCAATCCGGACAAGCTAAGCGCGAATTTCAAGCCGTCGTGAAGCAGGCTTTTCAAGAGGCCATTCTCTTATGGCACCACGACGGCGCGCGGGCTGAAGCTCCAAGCGCTCGGCGCCGCCGCCATGGTGCTGTTCGTGCTGGACTAGGGAAGGAGGCTTGTCATGCCTGATACCGAAGTATTCGCTCTGTCTTCTGGGTCCTTGGACTTGACCCAGGCCCGCGATCCCGCGGTTTATGAATGGGCGCGGCGCTGTCCGGATCAATTTGCGGCTCTGGTTGAAGACGTCATGCGGCCGTCGCCGCTCTCTGCCGTTCTCCCTTCGCTTCTCGTGCTGCATCCGATCGACGCCGATACGGCGCGGTCTGAGTTGGAGGAGTTGCTTCATGGCTAAGGGATTCTGCTACTTCTTGCCCGGTCCGGGCCAGCGCAATGCCGAGCAACTCTTGCCGCTCGGCCTCCTGCCGCTCGTGCCCGGCGAAGGCGTCGCTTCGCGCGCGCTGGGCAGCCACGCCGGCGGCGCCGGCGCGCTCTGCTGGATCGAAACGCCCGGCGTGAGCTGGAGCTATGACCCTTCCGCCCAAGTCTGGACGAAGGTTTCCGCGGCGGAAGTGGGCGCGAAGGCCGATTATTGGATCGGCTATGCCAAGGATGAGCTGCCCACGCCGGGCAGCCTGGCGCGCGCATCGATGCTTGATGGCGCCGGCATTCAACTCGGCGCGCATCCCTGGCAGGTGCCGATCTTGAAGCAACTCCCCCAGGTGGTGTCCTGGTCGCCTGGCTTGGGTCTGGTCGCGCGTCGCCCGGCCGAATACCGCGAGATCTTCGCGGACACCGAGCGCTTCTTTCAGGTCTACTTCGGCTTCGATGAGAACACGGAAGGCATGTCTTTTGAGTGGTACGTCAAGCTCGCCGTGCGCGGCCTGGCTCTGAATTACCGCGTTGGAGTTGTGGAAGCCGGCTTGCTCGAATGCCTGACCACGGATTTGGTGCGCCGGATCTGTGAGGTTATGGCCGACGTGGACTTCGTAATCGAGACTGCAAAAAAAAAGTTGGCCGAGGTCTCTTCGGTTGCCGGCGGCGCGAGTGGGCCACCTGGATCCGCGGCTTGAATCCAGGTTACGCGCCGACGATCGGCGAGGCCGCGGCGGTAGAGGTGTGGCGATTGCGGGAAGAGTCCGCGCGCTGGAAGGTTGCGGGAAAGGCCTTTAAGAATCTGTGCAAGGTCTTCGTGAGCACTGGGAGGTGACCCATGGCCGGTGACGTGATTATCAGAGTGGACGCGGAGACCCAGGGCGCGGTGAACGCATACCTAAAGCTCGTTGATGCTCAAAGCAAGGTGGACGCCGGCGCCAAGCGCAACAAACAGAACCTTACCGAAGTTGAGAAGTACGCGCGCGGGGTATCTGGCGCGTTCGTGAATCTCTTTAAGATCGATCCTGCAACGCTCGTTAACGGCCTGATGGACGTTGCCAAGTACCTTAACCAAATAGGCAAAGACGCTCGGCAGTTCAATGAAGAGCTGCTCAAGTCTATTGCTTCTGCGCAGCGCCTGAAGGACACGCCGGCGATCCAGTCGGGAATCAAGAGCTTTAACGCTCCGCTGGCGAACATGACGGATCGCAAAGCGGCTTTTGACGCTGTGGCCGGCCGCACGCCCAGCGCTTCCACTGAGCAGCAGCTCCGCATTGCCGAACAGGCCGCGCGCTTTACGGGCGCCTTTATGAATCCGGGCGAAGCTGGCGCGGTCATGGGTGAAATTGCGAAGCTGAGCCCCGATAAGTCTATGGACGATATGTCGGACTTGGCGATGGCCGTTATGAAGGCCTCGGGAAAATACGGCGGGAAGCTGGACGAAAGCGGATTTAAGAGCATCGGCCTTTTGACTCAGTCGGGGGCCATGACGACCGAAGAGGCGTTGGGCCTGGCCTTGGGGTCGCTGGAAACCCGCGTCGGTCCTGAAGTGCTGAACAGCTTGCAGCAGAAGCTCACCGAACAGCGGGATCCTGTTGCGGCGAAGCGTGGGCAGCGTCTCTCGGAGAAGGACTTGGCCGAAAATGCCTTTTACGCGGCGTCGCCGGCGGAGCGCTATGCCATGTTGCGCGGCAACAAAGGAGTGCGCCAGGAGATTCTTGGGGGGCAAAGCGGCGCGTTCGATGTGCTTATGGGCTCGGATCCCCAGCGCCGCGCGCGCGAATTGATGGCGGCTCAGAGTGGAAACCTGTTTGAGGGCGAACTGTCTGAAGCTATGACGAATCCGCAGATCCAGGAACATTTACGGCGCCGGGCCGCCGCGGTGCGCGCGGATTTGGCGCAGCAGGGGTTTGGCGAGCAGGCAGGCGAAGCCGGAGAGCAGGCCAGCCTTGCGTGGGCCGCGACAATGGATGTAGCCGGCGAAGAGGCTAAGGAGGCCGGTGAGAAGGGAGTCGGAGCCTACTATGCACAGAATGTAGTCGAGAGTGGCTTCGGTCCGGTCGCGCTTTACAAGCTGATCACTACCCTTTCGAGATTGAACGACGCTTACGAACGGCACGCGGCCGCGCTTGAATCCGATACGGCGGCGATCGGGGCGCGCAACGTCAATGCGCACACTGAGTAAGGCCGGCGAGATAAACGGCCTTGTCGCTCAGGCGATCGGCCATGCCGAACGCGGCGCCGTGGGGCCCGCGTTTGAAACCTCCCGCGATGCCTTGCGCCAGGCTTGGGCGCTGCACCCGCGCGGCCTCGAACAGCAGACTCGGTGGGCTGCGTCGCTTTCGGTGGCGCTGGGCTCAGTGGGGGTTTGTCACCTCATGCGCCGAGAATGGCGCGAAGCGCTGGACTGCTACAGGCGCGCAATCCGGATACTGCTTTGGCTTGAGCGCTGGGGCTGGGACTGGCGGGGGCCCTTCCATGTGCTCCGCCTGGCTGCGTTCCTGCATACCAGCCTGAACGAAAAGCACGAAGCCGGTATCTACCTCCGAATGGCTCACGACCTGGCCAAGCGCTACGCCGGCGCCGGCTCTGCCGGCGAAGCCGACGCCCTCGATTCCTTCGCGCTGCACCACGAAATGCACGGCGAGCGGGAACGCCAAGCGCGCTACGAAGCCCAAGCCGCCGCGATCCGCTCCAAGCTCTAATCGCACGCCGGCGCCCTCCTGGTCGCCGCTTGCGCAGACGTCTGCGCTTCGCTCCGGGCCTTAGAAGTGGGGCGGGTGGGGGTGTCGCCAGATCCAAAGTCTGTTGCCTTTGGAACGTCAACAGATCTATGAGTCTGTTGCCATTCAAAATCCGTAACCTAATCGCGTAACCTATCGACTTTTGGGCAATCCTTGCCCTTTACACCGTAAAGGTTTAGACCATGCGTAGCACTCTGTAAATCTGTCGACGAAAGTCTACGGGGGTTCAAATCCCTCCCTGCCCACCATTTCGATTCTCAAGCGAGTTGATCGATGGACGCCGAACCTCGGCTCCGTAGCCGCAGGAAGTCGAGACACTCAAGTGCTCAGTAAAAATTTGGCTATTACTATTGGCATTCAATTGCCGCTAAACGAATAGCTGGCCGACCAGATGAAGTAACCGGGTAGTCCGAATTTGGCGTTTGGTTATTTGCGTGGGGATACCTTGCTCCATCCGGTTTTTTTCAAAGATACCCCAAGTATGGAATTCCAGGCCCTTCGGGCCTTGGATCCGCATAGCAACCCAAGGGATGCCGTTCTCGTCTACTTCGTAGACTCGCGAAGGGCGCCCCCTTGCAATAACGTATTTCATGAAAGCCAGGTCATCTCGTTGCAGGGTAATCCTTAAACGGTTCCACTCCTCTGGAATAGCGGTGAACCAAACCTTATCACCAACCGTCAACGCCATTGGACCGGGCATCCGTGAGCTCTGTGAGATTCATCGGCTAATGCACACCGGGCGAAGCCATGCTCCGCCCGGCGTGAAGGCCGAGGTGCATCGCTCTTATACCGCCGCCGTCTGGCTGGCCAGCGCGAGTTCGCACTCCTTCTCCCAGGTTCCGGCCACTCGCAGCCCGTACTCTTTCTCTCCGCCCGTCGCCTTCGGGCCGGTCAGGTAGGTCCCGATGGGCTTGTGGTGCTTGCGGTATTCGTCGGTGTAGCACGATTCGTGCAGGAAGTGATACGCGACGCCGGCGCGGTCCCGGTCGGTCTGATTGGCCCGCGTGCAGTGCGGGACGCCGTAGCAGAAGAAGGCCGCGCCGCCGGCGGGAACTTCCAGCGCCACCGACTGCTCTTCCGGCGGATAGCAGCGGATGTGATGATTGCTCTCCGGATCGCGGCCGTGCTCGAAGTGTTCCCGAAACGCGCCTGGGATCACGTTCAGGGTGCCGTTCGCGATCGTCGCGTCGTGCACCGCAATCCACATAGCCGTCCCGCGCATCGGATCGTCGATCTTGAAGTACGCGTTGTCCTGGTGCCAGTTGGTCCCCGTTCCGTGCCGCGCGGGCTTCAGGAATACCTGGTCCAGATGCAGGATCACCGGATCGCCGATCAGTTGCGGGATCGTGTCGAGCACCTTGGGATGGAACGGCAACGCGCGGAAGAACGTGCTCTTATGCAGCAGCGGGCAAATCTGCAGGTTCATCTTCTCTTGCGAAACGGTCTTCGAATCCCCTTCGGTGCGGACGTTGTTGAAGTGCCCCTCGCGCCGCAGGCGGTCCAGTTCCGCGCGGAAGGC
>BTVV01000043.1:0-46879 GCA_045863855.1 Planctomycetota bacterium | reverse complement strand
GGGTCACGCCCGTGCCGGACCGCGGGGAGGGGAAGCGGGACCATGCGTGCGATCCATGCTCTGACGGGGCTGTGTGTCCTGGTGTGCGCCACGCGCATCGCCGCGGCCGACGGCGCCGCGAGTCCTTACGCCAAGTCCAAGCCGGGCGACTGGATCGAGTGGAAGGTCAGCGCTCAGCAAGGTGGAAATCCGGTCGCGTACACGCACCGCGAAACGGTCGTCGAGCGCGGCAACGACGAGGTAACGGTCGAGACGAGCACCGAAGTCGCCGGCCAGCCCGTCACGAGGCGGAACGTTTACAAACTCAAAGAGGCCGCCGGCACGGCCAAGACGTCCAAGGCCATCCGCCAGGAAAAAATCGGCGAAGGCGCCGAAGACGTGACGGTGAACGGCAAGGTATACCCTTGCCAGTGGGTGCAGTGGAAAATCACCGTCACCGTCGGCGAAAACGAACTGGTCACCACGCAGAAAGTCTGGACCTCGCCCGACGTGCCGATGGGCGGGAAAGTAAAGTCCGAAGTGGAGACACCCAACGGCGGGACGCAGACGTTCGTCCTCTCCGGCTTCGGTTCCGGCAAATGAGGCGCGCGGTCCGCTTGGGCCTTTGGCCGCTGTGCTGTTTGGCCGTCCAGGCTTGGTCGGCCGAAACCCCGGCGCTACCCGAATTCCCCCTCCCACCCGGCCCCTGGATCAAACAGGCGCGCGCTGGACAATGGATTCGCGCACGTCTCTCCGTGCGCCTGGACGCCGAACGCAGCGTGGAAGCGGTGGTCACGCGCAGCATCGAAGCGGTCGAACGCGATGGCGAGGCGCGGTGGCTGCGCGTCAAATCGCGGATCGAATACGCGGGCGTGGCCGAGACCTACGAAGAACGCCTGCGCGTTCTTCCGCCGGCGGCGGCCGAAGCGCCCCCGAACTCGCCCCAATCCGACGACCTCAAGGTCGCGGGCCAAAAACTGCGCTGCGCGGTGGGCGAATCGAGCCGGGAAGAGTCAGGCCGTAAGGAAAAAGTGAAAACCTGGACGAACGCGGCGCTGGCGTTCGGAGTCGCGCGGGTGGAAATCGACGGCAAACCGAGCTACGAAGTGCTGGAGTACGGGCCGCGGCCCTGAAGCCGCCGCATTACTGCCCCGGCGGCTTGGCGAAATTCAGATCGGCGCGTTCCCTGTTTTCCTGCCACCAGCGCTCCCACTCTTCGCGCGTGGTCAGCGTCGTCTGCCCGGTCAGCGTTTTGAGCCCTTCGACGACTTCCGAGCCGACACGCTGATTCTCGGCTTCCAGGCCCGCCATCAAGGCGGCGCACGCGGGCTTGCCGCCGTGGCGGACCAGCGCTTCGATGCCGCTGCGCGCGGTGTCGGTATCCTGTTCGCGCTTGAGCGCGTCGGCTAGCGTCGCGAGGGCCGCTTCGTCGCCGCGCCAGGCCAGCGCCTCCAGCGCGTCGCGGCGCACTTCGGAATAATCGCAGCGCACGGCCAAATCGAGCCCTGGCTTGATCGAGGCCGGATCGTCGAAGTGCGCCAACACGTCCACGCCCATGCGCCCGAATATGGGATCGGGCGTGTCGCGCACGGCTTCACCCAAGCTGCGCAGAGCGCCTTCGGTGGCCTTCACATCCGGCGTGCGCAACGCGGTCAAGAAGGTCGAGAGCAGGCGTTGCCGTTCGCGCGCCGCCGCTTCGCGCTGCTGGCGCTTGCGCTCGAAGGCTTCCTTCTGCGCGGCTTCGGTCTGCTGCACCTGCTGCGCTTGTTCGGCCAGCATTTTCTCGTGTTCGTCGCGGGTCATCCAGCGCCCGCCGATCTTGAACATATCCATCTCGTCGCGTGCTACCCGGCTGGCCTGCGGGTGGTTCGGGTCCACGGCCAGCACCTGCCGGATCATTTCGTGGTACTCGTGCGTCCGGCGCAGCAGGTCGTAGGTCTTCACCGCCAGATTGTAGAGCCCTTCGGCGTCGTTGGCCGCCAGTTCACGCTTGCGCAGGGCAAGCGAAAGAGTCCAGGTCTTGGTGCGCAGCGCGACGAACTGGTCGTGCTGGTTGAAATCGTGAATCTTGCTGTTCAGGAGCTTGGAGATGCGATGGCCCAGATCTTCCAAGGCTCCCGCGTCCGACTTTTGCTTATAGAGATCGAAGCGCCGTTCGAAGCGCGGCAGATCGGCCTGCAAGCGTTTGACCTCGACGAGCGCCAATTCCACGCTCTGGTCGCCCGGCTTGGGACGCAGCGTGCCACAGATCCAGACGTTGTCCCCGCGCTTCAGCGATTCCATGAAGCGCAAGCGCTGGGGGTCCTGGCAGACGATGCGTCCGCGCACGCCCAGCAGTTTGACTTCGGTTTTGATCAGGATGTCGAACTTGCCCTCGAAGCAGACGTCCTGGGACTCGAGCATATTGCGGGACTGCAGGATGGAGGTATCCACTTCGTGCCACGGACGGTTCAAATAGCGGACGTTGTACGTCTTCCCTCCGCCGGGCAGCACGATCTCTTCGCGCGGCAGGTCTTCGACGTTGAACTCATCCTGCGCCGCCAGACTCGCGGCCAGCAACACACCCGCCCAGCAGCACCAACCGGAGCGTTTCATACGTCGCCTCCCCCCGCCGCGATCACTTCTTCGGCGGTACGAAACTGCGCGCGACGGCCTCGTAGCGCGCCTTACGCGCCAGCCAGAGGTCCTCGTCCATCAGGATCACGATCTCCGCGTAGCGCTTGCCCAGATCCACGATGTATACGACGCTATGCTTGAGTTTCCCGTCCTCGCCCTTCATTTTAAACTCCAGGCGCGCGGCCTGGGCCGAAGCCAGACTTCCCAGTACGGGTTCGCCCACCCATTCCAGATCTTCGTTGTTTGCCTTGTACTTCTCGCGCGTGGCGTCCACGGCCGGCGGCGCTTCTTCGAACCAATTGATCCAGACCCGTGACCGGACCGGTTCTTCTCCGGATTCCTGTGCGCGGAACGGCGTTTCCGGCGCTTCGTCGAGCTTCGTGTCCATACCCTCCGGTGCGCGCATCTCGAACCCATGGGTTGGACTCTTGAGCGGCTCGCCGAGTTGCACGGTTTTCAGTTCATCCTGCCCCGGGAAGCCCTTCGCCTCCGCCACGGCGGACGAGGTCGGCTCCTTGATCTCCGACTGCAATACCAGGATTTCCTGCTTCTCGGTCAGGAGCATCAGGTCGGGGCGCCGGTCGCCGTTGAAGTCGGCGATTTCGCAGGCCGCCTGCAGCCGCCCGAAGCCCGTGTAGCGCGGACCGGGCTGAAACCCGGAAGCGTCCTGAAAGTAAATGCGCGCCGATTCCGGCATCACGACCAGCAGGTCTTCGCGGCCGTCGAGGTTGAAGTCGGCCGTTCGAATGGCCAGCGCCAAATCGCCCAGCATAACGCTTCGCCGCGTGGTGTCGGCCATGAACTGTCCCTGGCGTTCTTCCAGCACCCGCACTTCGCCTTCCTTATCGTTGATCAGCACCAGCAGCCGCGCCTGATCGGGTCCTCCGTCCGCGGCGGTGAAGGTCATCCGCGCCACACCCGCCACCAGCGGTTCGCCGGACAACCCTGATGGCACCGCCAACCCGGGGCCGCCGGACTTCGAGTAAGGCACGAACTGGAGCGGCTTCTCGGCCAGCGGCAGGACGGCCAGGAAACCGGCTCCGGCCTCGACCGACGGCCAAGGCAGCACCCAGCCCAACGGTCCGCCGGCAGGCATCGCCACGCGCTTGACCTCGGTAAAGCGCCCGTCGCCCTGATACGAAGCGATGGCCAGCGCGCGGCCCAGGCCCAGCAGCACGCCGATCTCCACCTGCTTGTCGCCGTCCAGATCCTGCACGCACAGCGCCACCGGCCCGCGGCCCACGGCGATCCGCGGGCCTTCCACCGGCTGGCTCTGCGCGTTTTGCAGGAAAAACGACACGTCGCCGCGGAAGAGATTGGCCGCGGCCAGATCCATGCGCCCGTCCTGGTTCAGGTCCGTGGCCGCCAACGCGGTGATTTGCCCCTGTGTGTTGAAGGGCAGCGGCACCGAAAGCGAGTGGTCCTGCATCTGGAAATAGAACTTTACGCGCCCGACGCCGAAATGCCCGGCCGCCAGCGCGAAGTCGTAGAGCTTGTCGCCGTTAAAGTCCCCGCCCGCCAGCGCCACGCGCTGATCGGTTTCCACTTCCAGCGGTTTAGGATCGGCGGCTTGGAGGCTGAATTGCAGGCTCAGTGTCCACTGCCGCGAGACCTTGAACACCTCTTCGTTTTCGGCGCCACGCAGCCCGCGAGCGGTGAGTTCGACCGTCAGCGTCAGGCCGTCCTTCAGGGTTTCGTAGTTGTCGGGCCGCGGCGTCCAGGCCACCGCGCCGGTCGCCGCATCCACCGTCATTCCTTCCGGGGCTTGCGTCAGCGCGTACTCGACCTTCAGTCCTGCCGGCGCCTTATCCATCCCGGCCAGGCGCGGCTGGAAGCTCCAGGCCGCGCACGGCAACAGGCGTCCGGCGGCTTCGCCCTCCAGCGCGACTTTCCCGGCGTCGAACGCGTCGGGCGGAGGCGGCGGAGGCGTGGGGTTTTGGTCAGGCGGAGGCGGAGGCGGCGCGACTTCCACAGTCTTGCGCAAGCCTAGACGCTCGGGCAGCTTCGTAAACGTCCACGCGCCGCCCAGCAGCGCCAGGACCAGCACCGCGCCGACGCCCGTCAGCAGCACGCCGCGCGGCCGGCGGCGCGGCTCGGTCACGGCTTCCGGGCTGGTAAGCGGCGGCGGCGCATCCGGGCCGTGCCCATGCGGCAGGCCGCTGGCGTTCATTTCTTCCGCCGGCAGCGCGCCGATCAGCGCCAAGCAGCCTTTGCACGTATTCTTGCTGTCGTGCAGGCGGACTTCCTCTTCGGGGAAGTAGCGCAGGCACAGTTCGCACTGAATCTGTTCGCCCGATTCCTTCAGGAGCGCGGCGGTCTGCCCGGACAGCCATTCGCGCAGGCGTTCGGCGCGCGGCCCTTCGGGCGATACTTCGATGCAGCGCTTGTAGGCTTCCTTGGCCTTATCGCGTCCGCCGGCGCGCTCGTACGCCTGGCCCAGGAAATAGAGCGCCTCGGCGTAATCCGGTTCGGTGACCAGCGAGCCTTCCAACTGCTCGATCGCCTGCTCGTACTGCTTCTGGCGCAGCAGGATGCGGCCCAAGAGCGCGCGGCTGCGGTAGTGCCCCGGATCGTCGTTCAGCACGCTTACGCAAATGCGGTAGCTGCGGTCGAGGTCGCCGTCCTGGAACATGCCCTGCGCTTCGAGGAAGCGCTTGTCGTTCTCGGTCTTGGGGACAAAAAGCGCGCCGCCGGAATCGCCGGGACCGCCTTGAGCTTCGGCGTCGGCATCCGCCGCGCCTTCCTGGGGCTGAATCAGTGTCGCGGGCTGTTCCTGCGCTTCGTCCTGAGCCGGAGGGCCTTCCTGTACCGGCGCTTGTGCCCCATTGCCCCGCACCTGCTCCACCCACTGCCGCATACGCGCCGCGTCGAGTGCGTCGGGCATCCGAGCCAGGAACTGGTCGTACGCATCGGCCGCCTCGGACTCACGTCCGGTCGCGCGAAGCGCGAAACCCAGCACGTAGTAAGCCGCCGGATCCTCCGGATCGATGCTCAGCGCTTCCTGCAGCCGCCCGATGCCTTCGTCGTATTGCTCCAGCCGCACGAGCACCTTGCCCAAGCCGGTCAGTGCCTCGGCGTTGGCCGGATCGCCTTGCAGCACTTGGTTCAATCGTTCGGTCGCGCCGTCCATGTCGCCGGCGGCGAAACAATCCAGCGCCGCTTCGATCCAGTCTTCGGCCTGCCCGCCTTGTGCCGCGGGCGGAGCGGCTTGCGACACCGGTTGTACGGCTGGCGCGGCCTGAACCGGCGCGGCGGCGGGCGCCTGGACGGACTGGGCCGCCACCCGCGAGACTGGCCGGACCGGCGTGACGCGCTGCGACGGCGCATGAGGAGCGGCGGCGGCCGGAGTCGCCGCGGGCGCGTCGGCGTACTCGCCGGTCGGCGTCAACGGAGCCAGCGTCTGCTGCGGCGCGGCCGACGCTTCCCAGGCGGCCATTTTCTTGATCTTGCGCGGTTCTTCCGCGGCGGGAGCCGGCGCGGGCGCCGGTTCGGGTTCGGGGGCCGGCTCGGGCGGAGCTTCCGGCGCCGCTTCCGCTTGGGCCGCCGCTCGCTCTTCGGGGAACTGGAACGGCGGCAGTTCCTGAAGCCCCTGAGCTTCCATGACCTGCAGGATCCACTGCTTGATCCGTTCGCCTTCTTCCAACTCCGGCTCAAGCGCCAGGAACTGAGCGTACGCCGTGGCGGCTTCCAGATCGCGCCCGACGCGGCGCAGCGCAAAACCCAGGTTGCTGAACGATTCCCCGCTCTCGGGCTGCAGCCGGATCGAATAGTACAGGTACTCGAGCGCCTGTTCGTACTGCTCCAGGTCGATCAAGATCATGCCGACGTTGTTGTAGGCGAGCGCGAATTCGGAATCGGCGGCAATGGCCTGTTGGTAGCAGTTCAGCGCCTCTTCCAACTGCTCGCGGTCGTAGTGATCGAGCCCCTGCTGCAGCAACCGCTCGGCTTCCGCCCGGTTACCGACGGCTCCGGCTGGGGGCGAGGCCTCATCTGCCATGCGTCAGTCAGCTCTCGAGGGGGTCCAAGAAGCACCTGCGACCGAGCGGTTCGCTCGGAACGCCCGATCCTTCGGTTTCTGTTAACCTCTTATAGCAACGTAGGATGAGAATGGCTCACCCCTTGGACATTGTGCATTTTGCACGCGGTTGGTCAAGCAAAAAGGAACAAAGCGCATATCTGCGCGAACCCTACGCCTGTCCCTCTATAACGGCTTCCTCTATTAGCAAGTTTGGGATCCCATCCTCAATCTTATACACACGCCGGCATTGCTTGCAGCGCAGCGCTTCGGGTTTCTGTTCGGTCCCCAAAAGCTCCAACTCGCCCTTGCGGACGCCTTCCGGCGCTCGCTCCGGGAGGCTCACGCAATGGGGGCAAGCCAGAATGTCGAGCAGGTCCTTGTCGAGCATCGCTCGTCTCCACACGGTCAGGTCCGCGACTGGGTCTTGAAACTCTCGTGGCGCGCCAGGCATTCGGCGCAAATGATGCCGCCCTGGACACCCATCTGCCCCGCCGCGCCACTCATTTTTTTCATGCACAGGTCGCACTGCACGTCGCCCGCGATGGGCTCGTTCTTCCCGATTCGCGCCATGGCATCGTAGCAGGTGTAGCAGAGCAAGGCCATGCCCGCTCCCTTGATCGCGGCCTTGTCCTTGCCGCAGAAGTAACAGGTTTGCTTGGCCCAAAGCGACCGGCGACGCTTGAATTCGGCTTCGGGGAAAATCTCGCGCTCGTAGGCCATCTGCGCGAGCAACCGGATGCACTCTTTGCAGATCAGCCCGGTTTTCGTGCGCACCACCGGAGGCCGGCGCTCGCCTTCGCGGCTGCAACTGGAGCAGCGCCCCGGGATCGCCGTCGTGAAACCGCCCGCGCCGCCCGCGCCGAAGGTTCCCGAGAGGCGGATGCAGCAGGCCGAGCAGATGAACTGGTCGCCGGGTAACGCGATGAGCTGCTTGACGCGAATCTCGCTCTGCCCGCACGAACAGCAGAGCCGGTCGGCCGATTTTTCAGCCGGCGCGGACGCTTGTCCGCCGCGCTTGGGCATGAATCGTTTGAGCCAGTCGAAGGCCAAGTCCGCAGCACCCCGTTAAGCGTCCGCCCAACCGCGCCGATCATAACCCATCCGCGGCGCGCACCAACGACAAGCGCGGAACCGCCGGGCGGCTTCAGTGCCAGTCGTCCAACTCCGCCACGCTCGATACGACCCGGTCGGGCCGCACCGCCGCGCCGGCAGGCGGGCCTTTTCCATGCCGGTCGATCCAGACGCCCCGCGCCCCCAACGCCTGCGCGCCGCCGATATCGAACTCCAGGTTGTCGCCCACCATCCAAGTCTGCCGCGCCTCGACGCCCAGCACCTCCAGCGCGTGCGCAAAGACCTCGCGGTCGGGCTTCCCGCGCCCAAACTCTCCTTCGATCACGATCACGCGGAAGTAGCGCTCGAGGTCGAAGCGGCGCAGCTTCTCGCGCTGCTGCGCCGCGTCGCCGTTGGTGATCATCCCCAGCGGCACTCCGCGCGCGGCGAGCGCATCCAGCAGATCGAACGCGCCCGGCAGCGGACGGACGACCTCCCAGCGCGCGTCCGTGAATCGCCGCGCCATCTCCGCGCCCAGCGCTTCAGCGCGCGCCGCCGGCACCCGCTGCCGGCCCAGCGCTTCGACGTAGATTTTACGCCAAGCGCCGGACATGTCGGTCCGTTCGCGGCGGTGCCGGATGGGATCGCCCCAGAACCATTGCCGCACGGCATCCAGTTCGGCCAGCAACGCCGGTACGTCCAGACCCAAAGGTTCGGCGACTTCAGCCAGCGATCGCGCGTAAACGGCATCCGCGCCGTCGGAATAATTCAGCAGCGTGTCGTCGAGATCGAAGAGAACGGCGTCCACGGAGGCCCCCTGCGCGACGGGCGGCTAAACGGCGTTAAGCTTTGACCTTCTTGCGCGGGCGGGCGGACTTGTCGGGGTAGCGGGCCAGCGTGTACAGGTGCGAGTACAGCTCGTACATCGTTTCCGCATCGAGCCCTTTTTGAAGCTCCCGCGCCATCTGCAATACGGTGGCCTTTTTCTTGACCAGCCCGTGCTCCAGCGCGACCTCGTGTATCGCATCGGCCGCCGGGAAGGAAAGGTATCCGAACCCCGTCAGCAGCAGCGCCGCCAGTTCCTCGCGGTCGAAAACTTCGAGATTGGACAGGAACTGCTTGCGGTCGTTGGGTTTCAGGTTGGCCAGATAATCGAGGTTCATGTTCCGCTGGCGCAGGAAGAAAACCTCGAGGAAGCGCTGCAGAAGCTGGATGCGCGGCACCGCGCGGTGGTCGCGGCCCAGCAAGCGGCCGGCGACTTCGGCATCCGCTACGCGGACTTCGTTCCAGTCGACGTAAAAGTTCATCAACTTGCGGGCGGCGTCGTACCCTTCCAGCGGCGGTCCGTGCAGACCCAGCACCGCACCGGCTACAATTTCGGAATTTTTGGTCGCGACTTGCAGCGCCGCTTCGGGATCGGCCGAGGCCGGCGGGGGCATGAACTCCACCCGCTGAACCTTACCCAAGCGCCGACTGTACAAGCGTAAGAAGGACTGGACTTTAGCACGCGTGCTGGACATGAAGTGGGCTGCCCGGACCTGGAGTCTCGCTCTTGTCGTCAAACGCCTGCATCACACCCGGACCGCGCACCGTACGGGAACGCCCCGGAAACACCCAAACCCTTACGCACTAATATGTTGCGTATCCGATATGCATTCTAAGGCTAAGCAGTATAGATGCCCCGGTTTGACCTGTCAAGCGCACCAAGCGGCAGCAAGCCTTAATGGACGCACGAATTTCGAGCCTCTTGAGGGCTATTCCTAATTAGGCTCATCGCTCTAAGAGTAGGAGGCTTGCATACGCCACTAGTGTAGAACGATCGATGGGAGTCTGAGTCCAATGCGTGCTTGGGTTGCGACCTTGCTGAGTTTGGCCCTGTGGTGCCAGGCCAGCTCCGCCGGTGCGGAAGAGACGTTGACCATCCAAGCCGCGCCACAGGAATCGCCGGCCGATCGGACCGCACAAACCCCACTCAACCTCGAAGCTCATCTCAAAGTCCTCGCGGAGGCCAAGACTCCCTCCGAACGAATGGCCGCCCTTCAGACGCTGGAGTCGATTTCCTCCAAGCCGGTACCCGTAGCCATCAGCGAAGCCTTGTTCAAGCGTATACTGTTCGATAGCGACGAAGGCGTTCGCAAAACCGCGGCGCGCGCCATGGACACTCTCGACGACACTCGGGCGATGCAGTTCCTTTATAAGGCCGTGATCCACCCGGCGGTAAAGGCCGAGCACCGGCTTCGCGCGGCCGAAGGCATCCGCTGGCTCGACCGCCCCGAGGTGATCGAAGCGCTGGTGCAAATCGTCAGTTACGAATTGCGCGTGGGGTCTGCCACCGAAGTTCAACCGCCTCAGACCTTGTTCATCTCCAACGGGCTCGACGTGAACAACCCGCTGGGTAACATCAACTTGCCCATCGAACTGCCCAACCTGGAGCTGCGCAGCGTCCAAACCTCCGTGGCCGTGCTGGCCTTCGCGGGCTTACGCACCATCAGCCAGCGCGATCTGGGGGCGGAACCGGCGGCCTGGCAGCGCTGGTTCGACGATTTTAAGCACATACGCAATGTGCGCCGAGCCGAAGCCGCCAAACGCTAGGTCTTGGGGCTGCCGCGCGAGCCGTTTCGCCCAACTTACGGATGTAATCCCCCCGTCTCGTGTTACACTCGCTTGGGATAGATTCGGTTTTCAACAGGCACTCGCCGCGGGGGATGGCCCCACGTCATGGCCAGGCGTACCAAGGCCACGCAGGACGGCTTGGCGTCCTTGTGGACGCGCTTTGAACTTCCGGATCTTCCGGAAGAGGCTCTCTTTCGTCCCGGCGGAAACGCGCTGCTTGGACAGGATCGCCAGAACGGCGCATCCGTCCGCATTCTAACCGGTTCCACGCTGCTCCCGTCCGCCAGTGCGCGCGCGCTTTTCGAAGCGGCGTTGTGGTCGCGCGCCCGCCATCGCGGTTTGCCCGAACTGAGCTTCGCCGGGGCCGACACGCGCGGATGGGCCGTCGTCGTCACGCACCGCGAAGGCCCGACCCTCGAAGACCACTACGGGCTCCTGGCCGGACATGCCGCCGAAGCCGAAGCGCTGCAGCATTGGGCCGAGATGTGCCATTTGGTCGCCGCGGTACACCAGGCCGGTTTCCTGCTCCTCAGCGCCGGGTTGGGCGATTTCGTGCTGGAGTCCAAGCTGCGCCGTATCTGCCTGGCCCAATGCGCTTGGCCGCTCCCCCTCGAAAGCAGCCATGCGCGCGACGATCTGCGCGGACTCGCGACGCTCGGCCACCTGGATTACCTCGCGCCCGAGCAAGCGCCGCCTAACGGCCTCGATCCGCTGCTGCTCACACCTGCCACCGATGTCTTCGCGCTCGGCGCGGGCCTGTACCGCATGCTCTCGGGATTGGCCATTCATCCAGGCGTCGCGAAGCCCGGCGTCTCCATGAAAACGGCGCTGGAGCAGGTGCGTACCGGCCGCATTCCCGAACTGGAGTCGATCCGCAAAGACCTCAACCCCGGCACGCTCGAACTCGTCGCACGCTGCCTGGAACGCGATCCGCGCAAGCGCTTCGCCCACGCGGGCGATCTGACGCGCGCCGTCATCGCGCAGTTGAAGCGCCTGCGCGCCGCCGTGCCCGACCTTCCCGGCTTGCCCGGCGAGAATGGGAAGCCGCGCACCGACTTCCCCAAGCACGCGGCCCTCGACGAACGCCTGCAAGGGCACCTGGACGGCCTGCTGGAATGGCTGAGTGCCACGTACGGCTTGAGGTTGAAAGCGGAAGACCGTGCCGCGGTGCCGGCGACCTTGAGCGCTCCGGAACCGCGGGACTCCGCAAAGGGTCCCGCGGCCGTTTCGCCCGTGGCCGAAAGCGGGACCGAACTGGACGACTTGGCCGCCGCCGAATTGGACCGCGAGACATACCGCGCGGCGCAGGGTTCGAGCCTCGACGAATTGACTCGCTACCACCAGTTGCTCAAGGAGTCCAAGGAACGCGCCGAAAAGAAGGCCCAGCAGTCGCTCACGCAGCGCCTGGTGGGTTGGATCAGCGGAAAGGAAGAGGCGGAAAAGAAAGCGCGCGAGGAAGCCGAGGCGCGCGAGAACGCCGAGCACGCGCGGCGCAAGCAAGAGTTGCTTCAGCGCCGCGCCGAAGCGCAGGCCGAACTGGCCGGATTGGAGCAAGGCCAGCGCACAACTTCGGAGGAACTCGAACGCGCGCGCGTGGCCAAGGAAGCCGCGGAGGCCGAATCGCGCCGGGCGCTGGAACGCCTGGAGGCCGCGAAAGTCGAGCGCGAAGCCAAGCGCAAGGAAGCGGAAGAAGCGCGCGCACGCGAAGAAGAAGAGCGCCGCCGCCAGGAAACCGAAGACCGCCGCCGCCGCCTCGAAACCGCTCAGGCGGAGACGCTGCGCTTGCAGCAGGAGGAAGCCGCGCGCAAGCAGCAGGAAGCCGAAGCGCGGGCGGCCCACGAAAAGCGCGAACGCGAAGCGGCCGAAGCGCGCACCGCCGAAGCCGCGAAACGAGCGGAAGAAGAACAGCGCGCGGCCCAAGCGCGCGAAGCCGCCGCACGCGAAGCGCGCGAACGCGCGGTCCGCGAACGCGAAGCGCAGGAAGCGCGCCTGCGCAAGCTGCGCGAAGAAGCCGAACGTGTCCAGGCCGAAAGCCAGGCGCGTGAAGCCGCCGCTCAAGCCCAGCGCCAGGTGCGCGAAGCGGAAGAATCGGCCAAACGCGAGGCCGAACGCGAACGCCAAACCGCCGTACTGGCCGAGCTGCGCAAAGAACTCGAACAGCTCACCGGGCAGCGCCAGCAGGCCGAAGCGCGTGCGAACGAACGCGCGGCCACGCTGGAGGAACTCAAGGCTCAGCAGGAGCGTGTCGAAACGGCCTTGCTGGAAGCACGCGCGCAGCAAGCAGAACGAGAACGCGCCGCTGAAGAAGCGCGGCGGCGCGAGGAAGATGCCCGGCGCAAGCGCACCGAGTTGGAAGATTTGGAGCGCGACGAGCGCGCGCTGCGCGAACGCATCGAACGCGAGAAATCCGTCCTGGCCGAAGCTCAGCGCCGCAAAGAAGCGTTCGAAGCGCGCGAGCAAGAAGAGTTGGAAGCCCGCGCGCGGTTGGAGCACCGCCGCGCCGCGCTGGAGCTGGAAGCCACACGCGAGCGAGAAGCCGCTGCACAAAAAGCGCTCCAGGCCGCGAACGCACGCAAGCAGGCGCTGGAATCCGAAGCACGCAAGCACGAGCAAGAAGAGCGGCGTCTCCGCGCCGAGCGCGAGGCCCGGCTCAAAGCCGCGCTGGATAAAATCGCCGCGCAAGCCGCCGAACAAGAGCGCCAGGCCGCCGCGGAACGCCAAGCCTGGGAACAGCGCCAGGCCGCCGAGCGCCAAGCCTTGCGCGAACGCATTGCCAAGCGGGTCAGCCAGGAATGCCAGGCCCGCTTCGAAGCCGAACAGCACGCCTACTCCGGCTCGCACGAGCCGCGCTGGGCGCGCGTGGAAGCGGCGCTCGACGCCTTGCCCAAGCGCGCCGAGCGGCTGATCGGACAGTTGCACGCATCGCGCGAAACGTATGTGCGCGCCGAAAGCGAAGCCTTCTGGATGCAGGAACGCGGCGCCCTGGAGCGCGCCGCGCAGGAACGAGCCGACCACGAGCGGATCATTCGGGAAGCACGGGAACGCAAGCAACGCGAGGAGTTGGAACTCATGTCCAAGCAGGATAAAGAGCGCGAAGAGCGCCAGAAGCAGACCGACGAACGCGTCGAGAAGCAGCGCCTGGAGCGCGAGCAGAGCGATCAGGCCAAGCGCGAGCAGTTCGAGCGCGAGAAGGCGGAGAAGGAGAAGTCCGAAAAGTCGAAATCCGAAAAGGACAAGACCGATCGAGATACCGCCGAACGCGACGAACGCCAGAAGCGCGAGAAGTCCGAACGCGACGCGCTCGAGCGCGAGGAGCTGGTCCGCAAGCTTCGCGACGAACTGGCCCAGACGCGCCAGCAGCTCGAACAGCGCACCGCCGACCTCGAAGCCAGCTTGGCCAAGGAACGCGAGGCCAAGGTCGCGGCGCTGAAGGAGCGCAACGAGCTGGCCGAGGCCCGTGGCGCGCTGGAGGTCAAAGCCGCCGAACTTTCCAAGAAGCTCGCCGGCGAAAGCGAGGGCAAGGAAGCGGCGCTCAAGAAGCGCGACGAGCTGTCCGAGGCCCGCCGCGAACTGGAAGCGAAGATCGTCGAACTCGAAACCCGGCTGGGCGCCGAAAAGGAGCGCCTCGAAGGTCTGCTCGTCGAGTACGCCGAAAAAGAGAAGCGCCTTCTCGACAAGCAGGAAGAGCGTGAGCTTGAATTGCAGATGCAACTCGAGAAGCAAGAACTCGAGTGGAAGGCGCGCGAGGAAAAGGAGCGCAAATTCCGCGACGAGCGCGAGCACAAGGCCCGCGAGGAGTGGGAGCGCAAGCTGCGCGAAGAGCGAGCCGCCGCCGAAAAGGAACGCCGCGGCTACGAGGAACAGGACGGCAAGCTCCGCGAAGAGCTGGCCGGACTGCGCCGCGAAAGCGAAGTCCGCGAAGCGGAATTGAAGGTGCGCTTATCGACCGAGCGCGAGGCCAAGGAAGAAGCGCTCACCGAAAAGAGCCTGCTCGCCGAGGCCAAGGCCGAACTCGACGCGCGCGTCGCCGAACTCGAGAAGCGCCTGGCCTCCGAGACCGATCTAAAGGACACCGCGCTCAAGAAGCGAAATGAACTGGCCGAGGCGCGCCGCGAACTGGAAGCGCGCGTCGCCGAATTGGACGGCATTCTTTCGCTGGAGCGCGACGCGAAGGAAACGGCGGTCCGGCGCGTGGCGGAGTTGGCCGAAGCCAAGAAAGAACTGGAAGGCAAAGCCAACGACCTGGAACAGATGCTCAGTTTGGAGAAGTCCGCCAAGGAAACGGCGCTCAAGCGCGGCAACGAACTCTCCGAAGCGCGCAGCGAATTGGAAGCGCGCGTCGCGGATCTCGATTCGAGGTTCGGTGCCGAGCGCGAGGCCAAGCAGGCGCTGCAGAAAGACTTCGACGCGCTGGCCATCGCCAAGCGTGAACTGGACGCCAAAGCCGCCGAGACCAAGAGCCTGCTCGCCAGCGAGAAGCAGGCGCACCGCTTGGCCGCCGACGAACGCGAGAAGCAAGCCGGATTGATCCGCGAGTTGCAGGGCCGCGGCGCAACCCTGGAAGCGGCGCTCAAAGCCGAGCGCGAAGCGAAGGAGCGTGCGCTGCAAGAACGCGATCAAGCCGTCGCGCGGCACGAAGACGCCGCCGTCTACGGCCGGAAGGTGCGCGGCGAGTTCGAACGCTACAAGCAGGCGGCCTCGCACGGCATCGAGAGCCTGACGCAGCAGTACCACCGCGCCATGTCGGACCTTGCCACCGAGAATACGAACCTCACGCAGCAGTTCAAAAACGCCTGCGTGCAACTCGACGAATTCAAGAAGCGTTACGACACGCTCACTCAGGCCGGCAGCCACATCCAGAGCCAGATCGATTCGTTCTCGAAGGAACTGGGCGCGCGGCTCTCGCGCGTGCTGCAAGAGTCCGACGGCAAGGACCTGCCGCCCGAGCCACCGCCACCCGATAAACCTAAACCGCAGCAGGCCGGTGCGCCGAAGCCGGCCATGGTGAGCTCGGACCCTAAGCAAGCGGCGGCGCCGGAAGCGCCCAAGGTTCCGCCGCAGCCGGTCGTCGCCTCGGGCGCTCAGGCTCCTGCCGTTCAGCCCGCTCCGGCGCAACCCGCGCCGCAGCCGGCTCCCGCGCCGGTGAAGACCGAAGCGCCTGCGCAGCCGAAAGCCGAGCCGCCGCCCAAGCCTGCGGCTCCGGCGCCCAAACCCCCGTCCCCCGCCCCGCCGCCTGCGGCGCAGGCGCCCGCACCGCCACCGCAGCCCAAGCAAGCGGCGGCATCGGCAGCCGCGCCCAGCGCGGCGCCGGCCGGACCGGCCAAACCGGGAACGCAAGGGTACATCAAGCACGAGACGGTGATCACCGAGGCGGTGCCGAAGAAGCCTTCTGACCGCCAGCCCGTTCAGCCCGCCGCGCCGGCCGCCGGCAAGCAGCCGCCGCCGGACGACAAGAACAAGGGCAGCGGGAACTTGTTCTCGCGCATCTTCAAAAAATAGCGTTAGGCGAACGAGAGGTCAGGAACGCGAACCGGCGCGCTTCGAGCGCGCCGGTTTCGTTTTAGGCGCGGGCACATCCTTCAGACCCAGTTCCCGCGCGAGCTGGCGCAAGAACATCTCTGCATCCGTCACGAGCCCCAGCGCCTGGAACGTCCCGCGGTCGGCCAGCTTCGTCACCACCGCGGGATTGATATCCACGCAAACCGTGAAGACGTCGGCGGGCAGCATGTTTCCGACGGCGATGGACGTCAGCATCGTGCCGATCATGATGCACAACCCCACGCCCGGCAGCTTCGCGCGCATGGCGTCCTGGGCTTGGTGCATCTCGGTGATCACGTCCGGCAGCGGACCGTCGTCGCGAATGCTCCCCACCAGCACGAACGGAACCTTGCGTCGCACGCAAGCGTGCATCACGCCGCCTTTGATCAGCTTCGCGCGCACCGCCGCGGCGATGGAACCCGCGCGGCGCACGCGGTTGATCGCGCGCAGGTGATGCTCGTGGCCGTGCTCCACCGGTTTGCCCGACGTCAGGCTGACGCCGAGGCTGGTCCCGAACATGCTCGCTTCGATGTCGTGCGCGGCCAGCGCGTTGCCGGCGAAGAGCACGTCAACGTATCCGGCGTTCAGCAGCGCTTCGAGGTGCGGGCCCGCGCCGGTGTGCACGATCGCCGGCCCGCCCACCAGCAGCACCTTGCGCCCCGCGCGCTGCGTCTCGCTGATCTTCTCGGCGATGCGGCGGATCAGGAGCAGCTTCGGCTTCTCGCTCGATACCGCGCTGCCCATGAATTCGAACGCTTGGCGGTCGGCCTGGCGGTCGATGGGCTCGACGCGAATCCCGGCATGCCCCACGGCGACCAGGTCGCCTTTGCGGATTCGGTGCATACGCAGGCAGCGCGCCGTGCCGCGCACGCGGTCGAGCACGATGCCGCAATCCATCTCCGCGTTCGCCACGCGCATCCAGCGCCCGCGGTGGTAAATCTCGGTGCGCAGGTTCGTCGTCGCGTAAAAGTCGTCGGGAAAGACGCCGGCCTTCGGCGCGGGCCGCACCTGCACTTCGGGCCGGCCGGCCATCGTCGCGCCCGAGCGCGTAACTTGTTCGAGGATCTCGTTCAGCGTGCGCGCATCCGGCGCTTCCACACGCACCCGTGCGGTGCTGGCATCGCGCGGCGAATATCCGACGCGGATCTCCTCGATCCGGTAGTCGCCGCCGAACGCAATGATCAGATCGAGTACTTTGGGCAGGACGAGATTGTCGAGCAGATGGCCGCTAAGTTCGATGGTTTCCGTGCGCATGTCCGGGCTGTCCGTTCGATTTCCGGGGCGGACGTATCACTTTTTAGCGGGCGTGTTGCCTTTGTCGGCCGAAAGCCGGCCCGGTTCGGGAATCGGTTCCGGCGGCAGGGCCGTCGGGCGAGACTGCTCGCCGTACGTCGTCTTGTTCAAATGCAGCGCCACGCGCTCCAACAGGCGGTCTTCGAAATCTCGGTGCCGCGTGTACAGCGTCTCCCGCGTCTGCAGCTTCGCCTCGACCACCGGCTGCCCTTGATCCTTGCCGGGTTTGGAAATCACATCGACGCGGAACTTCGAATAGGTCGAGTACGCGCCTTCCAGCCGCGTGCGGCGCTCGTCGCCGTCCAGCTTGTCCTCGGTCTTGGTCACCTTATCGGCTTTGACGTGCCCTTCCTCGCCCAGCGCGGTGATCACCGCCTGCACGACCTCGTCGTGTCCGGCCTGCGCGTACGGCCGATCGGTCGAGCATCCCGCCAGCATCGCCAGCGCCACCATCGAAAGACACAGCCCACGCATGAGCGCGATCTCCTGCAGCGAATTAATCGGTACCAAAGCTGGAATTCAGGCTAGCGTCGCGGCGTGCGGATGCCAGTGCGGATCGATTCGGCTTACTCGTTCTCGACGGCGATTTCGCGGTCGCGGTGTTCCTGGCCGTCGAAGGAATACAAGCGGCCCTTGCCGCCCACCATCGTCTCCAGGTGCACGGGGCGGCCCCAGATCGCGCAAACGTTGCGCAGCGTGTCGCGCCCGTGGTCGATTCGCAGTTCGACCCCGTCGAAGCGGTGCTTCAGGTACAGTTCGCCGCGGTTCCCGTAATTCCCGTCCACCACGTAGATGAACGGATGCCCGCCGTTGGTGAGGCTGACCAGCAACTGGCCCTTGATCTCGTCGAAGTCGCGGCTCGCGATTTCGTACATTCCCGTCTTCTTGTTGTAGTTGTAGCGGTACAGCTTGTGCCGTTCGCAGAACTCCGGCGTCAGATACGTATCGATGAAGGTGACGTCGTTGTGGAAGCGCCGGACCTCGAAGATCTTCTCGCGCCCCTTCATGTCGCCGGTGTCCCACGTGCGGCGGCGCTCGAAATCCTCGCACGACTCCCATTCCGGACCGTGCTGCCCTTTGTTCCAGCGTTCTTCGATGTCGCGGAACAGCTCCACGCCCACCTTATACGGATTCATCTGCCCCGGCGCCTGCGCCACCGCGCCGCTGTGGTGATCGCAGAAGTCCACGATCTCCTGGTCCGTGGCGAGCCGCTCGGTCATCATCTTCGAGTGCCAGTACGTGGCCCAGCCCTCGTTCATGATCTTCGTCATCCACTGCGGCGCGAAGTAATACGCCTCTTCACGAACGATCGCCAAGATGTCGCGCTGCCAGGGCTCCAATTGCGCGTACTCCAGCAGGAATAGCAGCAGATCGCGCTCGGGCTCGGGCGGAAAACGCTTCTGCTTGGCCCGCTCGGTCTCCAGTTCCTGGCGCTTGCGGTCCAGGAACTCCTGCGGGTTGATGAAGCGGTCCATGTAATCCTTGGACTTGATGCGCCGCACTTCCAGCGGTTCTTCTTCCGCCTGCTCCAGCAATCGCGTCTTGCCCCGCCCTTCGAAGCGCCGCCGGATGCCCGTCGAATGGATATCGATCAGGTTCTCGATCGAGAGGCAGCAGTCGAGGAAGTCTTCGACGATCTCGTGCCCGTGCCGTTCGGCGTGCGCGCGCACGCGCGCCCCGTGATTGGCCATGTCGTCGATGGCCTTGCGGCTGGTGTGCGCGAAGAAAAAGTTATTCTTGAAGAAATCGCTGTGCGCGTAGACGTGCGCCATCACGAGCTTCTGGTCCACGAGCGGATTGGAGATCATCAGGTAGGCGTAACAAGGATCGTTGTTGATCACCATCTCGTAGATCTTGCTGAGGCCCCACGTGTACGACTTGCTGATCTTTTCGTAGTCCATCCCGAAGCGCCAATGCGGATAGCGCGTGGGAAAGCCGCCCAACGAAGCGATCTGGTTGATCTGGTCGTACGTGCACAGCTCGAAGACGACATCGAAGAAATCGAGCCCGCAGTCCATCGCGTGGGACTTGATCTCTTCCTTCAGGTCATCAAGTTCGCCGGTTAGGTTCATGGGGCTACCGGCTCCTATTCTTTTCTGTCTGACAATTGGTATTCATCTCAGGCAGCTTCCTACGCTTATCGCGACCTTCCTTTATGCGGAACAATACAAAAAGTAATACGCCCAATGCCACAGCCACGACCGTAAAAACCCAAGAAGGAATTAGGGATCGTTTCACAATCCAAAATGCACCGATAAGAATTACCGCCGGAAGTACTCCTGCCACACAAACGTATCCAAAGGTTTGCCAGCCCGACAATTTCCCAATTTCTTCATCTTGGGACATGTCGAACGCAAACTTGGCGACCTCAATCAATCTCCACAGCGGCATTTCTTATTTGCCCTTCCCCAGGAAGATCTTGATCGCGTCGTAAATCTCGTCCTTGCTCTTGATGTCCGCCGTCACCAGATTCTCCATCTGCAGCGCGTCGTCGAGCTTGCGCTTGAACTCCCCCGATCCGTACAAGCTGCGCACTTGCCCGTAGCAGAACAGGTTCAACTTCGGCAGCATCTCGTCGCTGAGAATTTTGAAGCACTGTTCGTTGTCGCTCAGCAGGTTGTCGCCGTCGCTGAAGTGGAATGCGTAGATGTTCCAGTTCCCCGCGGGGAATTGGTCGTCGATGATGTCGGTGCACAGACGGTACGCGCTGCTGATCGCCGTGCCGCCCGATTCGCGCGTGCGGTAAAACGTCTCCTGGTCCACCTCGCGCGCCGCGGCGTCGTGCGTGATGTAGCGGCTCTCCAGCCGCTTGTACTGGCTGCGCAGCCACGTATCGATCCAGAAGGCCGTCGTGCGGACCAGTTCCTTCTGTTCGTCGCCCATGCTGCCCGAGACGTCCATCATGTAAAAGATCACCGCATTGGACTCGGGAACGTGCGTGATCTGCCAGCTCTTGAAGCGCTTGTCTTCCTTCACGGGGATGATGCGCGGGTCGTCCGGGTTGTACAGCCCCATCGAAATCTGGCGCCGCAGCGCGCGGACGTAGGTGCGCTTGAAGTGCCGCAGGCTCTCGGGGCCCTGCCGGCTGATCGTCTTGTAGCGTTCCTTCTGGGTGACGATCGTCTTCTGGCCCTTCGGCGCGATGTTGGGCAGTTCCAGCTCTTCGCCCAGGATCTTCGCCAGTTCGTCCAGCGTCAGTTCGACTTCCAGCGCGTGCTCGCCGGGCTGATCGCCCGCCTCGCCCTGGCCTTCGCCTTCCTGCGGCTGCCCGCCCACCGGATCGCCCACTTCGCCTTCGCCCGACCCGACGCCGCCCATGTTCCGGCCGAAGCGAAAACGCGGCAACTCGATCTGCGGCACCGGAATGCTGACCAGTTCCTTGCCCTTCTTGCCCATCATTTCGCTGTTGGTGATGTACTTGCGCAGATCCTTCTTGATCCGGCCGCGCACGATCTGGCGGAAGCGCGAATGATCGCGCTCGATCTTGCTCACGCCCTGCTTGAGAATCTGGTCCTGATCGCTCATCTCGGTCGATTCCAGGAAGCCTCAGGCTCCCTCCTTAAGTCCAATGCGCTCCTGGCGCCCTTACCGCCGCGGCCGTATCAACACGGCTTTGCGTGCCGAAATCCGAACCGGCGCGGGCGCCGGCAGGATCGACCAGTGGAAGTACACGCCCACCACCGCCGAAATCAGCGCGCAGATCGCCGCCAACCCCAGCCACTCGCTGTCCGCGGCGCCCTTCTGCATGCACAGCGAGACGGCCAGCCCCGCCGCGAAAATCGGCAGGATGAAGAACGGCATCGTCAGCCCCGCCGCGATGATGCGTAGCCGCAGGATCGACTGCCGTACGTAGACGCCCTGCAGCGAACGCTGCAACAGTTCCGGAATCTTCGCGATCCCGCTTTCGCTGGCGGTCTGCTGTGCCTTCGCCACCAACCCCTGGCTCGCGATATGCCACGTGCGCAGCAGTTCGATCAAACGCTGCCGGATCGTGCGCAACGCCATGCACCACGTCGCCACGATCGCGATCAGCACCAGTTGCCGCGCCTGGTGTTCCCAGGGCAGCCCCTCGCTGAGCTTCGCGATGCCGATGAAAGCCCACGTCAAAAGCGCCTGCAGCGCGGTCGTCAGCAGCCAGCCCGCCGAACCGCCGCGTTGGGTGATGGCCCAGAGCTTCGCGAAGAAGCCGGGCTCTTGCGTCTGCTTCCTGGGACCGTCGGCCATGGTCTGCCCTTTCGGCCTGCCGAGCGGCTCCGCGCCGCCCGCCCCCGCTGCGCAAGCGCCGTCCTCAGTTCCGGCTCTTGTCCTTCTTCGTATCGCCCCGCGCGAAGATGCTCGCCACGAAGTTCAGCACGTCCGTAGCCGATTCCTCGTCGTAGCCCATGTTGCGGATCAGGCGGCTTTTGATCACGTCGATCTTTTCCTGCGTCTCGCGGTCCACCACGCTGGAAACCAGCGTGCTGAGCTTGATCGAGTCCTTCTGGTCCTCGAAGAGCTTCATCTCCAGCGCCCGGCGCAGCCGGTCGTTCATGCGGTAATCGAACTGCCGGCCTTCAATCGCCAGTGCGCCGATGTAGTTCATCAGCTCGCGCCGGAAGTCGTCCTTCCGCGACTCGGGAATTTCGATCTTCTCTTCGATGCTGCGCATCAGTCGTTCGTCGGGCTCCTCGGCCTGCCCGGTGTACTTGTTGCGCACCTTTTCCTTCTGCGTGTACGCCTTGACGCTGTCGATGTAGTTCTGACACAGCTTCGTGATCGCTTCCTCGTCGGCGCTGATGGCGCGCTGGACGTCGTTCTTCGCCAGCTCCTCGTATTCCTCGCGCACCACCGCCAGCATTTCCTTGTAGCGCTTGCGGTGATCCTCGTTGGCGATCAGGGAGTGATGCTCGAGCCCCTCTTCCAACTCGTTCAGCACCATGAACGGGTTGAGGCTCCGCGCGTCGGTGTGACGCACCAGCGCGTTCGAAACCTTGTCCTGGATGTAGCGCGGCGAGATGCCATTCATCCCCTCGCGCTGCGCTTCCGCCTTCAGTTCGATCACATGGTCTTCGGTGAAGCCGGGGATATTCTTCCCGTCGTACAGCTTGGCCTTTTGCAGCAGGCTGAGCTGCGCCTTCTTGGGGTCTTCCAGGCGCGTCAGAACCGCCCACAGCGCCGTCATCTCGATCGTGTGCGGCGCCACATGCTTCTTCACGCGCTCCTTCGTGAAGTCGCGCTTGTAGATCTTGATCTCGTCGCTCACGCGCACGTTGTACGGGATGTCCACCTTCACCGTGCGGTCGCGGAAGGCTTCCATCAGCTCGTTCGTCTGCAGCTTGCGGTATTCGGGCTCGTTCGTATGCCCGATGATCACTTCGTCGATATCCGTCTGCGCGAACTTCTTGGGCTTAATCTTATGCTCCTGGCTCGCGCCCAGCAGGTCGTACAGGAACGCGACATCCAGCTTCAGCATTTCGATGAACTCGATCAGCCCGCGGTTGGCGATGTTGAACTCGCCGTCGAAGTTGAACGCGCGCGGATCGCTGTCCGAACCGTACTCGGCGATTTTGCGATAGTTGATGTCGCCGGTCAGTTCCGTCGAGTCCTGGTTCTTCTCGTCCTTAGGCTGGAACGTGCCGATCCCGATGCGGTCCTTTTCGCTCAGCACCAGCCGCCGCACGCGGATATGGCCCATCACCTTCTTCCAGTCGCCGTTGTACTTGTCCATCAGCACGCGGAAGGTGTAGCGGCAGAACGGATCGAGATCCCCCTCGATGCGCACCTGATACTCGCTTTTCGACTTTTCGTTGATCCAGCCCGCGACCTTGTCCCGCAGGTCGGGCGGCACCAGCTTCAGCGGCTCTTCGTTCATCGGGCACAGCGCCACCGCGTCCTGTCCGTGCAGATCCGGCAGATTCCACGCGAACGTGTACATTTTGCCCGCGTCGGTCTTGCTGTAGACCTCCAGCCCCTTCTTGAGCAGCCGCACGATCGTCGACTTCGCGCTGCCCACCGGGCCGTGCAGCAGGATCACGCGCTTCTCCGCGCCGTAACCCATCGCCGCCGCTTTGAGGATATTCACCAGCCGCATCAGCGGCTTCTCGAGCCCGAAGACTCCGTCCCGCCCGTCGCTGATCGGATCGTCGAAGAAGCGGAAGCGCGTCACCCGCTCGCGTTGCTGCGTGATCTCGTCGGTCCCGTAACCCATGATCATGTCGTACAGACGCTGGTAAGAATTTCGCGTGATCTGAGGCTGCTGCACCACGAGATCGAGGTATTCCTCGAAACTCCCTTCCCAGTGCAACTCCTGGAACGTCTCGGTGTCCTGATCCCGAGCGATGGATTCGAACAGTTGGCTTCCGCTCATGAATGCGTCCCCTTCAGATGGATGAACCTGCTCCGAACCGCCCAGCTCGGCCGGAACCACCTCCTAGACGCTGCGAGCGCGAGGCCATTCGCTAAATAAGAAGGGGGTTGGGGTGGCTCGCACGTTCGCGCCGCCACTCGATACGCCCGAGCGCTAGTTATGCCTTGAAGGAGGGAACCGACCGAAGAGATATGCGGTTCAGGATGCCAAAGAGCTTGGTCTCAATTGTTCCAACCCTTTGCCTGCACATGCAATATCTCATTTTTTGAGGCCAAGTCAATAAGAAGGCATGCACCTTGCGTGCAACCCCTAGATGATGTAACTCATGACTGATGTGCACGTTGTGGGAGTCGAGCCCGATTCGAGCCCAAAAATCGGTTTGGGATTTCCGAAAACTATACGGGGCGAAGCGTCACGTGCGCTCCGCCCCGTATCCATTCGATTCGACGGCACGCGGATCCTTACGCTTTCCGGCCCAGAAGCAAACGAACGATATACGCTTCCAGTTCCTCGTAATCGCGCTCGTCCCGCAGCTTCTGCACGGTCTTCTCGTTCACCCGGTCCACGATCTCGGCCAGGTAGCCGAAGAAAGCCAAGCTGTTCGCGAGGTGCTTGTACGCGGTCTCCTGCTTCTGCGTGCGCATCGCCTTCACGTCCAGGCCCACCCATTCGCCCTTCCGGCCGAAGCCACCTCGCGCCAGCACCCAGACCTGGTTGAACGCGCGCCGAATGTTCACCGCGCCAAACGATTTATCTTCGTCGAACTTCAAGCCGTCCTGATCGTTGAGGTGCACACCCCACAGCTTCCCGGCGGCCATCGAGTACGCCATATCGTCGCTCGCGTCGATGCCCAGCAGCAGCGAGTGCGCCGACTCGATCAGCACGCCCACGCGTTTCGGATCGGACGTCTGGGCGCCCATGCCCAAGAAGTGCCCGGGCGTCGGCAGGTAAGCCGCATCGGTCGGTTCGTTAGGCTTCATCTCGCCCAGGATCCGGATGCCCTTGTCGTACGCGAGCAGCGCGTTGAGATACTCCAGGTAGCGCTTGCAGCTCAGGAGCGGATCCTTCGCTTCGCGGATGTACGTTCCTTCGCGCGCCGGCCAGAGCACGATCCGCTTGGTGCCCAGCTCGTTGGCGATATCGATGCTGCGCAGCGACCGTTCCAGCGCGTAGCGCCGGCACTTGGCATCGTTGCTCGTCCAGCCTCCGTCGATGGTACGCGGATCTTCCCACAGCCGCGGCGCCACGAACTCGGGCTCCAGACCGTGGTCGCGCAGGAGCTTCTTCATCTCCCGCGTCGCCTTGCGCGTCGCCGCGGGGCTCAGACCCGCGGGGCAGACGTCGTCGTCGTGGAACTGAATCGCGCCGAAACCCAGCTTCTTGAAGAGGCGGATCTTCTCCAAAAAACCCAACTCGGTTCGCACCGGCGGACCGAACGGGTCCGCGCCCGGATGCATGTTCCACGGGCCTACCGAGAACCGGAACACGCCCTTACCGCACTTGATCTGCTTCATCGCTCCCTCGCTCCCTTAACCTGAATCCGATCGCTCACCCGATTAAAGCCGGACCACTTTTCCTTCGGCGTGCGACGCCAGCGCCGCCGTGAACAGCTCGTGCTGCCACACCGTCTCATCCGGCTTCACGCAACCGAACGGCACAGCTCCCGAACCGTGCGCCAGTTCCACGCAGTACGCCGCCCACATCTGCAGGATCGCATCGCTGAAACCGAATTCGAAGATATGCCCCGTGATCGACTTGAACGCCGTCTGGTAGCCCAGATCCTCCTCGCGCCAGGCCTGCTCGCCGCCGGGCGTATAATCGAGCGTACGCAGCGTCTTCGGATAGCGGCTGTTGAACTCCATGCTGCAGCGCGTCCCTTTAACGCTCAAGAACCACGTGTTCGTATCGCCCGGAGAAATGCGTTTGGTGCTGATCGTCAGCGGAAAATCGGCGCCGGTCTTCGGATCGGCGGCCGTGCACAGAAGCGTGGCGTTGTCCCACGTCTCGCACGGCGCCATGCCACCCTTCCCATCGGGGCGCTCCTTAACGATCTTGGAGAGCACCGCGCGCACGTCCTTCGGCTTCCAGCCCAGCCGAAGCGGGATATGCAGCGCGTGCATGCCCAGATCGCCCATGCAGCCGTACGCGCCGTTGAATTTCACCATGCGCTTCCAGTTGATCGGCTTCTGCGGGTCCATGTCCGAACTGTGGTGCAGTCCGGCGCTCACCTCGAGGATCGTCCCGAAGCGCCCGGCCAGCGCGGCCTTCACGATCCGTTGCGCGCAGGGGAAGAACGGAAATTCCGAACTGCAACGCACGAAGACGCCGGGGTTCGCGCGCAGCGCCGCCAGAATCTCCGCGTTCGCCGCCGCGTCGATCCCGAAGGGCTTCTCGCCCAGCAGATGTTTTCCCGCCGCGACGATATCCTTATAAAGACTCGCGTGCAGGTTGTGCGGCACCGCGCAGTACACCGCGTCGACGTCCTTCGAGGCGAGCATCTCCCGGTGATCCTGCGTCGCCAGCTTCAGCGTCGGCACGTGCGCGCGGTACCAATCGAATAGCGCCGGGTTCGTATCGCAGATCGCCACCAACTCGGGCTTCACGTCCAAGTCGAGCAAATGCCCCCAGCGCCCCACCGCGCTGGCGAACTCCCGGCCCATGAGGCCGCAACCGATGATGCCGAATCGAATAGTGCGCATGAGTTTCCCGTCTTCCGCCTGAGCGGTCCGCTTAACAGAACCGCTTACGCTTCCTGTTTTGGTTTTTATTTCCCGCCCAACACCCGCATGGCCTCTTCCACCCCCGCCCCTTCATGCACGATCGCCATGAACGCGCGCGTGATCGCGCCGGGCTTGGGATGCTGAATCACGTTCCGGCCGTACACGATGCCTTTGGCGCCCTGCTTCATCAGTTCCACGGTGCGCGCGAAAATCTTGCGCTCGTCGGCCTTCCCGCCGCCGCGCACGAGCACCGGACCGCCGGCGGCGCGAATCACTTCGTGGTACTGCCGCGCGTCGTCGCACGGATCGGCCTTGATCAAATCCGCGCCCAGTTCCCGCGCTTGCCGCACCAACGCCACGATCTTCGACAGATCCCCGTCGACCATGTAGCCGCCGGCCTTCGAGTTCGCCTGCATCACCAGCGGCTCGACCATCAGCGGCATCCCGTAGCGCTCGCACGCGGGCTTCAGCGCGCAGATGTTCTCGATGCACTGCGCGTGCAGTTCGGGCTGCCCCGGCAGCAGTAGCAGATTCACCACCACGCAGGCCGCGTCGAGCCGCACGGCCTGCTCGACCGGCGCGTCGATCAGCTTGCTGAACAGATGGCTGGGCAGTTCGCTGCCGTAGCAGTTCGCCACGTCGGTGCGCAGCACCAGCGCCGGCTTGTGTTTGCCCGGTACGCGCTGAAGCAACTCGGCCTGACCGACGGTGAGCTGGATCGCGTCCGGCCCGGCGGCAACGATCGTCTCCACCGCCGCCGGCAGATCCTCAATCCCCTGCAGGAAACGATGCTCGTTGAAAAAACCGTGATCGATCGCCACGTCGAAGCAATGGCCCGAAACCCCGAAGAGCCGGTTCAGCCTGTAACGCACGCTCACGAATTCACCCCCATATTCGACCGCTGCGGCACGAACTCCTGCACCCCGCCACGCGCCGGCACGTGTTCCTCGAGCACGAACGGACCTTCACCGGCGAACAATTCCACGCGCAGCCCGCCCGGATGGCTCGTTAAATCCAGCAGCCGAACGATGCGTAAAACCGGAGTTCCGCGCCGGCGCTTGAGCCACTCCGCCACTTCGCGCCCCGCCGCCACCGCGCTGAAGCGTTGAATCCCGGCCTCGATGCGCTGCCCGAAGCGCTGCTCCAGCGTCTGGTACAGCGAACGGTTATTCAGGTTGGCAGACTCCAAGCCCGGCGCGGCCGCCGCCAGCACCCACGTGCGCTCCAGCAGCGCCGGCACGTCGTTAACCGACCTCAGCCGCACCAGCCGCACCCAGGCGCGCGCCGCCTCGCCTTCCTGCAACGGCGCTTCCGTCACCACCCGCTGATCGACGACCCGTGTTGTCAGCTTCAGGCGCTTGGCCGCGAAGACTTCGCTGGTACCGGCGAGCGAGAACAGGCCCACCGGCGGCGGCGGCGCGGCGACGAACGTCCCCAAACCCCGGCGCTTGACCAAGCGCCCCTCGCGCACCAGACCGTCCAGCGCCTGGCGCACCGTCGGGCGCGTGACGCGATGCTCGCGGCAGAGTTCATGCTCGCTGGGCAGCTTTTCGCCGACCGGCCAGCCGCGCGCTTCGAGCTGTTTGCGCAGCAGCGCCTCGAGCTGGTGGTACAGCGGGACGGGGGATGCAGGGTCGAGCGCCATGCCCCTATTCTTGTCTACTTGTCATGACAAGTCAAGGGCGCGTCGGATTTTTACGCGTATACGGCCCATTTCAGCGGTAGCGGTTTACGAATTCGGGGTCCGACCAGGCGTGCGGAAGATCCTTCGCGTACACCACCCACTCCTGCACGGTCTTGAAGCCCGCGCGCCGGTAAAAGCGTTCGGCGGCTTCGGGATACGTCCAGATGCTCCCGCCCTTTGCGCCCATGGTGCGCCAGAGTTCGTGGGCTTTCACCAGCAGCACACTGCCCAGCCCCGCCCCGCGGTGTTCACGCAGAAAATAAATCAGGTGAATCCCCGAATGCCCGAAGTCGTCGATCGGCGTGACCTGGATGAAGCCCACGATATCGGCGTGGAAGCGGACCAGGTAAAAGCGGTCGTGCTCGTCGCGAAAGCGCTCGATGCGCCGAGCCTTGCGCGTCAGGCTGCTGCGATCGACGAAGCGCTCGAATTCCGCGAGGTCTTCCGGCTTCGCGGCGGCGAACGCGTAGCCCTTCTCGCGCAACTGCGCTTCACGGTCGATCAACTCCTGCGGCGGCGTGTAGACGCGGTAGTCGGCTTCCATGTGGCAGGTGCGCCGCACCTCCCGGTAGCCCAGCGCCGTGTAAAAGACCCGCGTGCCGTGATCCTGATCGGGCACCCCGGGCACGAGATGCGGAAAGTTCTCGAGCCCTCCCGCGAAAAGGCGCGGGCGCTTCTGCCGCAGTGCCGCGAATTCGGCATGCGCCACCAGCGCGCGGCCGACTCCCTTGCGCCGCAGCCCCGGATCGACCAGCAGCGCGGCCATCACCCCCGGCGATTCGAGCCACCAATACCCTTCGTCCTCGAACGGCGCCTGCCGCAGCGACCAAAGCGCGCCGATCAGTTTCCCGTTCGCGTCCACCGCCGCGAAACTCCCGGCCGGATCGAACTCGTCGCTGTTCAGCAGCTTCTCGAATACGCGCTCGGGCAGCGGGCAAGCCTGGTACAGCCCTTCGCACGACCGGTTCCAAAGCTCCATGAACGGTTTGCCCGACGCGGCTGACCATTCTTCGAGCCGGCCCCAGGCGTAAGTGCGCGGCGGCGCGGCCGGCGGCGGTACGAAGGCCGGCGCCGGTTCGCCGCGCAGCACGGGCTCCGAGGCCGGACGCACCACGGCGCCGGCCGTCTGGCTGGCGCGGAGCACCGCGCGCTCGCGCTCTTCGCGAAACGCGGCGACCAGGAGCAGCAGCGAAGCGAGATTGGCGACGGCGATGGCCACCAGCACCACCGCGTAAGGCGTACCCGCGCCGACGAACGCATCCGGCAGGCCCGCCGACGAAGCGCCGGCATCGCCGATCCGGCGTTCCAAGTCGAACGCGACCAGAACCGCCGCCACCGCGGCGCTGGAAAGCGACAGAATCAGCGCGTAGCGCAACCGCATGCGGATGCTTCCGTGGCCGAAGAGAGAGGGAAGAAGTCTAACGAGTCCGTGGGCGTGACGCCATGCGGGGAAAGAGCGGACTCGGGCTCAGTGCGCGCCGCCGATGGTGCCGACTTCGATCTTCAGGTTCTCGGCCAGCTCGATCTTGTCGATGCGCCCGTCGCGGATCCAGACGATACGGTCCGACGCGGCCAGCATCTTATGGTCGTGCGTCGCCGAGATGACCGTGACCTGCCGCTCGGACTTCAGCTTGAACAGGAGATCGATGATCTCCGCGCCGGTTTTGGTATCCAGGTTGGCGGTGGGTTCGTCGGCCAGAATGATATCGGGATTGTTGGCCAGCGCCCGCGCGATGGCCACGCGCTGCTGCTGCCCGCCTGAAAGCTGGAACGGCCGGTGGTCCCAGCGTTCGCCCAGACCCACCGTCTTGAGCAGCGTCATGCCGCGCTCTTTCGCCGACGCCGTATCCACCCCCGCGAAGACCATCGGCAGTGTCACGTTTTCCAGCGCCGTCATCACCTCGAGAATATTGTAGGTCTGGAAAATGTAGCCGATCTTGTGGCAGCGCAGCCAGGCGAGTTGCAGCGCATCCAGGCTCGCGACATCCGCGCCGCTGATAAAAACCTTGCCTTCGCTGGGTTTGTCCAGGCCGCCGACCATGTTGAAGAGCGTCGATTTACCCGAGCCCGACGGGCCCATGATCGAGAGGTATTCGCCCTTGTAAATGTCCAGATCCACGCCGCGTAGCGCGTGCACTTCCTGGTCGCCCATGCGGTAGATCTTTTTCACGTCCTTCGCCCGCACGATCACTTCGTCGCGGGGTCCGGGCTTGCGCGGGGCGGCTTGGGTCTGCGGCTCGCTCAACGTGGGTTCCTCGCCTACTCGACCTCGCCGTCGATGGTGCCGACGTGAATGTCCAGGTTCTCGCGCAACTCGATCTTGTTGATCTGCCCGTCGCTGATCCAGACCACGCGGTCGGAAGCGGCCAGCATCTTGTGGTCGTGCGTGGCCGAAATGATCGTCACGCCGCGTTCTTCTTTCAACCGGCACAGCAGATCGATGATCTCGGTGCCGGTCTTGAGGTCCAGGTTGCCCGTGGGCTCGTCGGCCAGCACGATCGCGGGATTGTTCGCCAGGCTGCGCGCGATGGCCACGCGCTGCTGCTGCCCGCCCGAAAGCTCGTACGGCTTGTGGTGCACGCGTTCGCCCAGTCCCACCAGCGTCAGAAGTTCGGCGCCGCGGTCGCGCGCTTCGTCGCCGCTCAGCCCGGCAAAGACCATCGGGAGCGTCACGTTTTCCAGCGCCGTCATCACCGGAATGATATTGAACGACTGGAAGATGTAACCGATTTTGCGGCAGCGCAGCCACGCCAGTTCGTACGGGTCCAGCGCCGCGATGTCTACTTCGTCGATAAAAACCTTGCCCGCCGTGGGCTTATCCAGTCCGCCGATCATATTGAAAAACGTCGATTTGCCCGAGCCCGACGGGCCCATGATCGAGAGGTACTCGCCCGAATAAATCTCGAGGTCGATCCCGCGCAGCGCATGGACTTCTTCCTTGCCCATGCGGTACACGCGGCGCACGCCTTGCGCGCGCACGACCACCTGCCGGCGGTCCCACTCCGCGTCGCCCTCGCCGGCTTCGCCTTCCTCGCCCGCCGCGGCCTCCGCCGGCAGATCGTCCTCGTCGTCTTCCAGCACCGGAATCGCGATCAGCGCCGACTCGTCGGGGCGGATCGCGCCCGGCGCGCCGCTGTGATCGGGTATCAGCGCGGGGCTTTCTTCCGGCTTGACGCTGTCGTCTTCGTGGTCGCGGTCGGCTTCCATCGCTCATCTCTGGGGCGGCAAAAGGATGCGGCATGATAGGGCCGCGGACCGCACGTGTCCAGCCACCCCGCCGTACTCGATATACACCGCGGGATCGGCGGGATCACGCCAAGTTCCCGTTACTGCAGGCGATAATGAACCTGCAAGCAAAGGATGCACATCGACGTGGAGTACGCCGGACCGGCCTTGACGCTCCAGATATCGTTCGCGCGCCAGGCGCCGTCGCCATCCTGAAGGTTGATCAGCGCGTCGCGCAGCGCGCCGTCCCAAGGCTCCCATTCCTCGCCGCCCGCGAAAAAGAGCCCGTACGTCGCGAAGTACCAGCGATAAGGGTCGAAGGTGGTCGCTCGTTCCGTGTCGTCGACTCCGCGCGTGCGGCCTTCCTTCCAGCTTCGGCCCCACCCGCGCTTCCACGTCGGCGCCGTCTGCGCCGTCATGCGAGTCAGCCAGCGCACATCCGGAGTGGTTACCGCTTCGCCCAGGTACAACCGCAGCATCAAAGCCACGCCGAACAGACTGGGCCGGACCTGCCGATCGGTGAAATCGTACGAAACGATCCCGGCCTGCGCGTCGGTGGCCGCTTGGTAATAACCCAAAGCTTTCTGGAGCACTTCGTCGTTGACCTTCAAACCGGCCTCGCGCGCCGCCAGCAGCGCCTGAACCTGCCACGCGCTCACGCTGGTGTCCTGCCGCGCGCCGGCCACGTCGCGGTAACCCCACCCGCCCTTCTCGCCCTGCGTCCGCTCGATCAGGTCCACACCCTTCTGGGCCGCCGCACGCAGATCGGGCGCGCCCGAAAGCGCCGCCGCTTCCGAAACCGCCAGCGTCGCCAGACCGTGGTTGTACATGAAGTTGCCTTCGGGCGGTCCGAAGCGCCCGTTCAGCGGATCCTGGCTCTTGAGCAGGAACTCCAGCCCCCGTTTCACGTTGCTGGCGTAAGTGCTGGTCTGGCCTTGGACATCCGGCGTCCACAGGTGGCCTTCGCCCAAATAGGCCATGAGGCACAGCGCGGTCAGGCCCGTCTGGCCCCACTTGAAATTGAACGCCTCGTCGCGCGCCTTATCGATGTTCAGTCCTTCGGTGTTGACAAGCCAGCTTCCGTCCGGCTGTTGCAGGCGCATCATGTAGCGCAGCCCGCGGTCGATGGCCTCGGCGCCTTCGGCGCGCCCTCCGTTGCTGGCGCGCAGCGCATTGCGCAGTGCGCCCATACGCCAAGCGTAACCGCGCGGCGGCAGCCCTTCGGGCGGGCGCAACGCGAATACTTCCTTGTAGTTCAGCGGCACCTCGCTCAAATCGCCCAACGCCGCGGCCGGCGCCTCTACCGGCGGCAAATCGTTGCCGTCGTACGCCAATTCGCGGTCCCACAGATCGTTGATGCCGTACATCATCGCGCCGGTGAAAATCAGGAACAGAATGACCCACTTGAGCGTGCGCTCGAGCCGCTGCCCGCGCCGGTACGCCGCGTCCACGTGCACCGAAGCCGCGATATCGTCGAACGCCAGCGTGATGCGCTGACCGCAACGCGGACAGAACTCGTGATTGATCGTCACTTCGCTCTGGCAATGCGGGCACTTCATCGAGGCGGCACGCTCCTATTCGAGCTTGAACGGCTTGTCCAAAGTTCGCTCGTTCCCGGCCAGATCGGCGAACTCCACCTTCACGCCGTACGTGCCGGGAAGCAGATCGCCGGTGGAAGCCAGCTTGAACGTCTCCTGGGCCACGCGTTCCCCGGCTTTCACCTGAATCGCGGGCAAGTCCTTGGTGTAAGTCCCGTTTTGCACCAGCAGCAAATTCAACGGCGTGGCGCCGGGCGTCAGCGACTTCAAGGTGATGCGCAACGTATTCAGGTCCACGCCCACGCCCGCGTCCGCCAGCACGATTTTCCAGACCGGGCGAGGCAGCGCCGTACCCGCTTCCAATTCCAGCGTCCCCGTCGGCGCGCGGCGGTCGATGTACAGCTTGAACGCGGTTTCCCCGACATTCCCCGCGCCGTCGGTCGCGGTCAGCTTGACTTCGTGCGTCCCGTCTTTCATCGAACCGTCGTCGAGCAGCATCAGGATCTGCGTGTCCCAACGCACCGACTGCGACTGCTCCTTGCCGTCGTACAGCATCTCCAGCTTCAGAGGTCCGGGATTGCTGGGCACATGCACCGCCCCCCCCAACAGCGGCCGGGCGCCGTACCAGCGGTTCTTGACCGGGCGCGTCCGCACGAACTCCGGCGGGCGGCCCAGCTGTTCGAGCAGCTTCTCCAATTCGGGGCTCTTGTCGCCCTTGGTCTGCGCCGAGCGCAACCGCTCCAAAGCCGGCCCGTAACGTCCCTGGCGCAGTTCGATCGCGCCCGATATGCGTAGCGCCTCCGCGTCGTTGGGCCCCTGTTCGAGCAGCACCTGAGCCCGCTCGCTTAACCGCGCATTCAGCTTGGCCCGGTCGTCGCGCAGCGTCGCACACACCTGCTGGAGTTCGAGCATCCCCACCAGGAGTTTTTCCGCATTGAGCCGGTCGTCCTGCGCCAGCTTGACGCGCAAGAGCAACTCGTCGAGCACCTTCGCGGCCTGCCGCGCCAGATCGAGCACCTCGGTGACCAGCTTCTGTTCGTCGGGGCTGAGCATCCGGCGCCCATCCGAACTCGCCGGCGGAATCAAAAGGTTGGACGCGCCCAACGTATTGTATGGATCGACCAAATCGGCCGGAAGGTCGGCCACCAAGCCCTTTTCTTCGGGGCGTTCGGCGTCGCCGTACAAGCGCCACAAGTAAACCCCAACCTGGTTCATATACGCACGGGGATCGGTCTTGAACTTGGACATCGCGCGCTGCAACTGTCGGCCGATCTGCGGGTACATTTTTTCCGTGAACTCGCGGCTCTTCAGATCGTTTCGCGTGCGCCACAAGCCCACGGCCAGCGCGTTGAGCACCAGGACTTCGTGCTCCCCGAACTGCTGCGTGATCTTCTCGTACTTCTGGATCAAGGCCTCGCGTTTGGCCAGTTCGAGGTCCGGCAAGGTCAAGCTGCCGATGGCCGAGAGCCGCCGGTTCTGCTCAGGCGCCGGCCAATCGGGATCCACCGCCGAGGCGGCTTCGAACGATTGATCCGCCGAGGCGCCGCGCCCGGTCCGCGAAAGCGCCACCCCGCGCGCGTTGTAAGCGGCCACCGCGTAACTGCGCGCCGGCGGACGCCCCGGCGCCAAGGCTTCGTCCAGCAGCGCCAGCGCTTCCTTAGGCTCCTTCTTCGCCTCCCGCCACAGTAGAATCGTCGCCTTGCCCACCATCGCTTCGGGACTCTTCGGATCGGCCTTAAGCGCGCGCTCGAACATCTTGCCCGCTTCCTCGATGGCTTTCTCGAGCTGCGTGGCGCGATACCGCGCGAAGACCGAAGCCCCCGCGCCGCTCCAAGCCAGCGCCTGCGCCGCCGAACCGAGTTTCGACGATTCGCCCGCCGCCTCGAACGCCGCCTGCGCGTCGGCGTACTTCTCCTGCCGGTACAGGAACGTGCCCAGATACAGGTTCGCCGCAGGCAAACCCGGCGCGCGCTTCAGCACCGACTGGCACGCCGTCTCGCCGTCGATCAGATCCTGAGTCTTGCCGCCCAGCAGCGCTTTGCGGATGGTCGGAGCATGATATCCCTGCGTGCGCGTCTCGATGCGCGAATCGTAAAGACGGTAATTGACCACCACCAGCACCACGACCAGCGCGAGGTACACCAGCGACGGCAGCGTGACGTCCAGAGGGCCCAGCCTCATGCCCGTTCCTCGGCCTTCGATGTAATACCGTTCACTTCATACGGCCCTTCACCAGACGCAGCGGTATGGGGCCGAACGTAAACGAATCCTTGCCCGAATCCTTGCGGATCACGAAGACGCAATTTCGCGGGATCACGATCTCGGGCATCGGCTGGCGCGGCGTCAAACCGGATTGGAGCGCGGATTCCTGACCGTCCACCCACAGGTACATGCGGCGCGTATCGGTGCCGCGCGGCTTAGTCTGAACCTTCTGGCCTTCGCGGGCGACCACCCAGCCCACCCATTCTTCCTCGGGTTTGCCGGGCGGATGATAGGCCACCGCCACGCCCACCGCCAAATCCGCCGCCTTGTCGTAATCGGATCGCAGCCCGTACGAGCCCTGCGCGTATTCGGGCAACATCCCGTCGTCGCCCGTTTTGACGACCACCCGGTTGTGCGCTTTGTAAAAACTAAAAGCCACGACTATGGCTACGATAAGGAAGATAAATTGGATGGCGTTGATGACGTGTTCGCGCATGCGCCGTCCTCATCGCTCGCGTACCCAAAGGGTTCGATTACGTAGCTGCATGGGTGATACCGGTCTTTCCAGGTGCGTCAAGCAGGTTCCAGAATCAAAGCATTATCCGATGCCGGGTTATACGCACGAGCCAGGGGCCTTAATGCCTATCCAGCAGCCCTTCCTTTAGGACAATCTTCGCCCCTGGTGCGCACGTGCTTTACCCTGCGCGCCCAATCCCGCCGTTCAGGTTCGTGATCGAGCGCCGCGGCGCATCCGAACCGTTTCGTTTTTTTGCGCTGTAAGTTGCACCGTTGCGGCGACAATGGTACAGGTACACACAGCAGACTGGCCCATGCAAGTGGAATGACTTTATGGCTTTGCCACCGATCCAGATCAGCCTCACCAATTTCGAGCAGTTGGAGATCCTGCGCGACGAGATCGAGACGCGAACCGAGGAACTGAAAGAGACCGAAAAGCAGATCCGCGCGGCGCTGTACGACAAGGCCCGGATCGAGTACCTGCGCAGCCTGCACCCGATCTTCCAGCAGCTCGAGGAACCACCGGCGCTGGCGCAGTTGGACCAGTACCAGGCGTACCGGGACGCGTTGAGCGAGGCGATCGGACGGATGCGCGAGTCGCTCAAGGCCTTGGAAGCCGAAACGCGCGGCCAACAGGCGCCTCCGGGAACTCAGGCGCCGCAAGCGCGGCAGGGCATTCCCCCGCCCGCGGCCGGGCGCCGGGCGGCGAAGTTCGACGATTTCGACGCGTTCAAGAACGCGCGCGGGCCGGGACGCTGAGCGATCCGGTATCCGCGTTGCATTCGGAACTCGGGCATAGGAGAATGGCCTTTGGCTTCGAAACCCAAGCCCAAGACCAAGCGAAAGGCGGCCGCCAGCCGCTCCAAGAGTCGTGGCACCCAACCCAAGAAGGCTGCGAAGAAACCGGCTCGGCCGGCGAAGGCGCGCGTCGTTACCGCAAAAAGCGCTCCGGCGTCGAAAGCCGCTCCTAAACCCTCACCTTCAACTTCTGGAACACCCAAAAACGTGAAACGCTCAACCCCCGTCGCACCTCGAACAAGCCCTAAGGCCACCGCATCGGCCAAGGACACTCCGGTCAAGGATGCCAAGCGCGGAGCGCCGCGCGAAGAGCCGGCCGAGGAAATCGAGCAGCCGCCCGAAGGCGACCGGCTGGCCCTTATCCGCTTCCGCCACGCCGCGCTCAAGAAAGAGCAGGATCTGATCCGCGCGGACCTTGAAGCCGAGTCGGAAGCCGAACCGGAAGAAGAAGAAGCCGAGGAAGTCGAAGAAGCCGAAGAAGGCGCCGAAGAAGCGGGGGATGCGGAAGAGCCGGCCGAAGAAGAGCCCGACGAGGATTTCTAGTTCCGCCGCAAAGCCGCCCGCATTGATCGGCCGCACACATACGGCCCGGACCGCCAATCGAACCACGGGAAAGTTAAGCGGCGTTTAGACGCCGACGGCGAGCCGTCGCGCGAACTTCTCGGGCAGGCCGCTGTCGATGATCGCGCGCTGCGCCTGGCGGATATCGTACGGACGGCGGATGAACGTCATCGTCCAATGCTCGGCATCGAAGATCCCGAACGCCGCCAGCGGACAACGGTCGCGCGGCTGGCCCACCGAACCCGGATTGATCAGGTAGATATCGTTCCGGTCGAGTTGGAAGCTCTTGGTCTCGCGCAGGTCGGTGATGACCGCCTTCGTCCCGATCAGCATCGGGATATGCGTATGCCCGAAGAAGCAGATCTTCATCCCCGGGAAGTCGTTGATCATGCACTGCAGGTTCTTGGATATCTCCGGCGCGTGCAGGATGTACGCGTCGCGCTCCACGAGCGAGCCGTGGACCATGATGAACGTCTCGTCGATGGTCAGACCCTGCGGGAGCTGCTTCAGGTAGCGCGCATTGGACGGGCTGATGTTATCGGCGGTCCACTCGAGCACCTTCGTGGCCGTCTTCCGCATGCGCGGATCTTTTTCGCCGATCACCTGCCGGTCGTGGTTGCCCGCGATGCAGTCGACGTTGGGCTTGTCTTTGATGGCGGAAATACATTCGAACGGTTCGGCGCCGTAGCCGACCAGATCGCCCAGGCAGAGGACTTTGTCCACGCCCGCCTGGCTCAGATAGTCCAACGCCACCTTAAGCGCAACGTAGTTGGCGTGGATATCCGATATGATGCCGTACTTGCGCACGAGGGGCATGGGGCCTCAATCTCCCACGCCCAGAGCAGGCGAGGCGTGGTCTGCCCTTAATTGGAATTCACTGAACACGCTGATTATCTCGCCCGTTCCAAACTTCCGCAAGCGCAACGCCGAAACTTCGACTGGAGTTTACGTTCCGCGTTCATCGATCCAAGCGCGCAGCGCCTCCTTCGACTCCCGCGCCACCGTCCCGAAGGTGATGCCGTACATCGCGTCCTGAAGGCCGCTCGGCTTGGCCTCCACCCACGCCGCTCGTCCTTCTACGGCTATCGAACGAGCTGCGCCAGGAAGTTCCAACGTCATGTCCAGCAAGATCTTACTCATCAGCAGCGGGCTGATCCAAGCCAAGTCGGGCAGCGGCCCCAACATCAACAAGCCGCCTTCCGAGAGGTTACGAGTCATCCCCTGGTACGTCAACTTCTCGATCTTCAGCCGCGGGTCCGAGGTTCGAAAGCGGTAAAACACGGGGAGATCCAGCGTCACCCGTTTGTACTGCCGACGCTCCGCGCCACCTTCCTGCGCCATGACCGGCCTCTAACCTGCACCAAAGCCACACGGTGCAATTTGTGCACCGAGATTCAGAATATAGCACCGTTCCGCAGCGTGCAAGGAACTCCGAGGAATTTGACCGGATGCACCGACGAATCGCGCGCGCACGGCGTCTTCCCATCGGTTGCACACCTTTCCAGAATCCGATAGAGCATGTTCGGAGAATCGGTGCACACGCGTCTCGGACCGCTGGGGAGTTCATCACGATGGGGCAATACGTACTTAAGATTCTGATCGATGTGGAGGCGCGAGACGATCTGGACGCGCGGCGCATCGCCGCGGAACTCGTCCAGCAAGCGCACCCGGCGCTCGAGAAGGCGCGCGAAATCGTGCTCCAGGACCAGGGGGATCGAAAGTCCATCCGCCTCGATGCCGCCGGAGCCTTCCAAGGTTCCTGGAACCGCGGCGGCCCTGGACTCCCGCCGGGCCGGACCAAGGCATGAGCGCTTCACGACCGCGCCACGAAATCGCACCCGCCGCGTGAACCCGCACCCCGATCCATCCCCTTCCGTCGAACCGCGGCCTCCTTGGAGCGCCGCACGCCGCATCGCGCTGGGCGTGCTCTTGCTGGGCTTTTACCTGGCCCTGAGTGCCTATCGGCTCGCCGACCTGCCGCTGGTGGACCCCGACGAACCGCGCTACGCGGCCGCCGGGCGCACCATGGCCGAAGGGGGCGACTGGCTGATTCCCGAGTTCAACGGGCAGCCGCGCGTCAACAAACCGCCGCTCTTCTACTGGCTCGTGGCTCTCTCCGCCCGCGCCTTCGGTCCGGCCGACGAAGTCACCGCCCGCCTGCCTTCCTTGCTAATGGGCGCGCTGATGCTGTTCCTGACCGTCTATCTCGGCACGCGCATCTACGGCGACGCCACGGGCTATCTGGCCGGCCTGATCCTCGCCACCACCCCGCTCTGCTGGGCCATCAGCCGCACCTGCGTGATCGACGAGACCTTCGCCACTTTGCTCTGCGCCGCCATCGCCGCCCTGATGCTCGGTTTGACCGGACGCTGGCCCTGGAATTCCAATGCTTCGGTGCTCGTGGCCGGCGTTATGGCTGGACTGGCTTTTCTCGCCAAAGGCACAGCTACGTTGATCGTCTTCTGCGTGCCCTTATTGTTCGTGCTGCTCTTTCGGTTCCGTTCCTTTTACGCGCAACCCGTGGGTCGATTCTGGGCGCCGGTCTGGCTCGGAGTAGGCGTGTTGGGAGTGCTTTGGGGACTCGTCGCGCCGCTGGATCCTCCGGGCGATATAACCGGGCGATTTCCGTCCTTCGTCATCGCCGGCCCGATCATGGCCGCTTTCTGCATCGTCTACTACGGCCTGCGCGACTATTGGAAACCCCGCCGTTGGGTCTGGGCGCTCGCCCTGTTTCTCGTGTTGGGACTATGGTGGTACGTTTACCTATGGTCCTACTTGGGCACCCAACGCTTCCAAGAAATGGTGCATTACGAAACCGCCGGACGCATGCGCGGCAATGTCCATGAAGAGTTGCCGGTCTATTACCTCTACATCATGCTCGGCGTTTTCTTCCCGTGGTCCTTGGCCCTGCCGGCTGCCATGATCGCGGCTTGGAAGCCGGCGAATCTGCCGCTGCCCCTGGAACCCCAGGCTCCAAGCACCGATGCGTACCGAGTCGCCGATTCGTTCCTCGTCGCCTGGGTGCTGGGCGTCGTGCTCTTTTTCACGGTTCCCGCGGCCAAGCTGGCGTACTACATCCTGCCCGCCATGCCGGCCGCGGCGCTGCTGACGGCGCGCCTATTCACGCGCTTGGCCGGTGGATGCGATGCGGTGGGACCGCGGGCCAAACTGGCGCTCCTGTTTCTGGTGATTCTCTTTGCCGAATGCCTCGGCGTGATGGCTTGGTCGCCCGCCGAAGAGCCGCCCGGACGGCCGCCCGAAAACCCGGACCGCGTCTGGCAATTCGCACTCTTGATCGCCGCCTGCCTGGGATTGATCGCCGCGGCCTTCGCGGCCGCGCGCTCCATGATCCGCAACGGCGAACGAACCGCCCGCGGCATCTTGACCGGCGTGCTGATCTCTGTCGCCGCCTCCAACCTCGCCGCATGGATCGTCGTGCCTTCGCGCATCGTCCAGTTGCCCAACCGATGGGCGCGGGTCGTCGAGGCCGCTCCCGTTCCTCTTTGGGCCATCGCCGCCGTGACCGGACTGTGCTTCTGCCTGCCTTGGGCCGTGGCCGTGCTCACTCGGTACGCCCGCCCCGCCGCTTTCGCGATGGCGGGCGTCTTCGCCGCCTTGGTCTGGGGCCTCGTACCCATTGCCCTGCCCCACGTGGCCGACCGCTCCAATAAAGTCATCGTCGACGACATCGGCGCATGGGCTCAGCGCGTCGAAAAGCTGTATACCGTCGGCTGCGAGGAAGAGAGCCTCGTCTACTACCTGAAGCGCGTCGTTCAGGAAGCTCGGCGGCCTCAGAAAGGGGAATCCAGAAGCAAGATCGTGCGCGAACTCCTCGATTCGGAGCCGCCCGGAAAAGTCCTGCTCTTTATTCACCGCCGCTACTACGCGCTGTTTCTGAACGATATTCGTCCTGAAGGCGCGCGGTTGCTGGCGCACGACGACCATATCGTCGTCCTGCTCAACCAGGTTGGACCCGACGCGGAAGGCCTCGCGCCGGTGAAACGAAAGTCCAAAACGGACCCCCAATAGCCGACCCAGGGGCTCGATCCCAAAAAAAACGGGCGCCGCAAGGGCGCCCGTTTAAGGTCCGGGTCGTGCGGCCGATTTATTCGGACTTGGCCGCCGCTTCTTCCTTGGGTTTGGCCGGGGCTTTCTTCTTCTTGGCCTTGGGCTTTTCCTTCTTGGTGATCTCGGCCTCGCAGAGTTCCCACAGGACCAGCGGAGCGTTGTCGCCCAGCCGCGATCCGTAGAACTTGCTGCGCTTGGTCACGCCGCGCGGCAGATCGCTCTGCGCCTGGCGGATGGTGCGCGGCAATTTCAGGATCCGCGTGTACCCGCCCGGCCGGCTGGCGAAGCGCGCCGACAGTTCCTGGAACACCTTGCGCACGGCGGCCTTCGCGGCGACCGTGCTGCCCAGGGCCTCGATCGCCTGGCGGCGATGATGCAGCGTGCCTTTTTTGCCCAGCGTGATGATCTTCTCGGCCATCGAACGCGCCGCCTTGGCCTTGGGCAAGGTGGTGCGGACCCGGCCGTGCTCGATCAGATTGAGCACCATGTTGCGCATCATCGCCAGCCGGTGGCCGGAATGACGGCTGAAACCTTTGTAGCTCGACAAGTGTCGCATGGCGTTGGACTACCTTCCCAGTCAGGCCGAGGGCGCGTTGGCTTCCTCGGGGATTTCCATTCCCAATTGCATGCTCATATCGGCAAGCTTCTTCTTGATCTCCTTCATGGAGGTCTTGCCGAAGTTCTTGATCTTGAGCAGGTCGCCCTCGGTGTTGCGGACGAGGTCGCCCAGCGTCTGGATGTTCGCGGCGGCCAGGCAGTTTTCCGCGCGGACCGACGGGTCCAGCACGCTGACCGGCAGCTTGAGCTTCTCGCGCAACTCGCGGATCTGCGCGTCTTCGCCGATCTCCGGCTGAGCCGCGGCCATCACGCCCGCCGTCTCGAGCTGGCGGCCCAGTTCGAAGTACTTCACGAACGGATTGAAGTGTTTGCGCAGGATCGTCGAAGACTCGACCAGCGCCAACTCCGGGTTCACCGTGCCGTCGGTCCAGATCTCGAGGATCAGCTTGTCGAAGTCCGTCTGCTGGCCGACGCGCGTGTTCTCGACGCGGTAACGTACCCGCTTGACCGGACTGAAGATCGCGTCCACCGGAATCGTGCCCACCGGGCTTTCCGCCGCGGCATTCTCTTCGGCCGTCTTGTACCCGCGGCCCTTGCGCGCCGCGAACTGGATCGAAAGCGCCGTCTGGTCGTCCGTCAGCGTGCAGAGCAGCAGATCCGGATTGATGATCTCGAAGCGCTCGTCGTGCTGAATATCGCCGGCCTTGACCGGACCCTTGCCCTTCTTCTCGATCTTGAAGTTGATCGGCTCGTCCGTATGCGCCTTGAGCCGCATCTCCTTGATGTTGAGCACCAAGTCGGTGACGTCCTCGTACAAACCCGGGATCGCCATGAATTCATGGCTCGCCGTGAGGGTCTGCTCCTGACCGTCCTCGCCCGGCCGCGTGGCACTGACCCGAATGGAGGTCACGGCCGCGCCTTCCAGGCTCGAAATCAGAACGCGCCGGATCGAATTGCCGATGGTGACGCCGTATCCGCGTTCGAACGGTTCCACCAGAAACTTCCCGTACTGCTCGGTGGCCGTTTCCTGCTCAAGGGACACCTGGGTGGGGAGTTCAAAGCCACGCCAACGGATGCGCATAGAAGGTCCTCGCCTCTCGTTTCCGACTCTCGGCCTGTTACGGGTGCGCGGTCGGTTCGCACCCAGGCCGTCCGGAACGCGCCGCAAACGGCCCACGGCGGCGACCGGTGGCCGCCGCGCCGAGGCCGCTAATGGGCGCTTACTTCGACAACAACTCGACGATCAACTGTTCGTTCACCGGAAGCGAAACGTCCTCGCGCGTGGGCAGGTTCACCACACGGGCCGTGAGGTTCTCGTTATCGCCGCTCAGCCAAGCCGGAACCATGCGGCCCCGGGACTCCTCGATCCGCGCGCGCACGTACTTCTGGGACTTCTCCGCGGGACGAATCCGGATCACATCGCCCGCGCTGACGCGGCAGCTCGGGATGGTGCAGCGCCGGTCGCCGACGTTCACGTGGCCGTGAACGATCAACTGCCGCGCCTGGGCCCGCGTAAGCGTCCAGCCCAGCTTGAAAAGCACGTTGTCCAGACGGCGCTCGAAGAACAGCAGCAGGGCTTCGCCCGTGCTCCCCTTCGACTTGGCCGCCTCGTGGAAGTAGCGGCGGAACTGCGCTTCCATCACGCCGTAGAACCACTTGAGCTTCTGCTTCTCGAGCAACTGCTCGCCGTAGGCGCTCAGCTTGCTGCGGCGGAAGCGTCCGCCCGGCGGAATATCCAGGCCGCGGCACTTCTCGGCTTCCAGGCGCTTGCCCTTCAGCTCGAGGTTCATGCCGATGCGGCGAGCCAGCTTGCATTTCGGACCGGTGTAACGACCCATGACGCGACCTTCCCCTTGACGCCCTGGACCGGCCGGGAAACGAATCGCCCCGGCACGGCAATCTCACGATCGAACCTTAGACGCGGCGGCGCTTGCGCGGCCGGCAACCGTTATGCGGAAGCGGCGTGACGTCCTCGATGGCCCGCACCTGCAAACCCGCGGCCTGCAACCCGCGGATCGCGCTCTCGCGGCCCGAACCCGGACCCTTCACGCGCACCTCGATTTCCTTCATGCCCATCTTGATCGCCTTCTCGGCCGCGGCTTCCGCCGTGCGCTGAGCGGCGAACGGCGTGCTCTTGCGCGCCCCCTTGAACTTCACCGTCCCGGCGCTGTCCCAGCACAACACGTCCCCGTTCGGATCCGTGATCGCGATGATCGTGTTGTTGAACGTCGCCTGTACGTGCGCCACGCCCCGCGAAACCGTGCGCTTGACCTTCTTCTTGCGGTACGTCCTGGCCATGTTCGTGTCCCTGACCTATGTATCCGAATCCCGCGCCCGGCCGGCGGCTTAGCGCATCGCCTTGACCGAAACCTTCACCGCCACCGTCTTGCGCTTGCCCTTGCGCGTCCGCGAATTCGTCCGCGTGCGCTGGCCGCGCACCGGAAGCCCGCGGATATGCCGCAAGCCCCGGTACGAATTGATCTTCTTGAGCCGCTGCACATTCATCTGCGTCTTGCGGCGCAGCGCGCCTTCCACCGGACCCGACATCCCGCTCTTGCCTTCCACGAGATTCTCGTCGTTGAAGGTCGTATCGATGAACGACGCGATCCGCGCCAGCTCGTCTTCCTTCAAATCCCGAGCCCGCGTCTCCGGCGGAACGTTACAGCGCTGGCAAACCAGCTTCGCCCGGTACGGGCCGATCCCGTAGAGGTACTGCAGCGAAATGTCGATTCGCTTTTCGTTCGGAATGTCGACACCCATTACGCGCGGCATGGCAACACGTTCTCCTCATGGCCCGAATGCGGCAAGACCGCGCGCCGCGCGGCCGCCGCCTCCCGGCCCCTTACCCCTGGCGCATCTTGTGGCGAGGTTCTTTATCGCAAATCACGTACAGCCGGCCCTTGCGGCGCACGATCTTGCAGCTCTCACAGCGGCGCTTCACCGACCTTCGAATCTTCATCGCTCACCTTCTCACTTACGAATTCTTATGCACGATCCGTGCCTGATAAGGGTCTAGCGGCGAAAGCTCCACCGTGACCCGATCCCCCGGCACGATGCGAATGAAATGCATCCGTATCTGGCCCGACACCCGTGCCGAAAGCTGCCGGCCGTTGGGCAACTCCACCTGAAACTGCGCGCTGGAAATGGCCTCGATTACGACCGCTTCCAGGCGAACACTCGCGACATCCATGCCGGCCCAACGTTGAGTACGAGGGTATCGCGCCTAGTCCCGCAAGGGCTGGGCCGCTAAACATCCCAAGAACGCAATCTTTTAGCCAATCAGACCTGGCGTGTCAACTTACTTGTGCATGTTTCCTTTCTTAGGGACCTCTTTATTTATTAACTTTCGAGTCACCCAACTATTCCAGAACCACGCTTCTAACCACCTTGTGTCAAAGGACCTGCACTATTCGGCCAGACTTCCTTAAACGCCCGTCGTAATGCCTCGATACCCGAATTCACAAGTGATCTATAAAAGTCCCGTAGAACTCTATAAACTTCTCGTTCCATTGCAATCTACATCATTCGCCTCGGCACCCTCGCGACCAGGCGGGGGAGCATTCACACCATGTCCTTGCCCTTTTACGAGCCATGGTTCGCTATCGCGGTCTTGGTCGTTTTTGTCTCGGCCTTCATCCAAGGTTTAAGCGGTTTCGGCATGGCGCTCTTGGCCGTACCCCTGCTGCTCAATCAGCCCGGCATCGGAATCCACGCCGTCCCGTGTTTGACCATCGTGGCTTTCGGCACCGTCGTCGAAGTGCTGTATCGCTACCGTCGCCATCTGGACCTCGAACGCACGCTCTGGCTGGCCATTCCCGCGCTCGTTTCCACACCCCTCGGCGTGGAACTGCTGCAGCGCGTGCCGCTTCCCTATTTGCGCGCGGGCGTGGGAACCTTTCTCATGCTTCAGAGTCTCTACCAGCTTCGCCCGCTTGCGGCGAGTGCTCCTACGGCCGAAGCGCTCGTCGCGGCCGAGGCGCCCTCGAAGCGCGATTACTCGCGCCGTGCATGCGTGGTCGTGGGCTTGATCAGCGGCGTACTGGGCGGATCGATGGGCATGGTCGGTCCACTGCTGGCCGCGTATCTGGTCGCAAGCGGCATCTCGCGCGATTCGTTCAAGGTGACCCTCAACGCAGTCTTCATGGCTTCGCTGCTCTTTCGCACCGGAAACTTCGCGCTGACGGGCATGCTCGACGCGACTTGGGCACTGGCGGGTTTGTCGCTGCTGCCGGTCGCCTGGCTGGGCGGCAAGAGCGGCGTGTACATGGACCGCTTCATTCCCGCCGCGCGTTTCGCGGTGCTGGTCAACGTATTCCTGCTGGGGCTGGGTGGCTGGATGTTCGTGAACGCTTGCCAGGAATTCTAGGCTCTGTCCCGAAACGCATCGAAGTCGTATGCGCCGCGCAGACCAAGCAGTGCGAGTATGCCGAACGCGTTGTATCTCTACAGTAGATACAGCAAGCGCAGCTGGCGAAGCTCTGCGCAGGTCCCCGCAAGCAGACGCCGAAGAAGGGTTTCGGGACAGAGCCTAAAGCCGCACGTCCACGCGGTGTTCCAGTTCGATCCCCGCGGGTGTGACGCGCGCGCGATACGCCAGCGCTTCCACGCCCTGCGCCACGGCTTTACGCAATGCCTTGCCGTAGGCCGGATCGATACCGTCGGCCGGTCCCATCCATGCCACATCTCCGCGACCGACGAAAAAGAAGATCGCCGCGCGGCGCCCCAGCTTTACTTCGCGCGCGAGATCCTCCAAGTGCTTGCGCCCGCGCTCGGTGACGGCATCCGGAAAAAGGCAGGCCTCCCCTTCCCGCATCGTCGTGTTCTTGACCTCCACGTAGCAGTCCGGCTTGGAGGCGTGCCCGGTCAGAAGCACGTCGATGCGGCTGCGCCCTTGCGGACCGTAGACGACTTCGCGCCGCGCTTGAGCGTAACCGGAAAGTTCCGGAATCCTGCCGGCGCCGAGGGCTTCGTGAACCACGCGATTAGGGTTCATCGTGTTCACCCCCACCCACGTGCGGCCCATGCGGATGGCTTCCCATGTGTAGCGCAGCTTACGCGCCGTATCGAGGCCGTGATCGGAAAGGAACACCGGCCGCCCGGGCTCGGCGCAGGCCTTCATACTGCCGCTGTTGGGGCAATGCGCAGTGACGACGGCACCGTCGGCAAGCGTCACGTCCGCCAGGAAACGCTTGTAGCGTTTGATGAGCGTGCCGTGGACCAGTGGAAGCGGAAATTGCATCGAGTTGAACGATAGCGCACGGCCGGATGGGACGCTCGACCCCTGCGGAGGAGACCTACCGCTCCGGCTCGGGCGTAGCTGCCAGATGCTCGGGGCTTGGCGCCGGCGTAAGCCGCGCTTCATCCTGAACCGCGGAGCCGGCGTCAGGCTTCGCCACGAAACGCGCGTCCGCCGAAGGCAGTAACGGGACCATCACCTGCTGGCAGAGCTTCTGGACCGGCTCGAACCAGACGAAGAGCGCCAAAAGCATGGCCACTTTGCCGACAGCCAGCACACCCAGCACCGGAGGATTGCTTTCGCCGCTCACCGGCGTTTCG
>BTVV01000042.1:0-47460 GCA_045863855.1 Planctomycetota bacterium | reverse complement strand
TGTCCCGGGGCGGGGGGTGGGGGGGGGGGCTTGGGGGGGGCTGGGGGGGGGGGGGGGGGGGGCCGATCTGCCCGCGCGCGGCGAGTTCCTGCAGCGATCCGGCGTAGGTGTGGACCTTGTCGCGATCCCAATCGCCGAGTCGGTAGATCCACTGGGCGGCGGCGAGGTCGCGCAGGTCTTCGCGCGCGAGCGCGGCGTAGCTTTCTTCCCGCCCGCGCAGGATTTCGGGCAGCGCGAGCGCGGCAACGCCCATGGGCATGATGCCGCCGGCTACGTCGAGTGCGGGCAGCGGATAGCTGCTGAGTGTGTGCGAGGTGATGCCCCAGGCGTCGGCTTGCGTCCAGGAGATGCCGGGTTCGAGGCGCTGTTCGAGCGCGCGCACATCCGGCAGCAGCGCAAAGTCGAAGCTGCGGGCCAGTTTCAGAAGGTCGAGGACCAGGAGGCTGCGTTCTTCACCGTGCAGCCTCCAGGCGTCCAGCCACCAGCGTCCCGGGGCATCGGCGGCGGCGGTTGTTCCGGAGATCTCGGCCACGTTTCGGCCTGCGGCCTTGAAGGCGGCGGCTTGCTCGGCCAGTTCACGCCGGGCCCGTTCGGCGGGGATGGACTCGAAATTGCCATCGAGGCGCAGCACGGCATGTGCGCCGGTGACCCTTCCTTCTTCGAGCACGTACGCGAGAATCGTGGCGGGCGGATCGGCGCGCAGGAGCCCGCTCAGGTAGCGCACGCCGCTGAGATCGGTGATGCGGGCCGCTTCGGCGCTAATGCCGGCCAGTAATTCCCGCGGCGTGGCGGGCCAGTCGCCTTCGCGGTGGTGCAGGAGCGCCAGATTCAGCAGCCGCATGGCGGCCTGATTGCGGGTGCGCCGCAGTCCGGCTTGGGTTTGGAGCAGTTCCGGAAGATTCGGTCCAAAGGCCAGCCCGCCGGCCAGCGTGGTGGCAAGCACCTGGGTGGGCCGGACGCGTCGCGGGTCGAGGTAGCGCAGCGTCGCGGGCAAGATGGCTTGTTCGCCGGTCGGGATGTCCGCCGCAAAGGCGGTCCGGTAGGCCGCCTGGAAATCGGGATTCGAACGGATGTCCGCCGCAGGGGGCTCGGAGAGATGCTTGAGCATGCGGCGCAACCCGCCGAGGGTGGGACTGAAGACGACGGTGCGGTCCTTGATCGCCAGAGCGGGGGAGAGATCGGTGAACGCGATGCTGAGGTAGTGCGCCGTCACGCCTTCGACGGGTCGCGTGCGGTATTTGACGTCGAGGGTGGGGGGCGCGTTCTTCGCGGCAAAATCCAGCAGCTTGGCCGCGCCGGCCGCGAAGGCGATGGGATCGACGGCTTGGCCCACGGCGGCCAGACCCGGCATCAGGTCCATCAGCGCGCCGCCGCCTCCGGTGTCCGTAATCACCCACGTGTCGCCGAGATTAGCGATCAGGTCGCGTTCCAGTTCGACGTCCGACATCGCACGCAGTCCGATGAGGTACATCGCCAGACGTCCCGCGGCCAAATTGTCTCCGGTGGCGGCATCGAGGCTTTGCAGGGCGAGCGGAAGCACGCGTCGGAGATCCAAGCGAGTGGCGTAGAACCAGGCGGCCTGAGCCGGGACGTGACGGAGCAGGTCGGCCGGCAGCGGTCCTTCTCCTTCGAGCAATTTCAATAAGCCCCGGCGCGGAGCCTCGTCGGCGGCCGGCGCTTCGGAGGCGATTCGGAAATCGAAGCGCGAACCTTTGACGCCCAAGCTGAAGGAGAGACTGCGCAGCCCGTCGAGCCCCAAGGCTTGGAGCAGCCGGCCGGAACTTCCGGGCAATACCTCGGCGACCTCGGGGTTCTCGGGCGCCGGCATAAGGTGATCCTGGACCGCCGCCAGATCCCACCAGGCGTACAACAGGGCATCTTTTCCCAGCGCCTGCTGCGCCTGCACCCAGCGCGGATTTCTTCCAAAGCCGGGGCTCTTGCCCTCGACTTGGGCGGCCAGAAGGTCCAGGTCCTTTAATTCAGCCGCCGCAAGCAGCCAATTGCCCTGCAGCGTGAAGTAGAGCCCCTCTTCGCCACGGGCATCCAACCCCGAAGGACGTTTATGATGCGGCAGCAGTTGGAGGGATTCGGCGAGCGCGGCCGCCGCGGCCTTGGCATCGGTGAGTTGGATCACGACGAAGGGTACCGCTCGAGGCGGGACGGCGGGTTCGGTGGAGGGCTTTAGCGCAAGCCCCACCGCCGCTTCTCCCAACGGCAAACGCGCCCAGAGATCCAAGCGCGGCAGGGTCTTCCAGCGTTGCTGCCAGCGCCCATAGGCCTGGCGGACGTTTTGAAGCGGAGCTTCCAAGAACGCGAGCGATTGGGGCTCGAGCATGAACTGTCCGGTGGGTGTGAGGGCGCTTTGAAACATGAGCAGGGGTATTTGAGCTTGCACCACCAAGGTGCAGTCGGGCGGCAGGAGATCGACCGCATGGACCGGGGCGTCTTCTGCCGCTAAGGGCTGATGCACGACGAAAAGCAGGCAAAGGGTAAGCACCCTCAGTAGGGAGCGGCCTGCGGATCGGCACTTGAGCGTGGTATTCATGGCGATGTGCTCCTTGAACGTCGGGTGCGCATCAATCTATATTCGTACTTAAATATACACAATAAGGGCCGATTTGGCCAATTCGCCCGTCGGCCGGTCGTAAGCTCAAGGGAGCAAGCTGGTTAGCACGGTTGGCCAGGCACGTGGGTGGACGCCGGGGGACGTGCGTTAGGCAAGCGGTAAGCGGCGCGGTATCCTTTCTCGAACAACTTCGAGGAACGCGCATGGCCGAGACGCGACGGACCAGCATTCGACATCCGCTGCCGCCGGCGGAACCTCCCGTATCGCCCGACGAAAAAGGCTGGAAGGAACTGCTCGCCACCATTCGCAGCGACGAATGGGTAGTGCGGCAAGGCGGGGGGCCGGACGCGATCGAGCGCCAGCACAAGAAGGGGCGGCTGACGGCGCGCGAGCGGATCGTGAAGCTGTGCGATCCGGAGACGGGATTCTTCGAGCTGGGTCTGTTCGCGGCGTGGAAGATGTACGAGGAGTGGGGCGGCGCTCCGTCGGCGGGTACGGTGACGGGCATCGCTCGCGTGGGCGGCCGGTTATGCGTGGTCATCGCGAACGACGCGACGGTGAAGGCCGGCGCGTTCTTTCCGCTGACGGCGAAGAAAGTGCTCCGCGCGCAGCGCATCGCAATGGAGAACCGTCTGCCGCTGATCTACCTCGTCGATTCGGCGGGGGTATTCCTGCCGCTGCAGGACGAGATCTTTCCGGACGAGGACGATTTCGGGCGCATCTTCCGGCACAACGCGCGGCTTAGCGCGATGGGCGTCCCGCAGCTCGCGGCGATCATGGGCTCGTGCGTGGCCGGCGGCGCGTACCTGCCGGTGATGTGCGACAAGATCGTGATGACCGAGGGGAGCGGGTTGTACATCGCTGGCCCTTCCCTGGTGAAAGCGGCGATCGGGCAGGATCTTTCGAGCGAAGAGATCGGCGGGGCGAAGCTGCACGCGGCGCTGAGCGGGACGATCGATTTCCGCGAGCCCGAGGACGAGGCGGCGATCAAGCGGCTGCGCGCGCTGGCGGCGCATTGGCCTGTGCCGCCGGCGCCGGCCTTCCGGCGCGAAGGGGCGCGGCCGACGAAGGAGTCGGGTGGCGAACTGGTGCGGCGCATGCCGCTGGAGCCGAACGCCGAGTACGACGTGCGCGCGATCCTGGAGTGCCTCGTCGACGGGGACAGCTTCGACGAGTACAAGGCCGAGTTCGGCCAGACGCTGGTCTGCGGGACGGCGCGGATCGACGGATGGAGCGTCGGGATCGTCGCGAACCAGAAGAAGCATATCCGCGAGCCGGGGCGGCCCTTCGAACTGGGCGGCGTAATCTACCCCGACGCCGCGGACAAGGCCGCGCGCTTCGTGATGGATTGCAACCAGAACCGCGTGCCGCTGGTCTTCCTGCAGGACGTGAACGGGTTCATGGTTGGGCGGCAGGCGGAGATCGACGGGATCATCCGCAGCGGCGCGAAGCTGGTCAACGCAGTGGCCAATTCGGTGGTGCCGAAGTTCACGATCGTGCTGGGCGGAAGCTACGGCGCGGGGAATTACGCGCTGTGCGGCAAAGCGTACGATCCGCGGTTGATCCTGGCCTGGCCGACGTGCCGCTACGCGGTGATGGGCGGCGAGCAGGCCGCTCGCACGCTGCTGGATCTAAAGGTGGCGCAGCTTAAGAAGCAGGGTCAGACGCTCTCGCAATCGCAGCTCGACCATCTGTACAAAGAGATCGTCTCGGCGTACGGCGAACAGACCGATCCGCGTTACGCGGCGGCGCGGCTGTGGGTGGACGGGATCATCGATCCGGCGCAGACGCGGGCGTGTTTGGCGCTGGGGCTGGAGATGGCGGCGCAGAATCCGAAGGTGGAGGAGTTCAAGACGGGGGTGTTGCAGGTGTAGGGTAGAGCTGCGCGAATGGGTATCGGCTTTCAGCAGTCACGAAGCGGCCTTCAGATGCTGCTTCCGGAATCCCGCCGGCGTCAGGCCCGTCTGCTTCTTGAAGGCGACGTAGAAGGCGCTCGAGGTCGCGAAGCCGGCGTCGAGGGCGATCTGGAGCACGTTCTGGTCGGTGGTCAGGAGCAGGCGTTCGGCGTGGGCGATGCGCAGGCCGGTCAAATAATTCCAGAGCGTCATGCCGCAGCATTTTTTGAACAGCGTATGGCAGTACTTCGGATGCAGGTTCAGGGCTTCCGCGACATCCTGCACGCCAATGGGTTCCTGATAACGCTGCCCGAGAAACTCGGTCATGCGCACGAACTGTTCCGCTCCGCCGCCGCTGGGCGCCTGATTTTTCTTCGGCGCGGCGGGCAGGTTGAGCGCTTGGCGGCGGATGCGCGCTTCGAGTTCCAACCGCACCACCTGGCGCTGATCCGCATCGCCGGATTCGTACAGCTTCAGCCAATCCTCTAACTGCGCTTCGTCGGCTCCGCGCGCGTCGGCCAGGAGTTCGCCGGCCATCAGCGCATCGGGCAGGCGCCCGGGAATCTGCCAGCCCAGCAGCCACGTGACGGGGAAGGTGATCCAGATGCCTTGGAGATCGAGGCCATGGTCCTGGAGCTGGTGCGGGATGCCGGCCCAGAAGACGGCGAAGGCGCCGGCTTTCACTTCGTAAAAGCGCTGCCCGTGAAAGTAGCGGATCCAGCCGTGCGAGATGTAGTTGATCTCGATGTCGGCATGCGTGTGCGGCGCGGGCATGGTGACGCGCTTTTGCTGGCGCTGCATGCGCCAGAGGCGGAAGCCCAGGGAAGCGATGTGGCTGGTGGCCGTCAAGGCCATGGGAAGGCTCCGGGGGCGACACCTTACTATTCAGGAGAAAATACCCGTTCGGGCGGAAGTATAGCAAGCACAAGAAGGCTAGATTGGATGCATAAGCACGCCGGGGGTCCGGCGGCTGGCTGGCCTGGAGGGTGCGCCGTGATTACCGATCGCGATAAATACTTCTTCGACCTGCGCGGATACGTCCTGCTCAAAGGCGCCATTTCGAAGGCGCACGTGAAAGAGCTGAACGACGGGATCGACGCGATTCCGAAGCTGGACCCGGGCGAGTGGTACGGCTACGTGCACGGGCACGCATACAATAAGAACAACGGGCTGAACCTGCAGCAGATTTACGAAGCGGGCGAACCGTTCGAGCGCCTGATCGACCATCCGAGCTGGATCAGCCATGTGAGTACCTTTATCGGTGGCGAGGGCACCTTCGACCGCAAGCACGGTCCGCTCTTCATCGACGAGAATTTCGCGAGCTTGCGCGGCCCCGGCGATTCGATCGGGCTGCATTCGGGCGCTTTCCCTTGGACGAAGCGCTGCCAGTACCACTTCTCGAACGGTAGCTTCAACTGCGGCCAAGTGAACATGCTTCTGGCGTTGACGGACATCGGCCCCGGTGACGGCGGGACGATGGTGGTGCCGGGCAGCCACAAGTCGAATTTCCGGCATCCGGACCTGAACAAGAACGGGATGCGCCCCGAAGGGAATTCGGTGGACGGGGTCGAGGGCGCGGTCGAGATTTTCATGGAAGCCGGGGACGCGATCCTGTTCGTGGACGCGATCGCGCACGGTTCGGCGCTGCGCAAGAACGCGGGCGAGCGGCGGATAATCGTATACCGCTACGGCCCGAGCTGGGGCTTCTTCCGCGACGGGTATCGTCCTTCGCCGGAACTGCTGGCTCGGCTGACGCCGGAGCAGCGCAAGATCGTGTGGCCGCACGAGCCGTTGAAGCGTTCGCCCAACCGCCTGGCGGAGGTGGAAGCGGAGGCGGTGGCGTACTAAGGGAAGCGCACGATACGTCGGAAGGTTGAAATGTACGAGGCGGCTTGGCGATTCCAAGCCGCCTCGCTTGTTTATTACGGACTGCACGCCTTCAACGCCGCGGCGAGGGCGGCCACCGGTTCGCCTTTAGGCGAAAATTCCTGCCCGATGTAGCCTTCGTAATTCGTGCCCGCGATCGCTTTCGCGATGGCCGGGTAGTAGAGCTCCTGTTCGTCGTCCAGGTCTTTGCGCCCCGGGTTTCCGGCGGTGTGGAAGTGCCCGATATAGTCGATGTTGTCGCGGAGGTTGCGGATCACGTCGCCTTCCATGATCTGCATGTGGTAGATGTCGTAGAGCAGCTTCACGCGCGGCGATTCGACGCGGCGGACGACTTCGACACCCCACCACGTCCGGTCGCACTGGTAGGCCTGGTGGTCGACTTTGCTGTTGAGCAGTTCCAGGACGAGGGAGACGCCGGCTTGTTCGGCGTCCTTGGCGACGCGCTTGAGGCCGTCGGCGCAGATCTGGATTGCTTCGGCGTCGGGCACGCCCCAGCGGTTGCCGCTGAAGCAGATCAGCGCATGAATGCCGTGCTGCTTGGCCTTGGCGATGTTTTCCTTCAGTTCGCGTTCGATGCGGTCGTGGTTGTGGCGTTTGTTCAGGCCGTCGGTGAGCGATTTGTGGCCGCCCATGGTGGCCAGCGCGAGGCCGGCGTCCTTGACGGCGGGCCAGAGTTCTTCGCCGATCATCTCGACGCCGTCGTAGCCGAGGCGCTTGGCGTCTTTGAGCAGTTTGGGCTTGTCTTCGACTTTGTTCCCGAAGGCCCACCACGCGAACGAATGCTTGAGCTTGGCCACGCTGGAATCCCCTTGAACGAGTGATCCGGCAAGCCTATCCGGCCCCGGACGCCTGGCAACGTCCGCGGCAGGCGCCGGTTTCCGCATCGCCAATCGACCGGCCCGCGGTGTAGTATGAACCGGAAGCACGGGAGCACGCGCCTCATGCCCGGCCCGGTCACGATCGTCGAGACGCCCCGCGACGCCTTTCAGGGCTTGCAGCGTCCGATTCCGACATCCGAAAAGGTCGCTCATATCCTGGCGCTGCTGGATGCCGGCTTGAAGCATATCGAGGTGGGCAGTTTCGTGAGCCCGCAAGCGGTCCCGCAGATGGCCGACAGCGAGCAGGTGGTTCGCGCGCTGCCGTCGCGCCAGGACGCCGAGTACATCGCGCTGGTGGTGAACGAGAAGAGCATCGACCGCGCGGTCTCGGTGGGCAACCTGGATACGCTGGGCTTTCCGTTCAGCTTTTCCGACGAATTCCTGCGCCGCAACACGAAGAGCACGGTCAGCGGGACGTGGCCGGTGATCGACCGGCTGCTGGCGCGGACCGAAGCGAACGATATGAGCTTCCTGGTCTATGTCTCGATGGCCTTCGGAAATCCGTACGGCGAACCGTGGAGCGAGGACGCGCTGCTGGAGACGCTGCGTTCGCTGTGCCGGATGGGCGTGCGGCACGTAGCGCTGGCCGATACGGCGGCGGTGGCGCGGCCCGAACAGGTGAAGCGGATCTTCGAACGCGCGCGCGCGGAGCAGCCGGCGCTGAATTGTTCGGCGCATTTTCACGGTCGGCCGGACGACTGGCATCTCAATGTCGAGGCGGCGCTGGAGGGCGGCTGCCGGCGCTTCGACGGCGCGGTGGGCGGGATGGGCGGCTGCCCGTTCGCCAGCGACAAGCTGATCTCGAACGTGCCGACCGAGGGCCTGGTCGAACGGTTCGAGGCCGCGGGATATGAAACGGGCGTGGATACCGCAAAGCTGGCCGCGTGTGCCGGCGAAGCGCGGCGATTGCAGGCGGCGTACGGATAAGTTAAGGAGCGGCCCCATGTCCGACGCGATTCTCGTCACGCGCTCGTCGCGGCACGCCGTGCTGACTTTAAACCGCCCCGAGAAGCGCAACCCGCTGCCGTATCGTCCCGGCGACGGGATGCGCGCGGCGCTGGACGAGCTGGCGCGCGATCCGGCCGTGCGCGCGGTGGTGGTGACCGGCGCGGGCAAGGCGTTCTGTTCGGGCGCGGACCTGGAAGCGCTGCGCGAGATGCAAGGCGCGACGGCCGAGCAGAATCGCGCGGACAGCGCGGCGGTACGCGCCTTTTTCGAGTACCTGCGCTCATATCCCAAGCCGCTGGTGGGCGCGATCAACGGGCCGGCGGTGGCCGGCGGCGTGGGCCTGGCGCTGCTGTGCGATGTGGCGATCGGCTGCGAGCACACGCGCTTCTGCCTCAGCGAAGTGCGCATCGGGTTCGTCCCGGCGCTGGTGAGCGAGTACCTGGTTCACGCGCTGGGCGAACGTGCGGCGCGCGAGATGATGCTGGCGGCGCGCTGGGTGAACGCGGAAGAAGCCCGGCACTTGCATCTGCTGCATGAACTGGTGCCGTCCGAGGGGCTGCTCGCGCGGGCCAGCGAGCGCGCGGAGGCGTTCGCCGAACTGAGTCCCGAAGCGATCCGGCGGACGAAGCATCTGCTCTTCGAGACCGCGGGCTTGCCGTTGCATCAAGCGCTGGAGCGCGCGGAAATCGCCAACGCCGAGGCTCGGCAGACTCCCGACTGCTACGAAGGGATCCGCGCGTTCCTGGAGAAGCGTTCGCCGCGCTGGTCGGTCTGAGGCTTGGGGCCGGCTCTCCTCGTTATTCCAAGCTGGCTCCTGGGCACGCTTTGGATGCACGCTTGGTATTCGAGATGGGGTTGCGTGCTGTCGTTGTCGCGGGCCGCTGCTTCCTTTAGGATGGTTAGTCTTGTCGCGCCTGCGTGCGCGTGAATAGCGAAGGAGCGTACCCATGTCGTCCATGAAGTTACGTGACATCAAGATCGGCGAGGCCATCGAGATCAACAAGGAAGTGTGGATCGTCTTCGACCGGCACGAACAGACGCGCGGCAATTTGCGCACCTACTGGCAAGTGAAGCTGAAGCACCTCGAACGCGGCAACGTATTCGAACAGCGCTTTTCGCCCGACGACGTCGTCGAGAAGGTGATGCTCAACCGCGAGGAGTACGAATACCTCTACGAAGAGCCGACGGGCTACATTTTCATGCACCCGGAGACGTACGAGCAGATTCCGGTGAACAAGGATCTGGTTCCCGAAGCGCAACGCGGCTACCTGGTGCCGAACTCGAAAATCGTGCTGCTGAAGGTCGAGGACAAAGTGGCGCAGGTCGAAATGCCGCAGACGGTGGAGTTGGAAGTAGTCGACGCGCCGGATGCCGCGCGCGGCGATACGGCGACGTCGGTTACGAAGCTGGCCAAGGTCGATACGGGGATCGAAGTGCGCGTGCCGGGCCACATCAAGAAGGGCGACCGCGTGAAGATCCGCTGCTCGGACGGCGAGTTCCTCGGACGCGTGTAACCGTTTCTTAGAATGTCGATGTATGACGGGCGGCCGATCGAACGGCCGCCCGTTTTATTTTTGGCGTGCCGTTTGGTCCAGCCTTGCGCGCATGGCCTTGAGCAGTTCTGCGATGGCTTCTTCTTCCATTTCGTCCAAGCCTTGGGGCGTGTTGCTTGGTTGAAGGGCGTTAACCATAGGCCGATCAAGAACTTTGGCCATGAGTTCCACCGCGAGGCGGCGTTCTTCTGGGGTCGCTCCGGGATGTTCGCCTTTCATGCATTCAGCAAGCGCATTCAGGTCGGGATTGAACCAAGGATATTCGAGAATCGTGCGTAGTGCTTCGATGCGCACTTTGACGGCAGGCGAGCTTAGGGCGGACCTGCAAATTTGAGTGCCTGATTCTTCGTAGCAGGAGATGCCAGACAAGATGCTACTAACTCGCTTTGGCATTTGTGTGTCTGGCGCCTGGAACTCGGCGTCGATCCTCTCGCGTATTTCGCGCGAATCAAAGGCAATGTAGAACCAAGTGTCACCGAATTTGTCCCATTCGTGCTCCTCCAAAAGTCGTCGTTCGAACAAGGCGCGTGCGTCTTTCGAAAAGCCGTGCCTATTAAAAAATCTCAGGAATCTAAACAGGGAGGTCTGCAATGACTCGCTGTAATTTCCCTGTAATCGAGACCGCACCTGCTCGTCGGTTCCGTGCCATGCCAACATAAACGCCGCATGTTGTTGATCTTTCTCTGCGGTAGAGTCCGCGGATACGTCCAAAGCGATCCGCATGGCATCTACGGGATCCAACTTATACCAACCTACGCTTGCTCTGTGGTCTGACCATGTTCTGGCGGATGACTTCAATTTCACGAGTGGCGTCAATCCTAGTTCATCCAAATCCGCTTTCGGAAAATCCGCTTCCGCGGAAGTTGCATCCCCCCAGAACTGCGCCACTGGCGCCCGCACCCGATCGTGAAGGTGGATGATCCAGCCGGGCCTCGCTAGAAGTGGATGTTGGGCATAGGGCCAAGCGACCGCGCCATAAAATGCCGCGTTGAGGGGCAGGAGTACGAGCACCAGCAGCGCAACCATTACGCGCGCCGAGCGCATCTTCCAGGAAACATGGGCATCGTAGGAAGGCCAGCACAGCCAAGCAAGCGCGAGGGCGACCGGGAGCGCCAAGGCCGTTGCGAAGTCACCGGGTGCGGAAAAGGAGGGAGCCCCTAACAGGATCAGGCTCTCGGCAAAAACGACGACACTCATGATCCAGCTTACTTGCGTGAGTGTGCGGATCCACCCCGGTTCTCCTGCCCTATTGGCCGTGGTTCGCAGTCGCCAAGCCTTGCATATTCCGAAGATCCAGCCCATGTAGCCCATTCCATAAATCGTAAAGGTGAGGAAATGACTTTCGAAAAGGTCGTTCGCTAAATGGATGTGCGCAGTATGAATGGGGTAACTAACTACCAGGAAACTCAGGCCTACGGTGAAATTCCCCAGTAACAGCCAGAGCGGCTCGGTTTGCGCCGTCGGCCACGGCCGTTTGCGATCGCGCAACTTTCGAACTAGCCATGCGGCGGGAAGCAGGCAAAGGCCCGCAAGGATGGTCCTGTCCTGCAAGCCTTCTCGATATTGGAATAGGCAAAGGGTTAGTACGGGAAGAGCGAGGCCATACAACACACCCAGTGCCAGAAACAAGGAGGCTATTTTGGTTCGTTGACCGGCCGCGTAGGCTTGCGCGACCCGCCACGCGCCCAGCAAACTAAGTACCATCCACCCGCTGCCCAAGAGTGCGCTTAGGGTGATTAGCCCTTCCTCGTCATAGGTTGTAAGGCTTTTGGCGTACACCAATACGCCTACGCCGACGATCAGAGACCCAATTCCCAGACTCATCAAGAGGATGCCGTCGCGCAAGGAAGCGCGGGCGCGGGCCAAGGCGTCTGTGGCGGCCTCCGTTGCGGCAAATGGACGCTGGACTTCCATGCTTCGTCCTCGCCGCAAGCCCAAGGTTCCGAAGGTATCCCGTATGCGGCTATTACGCTTCGGCGGTCCCGGCAGTCGGAATTTCCGCGGCGCAGGCTTCCACGACCACGCGCGCGCCGTCGATGCGGAGGATGCGCACGGGAGTACCGGCTTCTATAAAACCGCCTTCGGTGATGGCCGTCAGGCGTTCGGATTCGAGTTCCACGGCTCCGGACGGGCGCAGGTCGGAGCGCGCGAGGGCGATCCGGCCGATGCGCGCGTCCGCGGCGGGCGGCGCGGCCGCCGAACCGTTGCGCGGCTGGACTTCGTGCCGGTTCGCCAGAGGGTTGCCTTGCATGAAATGCATGGTCAGCAGGATCGCGAGGCCGGCGGCGACGAGGTTCGCCGCGCACATGCCCAGTCCCGCGCCGGTCGAATGCCCGAAGGCGTACCAGACGCTGGCCACTCCGCACAGCACCGCCGCGACCGTCAGCATCGCGAAGCTGGGCACGTAGAATTCGAGCACCACCGCGGCGGCCATGAGCAGCAGGAACAGGACGGACCAGGCGAGCGGTTCCATGTGCGGCGGGTCACTCCGCCGCTTCGACGACGATCTTGCTGCCTTCGACGCGCAAGACGCGAACTTTCGTGCCGGGATCGATCCACTTGCCCGGCGTGACCACTTCGATGCGGCGGTCGCCGAAGCGTACCATGCCGCTCGGGCGCAAGGGCGAGATCGCTTCGCCTTCCTCGCCGGGCTCGGCCAGATGCCGCGCGCCGCCGTCGGCTTGCTCGGGATGGAGCGACGCCTGAATGTCGCCCTGATGCAGCAGCGGGCTGCGCTTGATGAACTGCATGATCACCAGCACGGCGATGGGGAAGACCGTCAGGTTCACGGCGCTCATCGCGAAACCCGCGGCCGTCGAGTGCTGGAAGCCCATGAGGATGCTTCCGCACATCACGCCCAGCGCGGCGACCGTGAGGATGCCGAAGGACGGCGTGAGCAGTTCCAGCGCCACCATGACCACCATGGCGAAAGTAAGGAGGATCGAAATCAGCAACGGGTTCATGCGAACGCGGTTCCGCCTTTCCTTACACCGGACGCACCACGAGTCCGTAGGGTCCGACCGAGAGTACCTTAACCTTGGCGCCGGCGTCCACCCAGTCGCCTTCGGCCATCGCTTCGTAAGTGACGCCTTCCAGCCGCACCTTGCCCGAGGGGCGCAGGACGGTTTCGGCGAGCGCTTCCTTCCCGATCAGTTCCGCCGCGGGGCGGGCGCTGGGCGGCGGCTTGGCGGACATGGGCTTCGGTCCGGCGATGGTCGTCATGCCCGAGACGAGCGGTTCGGGCTGCGGCGGTCCGGCGGAGACGCTCACGCCGCCCCCGGGACGCAGCGCCACTTCGCGCGCCAGCGCCAGGCGGTTGACGCCCGGCAAGCGCACGCCCGCGACCAGCGCCGTCGCGATGCACAGTCCCGCGGCCAAGAGCGTCATCGAGGCCCACTTCAAGCCTTCGTATATCAGTTCGGCCTTGAACGGGTCGGCGTCGCTCTGTTCCCACAGTTCGCTCATGCTGGTGCCCTGCGGGATGAAGGCCAGGACGATGGAGAAGAGTACGAGCATGCCTCCGGCGATCCCCGCCACACCGAAACCGGGCAGCACGAAGATCTCCACGCCGATCAGGACCGCGCCGAGCAGGAAGATCGAGATCTCGACCAGCCCCGTCGTATCGGCGAAGAAGGCGAGCCAGAAGAAGAGGCCCATGCAGAACAAGAAGAGCCCCAGCCCCAGGCCGATGCCCGGGGTTTTGAGTTCGTAAATCAAGCCGCCCAGCGCAACCAGCACCAGCAGCGCCAGCCAGCCCGGATGGCCCAGGAAGCGCGAAACTTTCTCGCTGGAGGTGACGCCCGCGAGCACCGCGTTCGAGGGCGCGACGCCCAGCGCCTGCATGAGCGCGTCGCGGTCGGCGACGATCTGCGAGGCCAGACCCACGTCGATCGCTTCCCCGGAGGTAAGGGTCAGGATCTGCCCGGACTCCTTAAAGGTGGCTTTAACGGCCGGCGCCGGCCCGCGGGCCGCTTCGTTCTTCTTCCAGTCCGCGAGTTCGTCCCCGGTCATGAAGCGCGGCGCGGGGCGGTCGGTCTCGAGAATTTCCACATCGCTGTCGACCATGGCGTGCGCCAGCGTCTCGGGGTGCCCGTTGCGTTCGCACAACCCCTTGACCATGGCGACGAGCATGCTGCGCGCCTTCTCGCGTTCGTCCTTATCAAGGTCGCCGAAGAGGCTGACGGCCTGTGCGCCGCCGATCTGCGTCCCGGGTTCCATCACGATCGTGGCGCTGCCGAGGCTGATCAAGGCGCCGCCGGAAAACGCTTTGCCGCGCACGAAGGCGATCACCGGGACGCCGGCGTGCGCGATCTCCTTATTGATCCGTTCGCACGCAGCCACGGAGCCGCCGTTGGTGTCGATCTCCAGCACTACCGCGGCGTAGCCGTCGGCTTTGGCGCTTTGCAGGCGGCGGGTTACGAAGCCGGCTTGCCAATTGTCGATCATGCCGTAACGCGTGGATTCGGTGTCGTTGATCGGAATAATCATGATCGACGCGTTGGCGGGGAGCTTGAACGTGTTGAGCGCCTTGGCGCCCGCGGGGACGGACGGCGCTTCGGGCAGAGTTGCCGCCGGCACATCGCCGCCGCGCACGGGGTGGCCGGCCAGTGCGAGCGCGAGGACGAAAAGGCCGCGAATCGAACCGTAAGCCGTCATGCGGGTACCGCTCCTGTAAATCATTATACCTCTACCTGGCACCAACTTAACAGCACCGGGCGGACTCTATCTACAGGGCTTTGCGAAGGTCCTATCAAGGATACCAGCGCGCTTGTGGCGCATGGGCGAACCCCTATAATGAGGCTCGCAACGCGACGGATGGCGAAGCCCCTGGGAGTCTCCTGGCGTGCACGGACTGAATAAGATATCCACGACCGACGAGCGCGCCGCGATGCTGGGCAAGCTGGTCGCGCCGGTGTTGCCCGAACTGGAACAGGCCGAGGCCGCGCTGGCCCGGCATCTGACCAGCCATTACGCCTTCATCCAGACCCTGGTGCGGCACATCGAGCGCTTCCGCGGTAAACGCCTGCGCCCGGCGGTGCTGCTGCTGTCCGCGAAAGCGTTCGGGGGCGAGGCGCCGCTGGGGCCCGAAGTCGGCGCGCTGGTGGAGATGATCCATCTCGCCACGCTTTGCCACGACGACATCCTCGACGACGCCGCCACGCGGCGAAACGTCGCCACGGTTAACGCCGAATGGGGCAACAAGGCCGCGGTGATGACCGGCGATATCCTCTTCTCGCGGGCCTTCGAGATTCTGGGACGCTTCGACGATCCGCGCCCCAACCGGCAGCTCAGCCGTACCGCGCGGCTGATCTGCGAGGGCGAACTGCTCCAGATCGCCAGCCGCTATAACGCCGGACTGACCGAAGAAGAGTACTTCGACATCATCGACAAGAAGACCGCGCAGCTCTTCGGCGCCGCGGCGGAACTGGGCGCGCTGATGGCCGGCGCGAGCGAGAACGACGGCCGCAAGCTCTTCGTGTACGGCCGGCGTTTGGGCATGGCGTTCCAGATCGTCGACGACTGCCTGGACTTGATGGGCGTCGAGACCACGGTCGGCAAGTCGCTGGGCAGCGACCTCAAGAACGGCGAACCCACGCTGCCGCTGATTCACCTGCTTTCGCACGCCAGCGGCGCGCAGAAGCAGGAACTGCAGCGCCTCTTTGCGCCGGATAATCATGACCTGACGCGCGAAAACCTGCGCCGCTACCTCGAAGCCGCGGGCTCCGTGGAGTACGCGCTGGGCGTGGCGCGCGACGAGATCCAGCGAGCGCGCGACGAGATCGCCTTCTTGCCGGCTTCCACGGCACGCAACGTCCTGCACGATTTACCCTATTACGTGCTGGCGCGAGAGTCTTGACTTTATTGATGCAAAGCCTACTGGTGCAATAGTTTAATCCGCTTGATTTTCATGGTGCATAACTTAAAACGTAACCGACTGCGTATGGTGAGGACGGTCCAGTATGCCCGATCCCAAAAAATCAGCCGACCCGTTTGGGTTCTCGACGCCGAAGCCGACGAACAAGAAAAACACGGCCGCAGTGCCGCCGCAGCCCGCGCCGCCGCGCTTGCCGGAGCCGACGCAAGCGCCGCTCACCTCGCCGTGGCAGAACGTAAACCCCGCTGGTCCGACGCTTCCGGCCAAGCCGCCAGGGAAGCCCGCGGCGAACTTCGTCTTCTCCGAGACGCCGCCGCGTCATGCAGCCGCGGCGAAAGAGGGGCCCGCTCCGGCCGGCGACGCGCAGTCGTACACGCATTTACCGACTCAGGATTTGAGCGCAGAAAAATTACTGATGCCCGCTTCGCGCAAGGTCTTCAGAGACGGGAAGGTGCCGGCGCTGGGCGGTGTGCCGTTGATGGCCAAGCTGGGCCAGGGCGGAATGGGCGCTGTGTACCTGGGCTGGCTGGAAGCCGAGAACCGTCCGGTGGCCGTGAAGGTGCTTCCGTTTCAAATGGCCGAGCAGGATCCGCAGATGATCCAGCGCTTCGTGCGCGAAGCGACGCTCACCGCACGGATTAAGTCGCCGAACCTCGTTAGCGTGCAGGAAGCCCGCGAAGAGAACGGGCTTTTCTTCATCGTCATGGAGTACATCAACGGAGAAAGCGCGGGAGGCTTTCAGAAGAAGCACAAGCGCGGAGGCGTGAGCGAAGCGGACGCGCTGGATATTTGCATCGCCGCGACGCAGGGGCTGGTGGCCGCGCACCAGGAAGGGATTATCCACCGCGATATCAAGCCAGACAACATTCTGCTGCCGATGGACGTGAGCAGCGGGAAGTTGATGCTGGGGCGGGGGAAACTCGCGGACTTGGGCCTCGCGCGCACCGAAGAGCACGGGCAGTCGCTCACCGCCAGCCAGACGGCGATGGGCACGCCGGGCTACCTGGCGCCCGAGCAGGCCGTCGATGCGCGCAAATGCGGCAAGCCGGCCGACATTTTTTCCATGGGCGCGACGTTGTACGCGCTGCTGACGGGCCGCGCACCGTTCCAGGCGCCTTCGCCCATGGAAGCGATCATGAAGACGATGAAAGATCCGCACGAGCCGCTCGCGACGCTGCGCCCCGACGCGTCGCCGGCATCGTGCGCGCTGGTCGACCGCTGTTTGGCCAAGGAGCCGCGGCACCGCTTCAAGGATGCCGAGGCGCTGCTGCGCGCGCTGAAGCTCGTGCGCACCGTCCTCGACAAGCCCGACGAGCAGACGCATGCGGTCGAAGCGATTCGCCGCCAAGAGGCCGAGCCGGAAGCCTCCAAGAAGAGCGGCGAGCCGGTCTACTTCGACGAGATGACGTACCAGGCCGCGGCGAAGCCTAAGCGCGCGGAAGTGCTGGAGATCGAGGCGCAGCACGCGCTGCGCGCGCAAGGTTCGGGGCAGGCCGGCACGCGCAAGCTAATCGCGGCGCTGGTGCTCGCGGGTTTTATGGGCGCGGGTATCGCGATGTTGGCGATGGGGCCGGGCAAGCCCGCGGCCTCCGCCGAGGAGCGCGCGAAAGCCGAGCAGGAGGCGCGGGTGCTGCTTGAAGCGCAGCAGCGTCCCGCTCCGGCGCCCGCGCCCGCCGTTACGCCCGCCCCGGCTTCGCATCCCGGACCGCTGACCAAGGCCGAGGAAGCCGCGCAAGCGCAGGCCGACTACCAGAACAAGATGCTGGGCATGATGGACAAGGTGGACCGGCAGATGGGCAAAGCCAAAGTGGTGGAGCCGATCATGCCGATCTCGTCGATCGGCGAGGCGTACGAGGACGACGGTCATTTTTCCACGGGCCGGATCATGTACGGCTTTATCTCGTCGGTGCTCGGCGCGGCGTATATGCTTTACTCGCGCAAATCGAAGAGCCTCTCGTTCGGCTTATGCGGCGCGCTGCTCACGTTTACGAGCTGGTTCGTGCCCGGCCTGGGCTGGGCGGTGATGTTAGGCGGCGTGTGCCTGGCCATCCCGTTATTTACTGCGAAATCGTAAAACCGGCTTAAAGCGGCGTTCGATCGCCCAAGTGTATTTCTTTCGCTTTATTTTTTCTAAATCGGCTATCATGCGAAGCCATTCTAAACGAGGGCTTTCGAATAATGTCCAGTTTCGCCGCTACATTGAAGTCCGAAATTGCGCGCATATCGCGTAAGGAAGGCCGTTCGCAGACGGGGCACCTCCAGCGCGCGTCGGCGCAATATCGCCGCGATATCGCGGCGCTGAAGCGGCAGGTCGCGCGGCTGGTCAGGCAAGTCGCCTTCCTGGAAGGCCAGGAACGCGAGCGCGTGGCCAAGCCGGAGTTGAGCGGCGCGAAGGCCGAGAAGGTCCGCTTCAGTCCGATCTGGCTGAAAAAGCACCGCGAAAAGCTGAATCTATCGGCAGGAGATTACGGCAAGCTGGTGGGCGCGTCGGCGCAGTCGGTTTATTTCTGGGAGTCCGGGAAGACGCAGCCGCGCAAGGCGCAGATTGCCGCGCTGGCCGCCGTGCGCGGGCTGGGCAAACGCGAAGTGCAGCAACGGCTGCGCGTGCTCGAAGGCCAGTAAGCGCTTCGTCCGGCTACGGATTCAAGAGTTCATTGGCCACGTTGGAGTCGTCCGACTCGGGCTTGCGCCCGCCGTGGCGCAGCCACCACCGTTCCCACCACGCGCGCTGGCGGTCCTCGGTCCATGCCTCGGCTAATTTCGAGTGGCGCAGTTCGCGCGCCAGATCCCCGGCCGATGGGGGCCGGCGGTCGGGATCTTTTTCCAGGCAGCTCATCACGAGCTTTTCCAGCGCTTCGGGAATTTTGACGCCAGGATGCGCCGAAAGCGGGACCGGCGTCTCGTTGACCTGCTTCATGGCCGCGCCGAAGGGCGTGCTGGATTCGAAGCACTGCCGCCCGGCGAGCATCAGGTAGGCCGTGTGCCCCAACGCGTACAGGTCGGCGCGTCCATCCACGGGGCGCTTGCCGACGATCGATTCCGGCGCGAGGAAGGCGGGCGTGCCGGCAAAGCTGCCGTCCTCGGTCAGATGCGGCTCGGTGCTGTCCTGGAAACTCTTGACCAGCCCGAAGTCGAGCACTTTGACGAAATCGTAGTCGATCCCGTATTGGCAGAGATGCAGATTGCCGGGCTTGATGTCGCGGTGCACCAGGCCCGCGCGGTGCGCCTCTTCGAGCGAGTGGCAGGCCTGTTCGAGGATGTGCGCGACGCGCTCGGGCGGCTGCACGCCGTCTTCCTGGATCAGCGTGTGCAGATCGACGCCTTCGAGGAGTTCCATGACGTAGTAGAAATCGTTCTCGTGGACCCCGAAGTCGTACACGGCGATGGTGTGCGGGCTGCGCAGCTTGGCCGTGGCGCGCGCTTCGCGCTGAAAGCGCGAGATGGTGCGGTCGGGGTTGTGGATGCCGAGTGCTTCGCGGCGGATCAGCTTCACGGCGGCGGGCCGTGCGAGCATGCGGTGCCGCCCGCGCCAGACTTCGCCCATCCCGCCGCTGCCGATGATCTCCTCGAGCCGGTAATGGCCCAGTTCGCGATAGGTGCCCACCTGCCGGGCCAGGGTCAGGTTCTCGCGCACCAGCCGGTCGGCTTCCTGGCGCGCTTCGGCCGCGCGTCGCGCGTGGTCGAGGACGAAATTGACGAGCATCTGGAGCTTTTCGAGCGAGTCGTCGTTCACTTCGACGCGCACGAGATGGTCGAATTGCCCGTTCACGGTCAGGCACAGTTCGTCGGCGATGCGCTCGATCCAGGCGCGCAGCTCGGCGTCCGGCACGCGGATGTCCATGGGATCTTCAGCGGGCATGGCGCGTATCCTTGCCCAAGAAGCGGATCGCGATCTCCGATTCGTCGTCGCCTTTTTTCAGGCTCTTGAGCATGGTGATCTCGGCCCGTTCGCCGTAGTGAGCGAGTACGCGTTCGACCAGCGCGACGTAGAAACCGCAGAGTTTGTTGGGCGAACGATAATGCGTGACGATGCGGTCGTCCTGCGCTTCGACGCGGAACTTGTCGATCACCTTATGGCGTTCGGCGGGCGCCTGAAGGCCCGTGGCGAATCCGTTGTGGATTACGGGCTGGAGTTCCAGCAGTTCGCGCGCGGTCTTGCACATTTCGAACCACTTGGGGAAGCGCGCGTAAGCGTCGGCGAAGAAGCATTCGGCGAAGAGTTTTTCGGCTTTGCCGGGCGCGACATCGAGGACGTCGCAGGCGGCGGCGAAGATGCGCTGCCATTCGTCGTCGGGGTACGGCTCGTTCATGCGGTAGACCCGGGCCTCGTCGACCCCGGCCTGCGCGCGCACGCGGGCGACGGCTTCGGGTCCGCCTTTGTCCGCGACCATCTTAAAGAGCAGGCGGTACACCAAGCCCAGCATGCCCGTATCCCCGTTGTGTAAGGATACCGGTTATGGTGCCTCTGGCCGGGATTACAAGATCGGGATTGGGGGCGCGGAGCGTCCAAAGGCGAAAGCACCTTGCGGCCTCGCCGGCTCCGGCTCACGGTTGCGGGCTTTCGGAACATCCACTACATTCGATTCTTCAAACGCTCAACCCAGGAGAAACGCCATGGCCAACCCCGTCGTCGTCTTCGAGACCAGTCAGGGCTCGTTCGAGGCCGAGCTGTACCAGGACAAGGCCCCGGTCACGGTCAAGAATTTCCTGCAGTACGTGACCGATAAGCATTACGACGCGACGATCTTTCACCGCGTGATCGACGGCTTCATGATTCAGGGCGGCGGCTTCGATCAGAGCGGCAAGCAGAAAGCCACGCGCGCCCCGATCAAGAACGAGTCGGGCAACGGCGCGACCAACTGCATGTACGGCCTGGCCATGGCCCGCACCAGCGACCTCAACAGCGCCACGGCGCAATTTTATATCAATGTGGCGGACAACGATTTCCTCGACGACGGCAAATACTGCGCTTTCGGGAAGGTCGTGGCCGGCACCGATGTGATCGACAAGATTCGCAAGGTGGCGGTGGAAAAGCCGGGGCGGCTCAGCGAAGCGCAACCCAAGCAGCCGGTCCTGATCGTCAAGGCGACCGTCAAGGCTTAAGCTTAAGTTGGGCTGGGTCCGCCGAAGCCCGATCGGACAACGAGCGTCTAAGAATCGGCCCCGCCGCGCGTCTTGCATGCGCGTGCGGGAAGGAGGCGGCGGCAGGCATGGCGGAGCGACTTCGATTTACCGTGCTTGGCGCGCTGCTGGGGTTGGCGGCGGCGTACGTGATCTGGGGCCGGCAGGCGCCGCCCGCCGAGCCGGCCGCCGTGGTCCCTCCGCCGCCCGCGGTTGCCGAAACCAAGTCGCCCGACTTACCGCCGCCCGAAAAGCAACTCGTGCCGCCGCTCACGGGGCAGACCGGCGACGCCACTTCCGCGCATCCCGGCAAGTACGAGCCGGTCAGCGGACAGCCGACGATCTCGAAGCTTACCGTCGAACCGCCACTGATCGATCTGGGCAAAGTGGATCCCGAGACGCATCACCCGCTGCTCTTCAAGATCTCGAATCCCACCGATAAGGCGATCACGATCAAGGAGGCCGCCGGCTCGTGCGGATGCCTCAACGTTTCGCCTTTGGCGCGGAAACTGGAGCCCGGCGAGAGCTGCGAATTGCGCGCGAGCTACCATGCGCTGCCCAGCCGCTACGCCGACCGGGTCGCGATTTATGTGCGCACCGACGAGGCCGTCTGGGCGCACGTCACGCCTACGGTCGTCGCGACGGTGCATCACGAACTGCTGCTCGAACCGCCGTCGGCGAGTTTCGGAATGATTGCCGCCGGCCAAGCGAACACGTTGAAACTGGAACTGCGGCACTACAACGAGGAGCCGTTTAAGGTCTTGAAGATCGAAGGGGACGCGCAGGCCGAGATCGCGCTTGCGCACCGGCCCAAGCCCGGCGCCCACGGCGCGGCGCACGAGATCGAAGTCACGCTCAAGGCCGGCGAACGCTCGGGGCTGATCAAGGGCTCTTACACCATCGTAACGGACAACCCGAAGGCGCGGCGCATCCCGCTGGGCGTGCTGGCCAGCGTGCGCGGCGAGGTGATCGTCCAACCGCTCTCGTTCATCGCCATGCGCCGCCCGGACGGCAGCATCGCGCCGCTGACGTGCTATCTGCGCCGTGCGGACAACCTGCCCGTACAGGTCGATGCGGTCGCCGATTCCGCCGGGCGCGCCGTGGAAGCCGCCTTCAAGGCCCAAGGGGTGCAACTGGAAGGAACGATCACATTCAAGGAATCGTACGAGCGGCATTACGGCTCGCTGAACGGGGAGTTGATCTTCAAGCTGGCGGGCGGCAAGGAACTGCGCGTGCCTTACGCGCTCTCGGCGCCGCTGGATCCGCAGACGCGCGAACCCCTGAGCAAGCCCGCGCCTCCGCCCAAGCTGGGAGCGCCCTAGGCCGGTGAGCGAGGGGCCTGCCGCGACCGATTGGCGCCGCGAGACGAAGCGCGCGGCGCTGCTGTTGGGGTTGGCCGTCATGCTGGGCTTGGGCACGAACGCGCTGTCCGCGCGTCCGATCGCACTGACCGATCCGCGCGGTCCCGGCGCGCTGCCCGAACGCGCCCCGCGCATCGACGCCGCCCGCTTGCGCGAAGCGCTTCCCCAAGGCGGCGTCTTGTTGCTGGACGCGCGTTCCGAACGGCTCCTCGCCGAAGGAAAAGTCGCGGGCGGCTTCGCAGTTACGCCGGAAACCTTGGACGAGAAGCTGGAGTCGCTCTTTCCCTTTTTGTCTGGAGCACGGCTGATGGTCGTGGTTTGCGACAGCGGAGACTGCCTCAGCGGCGACCGCTTGGCCGCCGCGCTCGACAGCCGCGGCTTTCCGGATGCACAGGTGTTTGAAGGTGGGTGGCCGGCCTATCGAGCCGCCGGCCTGCCGATCGAAGCGCCTTAATCCTTGGCACTGGATGTACTTGGCTTAGCGCAGGCTTCCTTGCCGCAGCCGCCCGTGCCGCAACTGCTGCTGCTCGATGAATCCTTCTTCGCCGCTTCCTTGTAAGAGCTGCTGCGATAATCGGTTGTGTAGAAGCCCTGACCCTTGAACAAGAAGCCCGCGCCGCCCGAAATCTGGCGCTCGGCCTTCTTTTTCTTGCACGCCGGGCAGTCCTTGCTGGGCTTCGCTTTGATGCTCTCGAACTTCTCGAACTCGTGTCCGCAAGCCGCGCACTGGTAGGCGTAGGTGGGCATGTCCCGTTGCTCCGCAAAGCCGAATCTGACCGGTCAAAACGACCCAAACGTGGAACTCTACCACGTTTATAGGCTTAAGCCTAGCAATCGGCGTGCAGGAAGTGCGCGCCTCACAAGTGCGTTAATGCGTTTCGCTTTGGCAAGCGGTTTGATTTATGTAAGTCCATGTGGCATCGAGGTGGCGCAAGGTGCATCAATTGGCGCTTGGGTTTCTGCTCAAGGTGCGGTACACTTGAACGATCTAAGGGTAGAGCCGTGAAGCGGTTCGACTTGCAACCGGGAAGTGGGCGTATGCGCTGGAATGGTTGGGTTTTATTGAGCTTGGCCATGTTAGCGCTGCCGCTGGCGCGCGCCGAGTCCGAGACGCCCGAAGTCCAGCCGCAAAGCGTACCCCCGGCTCCTGCTGCTCCCGTCCTCCCGCTGACCGATGCCTTGGTGGTCACGCTGCGCACGGTGCCGACGCTGGAGCGCCAAGGCGAGGAGTTGGTGGGTGAGTTGCGCGAACCGCGGCTCACGATTCAGCGCCGCGGAACCGGCCAATCCGAAGAGGTTTCCGTCGGGGCGCGCATCCGTCCGCTGGATACCTTGACGACCGACGAAGAGACCACCGCACAGATCCAGCTGATGGACGGTTCGCTGCTGGTGCTGGGCCCGAACGCGCGATTGACGCTGACCGAACGGGTGCTCACTACACGCGGCGTGCGCACGGCGCTCACGTTGTACCACGGGATGCTGCGCGCAAAAATCAGCCCCGTGGCGCACGCGGGCGGTTTCGTTTTACGAACGCAGGCGATGCAGTTGCAGACGACGCAGGTCTCGAGCTTCGTAGTGCGGCATCGCGAGGCCCAACAGGTCGGCAAGCACGGCTGTACGATCGTGACGCTGATCGACGGCCGGATCGAAACGCTCGGCGCGTTGTCCGGTTCGGCGGCCATCGTGCTCGACAAGCCCGGGCAACAGGCGCACTACTGCGACCTGACGCATACCGATCCGGTTCCGGAGGTGATGCCCACGGAAGCGCTGAACGATTTGCTGGGCGAGATTCCGCTCTTCACGGGCGATGAGCCGCATCCGGGCGACGATCTGCCGCTTCCGGCCCCGGTGATTCCTGACACGCCAGCGGTGGGTGCGACGCCGGGCTTCCCGGGGTTGCCGGGCGTGATCGTCGCGCCGCCGCGTATCATCGGCGATACGCCCTTCGAGTTCACCCCGTCGGTTCCCGAGGGCTTGACGCCGGTCTTCGATATCAGCCCTTGATGGGCACCGCATCACCCGTAAGCACCTGAACGATCACGCGGTCGGCCAGTTCGTGCGGAAGCTGCAGCACGCGGCCGTCCTCGCGCCGGATCGACCAGACCTTTCCTTCCTCGCCGCGCCCGGCCATGACGATCGTTTCGCCGATTTTGAGTTCGATTCCCGCGCTGGGTTCGCGCAGCGAGACCACGCGCGCGCGCTGTTCGTTGCGCAGCAGACTCAGCATCACCGGAAGCCCGCTTTCCAGATGCACGAAGTCGGCCGGAATTTCGCTGCCGTGCGGATCGATGAGCGGATGTCCGAGCTTGTGATCGAGGTAGTCGATCGCTTCTTCTTCGTAGATGTGTTCCAGCGAGTGCGCGCGCGCGTCGATCTCGGCGTCCGGGGTGCCGACGCGCTGGAGATACGTTTCCCAGAGCCGGTGCGCGCGCATGACGCGCTTGGCCTGGGTGAGCCCGGCGGCGGTGAGGGCGTGGGCGCCGCCGGTCTCCTCGAGCAGTCCGTCTTTGCGCATGGCCTTGAGCGTGCGCTGCACGCGGTGGAGCGGCTGGTTGGCTTGCTGCGCCAGTTGTTCGGGCTGCTGCGCCGTGCCGGATTTGAGCACCGCGCGGAGCAGATCCTCGACTTGGTCCTGCGGTACGCGGCCGCGGCGCCGCAGCCAACCCGCCAGCAGCCCGTAGCGCGGCGAGAGGGCCAGGACGAGCAGAAACTGCAGCGAGCAAAAGACCATGATCGAGCCGCCGCCTGACGAATTGAGCGCCACGCCCAGGTAAAGACCGCCGATCACGCTGCTGACGCCGAAGAGTCCGGCCAGTGCCATCATGCGGTTCAATCGGTCGGTGAGCAGGTAGGCCGTGGCCGCCGGAGTGATCAACAGCCCCACCACCAGGATCACGCCGACCATGCTGATGGCGCTCACCACCACCAGCGAGACGCAGAGGGTGAAGAGGTAATCCAGCAGACCCACGTTGAAGCCCAATGAGGCGGCCATGACCGGATCGAACGCGGCGATCTGGAAGTGCCGGAAAAAGACGACGATGCAGGTGAGCACCGCGGCGGCGACGTAGGCAACGAGCTTCAAGTCGTCGTCGGCCACGCTCAGCACGTCGCCGACGAGGAAGTGCTGGATGTGGATGTGGATCAGATCCTGGAAGCGGGTGACCAGGACGAGCCCCGCGGCGAAGATGAAGCAATACATGATCCCGATGCTCGCGTCTTCCTTGATGCGGCTCGAACGCGAGACGAAGTTGATCAGCATGACGGTCAAGACAGCCGCCAGGAGCGCGCCGATGAGCATGCTGGGCGCGTGCGCGCGGTAGCCGAAGACGACCTTGGTGAAAAGGTATCCGGCGCCGACCCCGGCGATCATGGCATGCGAGAGCGCATCGCCCAGGAAGGCCATGCGCCGCAGAATCACTAGGCAGCCGACCACCGAACAGACCAAGGCCACGATACAACCGGACAAGAGCGCCTTGGCGAACCAGGGGTACGCGAAGGGCTCGGCAAAAAAATCGTACAAGCCGCTCATGCGCCCGCCTCCTTGGGCTGGAGGCTGCGGAAAATTTTGAGCGTGCCTTCGTAAACTTCGCAGAGCAGATCCTCGCGCAGCACCTGTTCGGGCGTGCCGTAAGCGACGACGCGCTGCTTGAGCAGGAGCAGGCGGTCGAAGTATTCGCCGGCGGTGGCCAGATCGTGGTGCACGACCACCAGGGTGCGCCCTTGCTCGCGCGCGCGGCGCAGGACGTCCAGCAGGGCGCTCTCGGTCGCGGCGTCCACACCCGCGAAGGGTTCGTCGAGGAGGAGCACATCGCCGGCCTGCGCCAGCGCGCGGGCCATGAAGACGCGCTGCTGCTGCCCGCCCGAGAGTTGCCCGATCTGGCGGTCGATGAACTCCGCCATGCGCACCGTCTCCAGCGCCTCGCGCACGGCCATCCAGTCCTCGCGGCCCGGATCGCGCCAGAACGGGAGCTTGCCGTACCGGCCCATCAGGACCACGTCCTTCACGGTGATCGGGAAGTCCCAATCCACCGATCCGCGCTGCGGCACGTACGCGACCTTGCCGCGCGCTTCGGAAGCGGGAATGCCCAGCACGCGGACGATTCCGAAATCGACGGGAATGAAGCCCAGCACCGCCTTGATAAAGGTGCTCTTGCCGGCGCCGTTGGGTCCGATGATCCCGACCAGATGTCCGCGCGCGATGGAGACCGACGCGTCCAAGAGCGCCGGCTTGGGCCCGTAGCTGACGGTCAGGTGCTCGACCTCGATCGCGGGCGACGGCGGCTTGGGTTCGAGTTCGGCCGCGGGTGGATCGCGGCGCTCCTTCAGCGCGTCAGTGTCCATCGTGTTCGTGCCCTTCCGCGCGCCAGGGGCTCTGCGCCGAATCGACGCGCACCGCAAAGGTGGCGGTCAGCCCCAGGCCGGGCTCGGTCCAAAAGGTGCGCTCGTCGAGGGCTTCGCCGTCGCGCAGAAGGCGCAAGCGCAGCGCGTGGCGGCGCTGCGCTTCGTCCGGCGGGGGTTGCGCGCGCACCAGAATCTCGACGATCCCGGTCTTGACGCCGGGGAGGGGGGCGGTGCGCACCGGCTGCCCCGCCTCAAGGGGCTGCGACCAGACGGGCAGGTCCTGACCGTCGAGCTTGAACGCGAGCGGCGGCGCGGCGGAGGTCTCGGCCTTCAGGGCGAACGGATCGGGTGCGGCGTCTTCCGCGCGCCAGGAGAAGCTCGCCGTGACCTCCAGTTCGTAGCGGCCCGCCGCCTCGGCGCGTTCGAAGCGCGTATCCGGCGCGGGCCGCGCTTCCGTGCGCAGATGCAGATACGCGTGGACGCCGCCCACCAGGATCGCCCAGATCGCCGCCACCAAAGCCAGCCGCATCGTCTTCGCCTCCGCCAGCCGAACGGAACTACTTAAGCGCGTTCACGATGGTCAGGACGTTCTCGCGCATCATGCCGATGTAGGTTTCGCCGGCCGTGCCCGCCGCGCCCATCGAATCGGAGTATAGTTCGCCGCCTTTTTTCACGCCCGCCTCCCGCGCGATGTCTTCGATCACCTTCGGGTTGACGCTCGTCTCGACGAAGATCGCCTTCACGTTGAAGCCGGAGATGGAGCGGACCACGCGCTGCCGGGCGTCGGGCGTGATCTCGCCCTCGGTGGACCAGCCGGCGGGCGCTTCGTTCTTGAAGCCGTATTCCTGCGCGAAGTAGTTAAAGGCATCGTGGCTGGTGACGAGGATGCGCTGTTCTTTCGGGATCTGGTTGACTTGCTCCTTGATCCAGCCGTCCAGGACGCGCAGTTGCTGCAAGTAAAGCTGCGCGCGCGCTTCGAAGGCAGCCGCGTGCTCGGGCTCGAGCTTGGTAAGCGCCGCCAGCGTGTTACGGATGTACACCGCGGCGTTTGCCGGCGTAAACCAAGCGTGCGGATCGTCGTGCGCGGCGCCTTCTTCCTCCAGTTTAAGCGGCTTGATGCCGTCGGTCAGCGTCACGACGGGCTTGGCCGCGTCTTGGGCCAGTGTGGCCATCCAGTTTTTGCCTTCCAGGCCCAGCCCGTTCTGGAGCACCAGATCGCATTGCTGGACCAAGCGTGCGTCGCCGGGCTTGGGTTCGTACAGGTGCGGGTCGGCGCCCGGCGCGAGGATGCACTGCACTTTCAGGTGATCGCCCGCCACCTGGCGCGCGAAATCGGCGACCTGCGTGGTGGAACAGACGACGAGCTTCTTGCGCGGCGTCTGCGCGGCGTCTTCGGCCCCTGCGCCCATGGCCAGTACGCAGAGCAGGATCGAGAGCATCCATCGGATCACGGTTCGACTCCTCCATTTTGTCCAAGCGGGCAGTTTGCCCGCGAACCCACGGCTAAAAATTCACTTCGAAGCGTAAACCCGCGGCCAACCCGTCGCGCCCCGTGCCCGACGGATTGTCCACGTAGCTGAGCTGCGGCTGGAGCCACAGAAACGGCGTCACTTGCACACGGTAGAAGAACTCCAATGCGGTCTCGTAGACCGCGCGCGTTTCGTTCAAGCGGTTGCTGAAACGCACGTGCGCGACGCCCGCGCCGGCGACGTCTTCGTCGCGGCCCGGAATGGCTCCGCGGTACACGAGGCCCGCGCCGAGGTAGTGCTGCGCCTCGCTGCGGTCCTGCGGCGCCCAGGCGTACTGGAAAAACATCCCTAGCCCCTGCTCATCCGCCGGATCTTCGCGCTCTTTGAATAAACGCTGGTCGAAGATCGCATAGAGCCCGTAGCCGCTGCTGACTTCTTCGGGCGGATCGCGGTCCACGTTGATCTCTTCGAAGTCGCCCGTGTGATGCCAGACACCGAAGCGGTACGTGCCGGGCAGTTTTTCGGGAAGCTGCGGCGGCGTGAAATGGAATTCGAAGATCGAGACGTGGCCGCCTTCCCCGTCGAACATCGGCTCCAGCCCGCTCACCGAATCGGCGTTAGGCGCGCCGTCTTGGAGCATCGCCTGTACGTAGGCCCAGTCGTTGATGCGGTAGCCGGCCTGCACGCCTACGCCGGTATCGGGATAGGTGCCGAAGACAATCGAAGGCGGATACCCGAAAGAAGAGTGGATAAACTCGCCGCCGTAGTCGGAGGCCGCGAAATCGGTGTTCGCATCGAACTTGCCGGCCTTGATCCAGAAGCGTCCGTCCCAGAGTTCGTGCTTATACCAGTATTCGTACAACGTCGTGAAGGGTTCTACTTCGAGGTTGCTGATGGTCTGGAAATCGCCGAGGTGCCTCTCGGTGAGTCCCGCTCCGTGGATGTTGGTGAACCAGAAGTAGAACGTCCCGCCGGACCAGCCGCCCATTTTTTCGGGATGCAACTCGGCGATCACGTCGGGCGTGCCGGTGTACTCGGTGGCGCCGCGCGTGTTGCGCCCGCCGCGGGTGAGGTTCATGACTTCGCCGGTGTAGACGATCTCGAAGTCCAGCCCCCGTTCGCGCGCCCACCTCCGCGCGCCGTTCCAGTCGCCGCTGAGGTGCTCGCCGCTCCAGTAGTCGGGTGCTTCCACTTGGGCTTCGCCGTCGCGAGGCGGGTGGTGGTGGCGGCGCGAATCGGCATGCTCCTCGGTGTGTTCTTCTTCTGCGAGCGCGCAAGCGCAGCCGATGAGCAGCGCGCAGGCGCATAGTTGCCCTAGGCTAACTTTGAGCGCCAAGAAAAAGCGCGCGGAGTCGTACGTTCCAGATTGAAAGGTGGCTTGGCGGCTCATAGGGGAAGGCTCCGGATTCATACTCGGCTGGTCCAACTGCGCTTCGCTCCGGCTTTTCCGGCAGCGGACGCACGCCCTTTACGGAAAGGACGGGCGGATGTCCCGTTTTCTTCGAGGTGGTCGATGAACTCCACGAGCCGTTCGACGGTTTCGTGGCTGATGGCGTGCTCGATCAGGCACGCGTCGTGCTCGGCCAGTTCCTCGGGGAGCCTGAGCACGCCGGTCATGAAGCGCGTCAAAACCCGGTGGATGCGCACCTGCTGGCGGGCGAGCTGCTGTCCGCGCAGCGTCATGCCGACTTCACCGTAGGGCGAATGCGTGACCAGCCCCTGCGCTTTCAGGCGTTTCAACGCCTTCGAGACGCTGGGGCGTTTGACGCCCAGCAGTTCGGCGACGGCCGAGGCACGGCAAACGCCTTTGTCTTCGGAGAGGCAGTAGATCGCCTCGAGGTAATCTTCCATGTTGGCGCTGAGCGTGCGCGAAGTGGCGGCGCCGGGCTTTCCGTTTTTCAAGAGGCTCGCCATCGCAGCGTTTCCGGACTGGAGTTTCCTTTGTCTAACTTAACTCGAGCTAACTTTAGCCCTCGATTCGGCGCGCGTCAAGCGCAATCGCGCTGCACACGTGAGTCGTCCCGGACCGGCGGGTATTGGAATATGCTTGCGCATGGGGAAAAAGAGGGGTATCCCAATTGTATGGCGCACGCGCGGATCAACCTGCTGGGTCAGCAGCCGGGCAAAGGACGCAAGTCCGGAGCGAGCAAGAAGCGGCGCAAGGACGGCCAGCCGCTGGGCCGGTTGCTGATCGAAGCCGGTGCACTCACCGAGGAAGCCTTGGACGCGGCCTTGGCCGCGCAGCGCCAGACGTTTCTACCGTTGGGGCGTATTTTGCGCGACGAATACGGGGTCGAAGAGGCCGCCGTCGCCGAAGCGCTGCGCAAGCAAGGCCACCTGCCCCGCGTATTCCTGCGCTTCTTCCCGATCGACGGCAAGGCGATCCGCATCCTGCCGCTCGAGTACTGCCAAGAGAAGGAAGTGGTGGCCTTCGAGAACTTGGGCGACCTGCTCTGCGTCGCCTGCGCCAATCCCACGCGCAAGGATCTCGAACAGGAACTGGCCGAACTCACCAAGCTGGAAGTGCGTCTCTACCGCGCGCCGTGGGAAGACATCCGCCGGAAGCTCGACCTGAGCGTCTGAGCGGTATCTTTTCTGTCCTCTAAAAATTTGGGGTGGCCGTGGCGCCGAGTGAATACTTGGCGTGGCATAAAACGGTCTGCCCGGCTGGCGCGCGGTGAACGACGGGCTTCCGGGCGGTGCGCTGAACGGTCAGTTCGCCGGCGCGGAGGCTTCGTGCTTCGCGTACTTGCGCTCGACGTAATCGTCCACCAGCTTCTTGAAGGCGACGGAGAGTTCCTGGGGCGTACCGTTGAGGGTCGTGTGGTTCTTGCCGTCGATGTAGACGGGGCAGTGCGGCGCTTCGCCGGTGCCGGGCAGGCTGATGCCGATGTTCGCGGCCTTCGATTCGCCGGGGCCGTTGACGACGCAGCCCATCACGGCGAGCGTCAAATCTTCGAAGCCTTCGTAGCGCTGGCGCCATTGGGGCATCATGCGCTTCACGTGCAGTTCGATTTCTTGAGCCAGCTCCTGGAAGGTCGTGCTGGTGGTCCGCCCGCAGCCGGGGCAGGCGGTAATCGACGGCGCGAAGCTGCGCAGCCCCAGACTCTGCAGGATCTCCTGCGCCGCGTAGACTTCCTCGCGCCGGTCTCCGCCGGGCTTGGGCGTCAGGCTCACGCGGATCGTGTCGCCGATGCCGTCCCACAGCAGAATGCCCATCGGGGCGGCCGACCAGACCACGCCCTTCATGCCCATCCCCGCTTCGGTGAGTCCCAAATGCAGCGGTTGCTCGGTCTTCGTCGCCAATTCGCGGTACAGCGTAATCAGGTGCGTTGGCTTGCTGATCTTGCAGGAGATGATGATCTGGTTCTTGCGCAGGCCGCACTGCTGGGCCAGTTCGGTCGACTGCAGTGCGCTGATGATCATGCATTCGTCGATGATCGTGTCGGGGTCTTTGCCGCTCCCGCTGCGCACCGCTTCGTCCATCTTGGCGACGACCAGTTCCTGATTCAGCGAGCCGGCGTTGACGCCGATGCGCACGGGCTTGTTGTGGTCGACGGCGTGCTTGCAAATCGTCGAGAACTGTTCGTCGCGCTTCTTGCCGCGCCCGACGTTGCCGGGGTTGATGCGGTACTTGTCGAGCGTCCGCGCGCACTCGGGATAGTCGGTCAGGAGTTTGTGCCCGTTGAAGTGGAAGTCTCCGATCAGGGGAACGCTGCAGCCGCGGTCGTGCAGGCGCTTACGAATCTCCGGCACGGCGGCCGCCGCTTCGGGTGTGTTGACCGTGATGCGGACCAGTTCGCTTCCGGCCTCGGCCAGTTCGAAGACCTGCTGCGACGTGGAGACCGGATCGGCCGTGTCGGTGTTGGCCATCGACTGCACCACCACCGGCGAACCGCCTCCGACGGTGATCCCGCCCACCTTCACGCCTACGGTCTGATGACGCTTGACGACGGACATGCGCGCGCGGCTCCTGGTGCCCCGAATAAAGCAACCTCAACCAGTTTAGATTCAACGCACCTGTGCGTCAATACAGGGCTAAGTGCTTTTGACGGATACGGTTAAGTGCGCTACCAGCCCGCTACCTCCTTTAGTTTGGCCGTCAGGACCGCCGCCATTTTGGCATGCGTCTTGACGCTGGGATGCCAATCCGCGCCGATCCCGTCCTCCATCTTTTGCGGTTCGAACTCGACATAGTGAAGTTTGGTATCACCCTTTTGTTTACGCGCTTCGATCAGCGCCGCCAAGTAGCCGCGCACCAATTCCAGTTTCGAGCCGCTCATCATGCTGCCCACCGAGCAGACGATCTGCGCGTCGGGGTAGTTCGCGCGTACGGTGGAGACCAGTCCGTCGTAGGCGGTGTTGAACTCCTGCTGCGTCGGGGGCTCCTTGGGCGAGAAGTCGTTGGTGCCGAGATTGATCACGACGACGTGCGGCGTCCAGCGCTTGAAGTCCCAGCGGCTCTCTTTCTGTGTCGGCAGCGTGCGCAGATAATAGTCGGGCATCAGGTCCACGCCGCGCTTGCCGCCGTAATTCTGAAAGACGCCCATGCCCGACCAGGCGGTGCAGACGTATTCGGCTTTCACCGCGCGCGCTGCGACGGCCCCGTAGGCGAGGTAATTGTTTTTCGTGATCGCGCTCGAACGTTCGGTCTGGGCCGGTGCTTCGTTCCCGTATCCGCAGGTGATCGAATCGCCGATGAACTCGATGCGCCGTTCGGGCCGCGGCGGCGCTTCGAGCAGCGCGTGGCCTTGATCGAGCTGCAAGCCCAGCACCTTGACCTTCCCGTGATACGCCTCGGTGCGCTTGAAGACGCGGATCGTATGGCGACCCTTGGGCAGATTGCCGGCCAACCGGTAGACCGTGCGGCCCTTATGCGCGGCCAGGACCGCCGGCTCCGCGTCGCCGACGCAGACGGTAAAGTAGTCGGCGTTGTGCCCGCGTACGTTGCTTGGATTGCCGGCCGCCGTGTCTTCGGCCACGAGATTCACGCTGCCCCCGTCGACCGTGAAGGCCAGTTCGCAGCCCGGCCATTCGGCTTCCGGGGCAGAGGGGTTCTTGAGTTCCCAACGCCCCGTATAAAGGAGATGCGGATCGTTCGCGGCGATTTTTACCGCCAGAGCCGGGCTGTCGCCCTCCAGCACCTCTTCGCCCGACGCCAGCATGCTTGTGAGCGCCAGCAGTCCCAGGACCATGTATCGCATCGGACGCCTCCCATTTAACGAACCGCCACGGTCACCGCATACACCGCGTCACATTCCGCGCGGCGCCCATTCGGCTTTGCGCAGCACCGAAGGGACGAGCCCCAAGGCGACCACCATCACGAAGACCATTACGCCGTAGATCAGCAGCAGCGCATCGTAGACGCCCAGCGCGTGGCCCAGCAGCGCCCAGCTTTCCCGGAATAATCCCAGCTCGATGCCCGCCGCGGCAAAGAACCCCGACATCGCTTGGCCGCCGGCGACCAAGGTCATGCACAGCGCAGTCGAGACCGATTTTCCTTCCGCAGGGATCAGCGCCAGCATCTCGGTGCTGATCGCGACGTTGCTCGCCGCCAGCAACATGCCGAAGAGCAAATTCAGTGCACCCAGATAGCCGACCATCGGAAGCGGGACGAGTCCGCGCAGCAGAAAGGCCGCCAGGACGCCCGCGAAGGCGAAATGGCAGAGCAGAAAAACGCTCTTGGTGCCCCAGCGATCGATGGCCTTTCCGCCTACGTAATACCCGGCGATGGATCCGAGCATCAGGAGGTTGCCCATCCAGACGACTTCGCCGTCGCTGAAGTGGAGGGTCTTCTTTTCGACGAGGCCGAACAAGTTGGGTGCGTTGTAAGTGAAGAGGCTGATCAGAAACGCATAGCAGCAGAAGGATGCGTAACCCGGCGCCCGCATGATCGTCCCCATGCGTTCCAATAACCCGTCGCGTTTCGACTGCGGCGGCTCGAGTTCGGGAATCCGCGCGTAGTAATAGACTCGGATGGCGAGCCCCACCACGATCACGCCCAAGATGATCTGGTAGGTGTAGGCCGGTGCGGCTTGAGAGAGCAGGAAGCTGCACGCGATGCCGAACAGAAGGCCGGCCAATTGCCAGACAAAGCGCATCGTTCCGAAGAAGCGCCCGCGCATATGCGCCGGCACGACGGGACTCAGCAGCGCGAACCAACTCGCTCCGTACAAGCCCCAGCCCAAGCCGTACAACGTCAAACCGCCGAAAGCGATGGGGTGGGAGAGCGCGGGTTCCAGCGAAGCCGCCAGTGTGACTCCCAGAAATCCCAGCGCGGTCAGGACCATGCCCGGGATGCCCAGGCGCTTCATGCCCACGCGGTCGGCCAGGAAGGCCAGGGGCAGCAGAAGCACCGCTTGGAGCATGTTGGGGAGCGCCAAGTACGTGATGGTGCTCGCGCTGGAAATCCCGAGCTGCGTCAGGAACAGCAGCAGCAGGCCGTTAGAGAACGAACAATGCGCGAGGCAGCCGAAACCTTGGCCCAGGATGCAAGCGCGCATCCCGCGTCGCTGGAGAGGGCTAGGATCGAGCGGCGAGCCGGCGGCTGGCGCCGCTTGGGCCGGTGCTTCGGAGGGGGCGGCGCTTTGCGTGGTATTCATGAGCCAGACGTTCATGCTATACCTTCGCGCGCGGCTGAGTAGGACAAACGCCGCCGCGCCCGTTGCGCTCGATCGCGCTAGAATCTATAACGCGAAGCTGCGGAGTCCGACTGATGAGCGACGATTTGACGCAAGCGGCGGGGCTGGCCGGCTTGGTGGCTTGGCAGGACGGCGCCATCGTCAGCCGCGTGTTGTTGCGCCAGCCGACGGGCAACGTGACCTTGTTTGCGTTCGATGTCGGCCAGGAATTGAGCGAGCACACCGCACCGTTCGACGCCTTGGTATATGCCGTCGAAGGCCGGGCGCGCGTGACGCTTGGCGGGCAGCCTCAGACGATCGAGACCGGCCAGTTGGTCCGCTTTCCGGCTCAGGTGCCGCACGCGCTGAAGGCCGAGTCCAAATTCAAGATGCTGCTGGTGATGATCCGCTCATGAACGCCTTCGGCGCCGCCCGGCGCACCGGGCTGACGCTCGCGTGTGTGGTTCTGGCGGCTTGCGCCGGCGGCGAACCCGCCGCCGCGCCGCCCGCCGAGAAGCTTACGCTGGGCGAAGCCGTCGAGCGCTACGAGCGGCTCTTTGGCTGCAAGATCTTCTTTTCGTTCGATACGCGTCTGAAACCTTCCGCCGCCCGGCGCTACGCGCCGCCCGCGGCCAAGGACCGCCAGGCTTGGCTCGAATACTTCAACGACTTCCTGGTCCTCTCCAAGCCCATTGCCGTCGAAGGCTACAACGACGTGATCCTCAGTTCGCAAGCCGCCTTCGTCGAAGGCACGCACATGAATCTGAAAGGCGTGACGGTAGCTTGGCCGTGGTACGAAGTTCATCTCAAGCTCCCGTTGTTGCGCCTGGAAGAACTGGAGCGCGTGCCCGAAGCGCTGCGCGTCGAAGCGGTCTGCCGCACGCGCTCCTTTACCTGCCAAGTGGGCGAAGCGGCGGCTACCTGCCCCAAGCGACTCTATAAGGAGCTGCGCGGCGGTTGCTGGGTCGCGGCGCCTCAAAACGCGCGCTGGGGCTTTCTGAACGAAGAAGGGCGCTGGGTCGTCGAGCCGGTCTATCAAGAAGCGCGCGCGTTCCACGACGGTCGCGCCGCCGTGCGCGTGGGGCGCGCCTGGGGCTTTGTGGACGAGTCCGGCAAGCTTCGGGTGCCCGCGCAACTGGAGGAAGTGCGCGATTTTCGCGAAGAGCGCGCCGCCTTCCGCCGCGGCGGACTGTGGGGCTTCGTCGACCGCGACGGACGCATACGCATCGAGCCGCGCTTCGAGGAAGTGCGCGACTTTTCGGAAGCGCTGGCCGCAGTGCGGCGCGGAGATCGCTGGGGCTTCGTGGACCGCGAAGGACGCGTCGCGATCCCGATCGAGTTCGAGCACGCGGAGTCGTTTCGCGAACAGCGCGCCGGCGCCGTCCTGGAGGCGCGTTACGGGTACCTGGATCCGAAAGGCGAATGGGCTGTCTGGCGGCGCTTCGACTGGGGGCTGCCGTTCGAGCGCGGGCACGCGCTGGTGCTGAAAGACCGCGAGTGGGACGTAATCGACCGCAGCGGGCTTTACGTCAACTGGCCCGAATACATGGGCCTGCGAGACCACGACCGGGACTGAACGGGGCGAAGTTCACCCTATGGTGAGCCGGCGGCAAACCGTGTATACTCCGCTTACGGTTGGACTCTTTTAAGCGCGTGAGGGGCCGCCCATGGCCTTCAAGTATCTTCCTTCCAGCAATTTGCCCGGGCCCGGAGCGGGGCGTTTCCAGACCACCGCCTGGACCGTGGTGCTGGCGGCGAAGGATCCTAACGACAGCCAGTTCAAGACCAGTCTCGACTATCTGGTCGAGATCTACTGGAAGCCTGTCTACCTTTTCGTGCGCAGCAAAGGCAAGACGCACGAACAAGCCAAGGATCTGACCCAGGAGTTCTTTGCGCTCTTCCTGGAAAAGAACTTCCTTAAGAAGGTGGACCGCGAAAAGGGGCGCTTCCGCACCTTCCTGCTCACGGCGCTGACGCGCTTCCTTTACAACGAGCATGCCCGCGGTAAGGCACTCAAGCGCGGCGGCGCGCTGAAGCCGCTCCAGAGCCTCGATTCGCTCAAAGACGAAGAAGTGGGCACGGGCTATGAACCCAGCAAAGGCGAGACGCCCGAAGACGCCTTTAACCGCCACTGGGCTCAGGCGCTGCTGGAGCGCGTCTTCAAGAGTCTTGAGGCGGCCTGCAAAGAGGAAGGCAAAACGCAATACTACGATGTTTTGCGCGAGCAGTTCTTCGGCGCCGAAGCCGAAGGCCGCCGGCCTTCCTATAAGGATATCGCCGAACGCCTGAAGCTCAGCGAGATCGACGTGACCAACTACCTGCACCGCGCCAAGAACATCTATCGCGACCTGTTGCGCAAAGAGATTCGCAGTTACGTCTCGTGCGAAGAAGAGGTCGAGGAAGAGATTCGCGACCTCTGGCGCAGTCTCTCGGCGTAATAGACCGGCTACTCCCGGTCTTTCCGCTCCTGGCTTTCCATGATCCGTTCCAACAGGCGCAGCCGCAGCGTGCGCTCGATCTCGGCGTAATCGGGGTGTCCGGCCAGGTTCTTCGTCTCGCCGGGGTCGCGCTTCACGTCGAAAAGCAGGTACGCCTGGCCCTTCTGGTTCACGGCCAGTTTCCATTCTTCCGTCAGCAACGCCGCTTCACCGCCGATCTCGCTGAGCGCCTCTTCGCGGTGCCGCGTGCGCGGATCGGCCACCGCCGGCGCCAGCGAACGCGCGAACTGGCGGTGCTTCAGTTCGCCGCCGGCGTACTCCACCAACGTGGGTCCGGCGTCGAACCATTCGGCCGGCGCGGTGCAGACTTGCGGGCCGCGACCCGCGCGCGCGGTCTCGGGCGTGCGCACGATCAGCGGCACGCGCAGCGGGCCGTTCAGGAAGGTGCTCTTGTAGATCAGCCCCGCGTCGCCGTTGTGTTCGCCGTGATCGCTGGTGCAGACGATCGCCGTGTGTTCCAGTTCGCCGCGCTTCTCGAGCACCTGCAGGATACGCCCGATCTGCGCGTCGATCAGTTCCACGTTGCCCGCGTAGTCGGCGCGGCACGCGGCGATCTCGGCCGGCGTGAGCCCCGGCGGTTTTGCCACCTTCGCGTCCAGCGCGCCTTGCGGCCGCTTCGCGGCGCTTTGCGGTACCGGGGCGGGCGGCGGCATCGCGTCCGGATCGTACTTGCTCGCGTACGGTTCCGGCGTATCCCAAGGCTCGTGCGGTCCGCCGAAGCTGACCCAACAGCACCAAGGCTCGGCGCGGTCGTAGCGCTCGAGGTAATTCGCCGCTTGAGTGCCGACGTACGTATCGAGGTAGAACTCGTAGCCCAGCGTAGAGGGTCGCACCACCCACGGTTTGTTTTTGAAGCGTTCGGCGTAATCGGCCCGGTAGGCTTCCCACAGGCCGTGCCGCTCCCACAAATCCGTCATGTGCGACCGCACCCGCGTGCTCGCTCGCGGCCCGCCGATCTCGTCCACGTCGTCGAGCCCGTACGCGTGCATCAGGTGCTCTCGGTCGCGCAGATCGCCGACGTGCGGGTGCAGATGTGTTTTCCCGAACAGGCTCGTGCGATACCCGGCCGCGCGGACGGCCTGCATCCACGTCGGAATCTGCGGGTCCAGCGTATGCTCGCAGTTTTCCCAGACGCCGGTGTTGTGCGGGTACAGTCCCGTCGCCATGCTCAGCCGGGCCGGCACGCAGACCGGAGTGGTGGTGATCGCATTGGAAAATCGCACGCCTTCGGACGCGATACGGTCGAAGTTCGGGGTGCGCACCCAGCCGCCCGTACAGCCCATGGCGTCGGCGCGTTGCTGGTCGGTCATCAACAGAAGCAAGTTGGGCTGCCTGGGCAAACGCGACTCCTTATCGAGAGGGCCTGGGGTCCGCTTTCGGCCCCGAAAAGGGCCGGGAGTTCGCGCTGTCAGGCCGGAGAGGATACGGATAAACTATACCCCATGAGCGCGACGGATGCCGGGTCTTCCCGCGAAGCGCCACCGGGCGCCGCCGCCGCACCGCCACGCCGCGACGGATTCGATAAGGCCAACTCCTTCGACCTCGCCGAACTGCTCCTGATGGGGCTCGAAGATACCGATCCGGCCGTGGGCAAGGACGAGCGCGGGCGCGACGACTACCGCACGGAGGAATGGATCGGCCGATTGATCGGCGATTACCGCATCGAACAGGAACTCGGCCGCGGCGGTATGGGCACCGTCTATCGCGCGACGAACGTACGCGTCGGCAGCACCGTGGCGCTGAAACTGCTGCGCTTTGCGCCGGGGCAATCCGCCGAACGCCTGCGCCGGTTCGAGATCGAGGCGCGCGCAGCGGCGGAATTGAACCATCCCAATATCATCAACGTCTTCGATTTCGGCCAGCATGGCGATCTGTACTACCTGGCTATGGAGTACATCCAGGGCCGTCCGCTCTCGGCGCTGACCGAGGCCGGCCCGCTCGATCCGGCCCAGGCCGTGAACATCGCGATGGAAGTCTGCACCGCGCTTCAGTTCGCGCATGCCGCCGGCGTCGTGCACCGCGACCTGAAGCCCAGCAACATCCTGATCGAGGCGTCGGGGCGCGCGCAGTTGATGGACTTCGGAATGGCCCGACGCTACGAGCGCGAAGATCTGCGTAAAATCACCGAAGACGGCGCGGTGATGGGCACCGCGCACTACATGAGTCCCGAGCAGGCCCGCGGCAAGAGCCGCGAAGCCGACAGCCGCAGCGACGTGTATTCCATGGGCGCGGTGCTGTACGAGATGCTCACCGGACAGCCACCCTTCGACGGCGATACCGCGCTGGAGATCATCCGCGCGGTGGCCGAAGACGAACCGATCGCGCCGCGCCGCCTGCGCCTCGATCTGGACCGCGACATCGAGATCATCACGCTCAAGGCGATGGAGAAGGATCCGGCGCGGCGCTACCACAGCGCCGAAGCGTTGTGGGAAGATCTGTGGCGCTACCGCGGCGGCGAACCGATCCACGCCCGCGCGCCCAGCGTGCTCTATCGCGCCGACAAGTTCGTGCGCAAGCACCGCGTCTGGGCGGCGCTGCTGGCGGTGGTGCTGGGGCTGGCCATCGGTGTCTCGATCTGGGTGCCGTTGCACGACCGAAAGCTGATCGCCAATGTCCAGGCCGAACAGGAAGCCGAACGCCACCGCATCCTTGAAGCCGAGTTGCGCAAACAGATCGGGGCGCTTGAAGTTCGCGAGTTGGGCGATCCGCTTTGCGAAAGCTGGCGGTATTTCCACGCGTTGCGCCTTAGCGGCGCGCGCGTCGAGGCCGTCTCCGCGCTGGAGCGATTATCCGCCGCGCCTTATGCGCATGCGCCGGCCGCGCAGGCTGCGATTTTATTCTGGAAGGGCGTGCTCGAGGCGGAAGCCGCTCCCGACTCCGGACGCCGCACGCTCGAATCCGCCCGCGAATCCGCCGCCGCGGCTGGCGATCACCTTTTGGTCGCGCTGGCCGAACTGTACCTGTGCTCGGAAGCTCGCGAGATGCCGGCCGGATTGGACGCGGTTGGTCAGAGCATTTGGATGTACCACTGCGCGCGTCGCGCCCGCGCGAGCGGCGATCTCGAGACCGCCCGGACCGGCTTCGTACGGTCCGCACAAGCCTCGATCGAATCCATCGAAGGCCGCTGCGCGCTGTTGGAAAGTGCGCAGATGGAATGGAAGGCCACACCCTAGGTGCGCGAATGAAAGCTTTGCACTTGCCGTTTGCCGCTCGTGCGGCGCTGAGTGTCCGCCGTTCGGCCCCGAGACGAGCCTAAAACTTGTCGCCTTTATCCTCGGCGGGCGGCGCGGCCACCGTCGGGGGCGGCGGCGGGGCGGGTGGCGCGCCGTCGGGCAGGAACTTTTTCTGCGCTTCGTCCCACTTGGCCGGAAACGCATCGCCGCCCAATAACTTCGCCAGCGCTTCCTTCGATTCGCCGCTTTTCGTAATCCCGTGCGTCTCGATCATCGGCAGGGTGTAGGCCGGCGTAGCCAGCGCCGTCAGCGCTTCCGCCGCTTCGCGCCCCGGGCCGCCGGCCATGCCTTGGTTGAGCGCCTCCAGCAGTACCGCCACGCCTTGGGGATTCCCCGCATTGCTCAGCGAGCGGATCAGGACTTCCAGCACGTTCGTATCGCCCTTCGCGCCACTGCGGATCGCCGTCCATTCGCCGCGAATCGCGCTCGAGAGCGCCGCCATGGCATCGGGACCGCACAGGTTCGGGAGATACTGCAGCGCCGTCGAACGAAGCGCCGGATGCGGCGCGGCCAGTAGGTTAATGAAAGTCACCGCCGCGCGTGATTCTTTCAGGTGCCCAAGGGTGTACACGTATTCCAGGTGCAAATGCGGATGTTCCTTGTTGTTCGCCGGCGGGAGCTTTTGAAACGCGTCGAGCAGCGCCGGGCCCACGGATTCATCGCCCAGCGTGCGAAGCGCCTGAAGCGCAGTTCGGCGCGTCTCTCCGTTTTCCGCGTTCGTCGCTTCGAGCAGCGCCGGCGCGGCCTGCTTATCGCCCAAATGCCCCAGCGCGACCAGCAGCCCTCGTTCGGCTTCGGCGCGTTGTCCCGGATCGGCGAAGCGATCCAGGGTCTTCAGCGCTTTCAGCAGCGCGGACAGGTGCTTGCCGTCGCGCGAACGGCTGATCGCGGCGGCGGCTTTGGCGACCATCGACGACTGCGGATCGTCCAGCAGCTTCACCAGCGGAATCGCCAGCGCTTGCACGTCCGAACCCTGCATCAGGTCCAGCACCATATGCCGCGACCCCAGCGCCTGCTGCGCATCCAACGCCAGTTCGGCCATCGACTGCAGCCGCACGTCGCTTGGCGCGCGCCGGATCACCGTCACCGCCACGCGGACCAGTTCGGGATCGTTCGAACGCAATAGCGCGGAGATTTGCGCGTCGCCGATCTCGCGCGCGGCTTTCACATCGGGCGGGGCTTGGAGCGCGGACTTGGTCTCCGCCAGTGCGCGCTGCACGTCCGCCCAGCGCTTGTCGTTCTCGGCACTGCGCGCTTTGAGGTCCTCGAGTTCCTTGCGCAACTCGGCCAACTCCTGCCGCGCCGCCGTCAAGTCCGCGGCCGCGGCGGGTTCGGGGCCGGATACGCTGGGCTGGCCGCAGCCGGCCAGCGTGATGAGTCCCAGAATCACGATCAAAACGTGTGCGCGCATGGACGTGAATCGCCTCGCAGCCGGCCTGCATGCGGCGCCGCGGCTTGTCAGCCGCCGCCACATAAGGTAAGGGAATACCAGAAGTTGCCTGCTTTTCATTACCGTTCAGGACCGCTTCATGTCCAAACGAAAAGCCGTTTTCCTGGATCGCGACGGCGTGGTGAACGTATTCCCCGGTCCAGGGAAGTTCGTCCTGAACTGGGCGGCCTTCGAGTTCATGCCGGAGGTGCAGCCCCAACTGAAGCGCCTGCGCGAGGCGGGTTTCTTCCTGGTCCTGGTCACCAACCAGAGCGGAGTCGGGCGCGGCCTGATGACGCTCGACGATCTGCACGAGATTCACGTTAAGATGCAGGCCGAACTGGGGGCGCATGGGCTGGATGCGATCTACTTCTGCCCGCACCACCCCGATGCCGGGTGCACCTGCCGTAAACCCAGTCCCGAGATGATCCTGCGCGCGGCGGCGGAGCATGGGCTCGAGCTGGCCGCCAGCTTCCTGGTCGGCGACAGCGGGCGGGACATCGAAATGGGCCGCGCCGCCGGGGTGCGCACGACGCTCTGTCGCGAAAACCTGCCGCCGTCCATCGAGAGCATGGAAGTGCGCTACCGCCCCGAGCGCTTCAGCCGCACGCTGGGCGAGGCCGTCGATTGGATCCTGGCGGGCGCATAACCGCTATGTCGCGCAAGAGTTTCGGGGTGCCGCGCGCCTCCGATTGCAGGGTACGGGTAGAGGGGTTAGCTTGGAGTCTCTGAAATCAGCCCCGCACGGGACGAAGCTCGCCGCCTTGACTGAGGAGCCGTTCGCATGTCCGAACCCGTATCCGCCGAAACCGCCGCGCCGACCGCGGCGCCCTCCATCGAGTTCATCGCCGGAAGTCTGAAGCGCTTGGTGCGCGGCGAAGTGCGCAGCGATCCGTACGCGCGCTCGCTGTACAGCACCGACGCATCGATCTACGAGATCGAGCCGCTGGTGGTCGTAAACCCGGTGGACGAGGATGACGTGACGGCGGCGGTCAAATTCGCCGCCGAGCACCGGATTCCGATCATCGCGCGCGGCGCGGGGAGCGGTTTGACCGGCGAGAGCCTTGGGCGGGCGATCGTGCTGGACATGAACGTGCACATGGCCCGGATCGTCGAACTGGACCGCCAGAACCGGACCGTCGTCGTCGAAGCCGGGGTGGTGCTCGACAGCTTGAACCGTGCGCTCAAGACCTACGGCTTCCGCTTCGGCCCCGATCCGGCCAGTTCGAATCGCTGCACGCTGGGCGGGATGATCAGCAACAACGCCTGCGGCGCGCGCAGTTTGAAGTACGGCGCGACGCGCGACAATCTGGTGAGCTGCCGGGTCGTCCTGGCCGACGGTACGGTGACCAATTTCCGCCCGGTGACGCTTAACGGCGGAAGCCATTCGCGCAAACAGAAGGAAAAGGGCCTCGCCGGGAAGGTGAACCGCGAGATTCCTCCGCTTCTGCAGCAGCACGCGAACCTGATTGCCTCGCGTAACTCCAAGAGCGAGCGCAACCGCAGCGGCTACTTGCTCGACGGCGTGGTTGCCGACGGGGTGTTCGATCCGGTTCGCCTGATCTGCGCCAGCGAAGGCACCTTGGGCATTGTGACGGAAGCGGTCTTAAAGGTCGTTCCACTGCCGGCGCGGGCGGGAGTGGCCGTGGTCGCCTTCGAGACCCTGAGCGATGCGGCGCGGGCGGTTCCGGCGATCCGGGAAGTGAACCCCGTCGCCTGCGAATTGTTCGATGCGATGGTGATGCACCTGGGCCGCAAAGCCGCGCCCGAGAAGGCGCATCTGCTCCCCGAGGGTGCCGGCGCGATGCTAGCCGTCGAGTTCGACGGCCCCGATGCGGACGCGGTCAACGTGCAACTTCGCGCGTTGCAGGAGCGCCTGCAGGACGGAGTAAAGCACCAGTCGATCCGGCTGGTCATGGATCCCCAGGAGCAGACCGACCTTTGGCAGTTGCGCAAGAAGGCGCTGCCCTATCTTTATCAACGCGACGACGGTCTGCAGCCGATCGCCATCGTTGAAGACGCCTGCGTGCCGGTGGACCGCCTGGACGAGTATCTGAGTCAGACGGTCGCGGTTTTCGAGAAACATGGGCTGGAATACACGGCCTATGGGCATGCCGGGCACGGCGAGCCGCACCTGCGTCCGCTGCTGGATCTCACGAAGCCTGAACATGTTGCATTGCTGGAGCCGATCGCCGAAGCGTGCCACCAAGTGGTCTGGAATTGCGGGGGGACGATCAGCGGCGAGCACGGCGAAGGTTTGGCGCGCGCGCAGTGGATTCCGAAACAGGCCGGTCCTGAGCTCTTCGCGGTCTTTAAGCAAGTGAAGGCGATCTTCGACCCGCAAGGCATCCTCAATCCGGACAAGAAGATCACGAACGATGCGCACCTGATGACGAAGAACTTGCGCCACGGCGCGAACTTCAAGATCAGCTCCGACGGATTCCACTCGGCCGGCTACAGCGGCCCGCGGGTCGAAACGCGCGAACTGCCGCCGGAACTGGCGCACGAGAAGCCGCGCCCCGCGGTTCACGCGCAAGGGCCGGCGGTGCTCAACTGGAAGGACTTTGAGCTGGGTCTGGAGACCGGGCGCTGCAACGGAAACGGCTTCTGCCGCTCGACAGGCCCCGAAGTCGATATGTGCCCGCGCTTTAGATACAACCGCGTGGAGGACGCCGCACCGCGCGCGAAGGCCAACCTGATCCGCCGCCTGCTCAGCGGGCGGCAGCAGGTCGGGAGCTTCGCCGATCCCGAAGTGATCCAGATCGCCGACTACTGCTTCAACTGCAAGCTCTGCGTCGACGATTGCCCCAGCGCCGTGAACATACCGAAGCTGGCGACCGAGATGAAGGCGCGCTACCACCGCGAGAACCGCTTGCCGCTCTCGAAGTGGATCTTCGTGAAGACCGAGCTTTTCGCGCGCGCAGGCCGCTGGCTGGCGCCGATCGTCAATACCGTCAACGAGATGACGATTACGCGCTGGTTCATGGAGAAGTTCACGGGGATCGACCGCCGCCGCAAGCTGCCGCGCTTCAAGAACTGGCGGCTGCGCCACAAGAACACGTACTCCGTCGCCGGGCCGCGCCCGAAGGTGGTGCTCTACACCGACTTGTACGCGAAGTACTACGCGCCGGAAGTCGCGCAGGCCGCGGTGGATGTGCTGGAGCATCACGGACATGAAGTGGTGGTGCCTGAAGATCTGCCGTGGACCAACATGCCGGCGCTGATGCACGGCGCGGTGGGCGATGCGCGCAAGACGATCGAGACGATCGTCGCCGGGCTGGTGCCCTACGCGCGCAAGGGGTATCCGATCGTGGTCACCGAACCCACGGCGGCGCTTTGTCTTAGCCAGGAGTTCCTGGACTACTGCGATACCGCCGACGCGCGGCTGGTCGCGCGGCAGGTCAGAGACTTCGGCGCGTATCTCGCGGAACTAAAAGTCGCTGGAACCTTTAAGACCGACTTCCACAGCCTGCCGCTAACCGTAGGCTACCACGCGCCTTGCCATTTGAAGGCCCTGAAGGTCGGCACGCCGGGCATGGACCTCTTGAAGCTGATTCCCGGCGTGAAGGTGGAGCACATCGACGAAGGCTGCTGCGGGATCGCGGGCACATTCGGAATGACCAAGAAGAACTACGACGAGTCGATGTGGATCGGGCGCGGGCTCTTTAAGGCGTTAGCTAAGCCCGAGTTGAAGGTAGGCAGCAGCGAGTGCAGTACGTGCAAGATGCAGATGGAGCACGGGACCGGCAAAGTGACGCTGCATCCCGCGCAAATCCTTGCCGCGGCGTACGGTTACGAGCAGGCGATGCCGCTCCAATCGGGCTTCACCACGATGGACGTGACGCCAGAAACCGCGCATCACGCCGACGACGATCACGCTGCGCCGGCGCACGCCGAGAAGAAGGAAGCGCACCACGCCGAACCGGCGCACGCGGGGCATTGACCGCACGCGGAGAAGACTAATGGCGGCACGGGTTTCTGCGGGCGATTGAGGATGTTTCTCAATCGCTGTGAGGGAACAACCTCACGCTCTCCTGCGCGCACCAAAGGCGGCAAAGACGGCGTGCTTGTGCAGCACTTCCACTTCGTCAAAGCCTGAAGCGCGCAGCAGATCGAGCTGCCAAGCCAACGGCCGTGGCGTGTCTTCTCGTTCGGTGTAGGCGAAGACCGCGTCTCGGTAGGCTGAGTCGCGCAAGTTCGCCAGGTACACTCCATACTGTTGCCAGTGCAGGGCTTGAAGGCGCGGATCGGTGTGCGCGATGAGGTCGGCGATCCAGAGCCAGCCGCCGGGCTTGAGCGCGCGGGCTAACTTCGCAAAGACTTGCTTCCACTCGTCATCGCCGCGCAGGTGATGCAGCACGGCGGCGGCGAGGATCAGGTCGTAGCGCCCGGGCTCCAGCGCCAATTCGCGTACATCCCCTTGCATCGCGCGGACTTCGCCGCTCGTCGCGCCGGCCAATCGCGCTTGCGCGCGATCGAGCATCGGGCGGCTGAGATCGATCAGATCGACGTTTAGGTTGGGGAGACGTTCCAGAAGCTTAAGCGTGTAGTTCCCGGCGCCGCACCCCAAGTCCAACACATCGCGCGCGTTAGGCGCGGTCTGCGCCGCGGCTTGCGTGACCAGGTCGAGGACGAGTGTGGCGTCCATGAAGGCGCTGTGCCCGGTTTCGAGGTTCGAGAAGCGCTCCACGTCTCGGTCGAAACGTTCGCGAATTTCGTCGACGCTGGATTTTTGCATCGGGGCCGCTCCTAAACGAAGAGCCCCGCGGCTTGCCGGCCGCGGGGCTCTTTTAAGTCCGGTGGGCCAAAAGGTTAGTGCGTGAGGTAGTACATCAGTACGTTGATGCCCATCTTGATGCCTTCGAGGTTCTTCTCGGGCGACCAGTAGCGGTTCATCCAGCCGCAGTGCAAATCGCCGGGCGTGACGACGGTCATGAGACGGCCGGTGCCCTTCTCGAACAGCCCCCACATGCCGTGGTCAACTCCTTGCATCATCGGGCACTTATCGAATTGGAAGTAGCTGCGGAAGATCTCGTGGTTCGATGGAACGGGCCGCATCGGATTGTCCGGGAAGAGGCTGTTGATGATGCGGACGTAGTCCATGAAGAAGCGGTCGCCGTCGATGCCGGAAGTCTCGGCGCGGACGATGTATTCGAACTCGCCATTCTTGAGTTCGGAGCGCATGATGCGCCCCTTGCAGTTGCGATGGCAGCAGTCGTCGGCATGCACAAACCCGCCCCGCAAAAGGAATTCGCGGAGGTTCTCGGCATCCTTCGGCGCGAGGTCGAACTCGGTTTCGGAGGTCATGAAGACGTAGGGATACTTGGACATCTTGTCCAGATCGTCGAGGCTGACGACAACGGGCTCTTCGCTGGCATTGATGTTGGTTAGCTCGCGGAGCTTGCGGCGGAGGACCACATCGCCGGACAGACCGACGTCCCAAATGTCGAAGCGGCGGTCCTTTACGTGAAACTTGAGGCGCGGGAAGAAGAAGGTGCCGGTCTTGACGGCGTCGTCGGCTTCGTTCTTGCCGCCGGCGTAGCCTGCACCGGGAATAAGGTTCGGTTTGGGGGTCTCGGGAGCGGCCAGCGCACCTTGCAGCATGGCGCCGAACGTTCCTGCAAGTCCTGCCCCACCAAGGGCTGCACAGATGGTATCGCGCATGAAGCCACGACGGCCGTAGCCGTCTTCGCCAACCGGACGATAAGGGGGTTTACGACGCATGGACGATCCTCCGCTTCTACTTAGGCTCCACCTTAACCGTACACCAGGACGGGCACAAGAGG
>BTVV01000041.1:0-47577 GCA_045863855.1 Planctomycetota bacterium | reverse complement strand
GGCCGCCCGTGCAGTACGCGCGGCTCGACGCGGAAGACGGCCGACCACGGCCGCGCCGGATCGATCGGACTCAGCCGGTCGTACGGCTTCGGCCCGCGCCGTAGATTCTCGGCGCAGACCAGTTCGGGCGGGAAGCCGTCGGCGACGGTTTCCAGTCCCGCCGCCCAATGTTCCGGAAGCGTCCGCTCGCCGCGTTCGTCGAGCGCGTGGAAGCGCATCGCCGTGCCGTTCGGGTCGAGGAACGGGTACGCGTTCGCCGCGTGCTGGACGTGCCCGCGCAGCGTAACGGCGTTCAGCACCGCGGCGCCTTCCAGCTCCAGGATCACGCGCGCGCGGTGGCGGCGTTCGACCCAGGGCGTGAGGTCCACGCGGTACGCGCCGGCATGGGCGAAGCGCCCGGCGTCTTCGAACATCACGCCGTCCGCCGAGACGCTTACGCGCGCCGCGCCTTTCGCGCCGTCCGGAAGCGCCAAGACCAGCTCGACGCTTGCCGCGTCGGACTTGGCTTCCGGATCCTGCGCGTCTTCGACGCGCCCGGTGAACGGCCACGGCGAAAGGAGCAGGACTTCCGCGCGGCCGCTCGCCGCCGGAGCGGCCACGGCCAGCCCTTGGGGCGTGCTCGCCAGCCCTTCGAGCTTCCACGCGCCGGCTTCCAGGTCGCGGCTGCGCGAGGTCAGGTCAGGCGCGTATTCGAAGCGGCCGTTGCCGTACGTGCGATGCGGTTCGAAACGCTCGCGCGGGCCCAGGCCTTTCCACTCTTTGGCGTACTGCTTCGAGTCGGCCACCCAATGCGGCGGGAAGCTCCAGCGGTTCTCGCGCGGCCCCGGCCAGAGCGTCAGGCGTTCGCCCGGCCGCAGCGCGAAGTCCATCGTATGCAGGTTCTCGATCCAGCGCGGCATCTGACCGCCCACGCCCGGCGCGTAACAGGCCTTCGCCATGTCCGCGGGCGCGCGGTCGGCGACATAGTACGGTTCGCTGGGCGCGGTGGGCTTGGCGACGAGGTCGGGATTCGCGAGCAGCTCTTTCAGGCTCGCGATGGATCCGTCGGGTTTGCGATGGAAGGCACGCAAGTCGCAGTCGATCAGCCGCCAGCCGCCGTCGAAGTACACTTCGTTGAGCGTGTGTCCGGTGACGCCGACGATGGCGACGCGCAGCCCCGCGGCCTCGCACAGATTCGCGTAGATGCTCGCCACGGTGCCGCACAGCATGTACCCGTAGGAGTTGATCAGCTTGAGCGGGTCCTTCACGTAGTCGCCCTTGTGGTAGGGGCGTTCCACATCGCGATCGGTGGGCGACCAGAAGTGATAGAAGCCCGCGCGCGGATCGATGGTGTACTGCCACAACGCCAGCGCGAGCGCCTCGCCTTGCTTGCCGCGGAAACGTTCGTGCGCGACCAGCCGCGCGATCGAACTGGTGTCAGGCAAGGCCGCATTGTGCAGCCAAGGAGTAACGTGCATGGAACCTGATCCTCGATCCGGAGCGATATAGACAACATACCCTCTGATTCAGGAGCCTGCTGGAGGATTGTCGAAGGTTCAAACGGTAGTCTTTACGCGGACAAGGCTTCTGGTAGGCTCTGGCGATTCGTAAAATCACTTATCCAGCAGCGTTGAAGGGGAAGCGGTTTTGAGCGAGGCGACCGTCCCACCGGTGAGCCGTTCGTCCGCCTGGAGCGTTTGGGCGATCGGCGTGGGCGTCACGGCGGTCTGCGCGGGCATGGGCGGATTGCTGGGGGCGCTTACGTTGGACCCCGAAGATCTGCGCGTGCAGCCATTCCTCTGGGGCGTGCTGGCCAGCGCACTGCCTTCGCTAGTGGCGGGCTGGGTCTTCGCTCGCAACGCCTCGGGCCGCCGCGATGCGAATCCCGAAGGCATGGATCAACTGACCGGCCTCTTCGGCCCCGACCGATTGCGCAAAGATCTGGAAGTGGAGTGGTCGCGCTCGGCTCGGTTGGGCAAACACGTCGGCATGGTGCTGGCCGATCTCGAACAAGGCGAACGACTTACGGTGCCGTCGTATGTGGCGTGGCGCGCCTTGGCGCGGACGCTGCGGGCCGCGACGCGCGCCAGCGACAGCGCTTATGTGCTCGGCCCCGGCCGCTTCGCGGTGCTCCTGAGCCTAACTAATAAGGGAGGCAGCGACGTGGTGATCGACCGGCTGCGCAAGGCCGTTCAAGCCGTCCCCGAGCTGTACGAAGTTCGCCTGCGCTTGGGCGGGCACGAAGAAGATCCCAGCCATCCGTCCGAACCGGGACCCGACGACCTCTTCGCGGGCGCGCGCAAGGCGGCTGAACAAGCCACGCCTGAATCGATTCAACACCGCACACCCGACCCCGTCGCTGAAGTTCGATGAGGGCGAGCGCACACGTGCATCATTTTTGGTTGCCGGATTGTTGAAGCATGCGCGTTAAGCCTATTGGACGCACCTCGTGTGTTTCTTGCAAGCTCCTGTCTTGTAAGGAGTTTTGCGAGCGTTATTTTTTGAACCTCCTCGTTCTGAGGAGCGTTCCTAACCCAGCGCGACCGGGACGCTTGGCAAGATGAAAAGCGATCCTGAGTTGATGTCCGAGTTTGCGCAGGGGGAAGAATCCGCCTTCGACAAGCTCGTCAAGCGGCATCAGGTGGGGCTGCTGAACTTTTTCTTCCGTTTGGTTTGGGATCAGACGCTGGCGGAAGACTTGACGCAGGAAGTTTTCCTGCGGCTGTACATGCACCGGGAGGAGTACGAGCCGCGGGCCAAGTTCACGACGTATCTGTATCGCATCGGCCGCAACTGCTGGATCGATTATCTGCGGCGGACGAAGAGCGAGCGGAAGGTTCGGAGCTTGGACGCGCAGGACGAGAACGGGCATTCGCTGGCCGAAGCGGTGGCCGCGCGGGCCGAAGATCCGCGCTCGACGGTGGGCAAGGACGAACTGACCGGGGCGGTGGTGGAGGCGATCGACGCGCTGCCCGAGGAACACAAGCTGGTCTTCATCTTGAGTGAAGTGCAGGGCCTGAAGTACCAGGAGATTTCCGAGACGCTGAACATTCCCGTGGGCACCGTGAAGAGCCGCATGTTCCACGCGGTGAAACGGTTGCGGGAGCATCTCGGGCGGAGCATGAAAGGGGCCACGGGCCCCTGGCAGGAAGCGGCGGACGAATCGAGTTGAACATGGACGAGCAGCTTCAAGAAGATCTGGTGGCGCTGGCGAAGGGCGAATTGGAGCCCGCTCGCCAGGCCGAACTGGAAGCGCTCGCCCAGAGCGATGCCGCGGTGCGCGCGGAACTCGAGCAGATTCGCGGGACGCTGCGCGCGGTTCAGCGCATCGGAGTGGTCGAGCCTTCGGCCGAGTTCCGGGTGACGCTCGAGAAGCGCATCCGCGATTCGGTGGCGCACAAGGAACGCAGCGGGCGGATGCAGCGCCCGGGCAGCACGGCGATGCGATTGCCGGGCGTGGTTTCGCCGGGCGCGCGCGAGAGCGCTTCGCGGATCGACGCGCAGGGCGTGGGCGAGAGCGCCCGCGCGGCGCGGCCGGGCAGTTTGTCGGTGCGCCTGGCCGAACGGCGCGAAACCGGGAGCCCCTTCGCGTGGCTGCGCTACGTCGCGCTGGCCGCGGCGATGGTGCTGGTGACGCTGACGCTTTCGCACTTCCTGGCCTTCCCGGCGGTGGCGCCCGAACATCCGTCGGCGACCGAAGTGGCGATGAAGCGCTGGGTCGAACGCAAGGACGCTCCGCGTTGGGACCGCGTGCTGCGCGGCGACACGCTGGAACTGGTCGAAGTGCCCGACGGGACCGAACTGGTGCTGATGCCGCACCTCAAGGCCGACGCGCGGGAAGAGTGCCTTGTCGCGTACACGCCGGATCAGATCGAAGCGCTGCGCGCGAATCCGGCGCTGAACGCCCAGCAACTCGAAGCGGCGCTGGCGCGGTCCTTCAAGGCCACGGTGGAAGGCGGGACGGTGGCGCTTCCGCCGCTGCTGCGCGCGCGGCATCTCGGCGACAGCGGCGCTCCGGTGGTGGTGCTGCGCTGTCCGGGCCGCTTCGAACTTTGGTCCGAGCCGGTGCTGCGGCGCTACCTGCGCGACGAACCGCGGATGGAAGCCGTTCCCGCGCCCGGCGCCGACCTGCCCGAAACGCCCCCCGGCGTGCCCTCCACCGGCAAAGCGCCCGCCGAAGACGACCGCGCGTAGGTCGCCGTTTTTCGATTACCTGCCTGAGTGAAATGCCGGACGAGCCGGGGCTTAAGGCGCGTAAGTCTGCGCCGATCAAGCCAGCGGCGGTTACCCGCTTTCGCTACTTCTGATACGCCGTGCCTTTCAGCCGCAGCAGGGTTTCGGTGCCGCTGATCTGGCCGTCCACTTCCAACTCAAGCGGCAGCAGGATCGTAGCGGGGGCGCCGATGCCGATCTGCGGCGTACCGAAGGCGCCTGCGGGCAGCCAGTGGCTGGTGGCCGTGACGAGCCACTTGAGCTTCTGGAACTGCATGAGTTGCAGGTCCGTCAGCGGCACCACGGCGCCCAGCGTATTCTTCGTCGGACGCCGGTAGCTGAAGATCGTCCCGGCGGCGTTGCCGACGAACGGCGCCAGCAGGGGATCGTTGCCCACCGTCTCGTTGAAGTCCCCGATGACCAGTCTCGCGCCGCTGGCGCGCGGGTCGAAGTCGGCGCCGCCCGCCGGCAGGAAATTCAACGTCAGCAGCGCGCGATGCTGCACGACGCCTTTCGAGGTGCGTTGCTGAACGGTAGCCTTGTCGACGAAGAACAGGCCGTCGGGCCAGTCGTTGAGCGCCGAGCCCCACTTAAAGGAGCCCGAGCCCATGGAGGTGGCCGACTTGCGCGTGTAGTTCGTCAGCAGGACGACGGTGGAGTTAAACGTTCCCAGGCTGAGTGTCACCGCCACGGGTTGCGGCGCGTTTGCCTGCGGTGCGGCCACGAAGGGCGCGCCGAGCGCGGTGAGCAGATCGGCGTTCGAGGCCGTAACGACCAATATACCCGTACTGAGGGTGAGCGTGGCCTTGAAGGCCGGCGTCACGCCCCTGGCGGTCTGCCAGACGATCGATTTCGCGGTCACCGCCGTAGCCGCCAGCGCAGCGGCGGGAAGTTCCGCGCCGCCAAAGTCGAGTTGGAAGGTTTGAGCGCCCAGTTGGGCGATATTCAAGCCCGCGGCCTGCAGCGCCGCGAACTCGAGCTTGGCTTGCAGCGTCAGGCTGTCGAAGCCCGGCGTCTTGGGGATGTTCAGCGTGTACCTCGCGCTCAGAATCTTCCAGCCCGCGTCGCCGATGTACGCGGCTCCGACCGGCGCTTCGGCTTCGTCGTCCTCGCCGTTGTCCGTCCCGTTGTTGGGCGTCGAATCGGTGTCGGTCTCGTTGGCGTCCGAGACTTGAGCCGTGTTCACGATCTCGCCGCTTACCGTCACCGTCGCGGTAAGGCCCAGTTGCGCCTGCGCGCCGTCGGCCAGCGTGCCGATCGTCCAGATCCCGGTGGCGTCGTTGAAGTCTCCGCCGCCGTCGTCGCTGACGTAGGCGAGGCCCGCCGGGAGGAGATCGGTGACTTCCACTCCGCTGGCGTCGCTGGGGCCGTGGTTGGTGACCGTCAGCGTATACGTCACGTCGGAGCCGACCGCGGGCATGGATTCGCCGGCGCTCTTTGTCAGTTCCAGATCGATGCGGCGCTGGACGGCGGTGCTTTCGGTATCCGCGTCGTCGCCGGTTTCGATGAGCGGTTCGTTGGCGGCAAGGTTCGAGGTCGCGCAACTGGCGCTCGCGCTGTGCGCGGCGGACGGCCCGGCGGTGAGGGTGAGCGTGAGGGTTGAGCTGCCGCCCGCGGCCAGGCTTCCGAGGGTCCACGTGCCGCCGGTGTACCCGCCCGCGCTGGCGTCCGCATCGTCGAGCGTCACGCCGCTGGGGAGCGTGGGCGTGACGTCGAGCGTTACGCCGCTGGCGTTGGACGGGCCATTGTTCGTCACCGTGATCGTATAGACGAGATTCCCCGCGCCGCTCCCGGCGGTGACGGGATCGGTGGATTCGGCGACGGTGACGACCGCATTGACCAGATCCGCAGTCCGCACGAACCCGAAATCAACGGTAAGGTTTCCACTGACTCCATCACCATCAAGGGCAAAACTGGGCTCATGAGTCGTGGCAATCGTTACCCCCTTGCAAACCACGCCCAAACCGGCCTGCGTGACGCCGTTGTTGTCGCCGTCTACATCGTTGTCGGGATCTGGCACGAATTCGCCAAGCGCGCTCGATTGATATCCTGAAAGCACCTGACCCGGAAGAAAATTGGAAGGTGCGATCTGGATAATGTAGTCGCCATCGGGCAACTTCGAGAACGAATAGTATCCGCCACCTGCGGTCACGGTGGACAACAGGAACGTATCTGACTCATCCATCTGGTTGGGATCGGTCCCGTCGTCGCGATAGAGACAAACCGCCACCTCGTCCAGTCCAAGTTCGCCGTCACCGGGCTCCAAGAGTCCGTCATTGTCCGAGTCGTGAAAAACAAAGTTACCTAGCACACCTACCTCGGGAAGCTTGGCCACGTATACATCGTAAAAAAGGTCGAGGTCCCAAGCGTGGAGGTTGTTCGATGTGGTGCTAAAGGCAACGCGTAGACCGTTGGCGCTCATCGAAAGTGCGTGCGTGTCCCGATTGGCGCTTCCCGTGCCTTCCGAGTTCACACTGGCCAGCATGGCCCTGTTTGTTTCCTGGTCCCATACGTAGACATCCCTATCACTATCGGAATCGAGCGGGCTCAAATTGGTGGCATAACTTATGAATGCCACGCGAGAACCGTCCGAATTGGGAAATGCACCGCTGGCGGTACTGTTGGCGGCGCCCGTTCCTGAGTGGTTGACGCTGGCCAGATAGGTGACACCATCGGCCAAGTCGCGCACAAACACGCTTAAAAAAGGGTGTGTCTTTAGGAGATGACGGTCGGTTGCGCCGCTCTGAAAAACCACTCGCCTGCCATCGGCGCTGAGGCGCCCGCCCTCACTGGAAGAGTTCCCCCCATTCGTACCCGAGAGGTTCATGCTGGCGAGGATCGTGGTGTGAGTGGAAAGATCTCTCACGTACATATCCGCAATGCCATTGGAATCCAACGGGTGCAGATTATCTGAGTAGCTGGTGAAGGCGATTCGGGAACCGTCCGCGCTGATATCGGGCCAAAAAGAATGCCCGTTGGCGCTGTCTGTGCCCGTTTCGTTAATGCTGGCTAAATAGGTGCTACCCGTAGATATGTCCCTCACGAATACGTCCAGATCCGTGTCGGCATCGAGCGGATGAAGGTTTGAGGAATTCCCGTAGTACACAACGCGCGAACCATTCGCGCTCAATATTGGCTGTTGGGAGTCGCCGTTCCCGCCTCCCGTCCCGCTGTGGTTGATGGATGCCAGAAAAGTAGTGCCAGTGGCAAGATTTCGCACGTAGATGTTGCGCTTGTTCTCCACGCTTACTTCAGACAGGTTCGTGGCATGGCTAACATAGGCGACATGGGTGCCATCGGCACTGATGCATGGGCTACCGCAGTGACCGTTAGCCACGCCTGTTCCGGACCAGTTAACGCTAGCCAGGTACGTGGTTTGGGTGAGAAGGTCTCGCACGTACACATTATCGTAGGTTCCTCCGCCCAACGGATGCAAGTTGCTGGCCCGGCTCACAAAGGCAACAAGCATACCGTCCGCGCTTACCGACGCATTTCGTGCATGGTCATTGGCCGAACCCGTTCCCCCTGCGTTTACACTGACCAAAACCCGCTCGTTGGTATGCGTATCGTAGCGGAATACATCGTCACAGGTGTTCGTGTCGTTCAAAACGAGATTGTCCGCGGCGCTCTCGAACACCAAGTAGCGGCCATCGTCACTCATTTGCCGTACTCTCGGCTCCACCCCAAGCCTGCTAATACGGAGGCCGGACCTGTTTTCCGGAAGTGCGGACCTTGAGGCTAGGCAGGTCGCTCCAATCGTCAACTCACGTGTGTACACATTCTGAACCGGGTAGAGCATGCTTTCATTGGTCAAATCCGAAGCCCGACTGGAAAGGGCGACAACATTTCCATCTGCGCTGATTGACGCCACCATCGATTCCCCGTTTCCGCTTCCCGAGGCGGTGCGATTGACGCTGACCAAGTGTGTAGTCTCTTCAAGCAGATCTCGTACGAATACGTCCCTTTGTGCGTTCGTATCGAGAGCGTGTAAATCGGAAGCACTGCTTGCGAAAGCGACGCGTGACCCCTCGGCATTGATCGAGTGAAACGACGCCGAGCCATTGCCGCCACTCGTTTCATCGGAGTTGACACTGGCCAGGTAGGTGGCAGTCATGTGCAAGTCACGCACGAAAAGCCCGACGAAAGTGCTCGTATGGAGGGAATGCAGGTTGGTTGCCAAGCTCAAAAAAGCGATCCGGGTTCCATCCGCGCTTAAAGCAGGCCGCCAGGACTCCCTATTGCCGCTTCCCGTCCCGAGTAGGTCCACGCTGGCCAGCCAGGTCGTTTCGGCGTCTAGGTCTCGGACGTAGATATCGTATGTTGTGCTTGTATCGAGGACGTGCAGGTTGGTTGCTTTGCTTCGATAGGCGACATGCGAACCGTCCGCGCAAAGCACGGGGCTGTCGCAGGCTCCGTTCGCGATGCCTGTACCAAACCGGTCCGTGCTGGCCAAGTAGCTCGTCTCGGCGTCAAGATCCCTCACGTAAACGTCCAGCAGTCCATTGGTATCCCTAGGGTCTAGGTTACTTGCATCAGTATTGAAGGCGACGCGCGCGCCGTCGTCGCTTATCGAGGCGCCAAAACAAATCGCATTTGCGCCTGCTGTACCCGCGGCATTGACGCTGGCCAGGAACGTCGTGCCCGTCGACAGATCACGCACGTATAGATCGACCGTACTATTGGTATCCAGCGAGTGCAGGTTCGTGGCTGCGCTCTGAAACGCTACTCTCAGACCGTTCGCGCTTATTGCAGGGCTCCCGGAACTTCCGTTACCGCCACTAGTAGCGGATTCATTCATGCTTACCAAGTAGGTTGTATTTGTGCTCAAATCCCGAAGAAAAACATCTTCGGTAAAATTCGAATCGAGGGGATGCAGATCCGCCGAGGCGCTAGAAAACGCGACGCGCATGCCATCGGCACTTACAACAGGACTCCTTGAGACATAGTTACCACTCTCCGTGCCGGCGAAATTTACGCTGACCAGGACCAATTCGCGCGTTTGCGTGTCGAATCGAAAGATATCCGAAACGCCATTAAAGTCATTGGGTACGAGATTGTTCGCTCTACTTTCGAATACGACATACCGCCCATCGTCGCTGACCTGCCTAAGGCCTGGCGTTGTTGTCAGAGAACTGTCCTCGGCACCCGCTTCGTGAAAGCCGGGAATGCTCCGCGATGCCAAGTCAACAACTACCTCACCTGCAAAGGATGAAACGCTCAGGAGCAACACGATCAGAGTAGCTCTGTACAAACCTAATAGCGGTGACAAGCCCGTGCCTCCGATCTCTGTCCCAGTCTAGAACGTTTTTGGACTGAATGATCTCGAAGCTAGCTGCAACTGAAGCAACAGGTCATTGGAAGTGCATCTTGATGAACCTTAAGCATAAAACCACCTGTTACAGAAGACAATAACCACGCGTGAAATTGCGTTAAGTACCCCCTGAAAAGAGCAGATTCGCGCCTGGGAATTGCACGTGTGTGGAGCCGTTCGGAAGGTGAAACGCCCTGCTGCTCCACCTAACGCTTAATAACTTCGCGCTTACCACGCCTGCCGGTACAGGGCGGCGATCTCTTCCGGCGTCGGGACGCGGGGGTTTTGGGCGGGGCTGCCGGAGGCGAGGGCGTCTTGGGCCAGCTTGGAAAGTTCGGGTTCGACGCGGGACCAGGGTTGGCGGGCGCATTCGGAGAGGCGGGGGATTTCGAGCGTCCGGTTGAGGGCTTCGAGCCATTCGACGAGCGCCGCGCAGGCGGCGGCGTCGGAGGTTTCCGGAGCGGCGCAGCGGACGGTTCGGGCGACGGCGGCGTAGCGTTCGGGCGCGGCCGGGATCGAGTAGCGGGTGACGGCGGGCAGGAGGACGGCGTTCGAGAGGCCGTGCGGCAGATGGAGCAGCGTCCCGAGCGGGCGGCTCATGCCGTGGACCAGCGCCACGCTGCTGTTGGAGAAGGCCAGCCCGCCGAGGGTGGCGGCGAGCATCATGCCTTCGCGCGCTTCGCGGTTCGACGGTTCGGCCCAGGCCTGGCGCAGATGCCGCGCGGCCAGTTCGATGCACTGCAAAGCGAGGGGATCGGTGAGCGCGTTGGCTTTGCGCGAAACGTACGCTTCGATCCCGTGCGTCAAGGTGTCCACGCCCACGGCGGCGGTGAGCGGCTTGGGCATGCCGAGCGAGAGTTCGTAATCGACCAGCGCGGCGCGCGGGAGCAGCCGGGCGCTGAGCATCATCATCTTGATGCTGTTGCTCGTGTCGGTGATCACGGCCACCTTGGTGACTTCGCTGCCGGTTCCGGCGGTGGTGGGCATGGCGATGACCGGCAGTCCGGCGTTCGGGATTTTATGGAGGCCCATGAACGCGGGCAGCGGCTCTGGATTGGCCGCTCGAATCGCGACGACCTTGGCCACGTCGATGGGCGAACCTCCGCCCAGCGCGACGACGAGGTCGGCTCGGTGCGCGCGCAGCGCCTCGAAACCTTGCGCCACGTTGGCGTCGGTGGGATCGGGCTGCACGCCGTCGAAGACGGCGACGGCAAGCCCGGCGCGTTCGAGCGCCGTAACGGCTTCGCCGGCGACGCCCATCTTCACGAGGCCCGGATCGGTGACGAGCAGGACGCGCGAGCCGCCGAACTCGCGCACGCGTTCGGGAAGCTGCGCGCGCACGCCGGCGCCATGTTGCACGCACGCGGGGGCGTCGAAGCGATGGATCGTGGGCGATCTCATCGTTTAAAAGACTCCGTCGCGTTCCGCGTAATGCGTGGGTTTTCCAAAAAGCGGCAGGCCGCGGCGCAGCCAATCGGCGTTCCAGCGTATCATCGTGTCGAGGTCCACGGCCGGATCGCCCCACAGGCGCTGGGCTTCGGAGCAGTCGTTGTGCCAGGCGTGGGCGGCTTCCGCGCCTTGGAAGACAGGGGCTTTGCCGAAGCATTCGCCGAAGCGCCGGGCGATGTACCGCACCGAGGCGGTGCGCGGCGCTCCGATGTTGATCGCTCGAGCCGGGACGCTTCCTTGCGTGAGCGCGCGCAAGATATGCGCGATGGCGTCGCCTTGCCAGATGCAGTTGGCGACCCCGGTGCGCAGATCGATCGGCTCGCCGCTCAGGACGCTGCGGCCGATGTCGTTCAAGACGCCGTAGCGGCAATCGATGGCGTAATTCAGGCGCGCGAGGACGCCGGGGCTTTGGGTGCGTTCTGAGAAGTACTGGAACACGCGTTCGCGGGCCACGCAGGAGTTCGCGTACTCGCCCACCGGCGTCGGCGGGGTGTTTTCGGGCGCGGAGCCGGGTCCGTTCACGGGCGCGAAGGGATAGACGCAAAGCGTCGAGAAGGCGACGAAGCGCGTGCGGCGGAAGCGCTGCGCGACGTACGTGGGCGCCACGGCGTTCATGGCCCAGGTGTAAGGTTCGGTGCCGGCGGTGCCGAACTTTTTTCCGGCCATGTAGACGACGTTGGGCAGATCGGGCAGCGCGGCGAGAGCCTGGGGATCGAGAAGATCGCAGACGCGCGTCTCCACGCCTGCGGCTTCGAGGCGGCGTTTGACGGCGGGATCGGAGAAGCGCGCGACGCCGACGATGCGTTTATCCGGCGCGGCGCGCTTGGCCATCATGGCCAGCGTGGGGCCGACCTTGCCGGCGACGCCGAGCACGAGGATATCGCCGTCCAGGCCGGCGAAGTCTTCGACCAGTGCGCGGGGCGGCGTGGACTGGAATGCTTCGAGGTGTTCTTCGTCGCGAAAGGCCTCGGGTATGGCCTCGGTTTCGAGCGTTCCGGCGAGTTCCCGTTCGGGCATGGTCGGCCTTTCTATTCGTTGAGCCAGCGTTCGAGGTTGGCGCGCACGAAATCGTCGTCGGTCAGGTGCGGATAGGCCGCGCAGACGCGGTCGATCTCGGCAGCTTGCCCGGGCGAGAGCGTCTCGTCGCGCTTGAGCGTCCACGCGCCTTCCAGCAAGCCTTGGCGGCGCAGGATCTCGTTCACGCCGGGGATGCTTCCGGCGAAGCCGTGCGCGGGATCGAAGAGCGCGGCGTTGGCATCTGTGATCTGGGCCGAAAGCGTGAGCCACTCGGGCGTGACGGGCTCGCCGCCCTCGGCCAGACGGCGCACGCGTTCGTGCAGTTCCACCGCTCGCCGGGTCCAGCAGGCCCATTGGCCCAGCAGCCCGCCGCGGATGCGCACGGTTGGCGCGGAGTCCGGCGGCCCGAAGCGCAGCGGCGTCAGGAGGTCGTAGAGGATGCTGTCGTCGTTGCCGGTGTAGAGCGCGATGGACGCCTCGCGCCCGGCGTCGGCGACGGCTCGCGCGACGTCGATCGTGCCGTAGCGGTCGAAGGGCGCGATCTTGATCCCAATGACCTGTTCGATCTCCGCCAGTTCGCGCCAGAAGGCGTAGCTGAGGCGGATCCCGCCCACGCCGGTGAGCAGATAAAACCCGAAGAGCGGCATGATCTTGCCGAGCGTCCGGACGTGATGAATGAGTTCCTGTTCCATCGCGCCCTTGAAGGCGGCGAGGGAGACGATGCCGATGTCGTAGCCCAGTTCCCGCGCAAGCTGCGCTTGCTGCACGGCGGAGGGCGTCGTGCCTTCGATGCCTGAGATTTTTGCGATGGGGCGCTCGAGCGCCTTGGCGCGGCGGTCGATTTCGTCGGCGCAGACGCGCAGGACCGGTTCGAAGAGGTCGATGCCGGGTTTGCGAATCTCGAACTGGGTGAAGTGCATGCCGACGGCGATGCCTCCGGCGCCGGCGTCGGCGTAGTAGCGCATCAGGGCGCGCTGGCGTCGTTCGTCGAAGCGGCGCTGGGCGTTGAGCGCCAGCGGCGTGGCGGGAATCACGGTTCCGCGGCGGATGAGCGCGGCGATCGCCTGAGACAAAGCCATTTCGAGTTCCCCGGAACGACGTACGCCTTCAATCTAGCCCTCCGGACGGGGGAACTCCTGGCGAGGCGGGCAAGCGGCGTAGGCAATTCGGGCAAGCGTGCGCAAGGCTACCGGCCGCGGGGCGAACTTCCGGGCGAGGGCGGGGCTTTCTTCTGCGCGTTCACCCATTGCGTGGGGGTGACGCCTTCGACCGCTCGAAAAGCGCGATAGAAGGTGGAGAGATCCTGAAAGCCGCATTCGAGCGCCACCCACAAAGCGGTGTGGCCGTCGCTGAGGAGCAGCGGTTTGGCTTTGCGGATGCGGACCTCGCGCAGATAGCGGTGCCAGGATTGACCGGCGATCCTGCGGAAGAAGGCGGTGAACGACCGGCGGCTCATGCCCAGGCGCGCGGCGACGTTGTCGAGCTTTTCGTCCGCATCGTAGCGTTCTTCCAGATCGCGAAGGTATTCGTGAACCCGGGCTTCCCTGGGCGTTCTCGCGGCGGGGGCCGGGGGCTTGGGCGCGTTCAGGCGTTCCCGGGCGCGGGCCATGACGGCGAGCAATTGGACGGTGAGTCCGAGCATCATTTCGGCGTGGGCGGGCCGACGCAGGTATTGTTCGAAGAAGAGCCGCCGGAAGAGTTCGTCGGCTTCCTGGGCGAGCGCGTCGTTGCGGTAGCGGATGGGGCGCGGGGCGCGCCAGAGATCTTCGCCGCAGCGCTTGAGGACTTCGGTGCGCACGCAAAGCACGATATAAGCCGCTTCGGAACTCGGATCGTCCTGGAAGGCGTGGCGTTGCTGCGGCGAAACGAGGACCAGATCGCCCTGCCGGACGGGCAGGCTCCGTTCCAGCAGCGGACTTTCGACCTGCCCGCTGCCCTTGAGCACGTAGACGACCTTCAGGAAATCCTTGCGCGTCGGCGCCATGTAGAAGCGCGCGCCGTGGTGGCTTTCGAAGATGAAGATGCCGCTGGGCGGAAAGCGAACCTCGATGGGGCGCGTGGCCTGAGTGGTGTACATGCGTGGAATTATAGCCGCGCGTTGCGGGATGCCTGGACAAAGCGAAGCGTTTGGCAAGCTAGAAGAAGCGGGCGTTGGATGAACGGCCTAGCCTGGAAATGCGCCGTGAGGATACGCTATCGAAGCCACGGGCGGGCGAATGCCCGTCCCAATGAAGCGGCGGTTGGCCCCGTCGCGGGAACCTCATGAAGGAGGTCGTCATGCACCATCGAATCGGGGCGCTCATGCTCCCCGCCGTCCTGTTCTGCGCCGCGGCGTCGGCCCGGGAAGCGCCCGGGATCGCCGTAGGCGCGGCAGCGCCCGCACTCCAGGGCAAGACCTGGTTCAGCAAGGACGGCCAAGCGCCGGTCCTGACCGGCAAGGTTCACCTCGTGGATTTTTGGTTCGCGAGGTGAGGGCCGTGCAACGATGCGGTCCCCAAGATCAAAGCCTTGGCGACAAAGTACGCCGAGAAGGGTCTTGTGGTGGTCGCCCCTTCGCTGGATGCGGAGGCCGGAGTCAAAAAGTTCAAAGAGAAGCATAAGATCGAGGAGTACGCGCTGCTTTCGGATGCCCGCCCCACGGCCACGGCCTATGGGGTGGAAGGCTATCCGACCATGTTCCTGGTGGGCAAGGATGGGAAGGTGGCCTGGAAAGGCCATTTTGAAGACGATTCCTTGCATCAGGCCATTGAAGCCGCATTGGCGAAGTAGCGCGTAGTCCGCACGCGCGAAAGCCCGTCTCCTCAGGAGGCGGGCTTTTTTTATGGTACCCCGTTCAGAAGACGCCCCAGCGTCCGCTTGGATACGAACCGTCGTAGCCGCAGGGCCCATGGCCTTGCTCGAAAAAATAAAAGCGCGGGGCTTTAGTCTTCCGGCCGCGCGACCTGGTCGAGGTACCACTCCAGAAAGATCTCGATGCCGTCTTCGATCGGGCCCAGCGGACCGGGACGGTAGGCGGAGGAGAGGATGCCGGCCTGGTTGTCTTCGCCGAGCTTCCAATCCTGTTCGGCGGTGGCGCGCCAGAACGCGGCCACACGTTCGGGTTCGTAGTCGCGCCCTTCGACGGCATCTTCCCGCACGTACCAGCAAACATCGGCATCGCTGCGTGTGGCCGAGATGGGCGTGACGCGAATGGTGATGAAGTAATCGCTCGACGATTCGTGCCAGAATTGCGGATAGCTGACGATGGCGAAGACGCCAACGTCGCGGTCGGGCAACCGGCCCAGCAGCGGCGCGCAGGGCTGCCCGTCCAGCGTCTGGCTGACGAATCCCGGACGGAACGGGTAGCGGTTGCAGTGGTACCAGCGTTCGCGGGTGAAATCGACGGAGCCGGTAGCGAGGCCCAGGCGTTTCCAGTGCGCGGTGCGGTCGGTCCAGACGGCGGCTCGGTCGTCCTTGACGTAAACCGGGTGATCGGTGCCGGAGCCCAGGACGGCGCGGCAATATTCGGGATGCCCGCCCGCGCAGTGGTAGCACTCGCGGAAGTTCTCGGTGATCAGCTTCCAATTAGAATGGAGTTCGTAGCGGCGCGCGCAGGCGATCTTGACGTTTTCCATCTCGTACGGCGCGGTGAAGGGCTCGACGGCCGCGGCGTATGGCTCGAAGGGCGGCGGAGCGTCGTGCAGGCAGACGAAGATCAATCCGGCCAGGACTCGAACGTGGACCGGGCGCAGGCCGTAGGCCGGAAATTCAAAGTCGTCCGGCATTTGGCGCGCGGAGGCCAATCGCCCGTCGAGTTCGAAGACCCATTGGTGGTAGGGGCAGACGAACTTGCCGGCTCGGCCGCAGGCTTTATCCGTCAGGACCGAACCGCGATGCGTACAGACGTTGTGATGGGCATGCACGGCGCCGTCTTCGCCGCGGACGACGATCAGCGGATCGGCGCCGACCTTCCACGTGAAGTAATCGCCGCGCTTGGGAATCTGGCAGACGTGCCCGGCGAAGAGCCAATGGCGCTTGAAGACCCGTTCGAGGTCGACGGCGAAGACGTCTTCGTCGCAATAGAAAGCCTGCGGAAGCGAATAGCGGGGGCGGCGTTCGGAAGCCAGAGCGCGTACGCGATCGAGGGCGGCGCGGCGTTCGGGAGCGAGGGTGGGGCAGGCGGTGCTGGGCATCGCAGAACTCCTGGCGGGTTGACCGTTCGTGACGGATCGACACCCGGCATTCTACGTTTCCGGTAGATGCGCAAAATACCTGCGGAAACTAAAAGATGGATGTTTATGACAAAATGAGTGGAAACGGGGTTTCGCGTAGTCTTCCTGCGATACGGAGCGCGCTTCGCGCGGCATGTTTGATCCACCTCCCCTGCCCCTCCTTGGCAAGGAGGGGAACCAGCCCCGTCCAAGCCCAAGGACTTAAGGCTTGATTAGGTCCGGCGGACAAGTTCGGCGTAGGAGCGCGGCGCCATGCCTTCGTACTGCTTGAAGGCCCGGCTGAAATGGTACGGATCGGCATAACCCACGCGGCGGGCGATTTCGCGGTGCTTGAGTTCGGTCTCGCGCAGCAGGCGTTTGGCTTCGCTCATGCGCAAATGCTGCTGGTGCTGCAGCGGCGAGCGGCCGGTCAGGCGCTTGAAGAGGTGGGTCAGGTGCGTGGGGCTGAGGCCGACGCGTCGGGCCAGCGCTTCGCGGTCGAGCGGTTGGGCGTAATGCGCTTCCAGCCAGGTCACGGCGCGCGCGACGCCGGCGCGGTGGCGGATCAAGCTGCCGCCGGGCCGGCCCGTTCCGGCGAGCGCTCGAACGAGCAGGTAGAGCAGATCGAACCAGCGGGCGCGCACGCGCAGCACGTCGGCGTCCCGGCGTTCGTGAAAGGCCGCAACCAGATCGGTAAAGGGCGCGCGCAGATCGGGCAAGGCCTCGGCTTTGTAGACGCCGGAGAGCACGAGATTTTCCGGCAAGCTCACGGGACGGCGCAGCGGCGGCACGCGGCGTCCTTCGTGCAGCGGATACTGCCAGCGCGGCGAATCGGGCTGGGTCCGGTAATCGAAATGGACGCCGAAGATTTCGGTCTGGGTGGGTTCGGGCACCCCGGCGTGCGCGACTCCGGGCTCGATGACCCACAAATCGCCCGGCCGGAGCAGGACCTTGCGCCCGTCGAACTCGGCGCGGACCCACCCTTTGATGACGTAAATCCACTGGTGATCGAAGAGCGCGCGCTCGGGCATCGGGCTCAGCCAGATCTCGCGCTCGGCATAGCGCACCCACGGCTGCAGGGCGCTCCATGCAAGCGGCATCCGAGCGCGTTCGCGTCCGGACATAGATTCTCCCGCTGCGTTACTTCAGCGCATTGAACTGAATGCTGGCCGTCGTCGGCTTGCCGGTTTCCTGCATGATCGAGAGGATGACGCTGCGGTTGGCCGCGTCTTTTTCGGTCTGCAGGCTGATGACGGTCTTCTGATCCTGCTGGAAGGTCGACTGCTTCAGCTTAAAGCCGGATGCTTCGAGCTTCTCCTTGTAAAACGCGGCCACCTGTTCGGCGCTGTCGGGCGTCTGCTGGCTGAACATGCCTTGCACACGGTCGGCGGTGGCGTTCGACATCAGGCTCTGCGCTTTCGCGCCTGGGTAGAGCGGGAGCCAAGCGGGTGTTTCGACGGTCTTGCCGCCGTAGGTCATCACGCCTTCCTGGGTCGTCACCTGGAGTTTGCCCGGATCTTCCGCTCCGCCGGGCGTGGCCTTGAACTCCACGTGCTCTGCGTTGCCTTCCGCATCGACAGTCTCGAAACTCCAGCTCCCTTCCATCACCTGCTGCAAATTCAGGGTAGTGACCTTTCCGGATTTCTTGTCTTTCACGGTCAGCGTGCGCTTGTTCTCGTCGATGCTCACGAGATCTACGTCGGGGTTCGAGACGACGGCGATCTTGGCCGCGGCGAGCTCGGGATTGCGTTTCATCAAGTCATGGTCGTAACCGGCTTCCTTGGCTTTGTTCCAGACGAAGAGGCTTAAGCCCACGACCATGAGGATGCCGAGGACGGTGATGCCGCCGCAGCCGATGAGAACCCACTTGAGAACATTCCCGCCGCCGCTTGAAGCGGGCGGCCGCGCGGGTGTGGGCGCTCTGGGGGGCGCAGGATGGGTTGGAGCAGGGGGCGGCAGGTCGGACATGGCAGAAGTCTCCCAAGCGTGTAAGGCTAAAGCATAGTTAACTACCAAAAGAATCTGCTTTTAGCCAAGTAGATTTGCCTATATACCCCACATAAAATGGTTCAATTGTGTGGGAATCGCGCTCGGCTGATACTGCCGTTGGCCTTGAGATTAATACAATTTGGTACAAGTGTAGAAGATCAATCTCAAGAGCCCTGAAAGGATACAAATAATGAGTGACTCAGTAGACATACAAGTTTCATTTCTGGATTTCACAACAGGCTTTGAGATTTCAAGGCAAGTGATTCCACATATCTATCTTCCTGCAACCTTTGAGCTTGAAACGGATATGGATTTAGAAGGATTTAGCTGGAAGGTAATGCGCGCAGAACCCAAAGAGATCGAGGAGATTAAGAAGGCGCGCACGCTCAAGCTTTTCCTGACGAAAAACGAGTCCAGAATCGTAAACGGCGTGATGTCACAACATGGTTTTATTCATTTCTCGATTCCATCGATTAATAATTCAGTTGGAAGCCTTGATCAATTCAAATGTGCGAAGGGAAAAGATGTATTGGAGATAATGGAGGATTCGTGGCGAGATTTTGAGTTCATATCTAGTACCTATGAGAAAACTGTAGATAGGAATTTGAGAATGATGGGGGAAATTCTAAGGGCTGAGCCTAAGGGACCCTGGAAAAGAATGCTGCTGCGAGTAGACCTTCCTTATCCACTGCTTTCGGTGGATTTGAACAGAACGCATTTGATGGATTTTTCACCGTATGCTAAGGAGTATGATGGTCTTGCTTATTTCCAGAATCCTAATGCGCAAGACACGCAGTTATTGGTTCAAGATTCCTACGCCTACGAGACAAAGGGAGGCCTCGCCTTATACGGCAGGGAGCAGGACAAGAAACTGTTGGAGGTTTGCATTGCACGATATCCATCGTCTGGAATCACGGCAACAGACCTTGCTAGCATCACCAAATTCCTAATTCGATACGACCTACTATTGGTCCACTGGTGTAGTGCATCTCTATACAGCGCTACTCCAAGCGAGGGTCTTAAGCGATTACAATATAATGCCTAGGTTTGCCGAGGCATTGATTAACACGCTGGCGGATCGATCAAACTAAGCCTAAGCGCTTGCGCGCTTCGTCGAGGATCTCGGCGGTCTTGCTCGTGCCTGCCCGCGTGACGCCCAAGGCGCGGACTTCCAGCAGCCGGTCGAGCGTCCGTACGCCGCCGGCGGCTTTGACCTGCACGCGGGCGGGGCTGTGCTTGCGCATCAGCACCAGATCGGCGTCGGTCGCGCCCCCGCTGCCGTAGCCCGTCGAGGTCTTGACCCAATCGGCGCCCAATTCGGCGCAGATTTCGCAGAGCCGGATTTTATGATCATCCTGGAGGTAGCAGTTCTCGAAAATAACTTTTACTTTCTGCCCCGCCGCGTGGGTGGGTTCGATGACCGCGCGCAGGTCGTCGCTGACGTACGCCCAATCGCCGCTCAGCACCTTGGAAATGTTGACGACCATATCCAGCTCTTCGCCGCCATCCTTAAGGGCGCGTTCGGTTTCGGCGGCTTTTACGGCCGTGGTGTGCCCGCCGTGCGGGAAGCCGATGGTGGTGCTAGCCTTCACCGTGCTGCCGCGCAGAATCTCGGCACAGCGGCGCAGCGCGTAGGGAAGGATGCAGACGCTCGCGACGTCGTATTCCAGCGCAAGCCGGCTGCCGGCTTCCAGTTCGCGGTCGGTAAAAATCGGATTGAGCAGCGAGTGGTCGATCATTTTAGCGACATCGGCGTAGGTGAATTGCATGACAGGTCTCCTTTGAGTGCGCTTTTTTTCGGTTAACAATCGGCCAGGAAATTGCGCAGGTACCGGCCGCTCTGGCGCAGCGCCTGCTTGCGGGTCTCGACGGATTTCTCGTAGGCTCGGTCTTCGACTTCGATGCAGACGGGACCGGCGTATCCGGCGTCGCCCAGGACCGAGCAGAAGCGTCCCCAGGCGATTTCGCCCAAGCCGGGGAGCTTGGGGCAATGGTACTCCAGCGGCGTGGCGAGGATCCCGGCGTCGTCGAGCTTCGCGCGGTCGATGCGGACATCCTTGGCGTGCACGTGAACGAGGCGCTCGCGGAATTCGACCAGGGGCTTCAGGTAGTCCATCTGCTGCCAGGCGAGGTGCGAGGGATCGTAATTGAGCCCGAAACTCGGGCTGGGAATATCTTCGAACATGCGCCGCCAGATCTTGGGCGAGGTGGCGAGGTTCTTGCCGCCGGGCCATTCGTCGGAGGTGAAGAGCATCGGGCAGTTCTCGATGCCGATTTTCACGCCGCAGTCCCGGGCGAACTTCACGAGGGGATTCCAAGTCTTGAGAAAGCGCGGCCAGTTGGCGTCGACGGACTTCGTCCAGTCGCGGCCGACAAACGTATTGGTCACATTCACGCCCAGCAGAGCCGAGGCTTCGATCACCTTTTGGATGTGCGCGACGTAGACGGCGGCTTCCTTCGTGTCCGGCGCTAGCGGGTTGGGGTAATAGCCCAAACCGCTGATGGCGACGCCGTGCTTCGCGGCCAGCTTGTTCACGCGCGCGGCGTCCTGCTTGGTGAAGCCGGCAACGTCGAGATGCGTGACGCCCGCGTAGCGGCGTTCGGCCTTGCCCTTGGGCCAGCACATCAATTCGACGCACGCGAAACCTTCGGCCGCCGCGAAAGCGAAGACTTCCTCGAGCGACAAGTCGGGCAGGATGGCGCTGACGAATCCGAGCTTCATGCTTCGCCTCCATTGAGTGAAACCCAGCCGCCCTTTCGGTGGCTGGCGAGGATCGCATCGCAGAGGCGCATCTCGCGGTGGCCGTCGGCGAAGGTGGGGAACGGCGGCGGCGCGCTGAAATCGCCCGCCGCGATGTAGCCGTAGAAGTCGCGAAAGAGCTGCTTGAACGTGTCGGCGTAGCCTTCGTTGTGCCCGCCGGGCTGTTCGGCCGAGCGCGCGGCGAGGGGACTGAGCAGCGAAGGATCCTTCAGCAGCAAGGCGTTGGGTTCGTCGCGCGCGCCGAGCCAGAGCTCGTTGGGACGTTCGCTTTCCCAGCTCAACGCGCGGCGTTCGCCGGCGACTTCGAGGCGCAGGGCGTTCTTGCGCCCGGCGGTGACTTGGCTGACCCAGAGCGTGCCGCGCGCGCCGCCGGCGAAGCGCAGCAGCACGGCGCCGTAGTCTTCGGTCCCGATGGCCACTGGTTCGGTCTCGGCGGCTTGTTCGCGCTTGAAGGTTTCGACCTCGCCCTTGGGCCGCTTGCGCACGGGGTGGACGGTGTGGAGGTCGGCGCAGAGCGCTTCGACTTCAAGGCCGGTGATGGCGTGGACGAGATCGAGCCAGTGTGTGCCGATGTCGGCCACGGCGCGAAGCGCGCCGCCCTCGGCTTCGAGGACGCGCCAGTTGTAATCGGTTTCGCGCAGGAGCCAATCCTGGACGTAGCTGCCCGCGATGTGGAAGACGCGCCCGATTTGCCCGCCGCGCACGCGCGCGCGGGCTTCGAGGCAGAGCGGGTAATAGCGCATGTTGTAGTTCACGCCTGCGGCCTGCCGCGGATGCTTGCGCGCCAACGCCACGAGGTCCGCCGATTCGGCCGAGGTGAGCGCGAGCGGCTTTTCGCAGAGCACGTGCTTCCCGGCGGCCAGCGCCGCTCGGACTTGCGCGGCGTGGAGCTTGTTGGGCGTGCCGATGTGGACGGAGTGGACCTCGCGGTCGGCGAGGAGTTCGTCGAGCGAAACATAGGCGCGCGGCAGGCCGAGCTGTTTGGCGGCGGCGCGGGATTTATCGGGCGAGCTGCCCAGGATGCCGCGGACATCCACGCCCGCTCGGCGCAGCGCTTCGACATGCACGCGGCCCATGAAGCCCGTGCCGACCATGGCTGCACCGATGCGCTCCATCAAGCACCTCCTTGACCGGCGGGCGCGGGGAGGGCGGCGCCGCGCACCGGCATGAAATGACCCACGGCCGGATGCATGTCGCGCAAGCCGCCGAGGCGATTCTGGAATTCGTACGCGTCGGCGCGGTAGAGCGTCCACTCCCACCACAGCGGCGCGCCGTCGGCCAGGAATCCGGTGGCGATCGTGAGCAGGCCCGCGCGCCCGGGCCGCACGCGGAGACGGCGGGCCTCGTGCGCGGAAAGGTCCACCGCGCGGATGGACTGTTCGGCGCCGGCGATTTGCAGCCGGTAGCGTTCGGCCCAGAGCGCGTAGAGCGAGCCCGCGCAATCGGCGCGGGTCAAGTTCAGGCAATGCCGCGCGGCGATGTAGCGGCGTTCCAGGATGACCGGTTCGCGGTCGGCCAGCCGCAGGCGTTCGACGAAGCAGAGCGGATCGTCCGCTTCGGCGCGCAGAGCCTCGCGGACTTCGGCCGGCGCGCGCCGAGCGCGGAGCTTGGCGAAGCGCAGCACTTTGGTGGCCGGCGTGCGGCCGGCGTCACGGCACTTGCCGGTGAAGCTGGCCAGCGCGCGCAGATCGTAGCCCAGCGGCGCGGCGGCGACGAAGGTTCCGACGCCTTTGCGAAATTCGAGCAGCCCTTCGCTGACCAGTCCGGCGAGGGCTTTGTTGGCGGTGGCGCGGCTAACGGCGAAGCGCGCGCCGACTTCGCGTTCGGTGAGGAAGCGCGCGCCGGGCGGGAAGCCGCCGGTGCGGAGGAGCCCGCAGAGTTCGTCGTGGAGTTGCCGGTAGATGGGGTCTTTGACGAGCACGGGGTTCGCGTTCCTCGGCCAAGCCAGCAGGTGGCTAAGCCACTATACCTCTAAAGGCCTTCGCGGCGCAAGGCGGCGTTGTTAGGTCTTGCGCCGGCCGGGCCGCCAGCGTTCCAGCAACTCGGCCATCGTCTTGGGGTTAACGGGCTTGGCCAAATAATCGTCCATGCCCGCGGCGAGGCACTGTTCGCGGTCGCCCTGCATGGCGTGGGCGGTCATGGCGATGATGACCTGATGGCCGCCGGACACGCCTTCGCGGGCGCGGATTTCCCGGGTGGCGGCATAGCCGTCCAGTTCGGGCATCTGGCAGTCCATGAAGACGAGGTCGAAGCTGGACTTCGAGAGCATCTCGAGCGCTTCACGGCCGTTGGCGGCAATATCGACGCGGCAGCCCATGTTTTCGAGGAAGCGCCGCGCTACTTTCTGGTTGACCGCGTTGTCCTCGGCGACCAGCACGCGCAATCCGGGTCCGGAAGCCGAAGCGGCGGCCGCGGCCGGCAGGATGGCGGTTCCGCCGCGGTGGGGCTTCGATTCGCGGACGGTACGGCTCGTGATGAGCGAGTCGGAGGGTAGGGGGCGGCGCTGCTGCCAGGCCAGGACGAGCGTATCCAGGAGCAGGCTGGGCCGGACGGGCTTGAGCAAGAACGCGGCAAACCCGGCGTTTTTCATGCGCTGGGCGTCGCCCCGAAGCGAGGACGACGAGAGGGCCACCAAGAGGAGCGATTCGAACCGGGCTTGGGACCGGACGGCGCGGGCGAACCCTTCGCCGTCCATGACGGGCATCTGGTAATCCACCAGCGCCAATTGAAAGGGCTGGCCGGCATCGAGGGCTTGTTGCGCGGCACGCAGGCCAGCTTCCGCGGAATCGGCCTCCGAAGGCTGCATGTGCCAGGAGCGCAGGCGTTCGGCGAGGACGCGGCGGTTGGTGGGCTGATCGTCGACGATCAGCACGCGCAGGCCGTGGAGTTCGGAAGGATCGATGGCCGGAGGTTCTTCTTCGGCGGCCATGGGCAGGGTGAGTTCGAACCAAAAGGTGCTGCCTTTGCCGAGGGTGCTTTCTACGCCGATGCGCCCGTTCATCAGTTCGACGAGCCGATTGCAGATGGTCAAGCCCAGGCCGGTGCCTCCGTAGTGCCGTGTGGTGGAGGCGTCGACTTGGGTGAACTTCTCGAAGATGGTGTCGAGTTTATCTTCTGGAATGCCGATGCCGGAATCCTGCACGGCGATGCGAACTTGGGCTTTCCCGTTATCCAGGGCACGGCCTTCGACGTCGAGCAGGATCGATCCGGAATGCGTGAACTTGATCGCGTTGCCGAGCAGGTTCAGGACGATCTGGCGGATACGCCCGGGGTCGCCCACGGTTCCGATCGGCGTGCCCGGCGCGAAGCGCAGGATCAGTTCCAGTTTCTTCTCGTGGGCCTTCGGGATCATCAGGTCCAGGACTTCTTCCATCGCGACTTGCAGATTGAACGGGACGGGTTCGATGTCGAGCCGGCCGGCCTCGATCTTGCTGAAGTCCAGGATGTCGTTGATGACGGTGAGCAGCGCCTGTCCTGACTGTTCGGCGGTGTGGGCGTAGTCGCGTTGTTCGGGCGTGAGCGTGGAGTCCTGAAGCAGGCTGAGCATGCCGAGTACACCGTTCATCGGCGTGCGGATTTCGTGGCTCATGTTGGCCAAGAATTCGCTCTTGGCCTGGTTGGCTTCTTCGGCTCGCTGCAGCGCGTTTTTAAGTTCCAGTTCGGACTTCTTGCGTTCGGTGATGTCCTGCGCGCACGCGAGCAGACCGGCGGGATGGTCGTTGGATCCGGGTAGGTGCGTGATGTTCCAGAGCAGCGTTCGGCCGCGGTTTTCGGTGGTTTCGACGGCGTACTCGTAGCCGCGCGAAGACTGGCCGCCGAGGACTTTGCGCAGTTCGGCTTCGAAGCGCGGCCGCTCGGGGACGGGGACGAAGCTGGCGAGGAAATCGGCGCCGAGCGCGGATTCGCGGGACAGGCCGAGCGTGCGTTCGGCTTCGAGGTTCCATTCCAGAATGCCGAAGCGTTCGTCGAGCACGACGATGACGACGGCGGCGGTTTCGATCAGCGAGCGGAAGCGTTCTTCGCTTCGGCGCAGAGCGTCTTCGAAACGCCGGCGGCCTTCGATCTCGCGGGTCAGCAGCGCGTTGGCTTCGGTCAAGTCCTTGGTGCGTTCAACGACGCGGCGTTCCAGGCTGTCGCGCGCTTCCTGCAGGGCCGCGTCGCGGGTCTGAATCTGATCGAGCATTTCGTTGAAGGCGTCGGTGAGGGTGCCCAGTTCGTCGCCGGACAGTTTTTTGGCGCGCGCGAAATAGGCCTTATCGGCGGAAACGCGGTTGGCGGTCTGGACCAGTTCCATGACCGGGCGGGTCAACATGCGCTGCATGAGCGCGGAAACGAAGAACGCCACGAGCAGCGCGGCGACCGCCACGCCGCTCATGATCGCGACGTATCGTTCTTTGCGCTCGTCCATCTCCGTGAGATCGTTTTTCAGATAAACGGTACCGATGCGCTGGCCGTCGAGCAGAACCGGGCAGACGACCTCGATGTACTCGTCGGAAAACCTGAAGTCGCTGTTCGCGGCCCAAGCATGGACCTGCAGTCCGCCCGCCTCGGTCTGGGCTCCGCCGCGCTCGAAACCGGTGAAGAAGGCGCCGGATTTATCGAACAGCCGTGCCTCGACGAAATGCGGATTCGCCTCGAGCGCCGCGAGGACGTCCTCGGCGTCCTGCCGCGCATCGAAGCTCAGGGCGGCGGTGGTGTTACGAGCCAGGATCGCGGCCTGAGTGCGCGCTTCATCGACTTCCTGTGCGCTGAAGGTGGCGATGTCGTACGAGAAGAGTCCGGCGAAGGCCATGGCGAGGGCGATGCCGCTGACCAGGAGGCTGGTCAGGAGCAGCTTGGTGCGGAAGGCCAGATCGCCGAAGCCCGGCACGCGCATGCGGCAGCCCCCTCCCCCTGGTGCGAATGGGGCCCAGGGCGCTGCCCCGGGCCGTCCGGGCTAATCTTTCTTTTCCGATTCGACGATTTCCGCCAAGCGAAGCAGCTTGGAGCTGATCTCCAGGCTGGAGTTTTCCGCGGCTTTCGGGTTTACGCGCATGGCGATGCGCGTCTCCTTAAGGAACAACTCGATCATTCCGCCGCGCCGCGCGAACCGGTCGCCGTCGGAGACGGTCAGCACGGGCTTTTCCTTAAGGCTCTGGATCGCGGCATCCTGGGACACTCGGCTGTCCTGAGAAACGAAGACGAGGTGGAATCTCGACAACTGCGCGGCTGCGTCTTCTTCCAGCCGTTCGAGGGGCACGACCTCCAGCGCGCGGCCTTGCACGGATTCGTCCACCACGGCTTCTTTCAAAAGCCCGGCGATCTGGGGGCTTCCGACGATGGCGATGCGCACGGGCGCGCTGGCGTTGGCGAAGGCCCGCGCCGGCCACTGGACGAACTTGATGAAGTTGTAGAGATAGCCGGCTTTGACTTTAGCGGCTTTGCCGGCGTCGATTTCGCTGCACAGGACGGGAGCGCTCCATGCGCAGGCGATGGCCAGCGCGCCGGCGACGAGGCCGCGCGGGCGCCGCGCGCGCGGCAGGCGGATGACGAGGTTCGCTACCATCGCCACACCACCTTCGCGTAGACGCTGCGCGGCACCCGGCCGCGAGACCGGGTCGCGATCCCGTCGTCTCGGAATTCTTCGTGTTCGTCTTCCAGCAGGTTCTGGCCCCACACGCTCAGTTCGAGATCCTTGACCGGGCGCCACACGACGCCCAGATCGGCGCGCCAGTACTCGGGGATTTTGAAGCGCTGCACCGATCCGGCGTGGTACAGCGCGGCATTCAATTCGAGGTTGTGCGGCAAGTCGAGGTAGCTGCGGACATGGAACTGGTGCCGCGGCGCGCTGTCGTCGGTGCCGCGCTCGGTGCTCCACGCATCCAAGTGGCTGTACGTGGCCGTCAGGCGCCACGGATCGAAAGGTTGAAACGTGGCGGTCAATTCGACGCCGCTGGAATGCGCATGATGTTTATTGACGAGCTTGAAGGCGGGCGGCAGCGCGGAGATCAGGCGCGAACCGATCAAATCGTCGTAGCGATTGTGAAATGCCGCGAGATAGAGGCTGAACCAAGAGAGCGGATACGTGCGGTACCCGGCCTCGAAGGCCCAGAGTTCTTCAGGTTCCAGCGCGCGGTTGGGAAACGCAGGGACCGGTACGCCGGGCGCGGCAACGCCCACCAGAAGCGTCGCATCGTTCTCGAAGAGCGACGGGACGCGCACGGCGCGCGAGACGCTGCCCCAGAGCAAGTGATCTTTATGCGGCGCTAGGTTGGCCTTGAGACTGGGCTGGTACTCGAAGTTGCTGATCGAATTGTGCTCCACCTTGGCGCCCACGGTGAAATCGAGCTTGTCCGGAATCACGGTAATCGTGTCCTGGACGAACCCGCTGATGGCGTGCGTGCGCCTGCCGCTTGGATCGAAATCGACGATCCAGCCGTTCTGAATTTCCAGATCGACGGTGCGGTAGTTCAGACCGTACACCAGCCGCTGGCGAGTATCGAGGCGAAGGCTGTGCTGGAAATCGAGGTCGATGGTGCCGTGGGCTGCGCGGAGCACGCTGCCGCGGCCTTCTTCGTTATGGGGCGCTTTGGCCTGGAAGTAATCGTAGTAGACCTGAACTTGGGTCTGGTTCTCGTCGCCGAACTTGTGGGTCCAGCGAGTAAGCGCGTTGTAGCCGCCGTAGTGTTCGTCATCGATGTCCTCGCCGTCGGTTCCGGCCGCGGCGTTGGGCGCGCGCAAGGCGGAACCGGCACGTTCGACGCCGTAGACATCGCCCTGCCACGTGACGGTGTCCGCGCCGTCGCGGGGCGTCCAATCGAAGCGCGCGCCGGTCTGCCAGCGCAGCCAATCGTCGGAATAATCGGGATCGCCGGTGTCGAACGAAGCGTGTTCCTGGAGTTTCGCGTAGACGCGGTAGTGCAGGTCTTCGGCGGCCTTCCCGCCGAAGCGGACGGTGCCGAACCCGCCTTCGGTGTTGCCGCCGCCGCCCGAGACCAGGAGGCCCTGGGTATCCTTGGCCGATTTGGTGGTGTAGCTGATGATTCCGTTGACGGCGTTGGCCCCCCACTGCGTCGCGCCTGGACCGCGGATGGCTTCCACGCGTTCGAGGTCTTCGAGGACGGTATCCTGGGCGATCCAGAAGACGCCGGCGAAGAACGGAGAGTAAATCGTGCGTCCGTCGATCTGCGCCAGCATGGCGGGATTGAAGGTATCGGAGAAGCAGCGCGCCGTGACGGCCCAGCGCAGGGCATTATGACGGCCAATGTGCATGCCCGGCACGAGCCGCAGCAATTCGGGGAGATGCAGGTGGCCGGTGCGCCGGATGTCTTCGGGGGTCAGGACCGTGATGGCGGCCGGGGCGGCAAACAGTTTTTGCCCGGGACGGCGCGAGACGGAAGTGACTTCCATCTCCGCGAGGTCTTCGAGGGTAAGCTTGGTCAGGTCGTCTTCAAGGTTCACGGCGGCCGGAACCGTGGCCTCGGCGGGCTGTTCGGGTCGTGGGGCTTCGACTTCTACGCCGCGCGCGGAACCGACGGAACAAAGGAGCAGGAACCCCATCATCGCGCGCCAAGCGGGCGTCAGGGTTCCTCGTTCAAAGCCGGCCCACCCAACCACGTGCTTCATGTCTTGCCTTCTTACCCACCCATTCGACGAGCAAGTCAACGGCATGGAACTTGTTGTCTGCAAGGGACTTGCCGAATTCTACCCGGCCCGAACAGAGCTGCAAATTGCCAAACCAGGACGAAAGTCCTTTACCACCGGAACGTCAGCTTGCCGAAGAACCCGCGCGGCACCTTGGCGTAGGTTCGCGAGAGCGTCGGCGCGCTGTAAAACTCGACTTGTTCGCTTTCCAGCAAATTCTGTCCCCACAGGCTCAGTTCGAGTTGGCGGTGCGGACGCCACGTCAGCCCTACGTCGGCGCGGAGAACCTCCGGAATGTCGCGCGCGTCGAATCCGCTCGAATAATACAACGCCGCATTCAGCTCGAGGTCTTCGGTCAGGTCGAAGTAGGTGCGCGCGTGGAACTGGTGGCGAGGAAAAAGCCCTTCCTTGTCGTTGGGAGCCTTATGCGCATCCAGGACGCTGTAGTGCGCGGAGACGCGCCAGTTGGCCTGAGGGCGGAATTGAACCGCGAGTTCGGCTCCGATCACATCCGATACGCCTACGTTGTCGAACTCCAGGACCGGCGGGAACCCGACCTGAGCCTGGTTGCCGATGAGATTGTCGAAATGGTTCACGAACCCGGTCACATCGAGCGTGAACCATTCGAGCGGCTGAGTGCGGTACCCCATCTCGAAGGAAGTCACGACTTCGGAATCGAGGCCACTGTTGCCGGTAATGGTGATCGGAATGCCTTGTCCCACCAACTCAGGCACGAAAGAGAAAAGGTCGTTCTCGAACAACGCCGGGACGCGCACGGCGCGCGAGGCGCTCCACCAAAGCACGTGATCGGGAACGGGCTTGTACAAGGCTTTGAAGCTGGGCTGGAATTCGAATCCGGTGAAGGCGTTGTACTCCACCTTGGTGCCGACGGTGAATTCCAGGGTGTCCTCGATGGCGGTAATCGTATCCTGGAAAAAGCCGCTGATGGCGTGCGTGCGCCTGCCGGTGGGGTCGAAGGTGAGGCTCCAGCCGTTCTGGATTTCGTAGTTCACGGTGCGGTAATTGACGCCGTACACCATGCGCTGGCGCTCCCCGACGGCCATGCTGTGCTGGAAGTCGATATCGACGATGTCGTTGGCGACCCGAAGCACGCTGTTGGAGACCGCTTCTCCGTGCGGAATCACCGCGTCGAAGTGGTCGAAGAAGGCCTGCAATTGGGTCTGATTCTCCGGTGAGAAATCGTGGGTCCAGCGCGCGAGCGCGTTCCAGCCGCCGTAGCGTTCGCTCTTGTCTTCTTCGGTCACCGTGGCGTTGGCGAGGTCCGGCACGCGCCGGGCGGCGCCCGCGCGTTCCACTTCGTATACGTCGCCCTGCCAGGTCACGCGGTCCTTGCCGTTCTTGGGATCCCAGTCGAAGCGCGTGCCGGTCTGCCAGCGCAGCCAGTCGTCGCTGTAATCGATCGGGCCGCCGGTATCGAACTCGAGATGCTCCTGCACCTTCGCGTAAACGCGGTAATGCAGATCTTCGGTGACTTTGCCGCCGTAGCGGACGGCGCCCGCTCCGCCTTCGGGCACACCGCCGTGTCCGGTGACCAGGAGCCCTTGGGTATCCTTGGCGGCTTTGGAGGTGTAGCTGACGATACCGTTTACCGCGTTGGCGCCCCATTGCGTCGCGCCGGGTCCGCGGATGGCTTCCACGCGCTCGAGGTCTTCGAGCATCGTGTCCTGCGCGATCCAGAAGACGCCGGCGAAGAACGGGGTGTAAATCGTACGCCCGTCCATTTGGACCAATTGCTGTGCATTGAATTGGTCGTTGAAGCCGCGCGCCGCCACCGCCCACTTGTTGGCGTCGATACGGGCGACGTGCATGCCCGGGACCAGCCGCAGCAGTTCAGCCATATGCTGATGGCCCGTGCGGCGGATGTCCTCTTCGGTAATGACCGTGACCGCGGCCGGCGCGTCGAAGAGTTTCTGTCCGCTGCGCCGAGAGACGCTGGAGACTTCGATGGCGCCCAGATCGTCAAGCGAGAGTTTGGTGATATCCTCCAGGTCTTCCTTTTTGAGGTCTGCTTTCGGGACCTCGGGCGCCGGCGGTTCTTCCGCGAGAACTCCGGCGGCCGTCAACGTGAGCATCCACCAAGTGCATGCATAAATCCGGCGGGACAGGTACGCCATCAAGCAAGCCTCCGTCTTATAGACCTCGCGGGAGCGCCTACATTCAATAGGCCTTGGCCGCTCTGCACCGAGTTCGAACAGGTTTTTAAGAGTAAAAAGCCGAGTATACGGCCCGGGAAAACCAAACCAAGTGCATACCGGTGCGTAGGTAATATGAAACGGGTGAAACGCGAGCACGCGCTTCGCGCACCCTCGCGAGAAGCGCTACTTGACTCGGATGACGTTCGTTAGCGCACCTTTTTGGCGCAGCGGCGTTAGCGTGCGCAGGCGGTAGGAGTAGGCTTGGCCGGCATGCGCCGTGGTGTCCAGGTATTCGGTCACCACGCCCCCGGGGCCGGTCATGATGCGGCCGGGTATCACGGCTAGCGCCACGGGTTCGGCATCGCCTTCGGCGCGAAGCACTTCGTAGCGTTCGATGTCGCAGCCCATCCAATCCGCGAAAGGAAGCTTCCACGCCAGCTTCACGCCCGTGGCTTCGCGCGTGGCGGTTGGTTCGAGGAGTTCCGGGCCCTGGGCGAGCGGCTTGGGGCCGGTCCATTGTTCGTTCGGGCCCAGAATCGCGATCAGCCGGTACCACGCGGCGGGGACGTTAAGCTTCACGCGCCAGCCGTCGGAACTTTTTGCAAGGGCAAGTTCTTCGCCGCTTTCGATATCCCGGGCGCGCAGGCCTTCGCGCTCGTCGCGGATCAGGAGTTCCAGATCGTTGTCCACGCCCAGGCTTTCCGGACCGCCGGCTTCGCCGTTCGATTTGCGCAGATCGTTGACCACGAACGCGATTTGAACGCCGCGGTAATCGAAGGCGCCGAGCACGGCGTCGAAGTTCTCGCTGTCGAGATACGGTTTGAAGTTCGCTCCGTGGAACGTCTCGCGAAAAGTCTTGGCCCAGAGGTGCGATTGGGTGCGCTTCTCGGCCGGCGAAAGCACGGGAGGCTTGGGCGTCTTGGGCTTGCCGTCGGCTCCGGTCACCGGTTTGGGCAGCATGAATTCCGGTTCCCATACGACAGCTTTGGCGAGCGCGGGCTGTCCTTCGGGAACCTGGAAGCCGGGCGGGATCAGAATCGTCGCGCCGGAGCGCTCCAGTTCGAGCAGGTCGGCGTAATCGGCCGGGCTGACTTGGGTTTTGGCGGAAGCAATGCAGCTGTACTTTTTCAGGTTGGCGCGGCGGTCGGACTGTTCGCGCAAGATGTCGAACGGAAGATGCCCGGCCATGAGCCCGTGCAGCGTCTCGGTGCCGCCGTAGACGCCGGTGAGAAGCGCGATGCGAGGACCGGCGGGCTTCCAGTCGCGAAAGAGGGTTCCGCGGTCGCGCAGCAAGCGTCCGGTCGCGCGCAGAGCCGGCTCTTTCTCGCGGCGCTTGGCGCGTAGCTCTTCAATCAACCGGGCTTCGGTCTCCGGAGTCTTTTCAATCTTCTGGCGGTAGTACGGATTGGCTTCGTGTCCGGGTTCGAGCGTGTGCACGCCCCAATGGTAGAGCCGGTCGGCGCCCATGCAGATCGAGAGGAGGTTCGACTCGAGGATGCAGTCATGGTACGAGCCGCGAATCAACTGCGTGCTGTGAATCGTGGGCGCGGGTCGGCATTGGGCTTCGAGCCGCAGGACCGCGAAGGCGATGTTTTTGGGATCGCCGTCGATGTAGGTCCAGTCGCCGCCGAAACCGTGGACGATTTTGACGGCCCAATTCGGGTCGACGAAGAATTCGGCCTTCGGGATCAGCTTCAGGATCGCGTCTTCCACGCTCTTGCGCAGCCGCCAGTCGCGTCCGTGGCCGTGCGCGCCGTTCCACCAGTCCGAGAGCTTCGCGAAGTCCGCTTCGCCTTCCTTCAGCACGCCGTCTTCGCGCGCCGCGCGGCAGACCACTTCGAACGCTTGCGGATGCCAATCTTCGGCGCTTTTGGGAAATCCCCATGTCCGCTCGGTGCCGATGAGAAACCACTGCAACCGTTTGCCTTCGTCATGCTTGAGGTAATGAGCGATCGTGCGCTCGAACGCTTCGGTGTAGTACGCGATCACGTCCGGGTGCATCGGATTGTACGTAGGATGCGTGCCTCCGGTATTCTTGGCGAGCTGCACGCCGCTGGCGATGCGTTCTTCGGGGGTGCCGGGAAACGCGTCGAAGTCCCATGGGAAACGTAACCCGGCGTAGAGCCCCGCTTCGTCGAAGGCGGCGAAGAGCGCGGTAAGCTGGCCGTCCATCTCGGCGCTCTTGCTTTTGCCGTTTTCGAAGCGCAGGTTCGCGCCAATCAGCGAATGCGTGAAGCCCAGATCGCGATACCAGCGCACGTCGCGGCGGCAATCCTCGGGCGTGCGCGCGAAGCGGTGCCCGTCCCAGATCAAATAGGGTACGCCCGGCGGTTCGGTCTCCGCACCGAAGGCCGTGCCCAGGAGTAAGCCCAACAGAAAGCTCAACGTTCCGAGCGTTTTATACATGGCGCGCTCCTCTCGATTTACGGCGCGGGCTTGAAGTCGGTGGCGAAGCGTTCGCCGGTGCGCAGACTGCCCATGACCACCTCTACGCCGGCCGGTTCGTAGTTCACGATCGCGTGGCAGACGGTACCGTCCTTCAGGACAAGCTTGACGCCGATGGCGTCGGCATCGGCGCCGTCGGCTTTCTTGACCGGAAGGCGTTCCAGGGTTTCGGCGGCGTCCGAGAAAGCGGCGACGAAATCGGCGCGCGGGACGCCCTTGCGCCGCACCATCAACACCGGGACGGCAGAGGTCTTCTCCTTTTGCGAGGCGGAAAAGGCGGCGGCAACGCCGAAGGCGTGTAGCTCGGTCCTGGGCGCGGCAGCCATCAGGAGCTTGGCCTTGGCTTCGCGCCACGCGCCGTCGCTCGTGGCGACGAAATGTTCGTCGTTCTTGAGCCGTTTGCTGAATTCCACGCCCTTGCTCGCGATGCCTTCCTTATCCGTAAACGAGCCGGTTTTGCGTTCGGCCGGGACCGAGAGGCCCTTGGCGAGCGCCTCGTGGGTGAAGTTTCCGCCACGGTAATGAAGGCACCAGTCGTAGGTGTGCGGCGCGTCGCCGCGCGCGGTGTCCACGGTGAGGACGTGCTTGTCAAGCAGCGCGAAGGTGCGGGTGATACGCGTGCCGGGAAAGTGTTTCTCGCTCGCCGCCTGGACGAACTGCACGGGCCCGTCTAGGTCCATGGCGACGACTTCCGCGGGCACGGCATGCTGAAGGCCCTCGTCCACGATCAGGATGCTCTGCCCAAGCGAGCACTTGGTGTAATTGCCGCCGCCCACGCCGTCGAGGCCCGCGAGCGGGTGCGTGCGGTCGCGGATGGCGAAGCTCAACGAGCAACGGTCCGGAGCGCTGCGGTGAAGTTGCGTGCCCCAGTTCATGATCGCTTCGAAGCCCTTCCAGCGCAGATTGGTGAGTCCGGAAGGCAGATGGAGCCCGTCGTGTTCCTGCTTCGGCTTCTCGATCTTTTTCCCGGCGAAACGGTTCGCGTCGGCGTAGGCGGCGATCGCGTCGCCGTACGGGCCGCTCATCGCTTCGTATGCGCGGCTGTGCAGGATCGTCCAGAGGCGCTGGTCGTAGAGATCGAGGCCGCGGTGGTAGAGTAGTTCGGTGGCATAGAGGATAGGGCGCAGCGACGGGACCTGGTAGTGGGCTTCGGTACAGAGCCCCTCGTCGTCGAAGCCCTGTGCGATCTGCGTCAGCAGCCCGTAATCGCAGGAGTATGCCAGCGAGACGAGCGCCCAGTTGCGCGCGGCCAGTCCCGCGTACAGGACGGGGTAGTTGACGACATCCTGCTGGTTACTGAGTCCGAAGCGGTGCCCGGCCATCTGAATCGCGGCGGGAACGAGGAATCCCTCGACGATTTTCTTGCGGGCCGCGGAGTCCATGTCTTTGGCAAGCAGGTCGAAATCGTTGAAGAGGCCGTGACGATCGAACACGTACGGCGCGCGCATGCTGCCGGTGGCCCAGCCCAGGCGGAGCGTATTCTGCGAGATGCAGCCGTCGCTGATCATGGCGTACTCTTGCTCGGCCCAGGCGCGCTGCATCCGCGGGAAGCATTCGGCGGCGTGCGCCAGGAGCGCCGTGCCTTTCTCGAGATACTTCTTCTCGCCGGTCAGGTCGTAGAGGAAGGCGCAGGCGGTAGAACCGTTGAGGTAACGCCCTTGGGCGGCAATCTGCGCGCCGTCCTTGCCCCACGGATAGAGGCCGCGCTTGCCGTGCATGGCGTGGCTCCATGTGGACTCCTCGACGCTGCCCACGCCCACATCGAGGTCCTCCGGCTTGACTTCTTCGGCCACGGCGAGGGCGGCTTGGCGTTCGCGGTCGCGCATACCGGTAATCTCGAGGAGGTCCTTGCGGCGCGGGAGAAGCGGGAAGGCGAGGCGCTCTTCGGGAATGGGCACGGTCGCCGTGAGGTAGAGCAAGTCGGACGAGCGCAGGAGCGTGACGTCCGAATCGTCCAACCCTTCGGCGTCTGCGTGGAGCGTGAAGCGCTCGCAGTAGAGGGGCTTCTCTCGCGCGGCGACTTCGGCGGGGAGCGTGACGGTGGCCTGGACGGTCTTCGTCTCGCCGGGCTGGAGTTCGACCCGCTCCGAGGCGAGCGCGACCTTAGCATGGGGCGCGTTTTTGTAGGGCGCGGTCCGGAGGCGTGCCGTAAGCGGGCGGTCGAGCGCGTTGGTCACGGCGATCGGGTAGCTGTAGACGAGATTCTGTCCGGAACCCCAGGTGTACGGCGCTTGGCTCATATCCCAATCCACGCGCACGGCTTGTTTGACGAGGCGCGCGGCGCGCAGCCAGAGGAATCCATCGGGCGGGTCGGCTTCGCGCATACGCTGCGCGATGGTGCCGCGTATGGTCAGCCCCCTCGCTTCGGGGTCGGTGTTCTCCATGCCTTTGTAGCTTCCGGCGGGCTTGATTTCCTCGGGGCGGTGCAGATCGATGTAGAGCGTGCGCCAACCGAAGGCCTGGTGTACGCCGCCGATCGCATACCAGTGCGAAAGGTCGCCGGGTCGGGGAAAATTCTCGAGCGAGACCTGAATCTGGGCACGCGCGTCGGCCTTGACTTCGAGCTTCAACAGATCGTAGCGCAGGGCATCCGCGCCGAGCTTTTTCAGGTCAAGGCGCAGGGCGAACTCCGCGCCGCGCAGGACCTTTTCGCCTTGGGGGCCTTCGGGGACGATCTCGGCATCGGAGCCTTCGGCCAGCGCAAACGCTTCCAGGCTATCCATCGCGGCGAGCGGCTTGACGCGTTCGTCGGACGCGTGCATGGCCAGCGAGCTCAGAAGCAGAGCCGCCGGGAGACACCAGCGCAGCGGAAGCATCTTCGATTCTCCCATCCGTTCGGGCCGTTCAGGGATTTTCGTAATCGGTCGCGAAGCGCGCGGCGGACTTGAGTGGTCCGAGCGTGAGTTCGGTTCCCGCCGGTTCGTAGCTGACGAAGGCGTGGAAAGTCTTGCCGTCCTTGAGCGTGACTTTCACGCCGGAGGCTTCGGCGGGCGAGCCATCGGGCTTCGTGACCGCCGCGCGTTCGACGCTCTGGGTCTCGGTCGAGAAAAAGGCGGTGAAGTCGGACTTTGTCACGCCTTTGCGCCGGACCATCAATATGTTCGGATCGCGCGGGTCGAGCTTGGAAGAACCGTAACCGGGCCAGCCGAAGCTGAAGAGTTCGGTCTCCGGCGCGCCGAGGAAGCTGAGCCGCCCGCCACCTTCGGTGAAGGCCTCGGGGTGCTTGGCGTAGCGGTGTGCTGGAATCTTGGCGCCGTAGGTGATCTGCGAGGGCGTGTAATCGGGTTTCTGAGTGAACGAACCCTCTTTCTCTTCGAGCGAGACGCTCAATTCTTTGCCCGCGTTCAGCAAGCACCAGTCGGCGGTGCGCGGCTGGGCACTCTCGACGCGGTCGAGGACCAAGACATGCTTTTCGAGGAGTGCGAAGGTGCGGTGAATCGTCGTGCCGGGGTAGTTCTTCGTATCGGTGACGGAGATATGCTGTACGGGCCCGTCGATGTCGTGCGAGACGGGCTCGGCGTAGCCGTGGTGCTGTACTTCTTCGTCGATGACAATCACGCTCTGCCCCAGCGAACTGTGCGTGTAGCTGACGCCGCCGACATCGAGGGGTGAGCCTTTCTTCTTGATCCAGAGCGCGCAGCGGTCGTTGTTTCCGCGCATCACGTGAGTCTTCCAATTCATCGAGACTTCGAGGCCCTGCCAGCGCAGTAGCGTAGCGGAGGCCAAGTGCAGTCCGTCGGTTTCCTTGGGCAGCTCTTTGAGGAACGGCTTGCCGGCGAAGCGGGTTTCGTCGAGCCAGGCGACCAGGCGCGGATACAGGTAGCTCTTGTCGATCGCTTGCGCGCCTTTGCTGTGGATGATCTCGTACCAGCGCCGGTCGTAATGATCGTAGCCGCGTCCGAGGAGCAGTTCGGTCTGCCACAGCATCGGGTTGATCGTGTAGGTCTGGTAATGGCCTTCGGTACAGAGTCCGTCGTCGTCGTAGCCCCATTTGAAATGGTTGAGCAGGCCGTGTTCGGACGAGTAGGTGAACGCGACCAGCGGCCAGTTGCGGGCGACCATGCCGCAATACATGGCAAGATAGTTGACGGTGCACTGCTGATTGCCGAGTCCGAAGTAGTGATTGCGGACATGGACGCCGATGGGCAAGAGGAAGCCGGTGACGATCTTCAGCCGCGCCTCGGGATCCATATCCTTGGCCAGCAGGTCGAAGTCGTTGATCACGCCGTGATTCTCTTCGAGATAAGGCGGGCGCTGCGTGCCGGCGATGCGGAAACCCATGCCCAGCGTATTGGCGGTAAAAATGCCCTGCGAGATACGGCGGATCGGCTGCGCGCGCCATTCGGCGATCAGTTTCGGCGCCAGGTCCGCGGCGCGCAGGAGCATGGCGGTGCCTTTTTCCAGGTACTGTTTCTCGCCCGTCGCCTCGTAGAGCCACGCGCAGGCCGTCAGGCCGCTCTCCCAGCGCGTGCGCGCTTCCGCGGCCGGCCCCTTGGCATTATCCGCGGGCTGCAAGCCGGCGGGGCTGGTCAGGAGCAAATCCAGGTCTTGGGGCTTGGCCTCGGCCGCCAGCACCTTGAAGCGTTCGATCGTTTTGTCCGTGATGCCCGTGATCGTTTGCGGTTTATCCTTCCACGGTCCGAAGAGCGGAAAGGCCAGCTTCTCGTCCGGGAACGGGACGGTCACACCCAAATGGATGGGGTCGCTGCTGCGCAGTATCGTGGTGGAAGAATCGGCGATGCCTTCGGCTTCGACGCGCGCTTCGAAGAGTTCGCTGTACAGCGGAGGTTGCTTCGCCGCTTCGGAGGCCGGGAGGATCACCCGGGCTTCGACGATCTTGGTTTCCTTGGGACCCAGTTCGACGCGAGCGGCGGAGAGCTCCGCCTTGGCGTGGGTGATCTGGAACGGCAGTAACTCCACTTTCGCCGCGATCGGCCGGTCGAGCTTGTTGGTCACCGTCAGCGGATAGGTGTAGACGAGATCCGCTCCTGCGCCCCACGTATAGGGCGCCTGCGCCTGATCCCAGTTCAGTTCCACGGGCTGCTTGACGAAGCGCAGCGCGCCGATCCAAAGCGTGCGTCCGGGGTCCTGCGTGGCACGCTTCAGATCGGCGATATGCCCGCCGAGGTGAAGTCCGCGCGCGTCCGGCGCCACCTCCGCCATCCCGCGCTTCCCTTTCGGCGGCTTGATCTCTTCGGGCTCCTTAAGACCGATCCAGAGGGTCCGCCAGCCCATCCGGCCGCGCGACGAATCGAGGCACCACCAATGCGACATGTCCGGCGCTTGGGGGTAATTCTCGAGCGAGAGGGTCAGCCAGGCGTGCGGATCGCATTTTACTTCCAGCTTGACCAGATCGAATTCCAGCGGATCGATGCCTAGCTTCTTGAGGTCGATGCGCGCGCTGAACGCACCGTCCACGCGCAGGACGGTCTCGCCATTCGGGCCTTCCGGCACGAACTTCGTTTCACCATCGACGACGACTCCTTCCTGTGGACCCGCGAATGCGGTCACCGGCCGCATGCCCTCGCCGCTTTCGCTGCCGGCGAGCGAGGCGGTAGACGCAAGGGCCAGCATCGCACCGAAGAAGCAATGAGCTAAGCGATTCATAGCGAGCTCTCCCCAAGTCTGGTCGTCTTGGAAATCCGTTCTGCGCCCAGGTTCACGGTGCAACCGGCCGAAGCTGAACTTTCGACAGGTAACCTACTAACACCGAGGTTTAATACCCCTTCTTTGTTCCGTTGTTCGGTATAAATGATAAAAATCTAAGCAAGTCGGGCTAATTTTCGTAGGCCGTTGATCCTAAAGAGGTTGTATGTACGATCAGTGCGTTTTGGCGATCCTTTGGTGCTCGAATGCCCCCCCAACCGACGCATATAAAGGTAGCAGCGTACTTCCTGGCTGTTTTCGTCCGTTAACTGCTTGGGACCTTGTGATGGCGCAAGACGGGGAATCGACTTCCGAAGGCGCTTCCGCGTTCAGGATGGGGCGGCGGTTCGGCGGTTTAGAGACCGCCGATTTGAGCGCGGGCGGTCAAACCGTGGGCGCCACGTGGCGCGGTTGGGCCATCGGGTTCGCAACCGTCGTCCTGATCAGCCTGAGTATCCCGTACTTCGACTTTGTGCTGCGCGGAACGCTCTTCTCGAACAACATGTTCCCGGCCAGTGCGATCTTCTTCATGGTCCTGTTGCTGGGCTTGATCGGATTTACGCTTTCGACTTTCCGTACGGCATTGGGTCTGACCATTCAGGATCTGGTGCTCGTTTTCTGCATGGGCATGCTGGTGACGGCGCTGCCCGGAAACGGGTTCTGGGCGTTTTGGGTGGGGCAGGTGACCGGGGGCTCTTTCTACGACAGCCCCACGGATACGTTTAAGCAGACGGTTCTGACGCATGTGCCGCCGGCCTGGTCGCCGCACGACACCGAGACGGTGAGGCCGGTGGAATGGTTCTATACGGGACTTCCGCCGGAGGCATCGATTCCCTGGGGCCCGTGGGTGCAGCCGTACCTGATCTGGTGCGCGGCGCTGCTGATGATCTTCGGGATCCTCTTCGCGCTTTCGGGACTGCTGCGCAAGCAGTGGTCGGAACGCGAACAGCTCGCTTTTCCGCTGGCTCAACTGCCCGAAGACATGCTGCAGGGCGCATTGGGGGGCGAGCAGAAACCGTTTCTGAAGGACCGCATGGCGCTGTGGGGCATCGGGATCACGCTGGCTTTCCATTCCTGGAACAATCTGGCCGATTATTTCCCTGCGGTGCCGAAGATTCCGCAGGGCGCACAACTCACCGAGTATCTGATCGAACCGCCGTGGAACGGCTTCCTGCCGCTGTGGACGCACATTTACCCTTCGGTGATCGGCTTGACGTACCTGCTCCCGCTGGAGGTGTCGTTCAGCTTGTGGTTCTATTTTCTCGTGCAGCGGCTTTGCGCCTTCGTGGCGACGCGCGCAGGGCTGATGGCCGGGCAGGCCGAGTACTGGAACGGACCGTTTGTGGCGCAAGGTACGGGCGCCTGCTACGCCTTGGCTCTGGCGGCCTTCTGGATGGCGCGGCGCGAGCTGGGCTCGTCGTTCAAGGCTGCGATCGGTATGGCTCCGGCGCAAACCGAGCCGCACGAGTTCCACCCGCGCACGCTCTGGGGCGTGCTGCTCTTCTGCACGGCCGGATCGCTGGTCTGGATGACGCTGAGCGGGATCGATTTCATCTGGGCCGTGGCGCTGCTGGCGCTGATGCTGATCGCGATGGTGGGGCTCTCGCGGCTTTCTTGCGAGGGCGGGCTCTTCTTCATGCAGATGAGCATTTTTCCCTCGCACGTGCTGAACGCCGCGGTGACGCCGCACGTCCTTGGCGCATCCAATTACGTGAAACTCGAGATCTGGAATCGCACGATGGTCGCCGACTGGTTCCGGGTGGTCTTCATGCCCGGGATCATGAACGGGCTGCACTTGGCGACTCGGACGGGTCTCACGCGCCGCGGCGTCACCGTGGGTATGGCGGCGGCGGTGGTGCTCTCGTTGGGCGTCAGCTTTTTCTCCTTCCTGCATACCGCGTACACGAACCCCGGCGGCGCGCAGCAGATGACGTGGCGTTTCACGAGTCATCCGGTCAACGAATACCGCGCGATGGCGGGCACCGTGACGAAGGTAGGCGCGTACGAAGCGAAAATGAAGGAGGCCGAGGCTTCCGGACGGCCGATCCCGCGCGAAGAAGTCCCTCAGGTGGCGCGCGTCGATAGCGGCCGGCTGGGGTGGATGGGCTTCGGCGCGTTTTTTATGATCGCCAGCCTGGTCCTGAGAACCTACGTATTCTGGTTCCCGCATCCGATCGGACTGGCGATGTGGATGGGTCCGTATCCGAACTTGTGTCTCTGGTTCTCCTTCCTGCTGGGTTGGGGTGTGAAAGGAGCGATGCTCAAGTACGGCGGCAGCCGGGCATACTTGAGCGGGAAGCGCTTCTTCATCGGGATCGTGGTCGGCGAAGCGATTGCCACGGTGGTTTGGAAGCTGATTGCCTGGGGCACCTTGCGGATCGACGGGCACAACATGCTGCCGGGATAACGGCCACCCGGCCTCTGCGGTGATCGAGCTTTACACAACCAAGTTCTGTTCTTTATAAATGGATCGGCCGGCCGGCTCTCGATAAGACTCTTTTTGCCGCCACACCCACTCTATAACCATAAGTGTCTAAATAGGTTGCAGTATAAACGCGCACGTACGGGAAGTTTCTGCGTTAAACACTTGCCCTTCATATTGTCTTTACGATCTCCCCGTATTCATAACCCCGCGAAGAGTGAAAACTCGGGATCAAAAAAGGAGAACCAGCATGCTTCGCTTGGGGTCTTTGGTAGTAACGGCTTTGTTGGCCGTGGTGGTAACCGGTGCTCGTGTGGATGCGGCGGTGGAAGTCGATGCGGCGCTGCCCGAGTACAAGGCGACGTCGGGGGTCAGCGGGAACTGCAGCAGCATCGGTTCGGACACGCTGAACAACCTGATGACGTTGTGGGCGGAGAAGTTCAAGAGCTTCTATCCCAACGTGAACATTCAGATCGAAGGCAAAGGCTCTTCGACGGCGCCGCCGGCGCTGATCGAGGGTACGGCTCAGCTTGGCCCGATGAGCCGGCACATGAAGAGCAAGGAGAAGGACGACTTCGAGAAGAAGTTCGGCTACAAGCCGACGGAAATTCGCGTGGCGGTCGACGCCTTGGCGGTATTCGTGAATAAAGACAATCCGGTGAAGGGGTTGAGCCTGCCGCAGGTGGATGCGATATTCAGCAAGACCCGCAAGGGCGGCGCGGCCGCGGACCTCACCACATGGGGCCAGGTGGGCCTGGAAGGCGACTGGAAGGACCGCCCGATCAGCCTCTACGGCCGCAACAGCGCGTCCGGTACGTACGGCTTCTTCAAGGACGAAGCGCTCTTCAAGGGCGACTTCAAGGACGAAGTGAAGGAACAGCCGGGTTCGGCCGCGGTGGTTCAGGGCGTGACGGTCGATAAGTTCGGCGCCGGTTACAGCGGCATCGGCTACATGACGGCCGGCGTGCGCGCGGTACCGCTGTCGAAGAAGGATGGCGAAGAGTTCGTCGAGGCTACGGCCGAGAACTGCTACGCCGGCAAGTTCCCGCTGGCGCGCTTCCTGCTCATCTATATCAACAAGGCTCCGGGCAAGCCGCTCGATCCGCTGACGAAGGAATATCTGAAGCTGGTCCTCGGCAAGGAAGGCCAGGAGGTGGTGGTGAAGGACGGTTACTTCCCCATTCCCGCCAAGATTGCCGAAGCCGAACTGAAGAAGCTCGAAGACTAAGCTTCCGTTTTGCCAGGGGCCTTCCCCCGACCCCGCTCCCGCGAGCCGGGAAGGGGGAAGCCCCTGTCCTCTTTCATCCGTACTCGGTGTTGGACGTCTCCAGTATTGCACCCCTTGCCTGAGAAAATCGCGGCCATGAGCGTACCCACCCAGAAGCCGGATACATCGACGAAGGGCGCCGCGGGAACGGTCGGGCTGCGGTCCGCGGGCGAGATTCCGAATCCGCTTCATGCCAATCAAGCGCGCGCCGCCCGGCGCCGCCACATCGATGTGCTCTCCCGGGTCGTGGTCAGCTTTGGCGGCGCGGCGATCATCTTCTGCATTCTGGCCATTCTGATCGTGATCCTGCACGAAACCATTCCGCTCTTTAAGGGCGCTTCGGCGCAGCCTCAGGCCGCGTACGCGACGGCCGGGGTCGAGGGCGTGATGTGCGTGGATTGCGACGAGTACCTCGATTCCGGCTATTTTGTGCATGCGAAGGGGGTGTACCTTTTTCGCCTCAGCGACGGCAAGCCGGCGGCCGAACAGCCGTCATTGCCGCTGGGCGAAGCGCGGGTGGTGGCGTATTCGGATCTGATGCATGGGAGCCGGACGCTGGCGCTTTCGGACCGCCGCATTCTCCCACTCGATTTTTCGTTCCGGGCCACGTTTCCGAAAGGCGCCGATGGACCGCGCATCATCGTTCCGAAGGTCGAACCGCACGCCGCCGTTCAACTGAAGGATGTGCCCGCGACCTCGACCATTCGCGCTTTGGCGTACTTGTACGATGGCGAACGGGCGTTCCATGCCGCGGCGATGGATACGGGCGAACTGATCCTGCTGCGGACGGTCGAGAGCACCGGCGGCGGGATGTTCGCGTCGGAAGACGACGCCAAAGACACCACGCTCGAACAGTTGCGCCTGCCCTTGAAGCTGGACGGGCAGACCAACGCGATGGTTTTCAGCGAGACGGGCGATTACCTGTACGCGGGGACGGAGGGCGGCGAGTTCATCGCCATCGATCTGCGCAAGCCCGAAGCGGCGGCCATCTCCAGCCGCGTGGATCTGGGCAAGGAACACGGGGCGATTCGCGAACTGGGCATCCTGCTGGGCGGGACGACGCTGGTCACGGCCACCGAGGACGGAACGGTGCAGGCGTGGCAGAATCTTCGGCAGCCGGACAACACGCGCGAACTGACGCTCATCCGTTCCTTCAAACCCCACGGCGGGAAGCCGAATTCCTTCTCTCGTTCACGCCGCAACAAAGGCTTCCTGACGGCCGATGTCACGGGCCATGTGCTGCTGCATTATTCGACGACCGGCGCGACGCAACTGGACCTTAAGGCCGACGTCGGCGATCTGAGTTCGGTGGCGCTCAGCCCCAAGGGCGACGCGATCGTGGCCGCGGGCCAAGACGGACGTGTGCAAACGTGGTCGCTCCATAACGAGCATCCGGAATCGACGCTGGGCAGCCTGTTCGGGCAGGTTTGGTACGAAGGGTACGAGCGGCCCGAGCACGTCTGGCAGTCGACGGGCGGCAGCGACGAATTCGAATCGAAGTTCGGGCTCACGCCGCTGATCGTGGGAACCATCAAGGGCACGTTCTACGCGCTGCTGTTCGCGATTCCGCTTGCCTTGCTCAGCGCGCTGTACGTATCGCAGTTCATGCACCCGAATCTGCGCACCTGGGTCAAGCCGACGGTGGAGATCATGGCCGCACTGCCCAGCGTGGTGCTGGGATTTCTGGCGGGTCTTTGGCTGGCGCCCAAGGTGGAAGCGGTCGCGCCGGGCGTATTCATGACCATCCTCGTGACGCCGGCCACCATCCTGGGCGCGCTCTTCGTATGGGAATTCCTGCCCGACAAAATCCGGCACCGCATGCCCAAAGGCCATGAGGTGTACCTGCTGCTTCCGATCGTGCTGTTGGGCGGCTGGCTCTCGCTGCAACTGGGGGAGTTCGTGAACACCGGTCTTTTCGGCGGGGACTACCGCAACTGGCTGCGCGACGAGTGGAAGATCAAGTACGACCAGCGCAACTCGCTGGTCGTGGGTCTGGCCATGGGGGTGGCGGTCATCCCGATCATCTTCACCATTGCCGAAGACTCGATATCCAACGTACCTCAACACCTAAAGGCAGGCGCGCTGGCGCTTGGATCAACCCCTTGGCAGGCCGCGGTGCTGGTGATTCTCCCCACGGCCAGCCCTGGCATCTTCTCGGCGATCATGATCGGCTTCGGGCGCGCGGTGGGCGAGACGATGATCGTGCTGATGGCCACCGGTAACACGCCGGTCATGGATATGTCGATGTTCAGCGGCTTCCGCGCGCTTTCGGCGAACATCGCGGTCGAACTGCCCGAAGCGCCCGAAGGCAGCACGCATTACCGCACGCTCTTCCTGGGCGCCCTGTTGCTCTTTTTCATGACCTTCTCCGTGAACACCTTGGCGGAAATGATCCGCCTGCGCCTGCGCAGAAAGTACCGCGTCCTATGAAGCGCGACTGGAAACATATCCTGCTCCGCAGCGGCGATCCGTTCATCTGGCTGACCGGAGGCGCGCTGGCGGCCAGTCTGCTGCTGGTGATTGGCATGATCGCGCTGATCTTCGTGAGCGGTCTGGGCTATTTCTGGCCGCATGCGCTGACCAAGTTCGATCTTGGCGACGGGAAGCAGGTGCTGGGCGCGTTGATGGAACGCGAGGAGATTCCCAACCCGGACAACCCCGAGCATGCGGTGCGGCATCGGATCAAAGTGAAGCAAGGTAACCGCGACCTGTACGGGATGGACTTCCTTTGGATCGACGAGGACCAGATCAAGAGCCGCGAATTGCCCGGGGACGCGGTGCAGGTCGAACGCATGGAGTGGGGCCATTTCTACGGGTACGTGAAGGAAGTGAAAGACGGCGGCAAGCCGGTGGCGACAGGCGCGGAAGCGTTCGCGAAAATCCAGGCGCTGCTGCCGGAAGCCGAACGGATCCGCGAAGAGATCCGGAGCCTGGAACGCGATTCGGTCGGCGAGATCAACTACTACCAGAACCAAGTGCGGTTGAAGCTCAAGAAGCTGCACTTGGACGGCGTGGACACGGGTCCGGAAGTGGACGCGCTGACCCAAGAAATGGACTCCTGGCAGCAGAAATACACCGACTTGACCAAACGCATCGCCGAGTTGAAGGCGAAGCAGACGTACAGCGTGATCTTTACGGCGCCTGCGGGGGCGCTGGCGTCCGGCGAGCGCGAGAAGACGATGGCGCTGGCCGAGATTCTGCGCGTCGACAAGCCCAATCACATGAGCGTCTTGGAGAAGTGCGGCTACTACCTGGCCAAGGTCTGGGAGTTCGTGGCGGCCGATCCACGCGAATCGAACACCGAGGGCGGGGTCTTCCCGGCGATCTTCGGTACGGTGATGATGGTGATGATCATGAGCGTGCTGGTGACGCCGCTGGGGGTGCTGGCGGCATTTTATCTGCGCGAGTACGCCAAGCAGGGCACGATGGTGAGCATCGTGCGGATCGCGGTGAACAATCTTGCCGGCGTGCCTTCGATCGTCTTCGGGGTCTTCGGCGTCGGCTTCTTCATCTATTTCATGGGCGCGGGCACGGACAAGGCGCTCTTTCCCGAAATGCTTCCCACCCCCACCTTCGGCACCGGCGGCATCCTGTGGGCGTCGCTGACGCTTTCGCTGCTGACGGTGCCGGTCGTCATCGTCGCCACCGAGGAAGGCTTGGCCGCCATCCCGCCCAGCATGCGCGAGGGCTCGCTGGCTCTCGGTGCGACGAAGTTCGAAACGACGGTCCGCGTGGTGCTCCCGGCGGTGATGCCGTCTATCCTGACGGGACTGATCCTGGCGATGGCCCGCGCGGCGGGCGAAGTGGCGCCGTTGATGATCACCGGGGTCGTCAAGCTCGCGCCGTCGCTGCCGCTGGACGGCTACTTCCCGTACGTGCATCTCGAACGGAAGTTCATGCATCTGGGGTTCCACATATACGACGTGGGCTTCCAGTCGCCCAACGTGGACGCGGCGCGTCCGATGGTCTTTACGACCACCCTGTTGTTGCTGGGCATCATCGTGCTGTTGAACATCGGAGCGATCTTCATCCGCAACCGGCTGAGAAAGAAGTTCTCGGCGGCGACCGCAGCCATTTAGCGCTCGCATCCGAGCCAGGAGACCGAACATGGGCAGCCCCGTATCCACCGATACCGAACGGACCGATCTCGAGGTCCCCGGCCGCTCCACCGAAAAGACCGCAACGGGTCATTCGCCGTTGCGCATCGCCGTGCAGGACAAGTCGCTGGATGCCGACGCGGCGCCGGAAGTGCCCATGGTCGAGGTACAGAACGTCGATCTGTTTTACGGCCAGAAGAAGGCGCTCAAGAACGTCAGCCTGGTTTATCCCCAAAAGCGGGTCACGGCGATGATCGGTCCGAGCGGCTGCGGCAAGAGCACGCTGCTGCGCTGCTTCAACCGCATGAACGATCTGGTGGAAGGCTGCCGCGTCGAGGGCTCGATCAAGATCAACGGGCGCGACATTTACGATCCGGCGCTGGACGTGACCGAACTGCGCAAGAACGTGGGCATGGTCTTCCAGAAGCCCAACCCGTTCCCCAAGTCGATCTACGAGAACATCGCCTACGGTCCTCGGCTGCAGGGCATCAAGGACAAGGCGCGGCTGGACGAGATCGTCGAACGCAGCCTCAAGGGCGCCGCGCTCTGGGAAGAAGCCAAGGACCGCTTAAACGAGAGCGCTTTGGCGTTGTCGGGCGGGCAGCAGCAGCGCCTGTGCATCGCGCGGGCGGTGGCCGTCGAGCCCGAAGTGCTGCTGATGGACGAGCCGTGCTCGGCGCTGGACCCCATCAGCACGGGCAAGGTCGAAGACCTGATCGTCGAACTGAAAGAGCGCTACACGATCATCATCGTGACCCACAACATGCAGCAGGCCTCGCGCGTATCCGACTACACGGCCTTCATGCTGCTGGGCGATCTGATCGAGTACCGCGACACCACCACGCTCTTCTCGCGCCCTTCCGACAAGCGCACCGAAGACTATATCACGGGCCGTTTCGGTTAGCCGGCCCGGCCGTACGCGCGCGCTCGTATAGGAGAAACCGCCATGGCGCAGTATTTCCACAAGGAAGTCGCACGGCTTAAAAAAAAGGCGCTCTCGCTGTGCGCGCTGG
>BTVV01000040.1:0-47583 GCA_045863855.1 Planctomycetota bacterium | reverse complement strand
AGCGCCGTCATGAAACCTTCCCCCCTGCGGGGGGAAGGCCGGATGGGGGGCGGCCCGAAGAAGCCGCGCAGCGATCCCTAAGCCGTAGCCGTTACCGTTTACCGTTTACCGCTCTCCGCTCCCCGTTACACTCCCCGCATGAACGCCGAAGAACTCCAACGCTACATCCACGCCAACCTCCCGCTCACCAAAGCCATGGGCGTGACCGTCCAGGAACTGGCCGAGACGCACATCCGGCTGGGCGCGCCGCTGCTCCCGAACCTGAACCACAAGAAGACCGCGTTTGGCGGGAGTCTCGAATCGCTCGCCACCGTCACCGCGTGGTCGACGCTGCATGTGGATTTATGCCGGCAAGGGTTGCGCGCGGAACTGGTGATCCGGCAGTGCGAGATGTCGTTCCTGCATCCGATCGACTGCGATTTTTCGGCGCGAGCGGAGTTTCCTTCGGAGGCAGACCGCGCGCGCTTTCGGAAGTTGTACGACCGGCGCGGGATGGGGAGTTTCACGATGGCCTGCCAGGTCGAGGCCGCCGGTCAAATCAGCGCCCGCTTCGTGGGCCAGTTCGTGGCGGTGAAAGTCCCGTAGCGCCGGGGTCCGAATCCTCAGCACGCCCCGCGGGGCTCCAGAAGTTGCTAGCACTCCCCTTCAGGAGGGTGATGGCCGCTACGAACCGCCCGTTCAGCTTGCTTCAGCAGGCATCTCGTCGAGCGTCCAAATCCACACGCCATACCGAAATGCGCTGTTCCGGCGATCCGGCCAATTCGTACGCGTTGCAAGCGTCCAGCTAAACCCCGCTTCGCAAGCGTTTCGACAAATCGAATCCACCTCCGCATCCATGGGTGCCTGTTCGTGATCGAACCCGATCAGACAGACCGCGCGCCGATCGCCCGCGGGCAAGCGCGCGCGGGCCAATTTCTCGAAGTCGTGCATCAATGAATGCGTGCGCCTGCTCCCTGCGAGATACGACAGATAAACGGGATTGCGGTACGTAGGAGCGGTCCGACAATTGAACCACGCTTTCCACGCCAATTTCAGTTCCACCCAATGCCGACCGGACGAACCCATCGACACCACGATATCGCACTTGGCTCTTCGGCCGCCCGGATAGGCGACTTCCCCTTCAACCGGAAATCCAGCCTCCGCCAGTTTGCGCCTCAACAACCAAGCGATCAATTGTTCTTCGGTAAGCTTCTTTCCAGTTTCCTTCAGCGCCTGCGCTCGAAACTCCAGCTTCACATTGACGAGACCGTGTTCGACACCGGCCAGCTTGGTAATACATGCTTGGTCGATCTCTCGTACAAACTCAGGAATGCGCTCAAGCATAGGAGCGGTCACCTCACTTTTCGCTTCACTGCCTGCTACTTTCCAGGTCCATTCTTCTTTTGCCACTCCACGGCCTTTTGATATTCGCGCCGAAAATCCTGGCCGGTTATGCAAAGCAAAGAATAATTGGCGATCATTCGCACCGTTTGGTCCGTGTCTTTTAGCCTAGTGATCAATATAGGAACGGCCTTGGCACCGAACGATTTGAGCACACAACAAGCCATCCGGCGCTCCGCTGGGTCTTCTTTGTCTACTCTTTCAATCAAAGTCTTAAAGGTACGCGACCTCCAAGCCTCAAGGCTTTCCTTACCGCCTTCGGCGGTACATGCTGCGACTCCAAGAATACATGGCAATATTAAGAACAACCTGAACCAAAGCCAAGCTGGTCTAAGCGGCATAGCAGTATCCCTCGCACTAAGACGCAACAGTGCGCCGCCTTGCCTCCCCATTCGCCTTTAACCTCGCCACCCCAACTGGGCGTCGCGCCCTACCCGCCTTTGAACGTTGAATTTAGAATTTTGAACTCGTCCGCACCTGTTCAGCCCCACGCGCATAGCCCCGCCGAACGCTACGCACCTCAGTGCAATTTATACGCTTTGCGTGCGCTAAAAATAGCAGTTTTATAGCAGAATCAAACTTTTGCCCCACGTGCACCCTTTTTAACCGACCATATGGGTATGCGAATAGACCGGCCCGCCTCAACCCCCGCCGCCGCCCCCGCTCATCGGGTTCTCCGCCCGCGCCCGGTTTGCTTGTTCCTCCGCCTGCATCCGCCGACCCAGCGCCAAAAGCGGCAGCAGCAGCACGCACGAACCCGCGATCATCCCGAAGCAGATATACGTAATCGTCTGCAAGCCAAGCGGTTGCAGCAGCGCGTACACCACCAGCGGCGCCGCGAGGCCGCGCAAGCCCGTCAGGAAGACATGCACGCTCATGTACTCCGCCGTCCGTTCCGGCGGAGCGAACTTCGTCACCCACAGGCTCCAGGCGATCTCGCCCCCGCCCTCGCCCAATCCAAAGCAAATACTCGCCAGCACTTGCACCCATACTTGATCGTGGAAAAACAGCAGCATGTTGAAGCCGAAGAGCATATTCAGCAGGATGCGCAGCACGATGAAGTTGGTCGAATCGAAGAGCCGCCCCCAGAAATGCGCCGAGACAAAGCGCGCGATACCCGGAATGATCTGCACCAGGCACAGCACCAGCCACGCGTCGTAATGCAAGCCCAGCTCGGCACTTGCAACGTACTCCACGCGCAGCGGTAAGATCGCGAGGTTCGCGATGCCCATGATCATCCACGTCGCGCAGACATACCCAAAGCGTTTGTCCTTCCACAGCCACGCCAGGATGCTCGCGAAGTGCTTCGTCGGCTTCTCCAAAGGCTTACTGGGAATACGGAAGCAGCAATACGCCGCGAAGCCCAGGCAGCCGGCCAGCACCGCGAAGACCGGCCGGTAGCGCGTCAGGTCGTCGCCGATCCAGAGCGCCAATACGATCGAGGCCACCAGCCCGCCCAGACTTCCGCGTTCGCTCACGTTGCTAAACAGATACCCGCGTTGGAGATCCGGAATGTTCTGGCGCCATAAGGCCGTCACCAGCGGAGCGCAGACCGAGACCAGCGGCACGCCGAACAATAAGCCCGAGAAATAGAAGCGAAAATCCTCGACGCTCGCCGCCACGCCGATCCCGGCGGCCGCGCCCGCCAGGAGCAACCCCATCGCGCGCGCGACGGGAAGCCCAAGCCTCGCAATCAGATGCACGAACAGCAGCGAACTCAACTGGCCCACCGATCCCGAGGCCGCCAGCCACGCCTTGCTCGTATCGCCCGCGTCGAAGTATTGAATCGCGACCAGCAGCACCAACCCTTCCAGCCCGCGCCGGACGATCCCGAGGCTCGCGCCGCGGTGCTTCTCCCAGCGCGTAGTGACCGCCTGGTGCGGGTACTCCGGATCGGCTTGCGGCGGATGCTCGGCAGATGGATTCAACGTGAAGTCCAGACTAGAGATGCAGGTCCCGGTAGGCTTAGCCCAGCTTGACGTTCTGCCCCGTCCGCGCGGCGCGGTACAACGCATCGATCACGCGCATGTTGCGCACGCCGTCTTCGGGCGGCAAGGGCAAAGGCCCTTGCCCGCGGATCGCCGCCGCAAAGCGTTCGAACTCCAGCGCGTACGTATTCCCGCCGTCTGCCGTCGTCACCGTCCGAACGTCCGAACCGGTCAAGACTTGGAAGGCCGCGCTCTTCACGTCCGGAAACCACGGGCGCTCGATGCGCAGCTTGCCTTTCGAGCCGACCACTTCGGCCTGCGTGTCGCCCGAGACGCGGAAATTCACGTGGAACTGAGCCACGATGCCGCGCGGAAAATGGAGCGTCCCGGCGAAGACCTCGTCGACTTTGCTCTGCGCGCCAAACTCCGCCACCGCCGCCACTTCCAGGGGCTCGGCTTGAGCCATATAGCGCGAGAAGTTGATGCAGTAGCAGCCCACGTCCATCAACGCGCCGCCCGCCAGCGATGCGCTAAGCCGCACGTTGGCCAGATCTTCCATGATGAAGCAGAAAGCCGAACGGATAAAGCGCAACTCGCCGATCGCGCCGCTCTGGATTTCGCTCAACAGCTTCGCCGACTGCGGATGCAGACGGTACATGAACGCTTCCATCAGCAGCACGCCGGCCTTTTGGCAACCGTCGGCCATCTCCTGCGCCTCGCTGGCGTTAGAAGCCAGCGGCTTCTCGCAAAGCGTATGCTTCCCCGCGCGCGCCGCTTTCAGCGTCCACTCCAGATGCATCCCGTTGGGCAGCACGTTGAAGATCGCCTCGACCTTCGGATCGGCGATCAGCGCTTCGTAGCTTCCGTAAGCGCTTGCGCCTTCGAGACCGACCTCGCGCACGAAGGCCTCGGCCTTGGTCCGGTCCCGGCTCGCCACCGCCACGATCGCGCCCGGATGCGCGGCCTGCACCGCCAACGCGACCTTCCGCGCGTGCTTGCCCGTGCTCAAGATGCCCCAGCCCACCGGCTTGCGCGCCGCCATGTTTCGAACTCCTTGGGATATGTAAAGCTCTGGCAGTTTACCTCATGCCGCAGCGCGGACGCAGACCGGTCCGCTGCGCCTCATCCCTTGCCCGCGAATCCCGCAACCTGCCCAAGTACAACGGCTTAGCTTGTAGAAGAAGCCCACAATGGGGGAAGAATCGGCACCGTCGCCGATTACGCACAAGTTCACAAATCCTTAACAAGTAACGATTTATAAATTTGCATCAATGGTCCAAGATGTTCTATAAGGTTCAGGCGTCAGGCGGGGGAGGAACTCGAACCATGCATCGTTACATCGCCGTGCTGAGTCTGGGTTTGCTACTAAGCGCGTTTCACGCGCGTGCCGAGATGGCAGCCGAAGGGACCGAATTTCGGCCCGAGATCGATGCGCAAGCACTGAGCGAACTGGAGGCGCGGCTGCAGAAAGAGTACGACGAAGCCGCACGGACCGGGAAACTCAGCGGAAACCAGGACGGCGGCAAGGTTAAGGGCGAGAAGGGTGACGGGAACAGGATGGCCGAGAAGCTCAAGGAGTTCGACGCCAACGGCGACGGGCAACTCAGCGAGAAAGAGAAACAAGGCTTGCGCGTGGCCTTCGCCCAGCGCATTCGTAAAGATCCCGAGCTGCAAGCTAAAGTGCTGGAGAAGTACGATTTAAACAAAAACGAAAAGCTCGACGACGACGAACAAGCAGCCATGGAAGGCGAGATGAAAGCCCATGTGGAAGGCATGAAGAAGCTCAATGAGCACCTGCTCAAGCGCTTCGATGCCGACGGCGACGGGACGCTGAACGAAGCCGAACGTGCCCAGGCCGAAGCGGGACGGAAGCAGTTCGAAGGCCGCATGCGCGAAGCGGCGCTAAAGCGCTACGACGCGGACGGCGACGGAAAGCTGAGCGCCACCGAAGAAGCCAAAGCGCGCGAAGATTGGCAACAACGCCGCCGCCAAGGCAACAAGTAACCCGCGCCGCGATAAGACCATGCGCAACCTCACCTTATTGCTTGGGCTGATGCTCTGTACCGCCGCAGACGCCACCGACGCCGGCCCGGCATACACCGACCTCGCCGGCCGCGAACAGCGCCCGCTCGCGTGCACCGAACGCAAAGCCACCGTGCTCGTCTTTATCGCCCTCGACTGCCCCATCGCCAATCGCTTCGCGCCCGAACTGAATCGGATGACCGAAGCGTATGCCGCGCGCGGAGTTGCGGTCTTTCTGGTGCACGCCGATCCGGACGTCTCCGCGGCTGCCGCGAAGCAGCACGCCGCCGAATTCAAGCTCGCCGCGCCGGTGCTCCTCGATCCAAAACAGAAGCTCGCCCAACACGTCGGCGCGACGGTGACGCCGGAGGCGGCGCTTTTGGATGCCACGGGCGCGCGCCGCTACCGCGGGCGGATCGACGACACCTACGAAAGCTTCGGCGATAAGCCACGCAAAGAGCCGACGCGCCGGGACTTGCGCGAAGCGCTCGAAGCGGTGTTGGCCGGACAAGCGGTCAAGTCACCCGAGACCAGAGCCATCGGCTGCTTCCTGCCCAAACTCAAGCCGCCTCCCGAGGAGCAGCGCCCATGACCCGCGTACTGGTTCTAACCGCTTGCTTGATGCTGACTTGCGCCGCGCTTCACGGGGCGACGCCCGAAGCGCCGTACGCGCCGCGACCGAAGGACACGCTCACCTACACGAAGGACATCGCGCCGATCATGAATCGGCAATGCGTAAGCTGCCACCGTCCGGGCGAAGTCGCCCCGTTCCCGTTGCAGACGTATAAGGAAGTGGCCAAACGAGATGTACAGATCGCCATGGTTGCCGAAACGCGCCTGATGCCGCCGTGGAAGCCCGTCCCAGGCCACGGCCAGTTCCACGACGAACGCCGCCTCAGCGCCGACGAGATCGGGATGCTCCAGCAGTGGGTCGACGAAGGCTCTAAGGAGGGCGATCCCAAGGACTTGCCGCCCGCGCCGAAGTTTACCGAGGGCTGGCGCCTAGGCGAGCCGGATCTGATCGTCGAGATGCCCGAGTCCTACACGGTCCCCGCCGAAGGGCGCGACATCTATCGCTGCTTCGTGGTGCCGTTGAACTTAAAGGAAGAGCGGTTCGTTCAAGCCGTCGAGTTCCGCCCCGGGAATCGCTCGGTCGTGCACCACGCGATCCTGTACCTCGACGATTCCGGCTGGGCACGCAAGCGCGACGAAATGGACCCGCTCCCGGGCTATGCCAGCCTCGGCGGACCCGGAGTGATCCCCAGCGGCGGCTTGGGCGGCTGGACGCCCGGAGCGACGCCCTACCCGTTCCCCGAAGGCGTAGCCAAGAGCCTTAAACCCAGCACCGACGTAGTGATCCAGCTTCACCTGCATCCCACCGGCAAGCCCGAGACCGAACGCTCCAAGCTGGGCCTCTACTTCGCCAAAGAAAAGCCCACGCGCACCATTGCCGCGCTGACGCTCGTCTCGCGCCGCCTTATAATCCCCGCTGGCGAAAAAGCTTACCTCGCCACCGCGCGCACCACCGTGCCCGTGGACGTCGAAGCCGTCGGCATCATTCCGCACGCGCATCTGCTTGCTAAAGATATTCGCGCCACGGCATTCCTGCCCGACGGCTCGCAACTTCCGCTGCTCTGGATCGACGACTGGGACTTCAACTGGCAAGGTTCGTACCGCTACCGCGCTCCGGTTAAGTTGCCCAAGGGCACGGAGATCGAAGCACGCTTCGTCTTCGACAACAGCGCCGAGAACCGCAACAACCCCAGCAATCCGCCCAAGCGCGTGACGTGGGGCGAACAGACCACCGACGAAATGGCGCTCTTGTGGGTCCAGGTGCTCCCCGTGCAGGAGAGCGACGCGGCGGCGCTGCTGCGTTCGCCGGCGAACAAGTTCCTCGGCGCCTTCGCCGGCGGCGAAACCACGGCCAACGGCACAAAGCCAGGTACGGGCGCGGTTTCCTTCGCCGATAACGTCGTCAAACGCTTCGACGCCAACAGCGACGGGAAGCTCGACGCCAACGAAGAAACCAAGCTCGTCGAGACCTTCGACAAGCTGGTGGCGAAGGCCGGCCCGCGCATGAAAGACTTCCTGAAGCAGTACGACAACGACGGCGACGGCAAGCTCAGCGATGCCGAGCGCGCCTCGATCCGCAAACGCATCGAACTGGCCGCGGCCAAGCCGTAACTCGTTTCTATTGTTTGCTTTGCTCATGCATGAATAGAAGGCGCCGCTTGCCCGGCGCTGCGCTATATTAAAGGGATGCCCAAACGCCCCAATCTGCTCCTGATCACCACCGACCAGCAGCGCTGGGACACGCTAAGTCTTTACGGCCAGCCCGGCTACTGCACGCCGGTGCTGGACCGTCTGGCCGCGAACGGGCGCTGCTTCGATCGCGCGTACTGTCCTTCGCCGATCTGCACGCCCAGCCGCGTCGCGATGCTGACCGGACAGTACCCTTCGCGCAACGGCGCGCACACCATCGGCGTGACGCCCGCGTTCCGCGACCCCACACTTCCACAACTCCTTTCCGCGCATGGCTATGCTTCGGCCATGATCGGTAAGACGCATTTCGCTTCGCGCGGCATCGAAGCCAAGCACACCGCCGGACGCTACGCGCCCGATCCGGCGCAAGCCGATCCGCCCGATGCGTTCTGGCACAGCTACGACGGCCCGTATCTTGGCTTCGATTTCATCCGCGTCGGCTGGGGCCATACGAACGAGCGGATTCCCGGCGAGCACTATCGCGCGTGGTTGCAGCGGCAGGGCGTGAACTTCGACCGGGTGCATCGCGTGCATCCGATGGAGCCGCACCGCAAACTCCCTGGCGGTGAAGACGTTATCGAAACGGGCCTGTGGTCCAATCTGCCCGAGCGCTACCACAAGACGGCCTGGATCACCGAAGAGACGATCGGTTTCGCCGAGCGCCAGCAGGTCGCGGGCAAGCCCTGGTTCTGCTGGACGAGCTTCGAGGATCCGCACTTCCCGTTCGTCTGCCCCGATCCGTACTACAACGCGGTGGACATGAGCACCGTCCGGCTGCACCGGCATACGCCGGGCGAATTCGACGACCGGCCGCCCTTCTACAAGCGCTACTACGAGACCGGCCAGTGGCACGACGGCGCGCGCGATTTCTTCGACGGCATCTCGGTGCCCGCCTGCCGCCGCGATCAATGGGTCGAAGCCCGCAGCGACACGCAGGCGTACATCGGCATGTGCAACATGCTGGACTTGTACGTGGGGCGCATTGTCGAACGGCTCGAGCGGATCGGCGCGCTCGAGAATACGCTGTTGGTCTTCACCTCGGATCACGGCGAGTACCTTGGCCACCACGGGTTCTGGGGCAAGGGACTGCCGGCGTACGAAGACGTGCACCGCGTGCCGTGCGTAGCGCATTGGCCGGCGGGCATGGCGAACGCGCCCAAGGGCCGTACGGAGGCGCTCTTCAGCCTCGTCGATATCCCGCAAACTTTCCTCGAAGCCGCCGGCGTGCCTGCGGCGGTGGGGATGCAGGGCGTCTCGCAGCTTCCGGTGCTGCGCGGCGAAAGCTCCGGCGCGCGGGACTGGGCGCTGATCGAGAACCACGCCACGCCGCGCGTGTACCAGCAATCGTTCGTGACCCAGACGCATAAGCTGGTCGTGTACCGCGACGCGGAGTACGGCGAACTCTACGACCTGAGCGCCGATCCGGAGCAGACGGCCAACCTCTGGTCCCGCCCCGAACACGCGGCGCTGCGCGAGCAACTGCTGCGGCGCTTCCTGCAGGCCAATATGGCCAAAGACGGCATCCAGCCCAAACGCCTGTACGGCGCCTAACTCGCTCTGGCAAGTCCGTCCGAATTTACGATACTGGAAAGCGTAAGGCCGAGGGATCGATACATGGCCGACACGGGCGAAACGAAGAGCGGGCGCTTCTTGCCGCCGTTGCGCGAAAGCTTCCAGCGCGCGGCGTGGGTGCCAAGCGCCGATCTGTACCGGACGGCAGACGGCTGGCTGGTGAAGTTCGACCTGGCCGGCGTGCGCGAACAGGACCTGCAACTCAGCTTCGAAGGGCGCAAGCTGACCGTCAGCGGCTGCCGGCGCGACTTGGTGGCGGAGCGCGGCGTGCAGCACATCCAGATGGAGATTTCGTACAGTCGCTTCGAACGCTCGGTGGAATTCCCCGAGCCGGTGCGCGGCGCGAAATGCGAACTGCAACACGACGCGGGCATGCTGCTGGTCTGGATCCGCTCGGAGGGCCGACGTTGAGCAAGACGACTCGCCGCATCCTGAAACCCGCGCCCGCGCCCGCACCGGTCGTCGAAAGCGTGGGCCTGCTTCCCCTGTTGCCGGTGAAGAACACGGTCCTGTTTCCCCATATGGTCCTGCCCTTTACGGTGGGCCGCGCGATCTCCATCGAAGCCGTGAAAGCCGCCGCGAATACGGAAGAGAAGACGCTGGTGGTCGTCGCGCAGCGCGACGACACGGTCGAAAAGCCGAAGCTCGAGCAGCTTTATGGCGTCGGCACGAAGGCCGTCATCAAGCGCATGGAGCAGGGCTCGGATCAAGTCGAGCTGCTTCTGCACGGCCTGGAACGCGTAAAGCTGGAGGCGCTGGAGCAGACCGAGCCGTACCTGGTCGTGCGCACCGCCACGTTCCCGATCCCCCAGGACGACGGCCCGGAAGTCGAGGCGCTGTATCGTTCGGTGCTGGAGCAAGCACAGCGCGCGCTGCAGATCGTCCAGCCGCAGGCGACGGCCCAGGTCGCCGCAATGTTCGAGAAAGACCGCGACCCGCTGGGCCTGGCGTATTTCGTGGCTTCGATGATCAGCCTCGATCTGCCCAAGCAGCAGACGCTGCTGGAGACGGCGACGCGTCTGGATGCGTTGCAGCAGGTGCACGGTTACCTGAGCCACGAACTGCAAGTGCTGGAGGTGCGCCAGAAGATCGCCCAAAAGGCCGCGAACGAGATGAGTGAGGAGCAGCGCAAGTTCATGCTGCGCCAGCAGCTTCGCGCCATCCAAGACGAATTGGGCGAAAAGAGCGCCGAAGAATCGGATGCCGAAGCCCTGAAGCAGCGTTTGGCCGAAGCCGACCTTCCGGACGAAGTGCGCGCGGAGACCGACCGGGAACTGAAGCGGCTCGCGCGGCTGCCGGCCGCCGCGCCCGACTACCAACTCGCGCGGGCCTACCTCGAATTAATCCTCGAACTGCCCTGGAAAAAGGCCACCACCGACGCCATCGACCTGCGCAAAGCGCGGAGGATCCTGGACGAAGATCATTTCGGCCTGCAGGACGTGAAGGACCGCATCCTCGAATTCCTTGCGGTGATGAAGCTGAACCCGAAGTCGCACGCGCCGATCCTGTGCTTCGTTGGGCCTCCCGGCGTGGGAAAAACTTCGCTGGGCCAGTCGATCGCGCGGGCGATCGGACGGACGTTCGAGCGTCTGAGCCTGGGCGGCATGCACGACGAAGCCGAACTGCGCGGGCACCGGCGCACGTACATCGGCGCGATGCCCGGCCGGATCCTTCAAGCCGTGCGCCGGGCGAAGGTCCGCAACCCGCTGCTGATGCTCGACGAAATCGACAAGCTGGGGCGCGATTTCCGCGGCGATCCCAGCAGCGCGCTGCTTGAGATTCTCGACCCGGCCCAGAACGGGACGTTCCGCGACAATTACCTCGACTTGCCGTTCGATCTGTCCAAGGTCTTCTTCATCGCCACGGCGAATACGCTGGATACGATCCCGCGCCCGCTGCTGGACCGCATGGAACTGCTGCGCCTTTCGGGCTACGCGCCCGACGAGAAGCGGGCCATCGCCAAGCGCTACCTCGTGCCGCGGCGCGTGAAGGAAGCCGGACTGACGAGTTCGCAACTGCGGCTCCCCGACGAGACGCTGGAACGGATCATCGACCGCTACACGCGTGAAGCGGGCGTGCGCGAATTGGAGCGCCAGATCGGACGCTTGGCGCGCAAGTCCGCGCGCCGCATCGCGGAAGGCAAGTCCAAGCGCGTGATCGTGCAGCCGAACGACCTGCCCAAGCTCCTGGGCGCCGAACGCTATCTGCCCGAACAGGCGCGCGTCGCGCAGCCGCCGGGCATCGTCGCCGGGCTGGCCTGGACCGAGACGGGGGGCGAAGTCCTGTACATCGAAGCCCTGCCACTGCCTGAAAGCAAGGAACTGAAGCTGACGGGATCGTTGGGCGACGTGATGCGCGAGTCGGCGGTGGCGGCGTTGAGCTGGGTGCAGGCGCACGCGAAAGCCGCGGGGATCGATGCCGAACGGCTCAAGATGCCGGGGCTGCACATTCACGTGCCGGCGGGCGCGGTGCCGAAAGACGGGCCTTCGGCCGGCGTGGCGATGGCCACCGCGATCGCATCGGCGTTGAGCGGCCGGACCGTCACGCGCGGCGTCGCGATGACCGGAGAGATCGCACTGAGCGGACTCGTGCTGCCCATCGGCGGGCTTAAAGAGAAGGTGCTGGCCGCGCACCGCGCGGGGCTGCAGCGCGTAATCCTGCCGAAGGGGAACGAGCAGGATCTGCGCGAGATCCCGGCCAACGTGCGCAAGGCGCTGAAGTTCACGCTCGCGACGACGATCGAGGATGTCCTGCGCGTGGCGCTGCCCAAACAAGCCGTGGCGAAGGTCTCGTCCGCGGACAAGCTTCCGGTCAAGAAGCCGGCCGACCGTGCCGCCGCGCGCGCGCGAAGCTAAACAAAGCGCTTCTACGGCTCCACGCCGCGCACGAGCTTGTCGATCCGCTCGCTCAAGCTTTCCAATTTTTCGCGCAACGCTTCGGCGTCGAAAGCAGCGGGTTGGAAGTCCTTCAGCGAAGGCATGCCGGCGGGCACAGGCACTTCCGCGCGGACGGGGATTTGCCGCGCGCCTTGCTCGGCCAGCCACGCTTCGTTTTCCGGATCGAGCAGGAAATCGACGAAGCGCCGCGCGGCCTCCGGGTGCGGCGCCCCTTTAAGGACCGCGACGGTATTGGGTATCAGGTACACGCCCGGCCAATCGGCCGCCTGCTGAATCGGGATCAAGTCCACGTCCTGCCCGTTGCGCTGTCCGGCGTAGACGTCGTCGGTATCGGTAAGCCCCGCATCGAAGGTGCCGTCGGCGACGCGGTCGCGCACGTGGCTGTTGCCGGGCATGATCCATTCCTTCGTGCCGCCGGCGCTGGCGTTTTCGCGGAGCTTGCGGAGCAGTTCGAAGCCACGCTCTTCGCCCAAGGCGAGCACCAGCGAAACCAGATGGCTGCGCGTGGTCCCGAAGAGCGGCCGGGCCATGCAAAAGCGCCCGCGCCAGGCCGGATCGCACAGCGCCTCCAGCGAAGCGGGCGCAGCTTCCTTCTTCACGCGCCGGGTGTTGAAGACGAGCACCCGCGCACGGCAACCGAAACCCGTCCAGAGCGCGCCGGGATCTTTGAACGCGGCCGGGATGCCCACCGCTTGCAGCGATGCGTAAGGTTCGAAAAGGCCTTCTTTCGCGAGCACCAGCGTGCCGGAGAGTTCGCTGTTCCAGAAGACATCGCCATCGGGCCTGTCTTTGCGTTGGCGCAGGATGTTCAGCATGCCGGTGGTCTTGGTTTCTTCGCTGTCGGTACGCAGCGCAACGGCCAGACCGGTGCGTGCTTCGAAGCGCCGGGCCAAGGCTTCGGCGTACTCGGGATCGACGCTGGTGTAGACGACCAGCTCGCGCGAACCTGGCGCGCTGGAGCCGACGTACATCAACCCCGCGGCGGCGAGCAGCACGAGCGCCACGGCCACGACAAAGAGTTTGGGCGCAACATGCATGTCGTAAAGCCTATTCGGGAAATGGGTCCGCGCGGCTTGGCGCGGAGCGTCATTCACGAGAACGCAGGCGAATTTATTCCTTCAGCTCTTCGCCGCCGCTGGGTGCGGGCGCGGGCGGAGCAACGGGGCGGACGATGCCGGCGTCCTGCTTGAGGTTCAGGAAGTAGTCTTTGACCATTTCCTGCGCATCGGCGGGCACACGGTCCATTTCGAGGCTGCTGGCCATCTCCTGTTCGGCGGTGGTGAGCGCCTGGACATACGCTTCGGGGACTTCGCCTTTCGCGCCCTGGCCGCGGAAGTGCGACAGTCCGGTGATCGCGCCGGCCTGGAGTTTGCCTTTCACTTTGGACTCTTCGAACCACGCATCGCCTTCGCGATACGCACGGCGCCCGCTGCCTTGGCCGCCCTGGTTGGGGCCGCTGAAGGCAGGCTGGTTGCCGCTCTGACCTTTTTCGCCGTTTCCGTTGCCTGAACCCTTGCCGCCCTGCTCACCGTCCTGGCCGCCGTCCTGGCCGCCGTCCTGACCGCCATCTTGGCCGGCTTGCTGGCCTTGTTGGCCTTCCTGGCCTTCTTCTCCGCCGCGCTTGGAGGGGCGCTTGCCGCCCTCGCGCGCCTGCTTACCTTCGGCGCCTTCGCGCCCGCGCTTGCCGCCGCTTTCCGAACGCTTCCCGCCGGGCTGGCAGTTGCCGCCTTCGCACGCGCCTACCAAGCTCTCCATCGCTTCGTCCAAGCCTTCTTCCAGACTTTCCATCTCTTCCATCGCCTGCTGTTCGCCTTCGGAGAGTTGTTCGTCGTTGGCGTCGCCGACCTTTTCCATATCGCCGGCCAGTTGGTCGAGCGATTCCTGAAGCTGCTCCGCCAACTCGCTCTGCATGCCGCCGTCCTGATTGCCGTCCTGCCGGTCCTGGTTCTTCTTTTCCTGCTGTTGCTGCTGATGCTTCTCGATCTCTTTCTGCAGCGCGTCGTAGTCGGACGCTTTCATGCTTTGCTGGGTGACTTCCTGGAGCCCTTCGCGCAGCGCTTCTTCTTCGGCCAGCGCGCCGGCGAGCTTTTCCATTTCGCGTTGCAACTGCTTCATGGCCTCGGCTTTTTGCTCCGCCGATAGCTTCTCGTTTTCGAGGATGTCCTGCTTGAGCTTGCGCCCGAGCCGGCGCATCTGCTGCGCCGCCAGCGCCGCATCGCCCTGCTGCAGCGCCTCGCTAACCTCCTTCGTCAGCGCGCCGTCCTCCATGCTGAGGTCTTTCTCGGCGAGCTTTTTAAGCCGGTCGCCGAAGTCTTTGCCTTCCTTGATCTCTTCCTTCTGCTCCTCGATGGCGCGCTTCAGTTCGGCCAGCGCCACGATCCCTTCTTCGGCGGACTTCTCGCCTTCCTCGATCTGCTTCGCGATATCCTTGGCCTGCTGGATCAACTGCTTGGATTTGTACTCGGCGCTGTTTTCCTTGACCTGCGTCTGGTCCTTGGCCTGCAAGTCCTCGAGCTTGCCGAGCTGCTTCTTCAGGTCTTCGACCGTCTCGCGCTTGGCGCGGTCGCGGCGTTCGGCTTCTGCGCGCTGTTCCACGAGCCCCAGCAGGTCTTTCTGCGGCATGAACTTCCAGAGGCCGCCGGCAACGAGCAGGGGAAGCGGGAGCACCGCCAGGAAGCGCGGAGCATTCAACGGCACGGCCTGCGTGGCATCCAGCGCCGCCAGGCGTTCGGAAGCTTCGGCAAAAAACGCCTCGCCGAAACCCGTGGCTTCGTCGGCGCGAAGCGTCAGCGCCGTGCAAAGCCGCGCGTGCAGCCCCAGGCGTTCGTCGGCCAACGTCGCGGCTAGCGCTTCGTGGATCCGGTTCGAAAAGCAGCGCAGCAGAACGTACGGAATGCACAGTGCCGCCAGCGCCGCCCAGACGATGTAGACGCTGATCCCGATGGCGCTGAGGTACAGGAGCTTATCGACGAAGATCAGCGGAATACCCAGAAACGCGACGACGGTGAGCGAGAAGACGCCGCTGCGCAGCGCCTCCTGCACCCGCAGGCGCCAAAGCACGCGGTCGATCTCGTTCAGCAAGCGTTGACGCGCGCGGGGAAGTGCGACGGAGAGCGAGGCGCTCATGTCCGGCTCCTGAGTTCGAAACGTCGTTCTACCGGATGGTCCGCCCCTGCGGAAGGGCGCGCCCGGCGGACTCCTTAAAGGCTACATCAGTAAAATCCGGTCCGTCTTTCCGATTAAACCAACCAATTCAATCGTATAAGTGCTTTATTGGAAATATCTTGTGGGGTCTTATTAGGTCCAAGAAAAACGGGGCCGCCCAGTGCGGCCCCGTGGAGAACTCCGGCCCGCTTGGGCACGCCTATTTCTTAAGCGCGGCCTCTTTCTTGCGCTGCTCGACCAACTGTTCGAGGAACTTCACTTCGCGCTCTCCGTTCTCGCGCATCAGCGGGTCGTGCTTCCAGTGTTCAAGCGCGATCTTCGCCGTCTGGCGCGCATGCTCGAAAGCGCCGCCGCGGTAGGCTTCGTAAACCACGTTGAAGAACGGCGGGCGCTCCTTGATGTGCTGGCAGAAGACCTTGTACTGCGCCACGAATTCTTCCGGCGTAACGAAGCGCGCGGCCTGCCCGAAGGACTCGGCGACGGTGGCCGTCAGACGCGCAAAATCTTTCTGCTCGGTCACCTGCAAGACCTCCTTCACTTCGTTCCAGTTCTTGGTCAGGAAGCCGTGCGTGAGCCTCGCCGTAAGCAGGTAGTACTCGCCGGAGGCCAGCGAACCGCGCTTCCGCGCGTGTTCGGCAGCGCGCAGCATGGCCTTGGTAAGCGCGATGGCGTCGTCCTTGCGCCATTCGGACGGATCCTTGTCCGGATCGAGCGCCTGCCCGATCTCGAAGATGTAGGACCACATCGAGACGCGTATCCACTTCCAGTCTTCTTCCGCATTGGGTTGCTTCGACCGGGCGGCCGGATCGGGGTCCCCTTCGGGCCAAGGTCCGTCCTTGAGCAATTCCTCGCGCAACTTCTCGTGCCCCTGCTTGGCCGCGTAGTACAGGCCGATGTACGCGTAATTGCGCTGCTGGTCGCCGAAGTCGTCTTCCTTGCGGAAGACCATGTAGCGGTAGAAGGCATTGAGCAGGTTGTCGAGTTCGTCGGTGAGGCGCTTTTCGCGTTCGGTAAGCTGCTTGCCGCCGCGAATCTGCTTGTACATCTCGTCGAGGATATTGGTCAGCGCGCCGGCGTGATCGAGGCGCATGCGCTGGCTGCGCATGAAGACGTTGGCGTCGGTCTGGAGCAGTTCGTAGGCTTCCCAAGGCCGGCCGATGCTGTCGAGGAGTCCGGCGAGCGAGAGGCGCGACGAGATCGTGCGCATCCACTCTTCGGTCCCGAATTTGTAGCGCTTCAGTTCCTCCACGCTGTCCTTGATCGTCTCGAAGGACTTATCGTCCTGTTTGGCCTCGTGCAGGTTCAGCGCGATGCGGAACTCTTCATTGAACTTGGTCAGAACCTCGTCGGCTTTGAGCTGTTCGAGGGCTTTACGCGTCCAGCCGTTGGCTTTCTCGAACTCGTGCACGCGGCCGTAAAGACCCGCCAACTCGGTGCAGTTCTCGGGCACGGCGTCGCCCTTGGCGATGCGGTCTTCCATCGTTTGAATGCCCAGCGCATAGAAGTGGAAGTGCCAGTAGCTCTGCACCCGCTCCATCACCTCGGCGTACTCGCGGTCGGTGAACATGCGGGTGGAGAGGTAGTACGGCGTGCGCGTGGGTTCGCCGGCGAAGCGGAAAAGATAGCCCAGGCTCTTCGGATCGAAGCGCATGGTCTTGTCGCGGTCGTAGGTGCGCGACCCGAGTTCGACGACCTGGTCCAGCGTATCGGCTTCGACGTAGCGTGGCGGGCCCGTATCGAGGAACTGCATCACGTAGCCGTTGCCCGCGGCCTTGGGTTCCACCCAACCGCACGTGGCGTGACCCGGCACGGCCATGACGAAGCTGAGCTTGCCCTGGCGGCGAGTCAGGTTCACGTATATCTCGGCCAAGTCGTCGCAGTCGCCGAGAAAGCGTCCGCCCATTTCGCGGTTAAGCGACTGGTACACGTCCTGGTGGATATCGCCGCAGTGGGCGCTGCAGCCCAGCAAACCGGTGGCTTCTTCGAGCGGGCTGTCGAGGACGTACTGATGGAAGTACAGGAAGTACAGATGCAAGTGGCCGGTGGTGTAGAGCACCTTGGCCAACTGGTCGAGGTACGCTTCCTGGGCTTTTTTGCGTTCGTCGGCCTGCACGATCTTCGAGAAGCTGGGCAGATCGACGCGCCCCTTCTCGGTGCCGATGGCGCGCGAGCGGCCCACGGCATCGACGAAGACCACGTGCGGCGGGAAGGCCCAATCGGGCTGGCCCATCCAATCGGGGACGTTGGGGTGAGTCGTCATTGCCGCGGCCTGCGCCCAGCGCGGCTTATCGTAGGCCAGCGTGCCGGCCTTGACGTCGAACGTCGCAACCACGCCCAGCGCCGGATGCGTCATGCTCACCTTCACCGGATCGGCTCCAACGGGCACGGTCTCGTGAATCCCTTCGTATTCCGAGACCACGAACAGCAGAGGGCGTTCTTCGGTGGACGGATTCTTAACCGCGAAACTGGTCCGGTCGGGATTCTTGTACTGGCGGCGGAAGACGAGGTGATCGTCGTAGTTGAGCTTGAAGAGGAGCGATTCGCCGGTGGCGCTTACGCCCTCGAAGCCCGTGCGCATCCGAACGTATTCGTCGTACGCTTTACGGTAGTCGGCCAGTTCGTTCTTATAGCGCTGCTCGCTCCCCGCGATGTTCGACTCCACGTATCCGTCGTAGACCACCTGGCGGCAGAACTCGCTGGGAAGGTAGTCGTTCTGCTTCAGTTCCTTGTATGTGCCGTTGAGCAAGTAAGCGACCACGCGGCGCTGTTCTTCCGAAACCTGCGTGTCGTTTTCTACGGCCTTGGTCAGCGCTTCGCCGGCTTGTTCGAGCGCGCGAGTCGCTTCGTCGTCGGCCTTGGCGTGTTCGTGGCCGGTGCCGGTGTAAACGCGGTCTTCGCAGAAGATCTGGACCTTGTCCTCGGCCTTGCGCTTCGCGCTGGCCAATGGCGCTTCGGCGATCACTTCCCAGCTTGAGCCCGGCGGAACGCCCGCCTTCTGCATGGCATCGCCCAGCGCCTGAACCATGCGTATGGCCGCTCCGGGGCGCTTGGTAAGCAGGTCTTCGGGAACGGTGAAGCGTTCGCCGCCCGCTTCCAGGACTATCTGTTCCTTGCCCTCGGAACGTTCGAGGCCGAGAGTCATGCTCACGCCGTTGTATTGAAGGCTTACGCCGCCGGCCGGATTCTTGGCGCCCACTGCGATGCCCGGATCGCGCCGCGCAAGGTTCTGCGCGGCCCGGTTGAGTTTGTCCAAGTCTTCCGGGTTCAGGCGTTTGAACTTCTTCTTCTCGTCTTCGACCTGCGCCTTGAGCTTCGTCAACTGCGCCAAGATGGGCTTATGGTCGGCGCTCGCGGCATCGAGCCCCTGGGCAAATTCGTCGAGCTTTTGCAAGGCCGCGTCGAAATCGCCCTTCGCGCGCTGCACCACACGCTTGGCTTCTTCGTACTTCCCGCCCAGCAGGCGCAGCGCCGTGATGCGCTGTTCGAGGGCGTCGTCCTTAAGCTTATCGTTCGCCGCGAGCTTGGTGCGGACGTCGTTGGCTTTCTGGATCGCCGCGTCGATCTCGCCGCCGCGGTAGATCTGATTGGCCTCGTCCATCTCCTTGCGCAACGCGGCCAACAGCGCCTGGCGTTCCAGCTCGGAAACCTGCACCAGCGCTTCGTCGATCTTGCGTTGCAGCGCCATCGACGCACCGCTCTCGTCAGCCAGGAGCATGCGTTTGCGCTCAAGCTGCTCGCGGATCTGCCCGGGCTTGACCTTCGACTGCTCCATCAGTTCGTCGATTTCGTCGAAACGCGCCTTCTGATCGGCGACCTTCTTGAGCGCTTCGCGCCAAGCCGTCAGCTTGGCGGCTTCGGCGTCCTGGGTGAGCGAGTTGACGAGCTGCTCGGCGGCCTTCGCTTTCTTCGCCGCTTCTTCGATTTCCCCCTCGTCCATCTTCGCGGCGGCCTGCTGCACCAATCCGTCGGTCTGCTTGATCTGAGCGGCCACTTCCATCTGCTTGGAAATCGTCAGGAAGACGAAGAAGCCGATCGCAAGCACAATGCCCGCGGCGCCGACGAGGATGGGAACCTTGGAACTGGCCTTGGGCGCGCGGCGCTCTTGAAAGCGGCCTTCGCCGGTGGCGCGTTGACGCGGCGAACTGGCCGCAGGCCGGCGCGTACCGCTGATGCCCGGCCGGCGCACTTCCCCGGCAGGCAGAGCCGAGGGCGCCTGGACCACTTCCTGTCCGGCCTCATGCGCCTGCGGAGGAGCCGGCGGGGCAGCCTCAGTGCGCATGGCGCTGGCGGACGGATGAACCACCTGCGCCCCCGAACCGCTCGCCCCGGGCGCCGGCGCTACCTTGGGTTGTGAAAATCCGGACTGCGAGGCCGCGCGAACCGCCGGAGCTTGCTGCTCGCCGCCAGCCGCGGGAACCATCAAAATCGTCTGACAATCGGGGCAACGAACCTTACGGCCTACATTGGCCGCCGAAGCGGCCAACGCCTTGCCGCATTCGGAGCACTTAAAATGGACTTTCGCGGTTTCGGATCCTGGTTCCATGCAACCTCCCTGGTACCGGCAGAACGGGCCACCAATGATCAGACGCGCCAAAACGCGCAGGGTTCGATCTATCCTGAACTTGTATAAAAACACCTGGGACTTCTGACAGGCTACCCAAAACATTCTTAACCTGCAGCGGTCGCACGTCGAGACCTATTCAAAGCTCGGCGGTGTCAAAGCCGTCTAAAGGAATGGGGCTCAGGCGGCCGCGAAGCGCATCGCGGCTCGTATCTGGATAGGCATGGTGCGCGATTTGCGCTTCGTGCAGGGGCTTCGCCTTGACATGGGAGAATCGTTCCATGTATCCTAGCCTCCAGGCTTTAGCTGGATGAATCGGTAAGAGCTTAGGGGTCGGTTCGACGCTCGCCGCGGCGGGACCGAAACCAATCGTACTCCGTCGCCACTCCCGGCTTCGGTGGGCGCAACCTCGGATTTTGCGGGCTGAGCCGTTCGCCGTGGCCGCAGCCGTGTGGAGAAGCAGGGCTACATGGGTCTAAAAGGCAACTTGGCCACGGTCAGCCTCGCCGATGTATTTCAGGCGCTGTCGCATGGCCATTCCACGGGACTGCTGCGGATCCAGACGCCGGAAGGCACCCGTTTTGTCGAAATCCAAGACGGCGCGGTCACCATCGTCAGCGGAGCGGGGAACCGCATTCTAATCGGCGATCTGCTGATCGCCCGCGGCCTGCTGAACCAGGACCAGCTCCAGGAAGCTCTCAAACGCCAGAAAGAGTCCGGCAACCTGCTAGGTCAGGTGATGGTCGAACTGGGTCTGGTCACGATGGACGACCTGGAAGCCGCACTGCGCTTCCAAGTCGAGGAAGAGATCTGCGACCTGTTCCTGCTCAAAGAAGCCGAATTCGACTTCCTGGCCAATGCCAGCCTGGACGCCAAAATGGCGCTGGGGGGCGGGTTTCTACGCCTGAAAATTGACCCCAACTCGCTGCTGCTGGAAGCCGCCCGGCGCGTGGACGAATGGAAGGAACTGGAGAAGCGCGTCCGCAGCCAAGCCAGCCTCTGGCGGCTGACCGATTCGGGCCGCGAGATGCTGACCAACAGCCACGGCTTGTCGCCGGAAGGGCTGGTGCTCCTGCAATTGACCGACGAACAGCGCACGGTCGAGTCGATGGTGCAAAAGGCCTGCCTGGGCCGGATGAACACCAACCTGCTGCTGGTAGAACTCTGGGACGCCGAACTGATCCAGCCCTTGCCGCCGACCGAATACCTCGACGCGGCCAAAGCGCACCACGAGGCCGGCCGACTGGACGAGGCCGAACGGATCGCGCGCTGTGCGCTGGAACTGGAAGGCGATGCCGGGCGCAAGGAGGCCCTTCAAAAGCTGCTGAAAGACCTGGAACGCAAGCGCAACTTGGTTTCGGGCGCGACGGCGTCCGCCGATTCGGTCCGCGTGCGTTCCGAGGTCATCCGCCGGCCCAACCCCGCTCTGATCATCCAGAAAAAAGGGTCCGGAAAGACCCTGGCCATCGCGTCGGTCTTTCTGGTGATCCTGGCCGGCGGCGGCGGCTGGACGTACTACAAACATTTCCGGCAGGCCGAAATTCCGGATGACGTGCGCCGCCAGTTCGATGCGTGGATGCTGCGCGTGGACGAGGCCATCGCCAAACGCGCGTACGACGAAGCCTTCGATCTGCTGCAGGTCGTTCCGCGCGACGAGGCCATCCGCAAGAAGTCGGCCGAAAAGTATTCCGAAGTGCTCAAGATCATCGGCGACGAATTGACGCAATGCCTCAACCACACCAAGTTGGCACTCGACGCGGGCGACCCCAAAGCCCTGGACGACGCGGCCAACGAGCTAAAGCGCTTCACGAATCTGCTGCCCAAGCTGGAAGGCCCGGTACGCGACGAGTTCGCGGTCGTGCAGAAGCGTTTCGACGAGTGGCGCCAAGCGAAGGCGGCGAAGGCCTTCCGCGGACGCCTGGCCGAAGCCGAGAAACTGGAAGGCGACGCGCGGGCCGAAGCCATGCGCGCCATGCTGGCCGAAGGACCGCCCGAAGAGATCGCCTGTAAATTGCGCGCGCAGGTTTCCACGCTCGACCAAAACCGCGCCGCGGCTCAGGCGGTGCTGGAACTGGGCAAGCGCGACGAGACGCTCGGCGACTTGACCTCGGCGCGGCTGCGCTACCAGACGGTGATCAGCGGACACCCCGGCTCGGCGCAGGCTCAGGAGGCGCAGCAGCGCCAGACGGCGCTCGACGAACACCTCAAGACCGTAGGCCAGACCCTCGAGAAGGTGAACCGGCTGATGGTTCAGCGCGACTTCAAGACCGCGCAGCAGGAACTGGAAGCATTCTTCAAGCTCGACCCCGACATCTACCTGGCCAAGCGTGCCCGGGAACTGCTTTCCACGGTTAACGCCAGCATCGCGCCGGAAGCCGAAGCCCCCGCCGAGAATATGTGGAAGGAAATCCAGCGCCTCGAGCTGCGCGGGCAGCTCGACGAAGCCATGAAGAAGAAGAGCGAACTCGTCGATACGCACCCTCTTTCGCAAGCCGCTTCCAAGGCCACCTTGCGCCTGAAAATCACCAGCCAGCCGGCCGGCGCAAAAATCACGCTCAATGGCGTGCTGACCGCGCAGCCGACGCCCACCGAGCTGATCGTGCCGATGCAAGGGCTTGTCCGAGTGGACCTGCAGAAGGACGGCTTCGAAGCTTATACGTACGCGGCGAAGAACCTGCGCGAGTCGTCGATCGACGTGGTTTTGAACCGCCTGCCCGCACAGGCGCCTCGACTGCTGCCGGGAGCCGTAACGGGAAGTCTGTCGCGCCGTGAGCACTGGCTGGTCTGGCTGCAAGGACCCGACGTCTGGCTGCTCAACGGCAAACTTAAGCCTGAAGAGCCGTTGCTTAAAGTGACGCCGGAAGCGAGCGCCGAGGCGCTGCGTCATATCCGCTTCGTTCAGGGCAGCGACCTGGAAGCGCTGGTGTGCGGCTCGGCCGCGTCGAACCGCATCTACCGGATCGATCCGACCACCCTTCGTTCGCGGGTCCTGGAACTTAAATCGCCGGCGCTTGCGGCTCCCGTCAGCTTGGCCCATCGGCTGATGCCCAATCGACCCTTCCTGGGTGTGACCACCGAAGCGGGCTTCGAATGCTTTAACTTAGTCGACGGAGGAGCGCGCTTCGCCGCAAAGACGCTGCCGGGCGGTGCGCCGCCGACAGGCTGCGTGCTGGACCACGACGACCTGCATTTCTATTTTGCCCGGGGCGACGGGAAGCTCTACGCCATCGCCCACGAGTCCGGTGAGGAGCGCCAGGCGTCCTTGCCCCCCGAACCGTTCGGCGGACCGGCCGTGCACGCCGATTCCAAGTCCGTCGTCATACTGGCCCGCGAGGGCACGCTGCAAGGTTGGAGCACCGCGACGCTGCAGCAGACCTTCACGCACAAATTGGGCGCTGCGCCACGCTTCGGTCCGCTGAGTTTGAAAAATGGATTTCTGGCGGTCACCGGCGCCCAGACGCTGGAACTGGCCGCACCCGATCGAGCGCAGACGCTTTGGACGACCAACTTGGATGCCGAACCCGTCCTACCGCCCGTAGCCGTGGGTACGGATTACATCGCTATCGCCACGGCCAGCCATCTCGTGCTGAAGGAAGCGGCCACCGGCCATACGCTTTGGACGGCGCGCCTGCCGCAAAAACCGACCACGCTGTTGGGCTCCGGCGATCAGGCCTTGCTGGTCACCGAAGACGGCTACCTTCGCGTCTACGACGGCAAATAAAAAGCCGCCCTCAGCGGGCGGCTGGTCAAACTCCCTGATCTCAATGGGCAGTGCCGCCGTTATTCGGCGCCGGCATCGCCCACGCCCGCCGGTTCAGCTACCTGTTCAAGCTGGGCCAGCGTCGCCAGCATCGTCTTGGTGTCGGTTTCGTCCTTTGCGCGGAGCACGTCGAACTTCGCGATGGCCTGTTCGCCCAAGGCATTCAACGTTTCGGGCAACGGCTGCGTGCCCCGGCACTTGGGGAAGCGCGAACAGCTCAGGAAGGCGCGCTTGGTTTTCCCGCGCGCAGAGACGCGCACAACCATCGGCCCCTGGCACTTTTCGCACTTCACGTCCGTGGGCAGGGGGTCGAACTTCCGCCGCGGCAAACCGTCTTTGGTCACCTTCATGGTGAAGGTGCACTGCTTCTCGGCATAGCGCGTGCAGGCCAGGTACGGCCCGAAGCGGCCCACGGTTTTGACCACCGGCGAGCCGCACAGATCGCACTTGATGCCGGTCGAGAGCGGCTCTTCCTTCTTCTTGACGTTCCCGTCCTTGTCGAGCCGCAGGGTGCCTTTGCAGTCGGGGGACTTGCTGCAGCGCAGATAATACCCGTAGCGGCTGAAGCGCTTGTCCATCGGCGTGCCGCATTCGGGGCACGGCACGTCGGTCTTCTCGGCCTGACCCTTGGTGCTCTTCATCTCCACCGTCGCTTTGGTCAGATCGGCCGTGAATGGATCGTAGAATTCCGTCAGGACGCGCTTCCAGTCGAGATGCGCTTCCTCGATCTTATCCAGCTCCTCTTCCATCTTGCGCGTGAAGCCCAAGTCCATGATCGAATGGGAAAAGTGGTCCTCGAGCCGGTCGTTGACCTGTACGCCCAGCGGTGTGGGCATGAACGCGCCGCGCCCTCCGGTGCCGGACTTCTCGACGTATCCTCGCTCCTGGATTGTGGAAATGATCGTGGCGTAGGTGCTCGGGCGGCCGACGCCTTCGCGTTCCAGCGTCTTGACCAATCCGGCTTCCGTGTAGCGCGGCGGCGGTTGGGTGAAGTGCTGAACCGGTTCGAGATCCTTCAGGTTCGGCGCGTCCCCGGTCTTCATCTCGGGCAGGACCTGAGTCTTGCGCTTTTTGGGTTTGGCCTTGCCTTTGGCGGCGTCGCCCTCTTCGGCATCGTCTTCGGTGGTTTCGTCGCCCTTCTCGCGGTCGGCGGCGGAGGCGTCGAGGTGGGCACTCTCTTCGGCCTTTTCGCCGTGCACGGCCAGCCAGCCGTCGAACTTGAGTACGCGGCCGGTGGCGCGGAAGACGGCGTTTCGGGCGGCATCCCCTTGCGCGGCGATATCGCAGGTGGCCGCGTCGAAGACGGCCGGGCGCATCTGGCAGGCGACGAAGCGTTCCCAGATCAGCTTATAAAGCTTGAACTGGTCGGTGGTCAGGAAGGTGCGGACGTCTTCGGGCGATTTCTCCACGTGCGTAGGGCGGATACATTCGTGGGCGTCCTGCGTGCCTTTCCTCGACTTATAAAAGTTGGGCTTCTCGGGCACGTACTTCTCGCCGAATTTTCTGCCGATCAGGTCGCGGCATTCGGTCAGCGCGTCTTGGCTGATGCGGAACGAATCGGTACGCATGTAGGTGATCAGCGCCACCGCGCCTTCGTTGCCCAGTTCGATGCCCTGATACAGTTCCTGCGCGATCCGCATCGTGCGCTTGGCGTCGAAGCCCAGCCGGTTCGCCGCGGCCTGCTGGAGCTGGCTGGTCGCGTAAGGCGGGTACGGGCGGTCGGAGACTTCCTTCACTTCGTACAGGCTGACTTGATACTTCGATTTCTCGAGAAGTTTGGCCAGATCGCGCGCTTCTTTTTCGCTCGAAATGCGGGTGCGCAGAATGCCCGAAGCACTCAGGTTTTCGTTCTGCTTATGAAACTTGGCCAGATCGTCCGCGCTGCTGACGACCTGCCGCCCGTCAACGCCGCGCAAATCCGCGTCGAAGCTGCGGTTCGAGAACGAAAACTCCGCGCCCACCGTCCAGTACTCTTCGGCCTTGAAGGCCTCGATCTCGCGCTCGCGCTCGACGATCAGCTTCACCGCCACCGACTGCACGCGCCCCGCCGAGAGGCCCCGGCCGATCTTTTCCCACAGCAATGGCGAGAGCTTGTAGCCCACGAGGCGGTCGAGCACGCGGCGCGCCTGCTGCGCGTTAACGCGGTCCATGTCGATCTTGCGCGGCTGCGTGAACGCGGCTTTGATCCCGCGCGGCGTAATTTCGTCGAAGGTGACACGGAAGGTCTTTTCTTCGTCCAGATCCAACGCCTGCGCCAAATGCCAAGCGATCGCTTCGCCTTCACGGTCGGGGTCGGGGCAGAGATAGATGAGGTCGGACTGCTTGGCCGTCTTGCGCAGATCGTCGATGATCTTCTTGCTGCGGGCCAGCGTCACGTACCGCGGCGTAAAATCCTCGCCCACGCCACGCACCAGAGTCGGACCGGGGTCGTCCTTCTTGCTGTTCGGCAGGTCGCGGACGTGGCCCACCGACGCCTTGACCACGAACTCCTTGCCCAGCACCTTGGAAATGGTGCGGATCTTGCCCGGCGACTCGACGATGACGAGGTGCTTCTTCTGAGTTGCCACCAAGGCGAACGCTCCCCTAGTATGCCTAACATTAGCCTGCTTAAAAATTGGGCAGAGGTTTTGACCTCGGCCACCAAACGTCGGCGCGGACAAGTACCAGTTTCGTATCGGCTGCGTCAAGCCCTATGCTCTGCTGTCGGAGTTGGAATACTTCGCTTGGTACCGATGCAACCTTAAGACGGATAGTGAGTTAACGATTCGTAAACCAAGCCTGTTATTTTTTTTGATTGGACGACCGCAGGACGTTCAAAAACCTGCACCTTGTGTCTCAAAATATTGTCGAAGGTCTATATCACATGAACCACACTGCGGGGTATCAATGGGAGCGTGGCGTACCGATTCACCGCGCTTCGAAGGAACCTTTTCACTGTCCGCCGGGAGAATGAATCATGCGTCGATGGACTTGCGCTTCCTACCTTTTAATAGCGCTGCTCACGCCCACCGTGCTGGCTGCGACGGGCGATCCGCAGATCAAAACCGAGCACCCGTACTATCCGGGCGAATTGGCGTTCAGCACCTTCGAGCGACTCTTTAAGACTCAGGCCGAATACTACAAGCGCGCCACCGGTAAAGACATCAGCACCGACGAAGACAAAGCCTTGGCGGCGTACTATTGGCGCAACCTGTACTACGCGCATGGCGAAGACGGCTGCCAGGATTACTGGGATCAGGGCTTTAAGAAGGCCGACAAGACCCGCGATTACTGGTCGGGGCTGTTCGCCCACGGGTTCGGTTTGTGCGGAACGACGCACGCGCAGTGGTGCGCCGAGATGGAATACCTGCTCGGCCCATGCCGCGGCCGGGTGGTGGGCGTCCCGGGTCACAACAGCTTCGAAGTGTACCTCACCGGCGGCGAATACGGCGAAGGCAAGTGGGTGCTGCTGGACCATGACATTTCCACCGTGATCTTCGATACGGAAGGCAAGCGGCTGCTCTCGATCCAGGAGATCGCCGCCAATCTGAAGACGCTGGCCGATCCGAAGTTCAAGCCCGAACGTCAGCGCGGCTGGGTCGTCGCGGGGCTGCATCCGAAAGATGCGTACGTCTACGAAGCCGTCAAGAGCGCCGAGTACCGGGCCGGTTACGAAAACGCGCCGCCGATGGTTCATCTGCGCGCCGGCGAGTCCCTGCGCCGCTACCTTGCGCCGGGCCTCGAGGACGGCAAGACCTTCGTGTACTGGGGGCGCAACTACAACATCGGCGGCATCCCCGGCCCGACGCGCGACCGCAGTTGGGTCAATCAGCCGGAAAAGATGTACGGTTCGAAGAATGGCACCGGGTACAAGGCCGGACAGGTCCGCTTCGCCAATGCCGTCTACACCTACAGCCCCGATTTCGCCGGCGGCGGCTACAAGGAAGGTACGCTCGACGAATCGGACGCCCACGTGACGTTGGAGTTCCAGTCGCCCTACATCATTGGATGTACTCCGTCGAACGATCAGGCCTGGGGTATCTACGAACCTGGCGCCAAGAACGGTCTGGTGCTCAGCGGCAAGGGCGGCATCTCGGTCAAGGTCAGCACAGACCAAGGCAAGACTTGGGCCGATGGCGGCTCGCTCGAAGGAACACTCGACCTAACCGACTTGGCCAAAGGACACCAGCAGTATTGGCTGAAGCTCGAAAAGAGCGCGAAGGATCTCGCCGCCAGCGGTTTGACGATCCGGACCGTCTGCCAATGCAACGTGGCGGTGATCCCGCGCCTCAAGAGCGGCGAGAACAAGATCACCTACCAAGCTGGCGGCCGGGCGGTCCTCGCGGCCGGGCCGAACTCCGACCAAGCGGCGGCGCGGATCGTCGACGGCGCCTTCGGATCGCCGAAGGTCACGCTGGAGCTGAAGGCTCCGCGCGGCGAGAAGACCGTAGGCATTTATGCCGCGGGTTGGGTAGCCAGCGGCAATCCACCGCGCGAAGACGTAAAATATCAGATCGAATACAGCACCGACGGCGGCAGCGCCTGGAAGCCGATCGTCAAAGATCAGCAAATTATCCGACGGCCGTACGAGCCCGGTGACTTCTGGAGCCAGAGCTTCAGCTTCGGCAAGGTCGACGTGGAACCCACCGACGCAGCCGTCCGGGTGCGCTTCGGCAACAGCGGGAACAAAGGATACCGCAAGGCCGAGGCGTACTTGGTCTACGAGGTCTCGAAGCCCGGCGATGTGGTGGTCACCTTTGCCTATAAGAACGGCGCAGGTGAACAGAAGACCGCCAGCCACACCTATTCCGGCAAGCCCGGAGCGGAAGACACGAGCTGGACATTCGATGCGGGCGCGGACGTGAATACGGTTTGGGTGGAGTACAAATCCAAGTAAATTCGGCAGGCCGAACCGTGCGCGATTCCGATGCCGCGAATCGCGCGCGGCTTCGACGAGTTTACTTGGCGGCGGCGGGCTGCGGTTCCAGGCCTCGCTTCAGAAAGGCCTTGAACGATTCGATATCGCGCGTGAAGCCGCCGAAAGTTGCGACCTCCCGGTCGTCGGGCGTCAGGATCACGTAGTACGGCAGCGCCACCACCTTAAAGCGTTCCTGCAGCAACCTCAGGTTCTTTGCACTAAGCTCGGCTTCTTCTTTTTTGTCCGTATACAACTCGGCGCGAACGAACTGCTCCAAGAGCGCGCGGACCGCTGGCTGCGGGAAGACTTTTTCCTGCATCAGCCGGCAGTTCACGCAGGTGATGCCCGTAAAATCGACAAAAACGGGCTTGCCCGTGGCCTTCGCTTCCGCCAGCGCCGCGTCGAGGTCGGAGTGCCAGAAAAGCCGCGGTTCCGCGCCGCCGCCGTTCGGACCGCTTACGGCAACGCCTTCGCGTCCGGGGTAAACGCGCGGCGGAACGAAGGCATCCAGTTCGCCCAGATCGCCCCCCACCAGCCCCGAACCCAACCAGAACCCCGTGCCCAGGAAGAGCACCGCCAGCACAATCCGCATGCCGCCGACGTGCGGGAGGTCGGAATCGTGCGAAAACTTGAACAGCCCCAGCAAGTACAAGGTCGTCAGCGCCGCGATGGCAATCCACAGGCAGAGGAAGAACTCGCGCGTCAGGATGCCCCACGACCAGACCAGATCGGCGTTGCTCAGGAACTTCAACGCCGCCGCCAGTTCGACGAACCCCATCACCACCTTTACGCTGTTCAGCCAGCCTCCCGATTTCGGTAGCGCTTTAAGCATCGCCGGGAAGAGCGCCAGGATGCAGAACGGGAGCCCAAATGCCGCGCTGAAGGCGAACATGCCCAGGAGCGGCCAGAGCCACTCGCCCTGCGTGGCGCTGACCATCACGAAGCCGATGAACGGGACCGTGCAGGTAAACGAGGTGATTGAGAAGACAAACGCCATCAACAGGATCGACGCGAAGCCCTCCCCTTCTCCGGCCTTCTTATCGAGCCTGCTCAAGAGGCCCACCGGGAGGGCGATCTCGAAGACGCCGAACAGGTTCAGAGCCAACGCAATGAAGATCGCCGCGACCGTCAGATTCACCCAGGGGTTGGCCGCGAACTGCGTCACGCCCGAAGCGCCCATGATCAGCGAGACGACAAAGCCCAGGAATACGAACGTTCCGACGATTCCCAAGGCGTAGATGCCCGCGTCGCCGATGGCCTTCGCGCGAGTGGCTTGTTTGCGCTTTGTGAAAAAGCTCACGGTGATCGGGATCATCGGGAAGACACAGGGCGTCAGGAGGGCGGTAAGGCCCGTGCCAAAGGCCAATGCCAGGTAGGCCCATAGTCCTTCCTGGCGTGCCGCATCGATGGCTGCTTTTCCGCCCAAAGACGGTACGGCTTCGATTTTCGGCTCCGAGTGCTCCGGATCCGCGGTTTTTCCTGCCTGCGGCGGGGACTCCGCCGTCTTGAGCGGTTCTTCGGTGACCGCCCCCTTTATGGTCACCTTAAGCGCCAGCGTGTCGGTGCGCGGCAGCAGACAGGTCTTGTCGTCGCAAAGCTGGGAAGAGACTTTCAAGCTCGCGTCGTGCTCACCCTCTGCCGAACCTTGCACCACTTGAAGCGGAACGGTAAACACCGCTTCGCCGTCGAGCATCTCGATACGGCCCAGGTCTTCGTCGTTCTTCACGATGGGCGGAGGATGCGTGACTTTGCCGTTGACGCGAAAGAGCGCCGCGGGCTCCACCGTGAACGCGGTAGGGGTAAAGCCGTCCAGGCCTTCGGTCGTCGAGTACACATGCCACTTGAGGGGCACTTTACCGATCACCTTGACCTGCACGGTCTGCCCGGCCGCGGCTTCGATCTTGGCAGGCTCAAGCCGCCAGACCACTTTGGGCGTCCCGAACTCGCCGGTCCACGCGCATCCCGCCAACAGCGTCAGCCAGAGCCCAACCGCCTTCATCCATGCCGGCACATGCACGAGGTTCGCTCTCCCGCTCAACCGAGGCCGCTTGGCATCCTAACGGACCGCCCGGGATTGCCCACTTCTGGCCTTAGATGTTCCGTGGCATCGCCTATAATCCCCGCTGGCTGGGATACTTTAGTCTTGAAGGCGGGCGGCCGTAAAGCGTCTGTTGGGCGTTTGCCCAAAGCGGGCGAGCGGCCTGAAACCATTCGATCACGCGGCGGAACGTACCATGCGCTTTGCTTTCATAAGCGGGTTTGCGGTTGCCGTAATCCTGGCGGTCGTCACGGCGAATCCAGGCGCCGCGGAAGAACCGGCAGGCGACGACGAAGTGCCGGGGCTTTCGGAGCTCCCGGCGGTCGTCGCGGAAGTCGACGGCTTCGCCATCACGAGGCGAGAACTGATCCGGGAACTGTTGGGCAGCGAAGGCAGCATGGCGCTGGACCGCATCATCCGGCGCATCCTGGTCGAGCAAGCCGCCGAAAAAATCGGTATCGCCGCCACCGATCAGGAACTGAACGACCAGTTGATGCTCGATTACCGCGGCCTGCAGAACGAGGTTCAATACGCGCCGTGGGATGTTGGCGAGAAAACCTTCGCGGCGCTGGTCAAAGCGCGCTATCAGATGTCGATCGAAGAGTATAAGCAACAGGTGGTTCGGCAGAAGCTACTGGCCAAGAAGATGATCGGGCGCCAGACCGCGCCTACCGATGCCGACTTGCAGCGGTTTTATGCCGACAACGAGGAGCTGTTCCAGCCGCCCGACCGGTTCCGCGCCGCGCACGTACTGGTGACACCGCTTACCCGGCAGGATCTGCTCGCCGGGAACGGCGAGGTCGGGTTCCGCGAGCGCATAGCCGCAGACCGCAAACGCCGCGAGAAGTGGCGCCGCGACCACGGCGTCGACATGCAAGACGCGCCGCAGATCGATGCCGGACCGGAATGGCAGCATTCGAAAGAACGCGCTCAGAAGGTCATCGACGAACTGCGCGCGGGCACGCTCACGTGGACCCAGGCCGTGGAACGCTACACGCAGGATCCGCTGGATCAAAAGGGCCCGGGGGGCCTGACCGTGCGGCAAGAGCGCGCCCAGAAGCGCCAGACTCAGGGCCTGACTCCGATGCCGGCCGAACCCGGCGAAGTCGGCTGGTTTACCAGCCAGGGCCCGCTGGTGGAAGAATTCTACGAAGGCGTGAAGAACATGAAGCCGGGTGAGGTCAGCGAGCCCATTCGCACTCGCTACGGCTACCACGTCGTCAAGATGCTCGAGGTCCAACGCGCGCAGCGCAAAGATTTCGCGGCCTTGCGCGCGGAGGTCGAGAAGGTTTATGTGGACTGGATTATCCAGGCGAAGGCCGAGCGCTGGGTCGATCAACTGGTCCGCGAGGCGCAGCTCGAAAACACCCGCTCGATACTCTGGCCGCCCGAGCCCGGCAAGGGACCGGAGGCCGATCGCGATCCGGTGATCGGAAAGGTGAACGGCAAGGACGTGCGTCGCAGCGAAGTCTGGAAGGAGCTGCTGCGCAGCGACGGCCCCGAGGCGCTTTCACGCTTGATCAATCGCGAGATGGCGCTGGGCCCGCTCAAGCGCATGGGGCCCATGCGCATGGAATGGCTCGGCACACCGGCCTTCCGGCGTGAAGGGTCTTCTCAAATTCCGCTGCGTTCGCCGGAACCGCCTCCCGCACAACCCATCACCGTGAACAAAGAAGAGACGGAGATGGAAATGAACGACGACCGGCTTTCCCTGGACGCGCTGAACGAAGCGCGGGCCAAGCGCAAGCCGCCCCAAACACCGCTGACCCTGGAAGAGTACGTCTACAATCGATACGGACAGGCCATCGATCAGTACCACCGCTCCCTGGAAGCCAGCCTGGTTCTCGCGAAAGCCATCAAGCAGAGCATCAAGCTAGACGACCCGACGCTGCAAATGGAGTACGCGCTGTCCAAAGAGCGTTATCGCGAACCGCTGAAATTCGATGTCCAGCATCTGCTGATCGCCTTGCCGGAGAATGCCGACACCGAACAACGCGTGGCCGGACTGGAGATGGCCAAGGAACTGCGCAAGCAAGCCGGCGAAGACGAAAAGTCCTGGTCGGTGCTCGCGGCGTCGGAGAAGTTCACGCATCCGGAGAACCTGGACGAACTGGGTCACTTGGGCGTGCTCTCGCCCGAAGACGAGGACTGGCGTGGCGCTCTCTACACGGCGCTGGCCAAAGCCAATTACGAGCGCGGGCAGCTCAGCGAACCCATCCCCACGCGCTTGGGCTACCACCTGATTCGCATACGCAACCGCTTGCCCGAGCGGATCCCCGAGTTCTTCGAAGTTCATCGCCGGGTCGAACGCGACTACTTGCAGGCCCGCGCCGCCATGTGCATGAACGTATGGGTCCGCGCAATGGAAAAGCAGTCACGGATCAAGCGCTTCCTGTACGCCAAGGAAGATCTCAACCTTATGGATAATTTCGAAGTGCCGAAGCCGAAATAGTCGGCAGGGAAACCGGCGCCGCGCATCGGCCAGATTTCAAGCGCGGCTATCCCACAGGACGTCCTCGCCGTTCTTTTTGAGGTTCTCGAAGCGCGCCATTACGAACAATAAATCGCTGAGCCGGTTTAAATAAACGACGGAAAGCCGGCTGACCTGCTCGATGCGGGCGAGGGCCAGCACGCAGCGCTCGGCGCGTCGCGCAACGCAGCGGCAGACGTGCAATTGAGCCGCTCCCGGCGTGCCGGCCGGAAGGATGAAGTTATCCAACGGCTTCAACGATTTCTGAAGCTCGTCGATGAACTTCTCGAGCTGCTTGATATGGCGGTCTTCGATCTGGGGAATCTGCAGGGACTTCTTATCGTCTTCGCGGATGCAGAGGTCCGAGCCCAGATGAAAGAGATCGTTCTGAATGCGCGGCAGGAAGCGCGCCAATTGGGCGTGCAACCCCAGCGCACGCGCGACGCCCAAGCCGCTGTTCAGTTCGTCCACCGTCCCGTAGGCCTCGATGCGCGGACTGTCCTTGGGGACACGCTGCCCGCCGCCTAGACCTGTCATCCCGTCGTCGCCGGTGCGCGTATAAATCTTGGTCAACCGAGGCATGGCCGCATCTCCGCGTGGACACGTATGGTACCGTCGCGGCGGCGAATGCAAGCCTGCGAGAATCGACGCGCCGGTCAGTGGGGGGCAGGCGTTTCCGGCGGCAGCTCGGCATCCGATTCGGCCTGGGGTTCCGCAGGCGGATCGGCCGCTTCATCCGGGTCCGTGGGTGCGGCCTCTGGCGATGGCGCTTCGGCTTGCGATGCCGGGCTAACTTGTGGTTGAGGCGCCGCATCGGGCGTAGGCGCCAAGTCGTCCATGCTCAACGGCGCCGCATCGCCTTCGTCGGGCAGCGGCTCCAGCGGCGGGATCCCTTCTTCGCCGGGGCGCTGCCCTTCGAATCGCTGAGTGATCGCGTCCACCGCCGCGAAGATGGCGTCGATGCGCCGGCCAATCTCGCCTTCCTCCGCGTCGATTTCTTCCAGATCTTCCGGGCGCACCACGCCTTCGAATTTCTTCTTGGCCAGCAGCGTGCGGCGCGTCTTCCAGGGCAGTTCCTCGACCGACACACCCAGCGCCGCGGCTTCTTCGGCCAACTGCGCCGCGCGCTCGGCCTTCTCGCGTTCGGCGATCGTCTGCACTTCGTCGGCCCTCAGCGATTCCTCGCGCGCCAGCGCCTCGGCCTCTTCCGAACTCTGCACCTTCACCTCGATGCCAGCGGCTTCGCCCGCCTGCACCAGCCGGATCATCCGCCGCCGGACCAGTTCCAGAAGCGCCACGAAGCACGTCGCGATATCCGGGCGGCTGCGCGCATGCGCGACCAACTCGACGAATCTCGAGTACGGGCGCTCTTTCAGCACACGCTCGATGCGTTCGATCGCTTCCTCCACCGTCTCGCCTTCGTAGCCCACCCGCCGAGGGGTGGCCGCCAGCACCGACTTCTGCACGCGCTCGAACGCCGTGAGCAGATCGTACAGATCGAAGTCGAGTTCCATCTCTTCGGCCGGTGTTTCTTCAGGAGGCAGCTCCGGAATCTCGTCGAAGCACCCGCGCGGATGGCTGTGCTCCCAGCGCTCCAGTTGTTCTTCCAGCGCGCGGGCCTGTTCCTTCAGACGCCGGTAGCGCAGAAGCTGCCGCACCAGTTCGCTGCGCGGGTCTTCGATGATCTCTTCGCCTTCGACCGTCTCCTGCACCGGCAACAGCTCGCGGCTCTTGATCTCCATCAAGGTTGCGGCCATGACCAGAAATTCGCCGGCCAAGTGCAGATCCCACTCCAGCGCCGCGTCGAGGTATTTGAGGAACTGTTCGAGGATCTGATGGATCGGAATGTTTACGATATCGACTTCGTTCTCTTTGATGAGATACAGCAGCAGGTCGAGCGGGCCCTGGAAGCTCTCCAGGCGCGCGGAGAAATCCTCGCGACCGCCGACGGGCGTGAGCGTCCCCGCGGGCGCGGGGGCCTCTGCGCCGGATTCGGGCGCGGCGGCGTCGCTCACGCCACGCTCCCGGCCAAGCAGGTATTACAGCCCGTCATCGTCGTCGCTGACCTCCATGGCGCGCGCGTCCACTTCGCGGCGAATCGACAGGCCGTACGCCAATCCCACCCCATAGGTAATCAGGAAACCCAGGTTCCCGAACACCGCGCCGGGCCCGCCTTCGTGCGCCACGAGCATGAACACCGAATGGAAGAAGAGAACGCCCATGCCCCAATACCACCACTCTCGCTTTTTAGCAATGGTGCCGACCCAAATGTACGCCAACACGTTCAAGAACGGGACAAAGAGCAGCGCGAGCCAGAATTTCGTCGGCGGCTGGCGGCGATCTTCGAAGGCCAAGCCCGGAGCGGGGGTGGGACTGCCCACAGGCGTACGGATCGCCGAACCGCGCCGGCCCAGCGGCACCGACCCCAGCGCCGGAGCGGGCACGCGCTGTTCCTGCATCGGCGGAAGCGCCGGCGCGGGCCGCGGAGGGCCGCTGTCCACCTGCGGCGCCCATTGTTCGAGCTGTGCGCCTCCATGCGAGGTTCCCAGCAAGGTCACGCTCGAAAGATTCAACCGGCCCGCCTTGGTGCCCGGACGCTTCGTGGCCAGCACCGCCGTATCGCCGCTGCCCGCGAGCAGCGCGTCGCGCTCCTCGCGCGGAACCAGCCGTTCGTAGATCGGGCGAAGCGCCAGCAGCAATTGCCCCGCCGACTGGAATCGCCGGCTCGGGTCTTTCTGCAGAAGCTGGCGCACCACCGACGCCAACTCCATCGAGAGTTCGGCGCGGAACGCGCGCAGTTCGGGGGGCGGTTCGTTCATGTGCCGCATCATCGTATCGAATGCGCTGGTTCCTTCGAAGGGCACGCGCCCCGTGGCGAGATGGAACATCGTCGCACCCAAGCTGTAAAGGTCGCTGCGGTGGTCGGCATTCTTCGCGTTGGTGGCCTGCTCGGGCGAGATGTAAAACGGCGTGCCGAGCACTTGGTCGCCCAGCGTCAATCCGCTGCCGCCGCCCCCGCCCGCCAAAAGCTTCGCCAGGCCCAAGTCGGCCAACTTCACTTCGCCTTCGGTCGAGATCAGAATGTTCTCGGGCTTGATATCGCGGTGAATGATCTGCTTGCGCCGCGCGAACTCGAGGGCCGAGGCCGCTTCGAGGCCAATCTCCACAACCTCGCGTTCGGTGAGATGCTTCATTCGGCGCAGTCGGTCGCCGGCGGTCTCGCCGTCCACGTATTCCATCAGCAGAAAGTAGTAGCCCTGTTGGAAATCGACATCCAGCACTTGAACGATGCTGGGATGATGAATCCGCGCGGCGGTGCGAGCTTCGCGCAGAAAGCGATCGACGAAGCCGCGGTCGCGCTTGGCCAAGGCCGGCGAAAGCACCTTCACGGCCACATCGATATCGAGCGTCAGATGCTTGCCGTGGTAGACGAGCCCCATGCCGCCCTCGCCCAGGCGGCGCAGGATCTGGCACTTGCCGAGTACGGTGTTCAAGAGCGGATCGGGCGGCGCCTGATCTTCCTGCCCGTTCCAGGCGGCCATGGCCGGAGAAGCCGGCGTACCGGCCGCGGGGCGTGGAGGCGCAGAGGGCGCGACTTCCATGCGCTCCGGTCGGTCGGGCAATGGCGTCTTGGCCGCGGCCGCCGAGGCCTTCAGCGGCGCGGAAGTGCTCTCGCCCGAACCCAACGCGCCGGCGCTCAAATCGGCCGTGCGTTCCGGGTCGGCGTCGGGAGCGTGTGGACCTGAGGACCGATCCGCCAAGCGAAGCAAGCTCCCCGGTCCGGCCGCGGGACCGCCGCGCCGAACCCTGTGTTTCTATACCGAAAAGCGATTATCCCGCTGGCGAGACGTACAACAAGGGGCTTCCCGTGACTCGCAGTACGGCTTCGGTCAACCCCTGCCCAACCAGTAATGGAACAGCTCGTAGGCATCCACATGTGCAGGCAGGATGGCGAAGAAAAATCGAATGGCCGGCGTCGCCACCAAGCCCAGCAATTCCCCGCCTACCATCAACGCCAGGAGCAAGGGCAAGAAGCCCATGGTGCGAAACCGGTCCAGAGGCTGCCGGATCGCCAACGGCAAGATAGGCCGAATAACGTCGTAGCCGTCCAGACCCGGCAACGGAAGCATGTTGAAAAGTCCGAGCAGCAGGTTCCAGAACGCCAAGCCAAAGAGGATCGTCGCGTTCGCACCATCTTCCAGATCAGGGCGCACCACGAACGGCAGCCACATCAGGCCCACGCACAACAGGGACACGGCAAAGTTCACCAGCGGCCCGGCCAATCCCACCAGCGCCCGGTCGCGCAACGGCTTGCGAAAGCGGCTGGGATCGATCGGGCAGTACGCGAAACCGATCGGCCAGCCGTTGAGGAGGTAGGTGATCAGGGGCATGACCACGGAATAGACGGGGTGCAGTTGTACGATCGGATTCCAAGTCAGCCGACCGTGCTTTCCGGGCGTTGGATCGCCGGCCCAAGTCGCCGCCCACGCATGGGCCAGTTCGTGCAGCGTGATCGTGTAGACGACCAGCAGCACGACAATCAGTTTATCGATCGGAAAGTCCATGCGTTGCGCCCAGCGCTAAACGAGCGCGCAGTTTAGAGGATGGCCTTCGCGCGCGCCACGGTAGGCCGCCTTCAGACGAAGAAATCCTTGCTCGGCGGCCACTTTTTCGCCCGCGCCAAATGCGAATTCGTATAGCGCGGATCCTCGGTCACCTCGCGCCCGACCCACTCCGGTAACGGATCGGGCAGCTTCGCCCGCGCGTGGGGCAGTTCGATTTCCACCACCTGAAGCCCGCGATGCCGCCCGCGGTAGACGTCGATTTCCCATGGGCCGTAGACCGTGCGATCCTTATCGATCACCGCCGTGCCGCACAGTTTCATAAGCTCCCGCGCATGCGCCACGGGGATCGCGTACTCGTATTCCGCACGCACCCGCAAGCCGCGGCCTTTCACGGTCATGTAGGCGCGCGTGCGCCCGTCCTTGCCGCTCTTGCGCAAGCGCACCCGGACCACCGGCGCAAAATTCAGGAAGCCCTGCACGATCCGGTCGGCCTTCGGCAGTTTGCGCGGAAGCAGGCGGGGAACGATCAGAAAACGGCGTTCGATTTCAGTGGGCATGCCGGAAGTGTATCAAATTTCGGACGCGCTTACCGCCGCAATAAGGGTTCGATCCAAACGCCATGCGCATAGCCGCTATCGCCGCGAGCCTCCACTTCGAGCCGCAAAACACCGACACCGGCAAGCGGCACGGCAAACGCCTCGGGGCGATTGGAAACTTGAACGGATTTCGATTGCCACAGCAGCCTGTCGTCCCCGTAAATGCGAAAGAGGAGCGGACGGTTCGAGCGTTTGGTGGTGTCGTTGAGCGCCACATACCCTTGCAAGGATTTGAATTGCTTATCCAGGCGGTACGACACCGTAGCCGGCTCTGCGCCCGGATGTGTCGAGAGACCGTGTGGCGAAGGCTGCCCGCCCACCGAAATCTTATGGCCGCTTTCGTAACCGGTCGCGCCATTCTTGCCGAAGGTGCCGTGTCCTACCTTCACATCGAACTCGGCAAGCTGGCTCAGGAATACGGTAGGACCTTCCGGAAGTTTCGGTCCGGCCGGTGCGGCGGGGGCGTCCGGCGGCGTCTGCGCGGGCGGTTCGGTTACGGCCGGCGGAGCGGCAGGAGACTGTACGCCGGCTTGCGGGGCTACTCGAGCATCGTGACCCAGCACCTCGGCGGGGACCAGCACATCCTGAGCGGCCCCAGGAGGAGTCCAGGACATCTTGCAGGATGAAAAGCTGGTACCGTTGTAATAGGCCAGCCTCAGTGGATGCCAACCGGCCGCCAATACCACCGTTCCCGCGACCCTCTTGGCGGGATGATCCGCGTAGTTCTCGACCACCACTTGGCCGTCCAGGTACAAACGGCTCCCGTCGTCGCTCGTCAACGCGAACTCGTAGCTCCCTGCGACTTGAATATGCACCATCCCCGTCCATACGATCGAGATTTGTTCGCCCGGCATTGAAGGTGCGGGCGATTTGCCTCCCCAGTCGAAGTCGATGGTCGAATCGATCCGCGTGACCACGAGCGTTTCAGGCTTGGCCTCTCGAGTCCGGTAGTAACTCCCGATCAAGCCAGGCGCGATGGGTTTGGAAAGCCACTTCATGCGCTGAGCCGCTTCTTCGATCTTTTTGGAGCACTCGGACCACGCGGCGGTCGCGCCAAACGTGCGCTCGAGATTCGCGTAGGCTTCGTACGCTTCCTGCCACTTTCCGGCCGCGCGCATTTCGTCCGCCGCGAGCCAAGCGGCGTCGAAGCGCAAGCCGGCGCCGGTCAAATCCAGTAAGGCCGCCCGCGTTCGGTATTCAGAACGAACGGGGTCGGGTAAACGCTCGTACCAACCCATCGCCGCCGCATGTTCGCCGGAAACCAGATGCAGCAACCCAAAGAGCCGCGCCTGTGTCGCGTCGGCGGCATTCGGATCGGGGGCGATCCAGCGTTCCACGTCGCGCGCATTAAGCTGCTCGGGGGCCATGGTAAGTTCGGGGCCGTCGGCCAAACGCAGCGAGACGCCTTCCGCTGGATCGGACTTAAGCAGCGTTCCGCGAATCGGAGTGGATCCGCGCCAAAGCTCCACTTCCTTGCCCACCAAAGCTTTCGCGGCATCCAGCGCCTGACGGCGCAGCGCGCTCAATGCCTCCAAGTCGGAACGGTCACGCTTCGCGCGCTCCGCTTGCTCACCCGCACCGGCCGTCTGAGCCCGGCGAGCCAGTTCCGCCAGCGCTTCGCTCGTGCGCATGCGCCGGACCAGAGCGAATACTTCCGCCAGCATTTGGCGGTAGGCATGCGCCTCACGGTGCTGTTGGAAGGCCACGACGTAACTCGCGCATTCTTCGGCCCCCGCTTCCCAACCCTTGAATTCAGAGGATTCGGTCGTAGCGGAAGGAGCCGCCGGTTCCGTCCGTACGCCCCGATCCGTTTCGGGCGTTGGGGCTGCCGTGGTCGCGGGCGCCAGATCCGGCGCAACGGGTTCATCTGGCGCAGCGGGGCGGCCGACCTCGACGGCCACAGGTCCGGTTGCGGCGGAAACCTTGGCTTGCCATTCGGCGAGCAATTGCCGCGCTCGAGCCAGATGCAACGGATCGGTCTCTTGCACTAAAAAGGCCTCGATGCGCACCACACGCCCTCTCGCGTCTTCCGGATCCAACCCTTCGAAGCGAGCGAGTCGCTCGAACGCGGAAGGTGGCCCGGGCTCGACCGGCGCCGGGGCTTGCGCGGCTTCGCTCTGACCGGAAACCGGATCCGGAGCGGGACGCGCAGCAAGCCGAGTCTCGCGCGGAATGGACTCTTGAGCCACCGCCGGTTCGCGCGGCGCGGGACGCGCCGGCGCTTCACCGCCGCGCAGCAGCATGAAGGCGAGGCCCAACAGCACCAAGCCACCTGCTGCGAGAGTCAGGCCCACGGTTTTATTCGAATCCTGAGCACCGTGATGGGAAGGGACCGGTGGACGGCGCACAGCGGGCGATTCGCGCTGGGCGGGGCCAACGCTCGTCTCTGAAGACTTAGCGCGATCCGAACCCAACGCGATGATCTTCGAACGCGATTTGCGCATGCCGCGATCGGCCACCGCCACTTGCTGCGGCTTGCATTGCGGACAGCGCACCTTGCCGCCGGTCTCCAGCGCTTCGCCGGATTCCACTTCGCGCTCGGACACGCGCACGCCGCAGGTTTCACAATAACGAATCTGCATGCGGATACCTTTTACCGCGGCGAACTATGGGTTCTTCGGAGCGCCGGCCGGCGGTCGATGCCACAGGGCGGTAGCGGGCACCGCCTGCTCGTCGAAACCGCCCGCCAGCGCCCAGCGCAACTCGCAATCGGCGCCGCCTCCGTTCTCGTAGTAGTCCACCCGGATCGGATAAAGTCCGGGCGGGAGGTCGATGCTGCCCGGCGTGGGCATGCGCGCGCGATCCTGCCAGAATTCAAGAACCAGCTTATCCCCGATCCAGAGGCGAATGCCGTCGTCGCTGTAACCCGTGAAGGTGTACGAACCGCCCTTCTCGATTTTGATGAATCCTTCCCAGCGCGCCGAAAATTGATCGCCGCCCACCTGGTCAGCCGGACCGCCGCCACCCCAGGCGAATACAATCTGCGGGTCCACGCGCTGCAGAACCACGTTCTCGGGCTTGTGGTCCATGCCCTTGAAATACGTGGCCCACAATCCCGGGCGATTGGGATTCAGGATTCCATCAATATGAGCCAGCCGCGCTTTGAGTTCTTCGCCGCGCCTGGCGTATTCCTGGGACTTGCCGTGTTCGTTCTGAAATACTTCATACGATCCGCGCGCGTCCTTCCAAGCTTGCGCCTGGAATTGCTGCTCGGCCTTTTGCCACGTCCGCTGCGCGAGAAGTTCGGCTTCGCCCAGTTCGTAGGCCACAAGTCGTTCGAGGTACGGCTGAATGGCTACGCCCAAGCCGCCGTCGCGCGCGGCGATGAAATGCTCTTTGGCCTTGGCGAAATCCCCCGCCGCCAGAAACAGGAGTCCCCGGCGCCGGTGCGCTTCGGCCGGCGTCGCGCCGATGGCCGCGCCTTCCGCCGCCGTGGCCGGGGCCGCCGCGTACGCGTCCACGTCCGCGGCTTCCAATTGCGCGGCCGAGACCGTCAGTTCCATCTTGCCCTCCAGCCGCAAGGTCACGCCCGGCCGGCCGGCCGGATCGGCGATCACGCCCTGCAGTGTGCTGCCGCCTTTCTTCAGGGCCACACGCTCCCCGGTTTTCCCATTCATAGACGCCACCGCCGCATCGCGCAGCGCAAGGATTGCCTTAAGGTCCGCGGCTTCCCGCGCCAAATCCTCCCGCACCGGTTGGTAGGCGCCCTCGCGCGACTTCTGCTCCACGAGTTCCAAAGCCTGAGCGAAACGGTTCTGGCGCAACATAGGCTCCAGATCCTTCACCAGCGCTTCCACCAAACCGCGCGCGGCTTCCCGCGCCGCAAGCTGGACTTGCTGCGCCTGAGCTTTCGCCGCTTCGAGCTTTTTGCGCCATTCGGGCAAAGCCTCAGCCGCTGTTTGGGCGGTGGGCGCCCAATCCGCCGGCAGCGCCGCCGCTTGCGCGGCCAAGTCGATCCCTTCGGCCAATTCCTTTTCGCTGCCGCCCGCCGCCAACGCCTGCGCGCGCTTCCAGAGATTGGCCGCTTCAGCTTCCACGCGCGCACCGGTTTCCTGCCGCGCGGCTTGCAATCGCGCCTGCCAATCGAAGACGCGTAACTCCGCCGCCAGCGCGCCCTCTTCCAGCGCCTTGCGCGCCGCATCAAAATCGCGATTCGCTACGGCCGCCCCGGCCGCCGTGCGCATCGGATCGAGTGCCCGAGCGATGCGTGCCTCCCAATCGGCTTTCAGTGCCGCCTCCGCCGCGCCGAAGGCTTCGAGAGACGGGGTTCCGGCGGCCAGCGGCCGCGCTCGGTCGAGCGCTTCGTTCAACGCGGGGTAGTCGTAGGGGCGGTCCTTTTTGAGCTGCTCGTAAGCCTGTAAAGCGCGTTGAGCCAATTCCGCGCCGCTGGGTTCGGCCGGTTGCGGAGCACCGAGCGGCTTGATCGGCTCGGCGACCGGAGCGCGTGCGGGCTGCGGTTCCGGAGCGGGCGGCACGGGCTCGCGACGCGGCTGACGCGCATCGTCCTTCCCGCCCATGCCCAAGCCGACCGCCAATCCCAGACCCACCAGCGCAATCACCACGACGGCGGCCACCGCGCCTTTGTTCTTGGCTTGCGCCGCCGGGGCGCCGGCCGTCCCCCGCGAGGATCCGATGGTGACCGAAATCCCGCCCGTACGATCGCCGGCCACCGGCGCGGCCGGACCGGTAGTCGGGCGTCCCGCCACCGGCACACGCGGACCGGTCGTGCCGCGCCCGCGCACCGGCGCGCGCGGTCCCGTCGTCTTGGCGTTGGGGGCGATCGGCTTGCGCGGACCGGTGGTGTAATTGGGGTGCGCTCCGCTTTTGCCCGAAACCTTGCCCAGGGCGTGCAGCGGCGGACGGCCCGCGGCCGTCGCCTCCAGATCTTCCGCGAGATCCTTCGGATTCGCGTAACGCTCCTCGCGTTCCTGCGCCGTCATTTTGGCCACAATCTTTGCCGTGTGCGAGCTGAGCCCCGGCGCGCGTTCGCGTACGTCGGGGACGCGCTGCGTGGCGTGCTGCAGCATCACCTCGCGACTGCGCGAGCCGTCGAAGGGCGTCGAGCCCGTCAGCAGATGGTAAAGCGTGCAGCCCAGCGAATAGATATCCGCTCGTGTGTCGAGGTCTTCGATTCCGCGCGCCGCTTCGGGCGACATGTAATGCGGCGTGCCCACTGCGCGCTTGGCCGCCGCGTCCTTTTTGCCCCCGGTGGCCTCGCCTTCGTTCACCGCGTCCATATCCGCGCGGCTTTGCGATTCGGCGGCCACGGCCGTGGCGAGACCCAGGTCCAGCAGCTTCGCCAGCCCGCGTTCGGTCAGCATCACGTTATCGGGCTTGATGTCGCGGTGGATGATCCCCTTCGAGAGCGCGTGATCCAGCGCCAGCGCCACTTGCCGGGTCAACTCCAGCGCCTCGCGTTCGGGCAACTTGCCGCGCTCGCAAATCGCTTGGCGCAGGTTGATCCCCTGCACGTGCTCCATCGCGAAGTAGTGATATGGCTCAACGTATCCGACATCGACCGCCGCGACGATATGCTCGTGATTGAACTGCCCCGCTGCGCGCGCCTCACGCACGAAGCGCTCGATAAACTCCGCGTCGTTGGCGTACTTGGGACTCAGGATCTTCAGCGCCACCACGCGGTCCATGCTGATTTGCCGCGCTTTGAAGACGACCCCCATGGCGCCTTGGCCAATCTTCTCGTGAATCTCAAAGTTGCCCAAAACACGCCGTGGCCCGCCGCCCGCGTCCTGCTCTTTGAGGATCTCGTCGAGGACGTTTTGGGTGATGAACTTCTTTTGGTAGAGAATCTGCCCGATCTTCTCGGAGAGGCCCAGCTTTTGGAGTTCGCCCTGTGCGCTGAGCGCTTCTTTGAGCTGCGTCCGGTTGATGTAACCCTTTTGGAGCGCGATCTCGCCCACCTTGCGCCGCGAGGAGGTGGACGACGAGCTGCTCGCGGAGGCGGAGGAACTCACGGTAAAGGATTACTCCACAAAGGGTTCAGCCGAAGACATGCCCTCAAGTAGACGCCCGACTCCAAGCCCGGACTGCCGGGAGTCTCGGAAAAGCGCGCACTAGGTGCAGCATTGTAGCGGTCTAATGGAGCTAGTCCAGATACTCCCCAAGCTCCAAAGCGTTCAAGCTACCCTTACTGCCCGAAGAACTCTTGATGTAAACTCTTGATTGTATTGGGGATCTGAGCGTTATCGATCAGGAAAGTAATGTTGATCTCGCTGGCGCCCTGGGAAATCATCTGCAGGCTTACACCCGCTGTCGCAACGGCTTTAAAAGCCCGAGCAGCCAAACCCACGGTGTGTTTCATGCCTTCACCTACAATCGCCACGATGCACTTATCGCGCTGAATATCCACCTTCGAGAACTCGCTGAGGTCCTTGTTCAGCGCGGCCAAACGTTTCTCGTCGGTGATATCGGTGGTCAGCGAGACGCTCACTTCGCTGGTCGAGATCATGTCAATTACAATGCCGTTGCGCGCGAAGACTTCGAAGAGCCGCGCCATGAATCCTTCCATCCCCAGCATGCGCTCGCTGCGCACGTTGATCAAAACCTGGTCTTCCTTGTAGACGATCGACTTTACCGGATGAGCCGGATCGCTCACACCTTCGACGGTGATCAGCGTCCCGGGCGCTTCGGGGTCGAAGGTGTGCAGCACGCGCACGGGAATCCCGCGCTTGATGGCCGGAACCATGGTCGCCGGGTGCAGCACTTCGGCGCCGTAGTACGCCAGTTCGCTGGCCTCTTCGAACGAGAGCCGGGAGAGCGGTTTCGCCGTCTTGATGAGGGTCGGGTCTGCGGTCATCACCCCGGGTACGTCCTTCCAGACCTGGATCTCGTCCACTCCCAGTCCCGCGCCGAAGATCGCCGCCGTAAAGTCAGAACCCGAGCGCCCGTTGGTAGTGATGTCTCCGTTCTTCTCTTTGGCAATGAAACCGGTAACCACCACCAGTTTGCCCTTATGCGCTTCAAACGCCTTGGGAATGTTCTCGTACGTCTCCGGCAAGGGGCGCGCGTTCATGAAGTTCGCGTCGCTCACGTAGCCCAAATCGTACGCGTTGATTGCCTCTGCATCGGCGTGCCCGCGCTTGCGCAATAGGGCCGCGAAACACTTGCTGCTCAACCGCTCTCCGAAACTGGCCACGTAGTCGTACAGACGCGGGGTCACTTCTTTGACCATGTGAATTCCGCGCAGCAGGTCGTGCAGTTCACTGAGATTCTTTTGGCCGATCTGTTCGTCGAGGCCCAGGCCGTTGAGCAGGTCGGCGTGGCGTTTTGCGACCGCGGCGTACGGCGCTTCGATATCGCCCCGCACAGCTTTCTTCGCAGCGTCTAGAAGCAGGTCCGTCACCTTCGAGTACGCGGACACGACCACCACTGGCTTCTCGCCGTGGATCTTGATCTCGCGCTCCACAAGCTCCGCGCACCGAATCATCGACTCGGGCTTGCCCACCGAAGTGCCGCCAAACTTCATGACCCGCATCGCCACACCACCTTCCAAACTGGCCCCGCCGAACGCACCTGTGCCCGGCCACGAAAAACGCCCGGCGGAACGCGCCGGGCGAAACGAACTTAACTGTAGTAGCCGAGTTCCAAGGGTCAAGCGAACCGGCCGTTGCTTCACCCTTTCAAAATCCAAAATTAAAAATGCGCGGACCCCCTCTGGTTTGGACCGCCGGGAATGCTAAAGTGCCTGCGGTCCCGGACCGAGAATCATTAAACCATGTGGCCTTTTACCGAACGCATCACAACACCGGACGGCGAACCGTACCTTTACCGCTACACGTTGCTCTATTTGCCCGGCTTCCGGCTCTACTTGCACCGCATTTTCCGCGCGGACGGCGACCGACACCTACATGATCACCCCTGGAACTTTACTTCACTGGTGCTGAAGGGCGGCTACCGCGAGGAAACGCCGCAAGGCATCTTCGAACGCCGAGCCGGTGCGCTGATTCGGCATAAAGCCGAGGACTATCACCGCATTCTAGAACTGTATACTCAAAGCGCCTGGACGCTGGTGCTGTGCGGCCGCAAGCGACGGCCTTGGGGCTTTCTGGTGGGAAATCGTTGGATTCCGTGGAATGAGTATCTCCGTGAGTCACCGCCGGAGGCGCCGAAAACTCCATCGGCTGCTTCCTCGAGCCGCAAGGCATTGGTCTGAAATCGTTTCTGCCCAACCTCATTTCCCAATCGTTTTGACCCGTAAGCGATTGCCCGCGTATTCAATCTGCGGCCTGGAATGCAGCACTCAAGTTCCTCAATTCGTGTGTTACCCAACTGCGATTCGTCGTCTGGCGCCTGTTTGTTCAAGCTCAAGGTCAGCAACCTGAGGCCTATGACCTCAGCCGTAGTCTTATTGGATTAGAAGCCCCAGAAAGAATTGCGACCGACCGCACGCGCAACTTGACAGGTTCCACGCATCCCGTTCTGCTAATGGATATTCGTTATAGGGGGATCGCGCATGAAATTCGTGATCGGCGTCGACTGCGAAGGACCGGCTTGCGTCGTAGGCGCGCCCGGAGGGAGCCTGAATGACAGCCGCAACTTGGACTTCGCGCGCTTGCAGGCCACGCGCGAAGCCGACGCCTGCGCGAGGGGCCTCTTCGACGCCGGCGCCACGCGCGTCATCGTCTGGGACAACCACGGCGGCAGCTTGAATCTCCATTACGACTTGCTGGACGAACGCTGCGAAATCGCGCTGGGTGGCGGCTTCGAACACCGCTGGCCGGGGCTGGAGCAGGGCTTCGCCGGGGTCGCCTTCGTGGGCTACCACCCCATGGACAACACCGTCGACGGCGTGATCTGCCACAGTTTCAGCAGTGCGGCGTTTCAGTGGATCAAGATTAACGGCAAGGAAGCCGGTGAACTGGCCATCGATGCGGCCGTGGCCGGCGAATTTGGCGTGCCACCCGTATTTGTGAGTACCGACGACAAGGGAGTCGCCGAAGCCCAAGCCTTCTTCCCCGGCATCGAAACGGTCACCACCAAGATCGGGCTGGGTTGGAATGGCGCGGTCAGCAAAAGCCCCAAGCGCGCGATCAAGGAAATCTACGAAGGCGCCAAGCGCGCCGCGCAACGCGCGAAAGAGATGAAGCCCTTCCGCTTCGGCTCCCCGATCACCATTACCATGCGTTACAAACGCATCGAAGCCGCTCAGGCCGCCAGCCGCAATAAAACCGGATGGACGCGCATCGATCCTTACACCGTCGAAAAGACTGTCGAGCGGGTCTCCGACCACTGGTAGCCCGCGCTTCGACCGGACGGACCGCCGACCTCTGGGCTTCCGGCTAAAAGAATATCCTCATTCCAGGTATATTGAAGGCGCAGGGTTGAGCCCGCGCGGGTTACGCGCAAGTATGGCTCCAGCAATCGAGGGCCGCGCCATGTTTCATCCCACCTTTCCGGAGCCACAGTCGGGATTGAATTCCACCTTTGGAGCCAAGTCCGGCGAGCCGGTCAAA
>BTVV01000039.1:0-48971 GCA_045863855.1 Planctomycetota bacterium | reverse complement strand
TTGGACCGAGACGGCTTTCGAGCGGCGGGTGGTGATCGAGAACGGGAAGCCGGTGGTGAGCGTGCTGGAGATGCCGGGCGTATTCAAGCGCCGCGTGCGCAGTTACCAGCTCAGCAGCGAGCATTCGGTCGCCACGCGCGCGGACATCTTCGACTTGCAGAGCCAGTTCCTGGGCGCGATCCGGTTCGAGGATTACCGGTTCAAGACGCCGGGCGCGGGCGAAGCCGCGGAGCGGCCGACCGATTTGACGTACCCCGGCCGCGTGACGCTCGCGACGGCCAGCGACAAGCAGGAGTTGCAGCTCGATGTGCAGGAGCTGATTCCGAACGTTCCGATTCCCCTCGAGAAGCTGCGCGTGGCGGTTCCGGAAGGCATGCAGATCCGCGATCTGGCCGAAGCCTTGCAGACCGGCCAGAGTCTTTGGGAATAACGATTCCCGTGCGCGTCTTTTCGCAAGACGCTTCCCTTGTACGATACGATTCTTAAGTGAAGACCGCGCGCGGCGGATGGCTTTTTCGCGGCGCTTCTTGAGCCTGTGACCGGATAGCGCCGTGGCGAATCTGCAGGACCGCTTCTTCGACCGCTGGGGCACGTGGGTGGCGCGCAACCGCCGCCGCGTGCTGTGGGGCGCGCTGGCGCTCTTCGTGCTCGCGCTGCCCGGCGCGGGCTACACGCTGACCCATCTCGACGCCAACGTGCTGGACCAGGTTTCCGCGAAGCTGGTGCGCTTCCGTTACATGCGCGAGATCAGCGAAGCGTTCGGCGGGGATTTGCTGGCGGCGGTGGTGCATGTGCCCGACGCGGTGGCTCAGGATCCCGCGAGCGCCGCGCCGCTGCGCGCTTACGGCGACTTGCTCACCGAGGAGCTTACCAAGGTCGGCTTGCTGCCCGAAGATCACGCGGCCCTGCCGGAAGGATACTTCGCCGAACCGCAGCGCTGGCTGCGCCGGGTGGAGTGCAAGGCCGGAGCGGGCTTACGGCAGGCGCTGGAGCGGATCGGGAAGGAGCACCTCGCGGCGGTGCTGAGCGTCGAGGACGTGCATGCGGTCGAGGCGCGCTTCGATCCGGAGGCGCTGGCCCAACGGTTGAAGCAGGTGCGCGAGGAGCTGAAGGACATCGATCCGTCGATGGACGTGGAGCGCAAACGGCTGATGACCGATCCGCTGAAGCTGGCCGGGCTGGCGCAGGAAGCGCTGGACCGCAAGCTTGGTGGACGCAAATCGAATCTCGCGCTGCACGACGCGGAAGGCTATTTCCTGTCGCCCGACCGCACGACGCTGCTGGTGCTCGCGCGGCCGATTCAGGGCGTCAACCAGCTCGATTTTCTCCACGCCCTGATGCCGGCGGTGCAGCGCGCGGAGAACCGGGCGGTCGAAGCCTTCCGCGCGAAGTACGCCGCCATGCCGCCGTTCACGACGCAGCTCATGAGCGATACCTACGGCGAGCCGGCCGAGGGCGAACCCAAGGACGCGCAGTTGCGCGTCGGCTACACGGGCCTACACGCCGTCACGTACGAGAACGAGTTGAGCCTGCGCTGGGATATTCTGTCCACGACGCTCACGTCGGGCGTGATCGTGATCCTGCTGTTCCTGCTGGTCTTCCGCGAACTGCGGCTGGCGTGGTGCATCGCGCTGACGATGGGCCTGGCGGTGGTGGTGACGCTGGCGCTGACGGCGCTGGTGCAGGGCAAGATCGGCGTGATGGGGGCGGGCTTCACGTGCATTTTGCTGGGCATGGGCGTCGATTACGGCATTCACATCTACAGCACATTCCACCATCTGCGCGAAGAAGCGCGTTACCGTACGGAAGAGGCGCTGGCCGAGACGCTGCGGCGCTGCGGACCTAGCGTGCTGGCGGCGAGCCTGACGACGGCGATCGCGTTCTTCGGGATCGCGACGACGCATTTCCGGATGCTGGCCGAACTGGGCCTGCTGGCGGGGATCGGGTTGTTCGTCGCGGCGCTGTTGATGATCACCTTTTTCCCGGTGCTGCTGGCGGGCGGCGGCGACGACCGCAAGGCCGGGCATGTCGCGCACGGCATCCGCAAGACGACGATCATGCTGGGGCGTTTTCACCAGCGGCAGCGCAAGGGCTGGCTGGGCGTTTCGCTGGGCGCGCTGGCGCTGCTCGCCTGCGCGACGCTGATCCTGGGCTATTCCGATCCGGGTCCCGAACCGGTGCTGGGCGTGCGCTTCGACGGAGAGCTTTCGAACCTGCGCAGCCTGCGCATCCAGGCGATCCCGCTGCGCGAGCGGGTGGCCGCGAAGTTCGGGCAGGCGTTCTCGGACATCAAGGTGCTGGCCGAAGGCCCGGACGAGGCGACGGCCTACGCGGCGGCCGAACGCGCGGTGGCGAACCTGAAGGCGCGCGAGGAAGCGCATGAGATCGAACCGCTGGGCGGTCTCCTCGATTACGTGCCGGCGCCGGCGGCGCAACGGGAGGCGCTGGAGGCGCTGCGCGCGGTGGATTTCGCGGCCTGCCGGAAGCGCTTCCTCGACGCGGCGCAGCAGGAGTTCGGCGCGGCGGGAGAGCGCGCCTTCCAGCCGTTTTTGGCCAAACTCGACGAGCTTGCCGCTTCGGCGCGGACCGCGGAGGTGCTCACGCTGGCCGAGGTGCTGCAAGGCCCGGTGGGCCCGATCCTGAATCTGTTCGCGCGCGTGGACGCCTCCAGCGGGCGCGTGCAGCTGCTGACCAGTTACTTGCCGTCCAGCGCGCCGGGCAACGGCGGGCTGGGGCATACCGAAGCGTGGTACCGCGCGGTGGCGGACGAGGCGGAGCGCGAAGCGCCGGAAGGCGGCGCGATCAAGTTCACCTCGCCGCGGTTGGTGGGGTTCGAGCTGAAGGCGAGCCTATTGCTCGACATGGAATGGATCAGCGGCGCGGTGGCGGTCTGCGTCGCATCGCTTTTGGTGATTACTTTCCGCAGCGCGAAGAAGGCGCTGCTCGCGGCCTTGCCGCTGATTTTCGCGATTCTGTTCGTCCTGGCCGGGGTGGTCGTGGCGCAGCTTTTGGGGCGCGATTTCGCGTTGAATTACGTGAACCTGATGATCTTCCCTGTGCTGGTGGGCAGCGCGGTCGACTACGGCGTCTACCTGGTCTTCGACGTGTATTCGTCGCGGCGGCCTTCGCTGGAGGCGGTGGTGGGCGAGACGGGGCGCGGCGTGGTGCTGTGCGGTCTGACGACGCTGGCAGGGTTCGGCTCGATGGTGCTGGGGAGCTACACGGGTCTGATCGATTTCGGCTGGTCGGCGGTGCTGGGCTATTCGGGCGCGCTTTTCGGAGCGCTGATCGTGCTGCCGGGGATGCTGAACTTGCTGGGAGCGGGCGGGCAGGAGCGCCCGGCAGCGTTGAAGAAGGAACAGCCCGCGGCGCCGCAGTTGACCGGGCAGAAGTAACGCTGCTAGTTTGTTTTCGTTCGAAAGCCTGCACACCTAGCATAACGAGTGCATGTGCTTACGACCTTCCACACCCATTACATTGAATAGCGTTTTCATATTACTTACAGGTCTGATATGTTCTTCCTCAAACCTTTAATGGCGCAACAATGCGCAAGGAGGAGAAGATGCATATTCGCTTATCCGTATTGTTAGCCTGTTTACTCAGCATGCCGGCGTGGGCCGCCACGCTCAACGTGCCCTCCCAGTTCGCAACGATTGCCGCAGCCGAAGCGGCGGCGGTGGACGGAGACACGATCAAGATCGCGAAGGGGCGCTACAACGAAGCGGTCACGACCGCCAAGATGCTCTCGTTCGTGGGCGGCAAAGGCACGATCTGGGACGGTTTCGACGGCATGGATCAACTGGTCGCGACCGCGAACAACGTAACCGTCTCGGGAATCGAGTTTCAGCTCGGCGACCTGCCGGTCTCGATCACGGGCGATAACGCGACGGTGACGAAGTGCATCTTCAATGGGAGCGATGAAGGAGTCTTCATCGACGGCGCCAACGCCACGGTGACCGGCAACAGGTTTCAGGGATTGAACAATTCCTCAGATACCTTCGCCATCGAGGTGACGGGTCCGAACGCGCTGGTGGACAAGAACGATATGTCGTACTGCTACATGTTCGGGATTTTCGTGGACGCCGAGTCGCTGGGCGGAGCCACCGTGACCGGCAACATCATGGATACGAACCAGTATTACGGGCGCATCGAGGTAGCCAACGCGACGGCGCCGGTGGTGAGCAAGAACCGCATTTCGAACTGCTACGCCGATGACGACCTGATCCTGGTCGGCGGCGACGACGCAAAGGTGGAGAGCAATATCCTGGAAAACGTCAGCTACGGGATAGTCTCCGGCATCACCGTGAACGGCGACCGGGCGCTGGTGAACAAGAACAGGCTGGTCAATCTGTACAATTACAGCAGCGATTTCACCTGCATTCAGGTCAACGGACAAGACGCCCAAGCGACCGGAAACTGGATTCGTAAGTGCGGCGCCGGCAGCGATTCCGACGGCGTGGGCATCTATGTGGTTGGGCACAACGCGATGCTGCTGGCCAATGGGGTGGTAGGCCTCAGCGGCGCCGGCGGTTTCAGCGACAGTGTAGGCATCCATGTGGTGGGGAACAACGCGATGCTGAAGGCCAACCGGGTGGTTGACCTCGGCGGCGGCGGGGAAGAATCGACTGCGCTTTGGATCGACGGGAACGACGGCACGATCGCAAACAATATCGTGGACACGATCATGGACGAGTATTGCTACGGAATTTATGTAAGCGGCGACCGCGCGACGATCGACAGGAATCAGCTCTATCGGCTGCTGTACGAGTCCTTTATTGAAGTGGACGGAGACGATTTCGTGATTTCCGGCAATAAGATAGCGCACGGAGCGTACGCCTGCATAGGGATCGTCGCCAGCGGCAGCGCGACGGGCAGCGGACTGGCGCGGATCGAGAAGAACACGATCTCCAACTTATCCGAGACGGCCATCGAACTTAGCGGCGACGGCGTGATGCTGACGGGGAACAAGGTCACCAAGATCGCCGACTACGGCATCGATATCACGGGCAGCGACAACACGCTCTCGGGGAACCTGGTGACGCGCACCTACGACGACGCATTCCAGATCAGCGGCGACAACAATATATTGAGTGCCAATAGGGCGTTCGTGGGCAGCAAGGACGGATTCGATATCAACAGCGGCGACGCGAACACCCTCAATAAGTGCAGCGCATCCGGATATGTGGGCGAAGGACTGGACAACGGCGGCACCAACACCACCGCCACCGGCTGCAAGTTCAGCAACAACCGGATCGACTACGCCGGCGCCGGAAATATGGCCGACGACACCGGCACCACGTTCGGAACCGGCGGCCCGGCCCAGGCGCAGGAAGTCGACTAGCCGCTCGTCGAAAGACCCTCGGTGCAGGTAAAGCCCCCTTGGACGGTTCGTCCAAGGGGGCTTTTGTTTTGCGCCCGCCGAAGTCCGTACCTTATCGCTCCCCGCCCCTGCGCTTGAGCGGGCGCGCGTCCGGGCGCACAATACCGCCATGCACGCACCGATCGCTGCACCCGTCGCCGAACCGCCCGCCGCACCCGCCGGCTCGGCCGAACGCTTTCCGTTTCCGCCGCGCGCGGCCGAATTGCTGCGCAGTTGCGTCCACTGCGGGCTGTGCCTGGGCGCGTGCCCGACGTACCGCGAACTGGGCAACGAGAACGATTCGCCGCGCGGGCGGCTGTACTTGATGAAGGGCCTCGCCGACGGGCGTATCGAAGCCACGGCGGCGGTCGCGAAGCACCTCGATCTGTGCCTCGACTGCCGCGCCTGCGAGACGGCGTGCCCCAGCGGGGTGCATTACGGTTCGATCCTGGAGCATACGCGCGCGCACTTGCAGGACGCGCGCCCGCCGGGCGGCTTCGAGCGCCTGCTGCGCGCGGTTTTTTTCCGCCAGCTTTTCCCGCACCACGAACGGCTCGCGCTGATCCTGGGCCTTACGCGCTTCATGCAGCGCAGCGGGCTGCGCGCGCTGTTGCACCGCAGCGGCGCGATCAAGCTCCTGCCCGCGCGCCTGCGCGAGATCGAAGCGATGCAGCCGGAGTTGAAGGACGAACCGTTCCGCTCGAACGCGCCGGATGTCTTTCCGGCGTGGGGCGGCGCTCCGGCGCGTCGCGTGGCGTTCTTCAGCGGCTGCGTGATGGATCTGATGATGGGCGGGATTCACCGCGCGACGGTGCGAGTCTTGCAGGCGCACGGCTGCGAGGTGCTGAGCGTGGGCGGGCAGGCGTGCTGCGGCGCGCTGATGTTCCACGCCGGCGAGGCCGAAGCCGGCCGCGCGGTGGCTCGGCGCAATCTGGAACTCTTCGCCGGGCTGGGCGTCGACGCGATCGTGAATAATTCGGCCGGCTGCGGATCGACCTTGAAGGAGTACGGCGAACTGCTGCCCGGCGACGTACGCGCGCACGCCTTCGCGGCGCAGATGCGCGACGTGAGCGAAGTACTGTCCGAATTGGAACCGCGCGTGGAGTTGCGCGCGCTGGACGCGACGGTGACGTACGACGCGCCGTGCCACCTGCTGCACGGGCAGAAGATTTCGGCTCCGCCCCTGGAAGTGGCCAAACGCATTCCCGGCCTGAATTGGGTGGCGCTGCCCGAGTCCGAATTCTGCTGCGGCGCAGCGGGAATTTACAACCTCACCCAGCCCGAGATGTCGAAGCAGGTGCTCGCGCGGAAGGTCGCGGCCATCGCCGGGACCGGCGCGCGGATCGTGCTGACGGGGAATCCCGGCTGCATTTTGCAGATTCGCCAAGGCTGCCGCGATGCGGGGTTGGATGTGGAAGTGCTGCACCCGATGGAGTTGTTCGCGCGGGCGTTGCCGGACGGCGAGCCGGATGAAGGTCAAAGAGTAAAGCGTAAAACGTAATCACGGCACGCGGGGCGCCCGGTTTAGGGGCATTCTCGTTACTTTCGCTTTGCGTATACGCGGCGGCCCTCAAGGCAGGAAGAGGCGTCCGCGTTCGAGCGCCTCGGCCAGTTGTGCGTACACTTCAACGATACGCTGCGGATGCGGCTGCGGGCCGGTGGCGGCGAGGATGCGCCGGGCGAGCGGCCCGCGCTTCAGGATCCGATCGAGCGCGGAGCGTTCGGGTTCGGGAGCGTGGGCGGGGGCGGCGGGCCAGAGCGCTTCGAACAACCGCGCCCAGATTTCGCCGGCATGCAGCAACCCGGCGCCGCCGCAACCGAACGCTTCCAGCAGCTCCGCATCGTCCACACGCGCGCGGTCGGCGTCGCGCAGCGTGTCGAGCAAGAGCGCGTGGAGCCGATCGACGGGCCAGGCTTGCAAGCGCGCGAGGGGCATCCAGCGTTCTTCGCAGAGCGCGCGGACGGTGCGTTGGACAAGTTCGCAGATCGCCAGATCGGCAAGCGGGCATTCCTGAACGTCGAGCAAGCGGACTTCGACGCTGCCGCGGTCGAAGCGCGCGATGGCGCCGCGGGCGTTGAGAAATTCCTCCTGCAGCAGTCCTTCGGTATCGAACGGAGCGATCTCGGCGAACATCGGCGCGAAGACCCGCGTACGGTACTCGGCTTCGGTATAGACCGGTTCGGGAATCACGCGGCCGGTGGCGGCGGGCACGCGGTCCATGTGATGGCGGTAGTTTTCGAGGCGCGTGTCGAGGAGGCCGGTGGCGCGGCCTTCCTGGATGGGCGAACTGGCGGCCAGCGCCGGCAGCAGCGGCAGAACGGCCCGGACGGCGGCGTGGAGGCGCGCGAACTCGCGTTCGCCGGCAAAGGGCAGATTCAGATGCACGCTCTGCAGATTGGCCCAGCCGTGCGTATGGCAATCGAAGATGCGGTGAAAGGCGGCGTAGATCTCGGCGTAGTCGTGGGGCCAGAGTTTCGTTTCGGCGGCGGGGCGCATGAGCGGGTGCATGGCGCCGGGCAGCAGGCGCAGGTTCAACGGCGCGAGCCGCGCATTCATGGCCTGAATTTCGGCCTGAAAAGCGGGAGCTAATCCCAACAAGGATGCGGCGGGGGGTTCGACCTTGAGTTCCAGGACGTGCGCGACGAGTTCGTTGGACCAGGTCATCGGGCCGCAGGCGGCGTCGGAGACGTACGTCTCGGACCCGGCGGCCAGCCGGAGCGCTTCGTCTGCGGCGGGGCGGACGGCCAGCGTGGCACGGTCCACGAGCATGTATTCCAGCTCGATCCCGAAGGCCGTAAAGAGACCGGGGCGATTCATGAGCCGTTCCCCCGGCGCTTTCCGGCTTCGACGCGTTCGAGAAATACGCCCATGATGCGCTCGTACAATTCATCCTTCAAAACCGCGTCTTCTTCGCCCACCTCGATGGTGGGATTGTCGTTGACTTCGATGACGTAAATTTTTTTTCCGAGCTGCTTCAGGTCGACGCCGTAGAGCCCGTTGCCCATGAGGTTGGCGGCCTTGACGGCGGTCTGGACGACGCGTTTGGGCGCGTCCTGCCAGGCCATGGTTTCGACTTTTCCGTAGCGCCGCCCGCCGCGCACCTTCTGGTTGATGATCTGCCAGTGGTCGCGCGCCATGTGGTACTTGCTGACATAGAGCGGCTGTCCGGCCAGCACGCCGACGCGCCAGTCGAAGTCGGTGCGGACGAATTCCTGCGCGACGATGAGGTCCGATTCGGCCAGCAAGCGGTCGAGTTTTGCACGCAGGGCGGCGCGGTCCTCGACTTTGAAGACGCCGGCCGAGAAGGCGCTGTCGGGCTGCTTGAGCACGCACGGCAGGCCGATCTCGTTGGCGACCTGTTCCTTGTTGCCATCGTGGACGATCAGCGTGCGCGGGGTGGGGATGTGATTGTTTTCCATGCGCTGCGCGAAATAGACCTTGTTCATGCAGCGCGCGATGGAACTGGGATCGTCGATGACGACCAGTCCTTCGGCGGCGGCTCGGCGCGCGAAGCGGTAGCTGAAGTGATTCACGTTGGTGGTGACGCGGATGAAGAGCGCGTCGAACTCGGGGATGCGCGCGATGTCGTCCTTGTCGATCCGTTCGACGGCGAAGCCGAGCTTTTCGGCGGCTTTGACGAACTTCTTGATGCCGTCGGGCTGCGTGGGCGGTTCGGCCTCGTCGGGATCGAGGAGGATCGCCAGGTCGAAGCGGTGCGTCTCGGGGCGGCTGGCGGTCCAGCGCTTGCGTCGGAAATACGCGTCGTAGCGTTCGAGCAGGAAGAGCAGATGGTGATCGGGAACTTCGGAGAGCGTGATCGCGTTGACGCTTTGTACGATCCAGCGCCCTTTTTTGCGGACGAAATGCGCGCGCAAAAGCGGCGCGGGAAACATGCCGAAAAGGCGCATGGCGAGTCGGTCGTAGCGGCTCGCCATGTTGTGCCCGAAGTAGACGCTGAGCGCGAAGGTTTCGCTTTGCAGATTGCGGAGGCATTGCTGGATCAGACCGTCGAGGTCCTGGGTGAGCGCGCGGACGATGCCGGGCGATTTGAGATCCTGGATGGTGGTGATGCTGGGCTGCGGACGGTGGCCGCGGGCTTCGCCGAGGAGCGAGACGTAGTAGCCGAGGCTTTGGTACGCATAGCTGCGGCAGAGGTTGAAGACTTTGAGGCCGCCGGCCGGATTGAATCGTCGGTCGCCGAGGTATTCGCGCGCCGATACGCATTGCACGCCCGGGACGCGCAGCGGCCAGTTCTTCGGATTGTCGACGACGAGCAAGATCGGCATGGCTATCTTCGCTTGGACGCTCGGGCTTGGGGCACGCGCCGGGGCGCCGGCGCGGCATGCTTGGCGCGTTCGCCGCGGTAAACCACTTCAACTTCGACGGGTCCGGCCGTGCGGAAGCGCACGACGGCGTACTCGCGCCACGTTCCGCGGCTTAAGGATTCGATCGTCAGCGCCGCATACGCGCCTTCGGTGCGCGCGGCGCAGCGGAAGCGTTCGCGCGCCGGGGCTTCGCGTTCGAGGCCGGCGTGGAGGACCGTGAGGAAGCAGTCGCGCGCGGCTTGCTTGCGCGGCGCGATCTCGATGCGCCAGGCTCCGGTTTCGGGTTGATGCGCGGGCGCGGGATAATTCTTCGGGCCGCCGCCGGCGGCGTGTTCGACGTAGCACTCGAAGCCTTTCCCGCCGATCGTGCGCGCTTTTCGCGCGGCCGGCAGCAGCGGCCAGACGGTGAGCCGCCCGCGCGCGTGTTCGGCTTCGTAGGGTCCGGAAGCGGGCAGCGCTCGGATGCCGCGCGCGGCTTTGCGGCGTTTGCCGCGGACGAGCGCAAGGGGCGCTTCGAGCGTGTGCAGGAGCCAAGTCTTCCGGAAACGCGGGCGCGTGGCTTCCAAGCGGTCGAAGACGACGATCAGATCGGGCTTGAGGAAGACCAACTGGCGGACGGCTTCCTCGACGCGGCGCGCCTGGTTGTCGCCGAGGCCCGACCACGGATAGGTGTACGCTCGCGTGGCGTCGCCGGCGACGTAATCGAATCGCGCGCCGGGTTCGAAGGCGAGGTACTCGCCCATGCCGAACTCGTCGCCGAGCCGCTTGCGTCGGTCTTCGCTCATGACGGCGTGCGGTTTGCCGGTGAAATCGTTGGGCGGCGCGTAGGCGTTCACCACGAGACGCTGGCCGCCGTCGTTGGCGATGGGTTCGCCGAGCTTCCCGATCCAGTCGCCTTCGCCGGGGTCGCGGACGAGGATCGCGTTGTGCGCGAGGGTGCGCATGGAGTATTCGGGCCGGTGCGGCGAGCCGTAATGGATCCCGCCGCTGTCGATGGCCAGCGCGCCGCCGCGGAAGATGGTGAACGCATTGTGATCGAGGTGGTTGTGCCAGCCGCCGTGGCGCCCGCAGCGGAAGCTGACGAAGGTGTCGCGTTCGCCCCAGCCCGAGCGTAGCGTGACGATGGGATCGAACTTCGAGGCAAGCGGCCAGGCGGCGAGCGCGCGGCGGTCGAAGCGTTCGCGTTCTTCGGGGCTGGGTTCGGCGCCGCGCTGGGCGCGCAGGAGCAGATGGTTCGGATAGGGCTGTTCGGCGCGGTGGCCTTGCGCGCGGAGGTACGCGGCGAATGCGGGATCGGGCGTGCGCGCCTGGAGATGCAACAGGATGTTGGCGATGCGCGGATCGTTCGCGAGCGGATGGGGGCGGCTGTCGCCGAGGTTGAGGTTGGTTTCGTCGGGGCGCATGAAGTTCAGGATGGCGCGGCCGACGGCCAGGACCTCGGGCCAGACGAGCTTCCCGCCGCGCAGGGCGTGGGTCCAGAGCGAGGCCATCTTGATCAGTTCGTAGCCGTCGACGGTGTGGTACGCGCCGGTGGCTTCGAGGTGCGCGGCGAAGCCTGCGCCGTTTCCGCCGCGCAGGGCGGCTTGCAGGCAGCGCGTATGGCGCGGGAGGCGGTAGGCGTCTTGGAGGAACAACTCGTCGGAGACCAAGCCGGTGAAATGGAGCGCGTGCATCTTGCGCAGCAGGCCGCCGTCTTCGAGCATCGGAAACTCGCGGCCCACGGCGAGGGCGCCTGCGAGCGCGCCGGATTGCAGGCCGAGGCTGTAGTTGTGCCAGTCGTCGACGATGTAGAGCTGCGTGGCGTTCGCGAAGGCCTGGCGCGCGCAGTGCAAGGCGGCGCGCGCGGCGACTTCGAGCAATCCTTCGCGCTTCCAGTAATCGTGGAGCCAGTCGTACAGATAGGCGGCGCATTCGGCGACGACGCCCCAGGTGTCGTAGCCGGTGGGGCGCGTTTCCGCACAGAATTCAAGGGACTCGAGCAGCCAGCGCGCGGCTCTTCCGTAGCGCTCTTCGCCGGTGAGGCGCCAGGCCTGGCCCAGGGCGAGGGCGAGGTGGTCGTAGCCGTGGCCGGTGTTCGCGCGCAGCGCCGAGACCGATTTCAGGCACGGTTCCAGTTTCCGGAGCAGCATTTCGCGGTACGCGCGGCGCGGCCCGAGGCTGAGCTTGCGGTAAGCCGGCAGTTGGCCGGGGGCCAGGTGGAGTCGCGGATGACCGGAATGCAGGAGCGGGAGCATGGGGGCACCTGGGTGGGCTTTTAACTGCAAGAACCAAACAAACTGCAAACTGCAAATGGCCATCAGCAAAGGACAAACGGACTCCGGTCAACGTCGAACTTCCATCCCTTCCATCCCTCCTGCTGCGCCTTCGGACGCACCTACGCGCGCTCTTACCGTTCCCTGCTTACTATTCACCGTTCACGGCCTTTTGCCTATTGCTCCCTCGCGACCGATCCTCGGGTTCCACGACGAGCAGGTTTCCGTCGAAGCTCAGGATGCCCAGCAGGATCGCGCAGATCAACCGTTCGATGGGCACGGGGTAAAGCTGCTGCGGGGCCATGGGGTTGGGCTGGAGCGGATCGGCGACGAGCACGGCGCGCGCTTCGCTGTCGTATCCGCAGACGATGACGAAATGCCCTGCGGATTCCCCGCGCACGTCGTCGTACTCGCTCTGGTCGCCGAACTCGCGGGGCGAGCGGTACAGATAGGTGGCGCTGAGTCCGGTGAGAATGGGGTGGCCGTGGTTGAGGAATCCGCGCAGCAGCTTGGGCGAAAGATCCTCGAAGCGCAGGCGTCCGCCACGATCGAGGAATTCGATGTAGGCTTCGGAGGCGATGTGGAATTTCTTGCCTCGCTTGTGCTTCATCTGCGCGCGGAGGCGTTCGGCCAGATCCGGCGCGCCGGGCAGGAACCAGGTCGGGTCGAAGAGCGAGAGGTTATACGTGTACAGCGTGGCTTTGAAGCCTCGGCTTAACGCGTGCAGCGCCAGGAGCACGCCGAGCGTCCCGCCTTCCTCGAACTGGCGGACTTCGCGGATAACTTTTTCGAGCGGCAGGTTGAGCCCGTAGTAGCGGTAGACCGCGTGCAGGCAGGTGGGGCCGCAGGTGCTGAGGTCTGGTTGCGGAAGGATATCGACGGCCAGATTGGTCGGGACGACGGGCAGGCGCAGGCTGGTGGCGCCGGGCTTGCGCCCGCCGCTGCTCGCCCCCGGAGACGGTCCCTTCACACCTTCCACTCGTCGCCCTCGTGAGGCAGCCGGACGTCGGGAAAGCCGCGCTCGCGTTCCAGGAAGTCCTCGAACGCCAGCCCCTGCTTCTCGTCGCCGTGGACGAGAAAGAGCGGCCCGGCGGGGCGGGCCTTTTCGAGATAGGCGGCCAGTTCGGAACGCCCTGCGTGCGCCGAGAATCCGTTCAGCGTCACGACTTCGGCGCGGCGTTCGATGCGCCGCCCGAAGATGCGCACCGTAGCCCATTGCTCGACGAGTTTCCGGCCCAGCGTGTGTTCGGCCTGGAACCCGACGATCAGGATCGTGTTCTTCTCGTCCTCGATGTTGTGCAGCAGGTGATGCAGGATGCGCCCGGCTTCGCACATGCCCGAGGCGGAGACGATGACGCACGGATCGCGCGATTCGTTCAGCGCCTTGGAGTCCGCGACGTCGGTGAGGCAGGCGTAACCCTGCACGGCGAAGAGCGTGCCCTCGTCGCGCAGAATCTCCTTCGCTTCTCCGTCGTAGCATTCGGGGTGGCGTTCGACGATGCCGGTGGCCAGGCAGGCGAGCGGACTGTCGACGTAGACGGGGACCTTGGGGAGCCGGCCGGCCTGCTGGAGCTTGTACATCGCATAGAGGAGCGACTGCGTGCGCCCCAGCGCGAAGGCGGGGATGATGACGCGCCCGCGGCGCTTGATGGTCCGTTCGAGGACCTGGGCGAGCTGTTCGTGCAGATCGGCTTGCGGGGGATGCTCGCGGTCGCCGTAGGTGCTCTCGCTGAGCAGCACGTCGGCGCCGGCCTCGAGCGGTTCGGGGTCGCGCAGGATAACGCGCTGGTCGCGGCCGACGTCGCCGGTGAAGCCCAGGCGTTTGACCGATCCGTTGTGCCGTTCTTCCAGCGTAATGCCTGCCGAACCCAGGATGTGTCCGGCGTCCTGGTAGCGCGCGCGCAGCCCGGGGAGAACCTCGAACCAGTCGTGATACGGCTTCGCGCGCAGCAGCTTCAATGTGGCCTCGGCGTGCTCGGCGGTGTAAAGCGGCTGGACGGTCCGCTCGTGCGGGCGGCGATTCTTGTTGACGTGCTTCGCGTCGAACTCCTGAATCTTGGCCGAATCGCGGAGCATGATCCCGCACAGATCGGCCGTGGCGTGCGTGGCGTAGACGGGGCAGCGCAGCCCGCGCGCAACCCAGCTCGGCAGATTCCCGATGTGATCGATATGCGCGTGGCTCAGCACCACCGCCTTGACGCGCTTGGGCTCGACCGGAAAGCGTTCGTTCCGCTCGCGGGCCTCCTGGCGGCGGCCCTGGAACATCCCGCAGTCGAGGAGCACGATCTCGCCTTGAGCGGTCTCGACGATGTGCAGCGAACCGGTGACGGTCCGTACGGCGCCGTGGAAGCGAATTTTCATAGACCGGTGAATCTAGCGCCCGCGCAGCGGCGGGCTACCGCTAAAACGGCGGGCTCTTGCACCAAGGAGATCTTTGCACCACGGAGATCACAGCGCACACGGAGTAAGGCGGGGCGTGAACGTAAAAAGAGTTCGCAAGACGGAGGGCCGTTGCGCCGTGCTTTCCGCGCGTCCCTACGGGACGCGAACGGCCATGGCCGCACCAAGATGCGTACCCTGACTCGCCCGGTGCAGGCAACTTCCGAAAGCCCGCTGCGGCGGGCTCACGGCAAACGACGCCAGGGTCGCGGTCGGTAGGTTGCCGCCATACGCTCCCATCCCGCGTCCGCTTACGCCCTCCAGCGCAAAACTGCTGAAACTTCGGCGCATGGGTCCATATCCCCCAACGCCCTCGTGGCGTATGCTTACCAATCCCCCGCATGCCGGGGCCGAACGACGCGCGACCCGAACTCGAAGGAGTCCTCGATGAGCAGCCCCCGCACCGTGACGCGACCCGCACAGGCCGAAATCCCCGTCCTCCACGACGTCGACGTGATCGTCATGGGCGGCGGGCCCGGCGGCGTGGGGGCGGCGGTCGCCGCCGCGCGCAGCGGCGCCAAGACCCTGCTGATCGAACGCTACGGCTTCCTGGGCGGCATGGCCACCGCCGGGCACGTCAACCCCTGGATGCCCAACCACCTCGACGGCAAACCCCTCGACAGCGGCGTCTTCATGGAATGGTGCCGCCGCATCGAAGCCTTGGGCGGCATGAAGCTGCCCGCGCGCGCCTTCTGCCCCGAGACGGCCAAGCTCGCCGCCGAACAGCTCTGCCTCGAGGCCGGCGCGAAGATCCTCTACCACGCCATGCTCGACCGGCCGCTCATGAACGGCGACAAGATCGATTGCGTCCTGGCGCTGGGCAAGAGCGGGCTGGGCGCGCACCGCGCCAAGGTCTACGTCGACACCAGCGGCGACGCGGATCTGGCTGCGCGCGCGGGCTGCCCCTTCGAGTTCGGCCGCGCCGAAGACGGCGCGGTGCAGCCCATGACCAGCAACTTCGACCTGGCCAACGTCGAGATCGCCCGCATGCCCGACCGCAAGATCATTCAGGAGAAGTACGACCGCGCCAAGGCCGAAGGCCGCATCCGGTGCCCGCGCGAGAACGTGCTTTACTTCAAGACCGTCGAGGAAGACCGCATCCACTTCAACACCACCCGCATCGTCGGCGCCAAGGGCACCGATACGCTCAGCTTCAGCGAGGCCGAGATCGAGGGCCGCCGCCAGATCGCTCAGTTCATCAAGTTCCTGCGCGAAGAGATCTCCGGGTTCGAGCACGCGCGCCTGCACAGCATGGGCACCCAGATCGGCGTGCGCGAGACGCGCCGCGTGAAGGGCCACGCGTACCTCACCCGCGCCGACTACGAACGCTGCGCCAAGTTTCCCGACAGCGTCTGCCGCGTCACCTACCCCATCGATATCCACAACCCGTCCGGCACGGGCACCGAGATCACGCACTTGCCGCAAGGCGAATGGTACGAAATTCCCTACGGCTGCATCGTCCCGCAGGGCTGCTCGAACCTCCTCGTCGGCGGCCGGCCCATCAGCGTGGACCATGCCGTGCACAGCAGCATGCGCGTGATGCCGCCCGCCTGCACGCTGGGCCAGGCCTGCGGAACCGCCGCGGCCCTCTGCGCCGAGCGCGGACTGAATCCCATTCAGATCGACGGAAAAGAAGTGAAGCAAAAGCTGATCGAACAGGGCGTCTGGCTGGTCGACGCTCCCGCCGGAGGTTCGCCCGCCGGATCGACCGAACGCCGCGACCGCACGGCGAAGGTGCTCTCGGCGTAAAGGCCGGTAACCGGAATTCCACGGCCAAACGTGCAGAGTAAAGAGTAAACGGCAAAGTCCCGCGGCATAAGCGGGGCGCTTCTGCCGGCGTTACTTTTTTCTTTTCACTCCCCGCGTCCCCGCAAGCAGAGGCCGAAGAAGCGTTTCGGGACAGCGCCTAGGACGCACTGTTATTGCCGCAGGGATTGCTGCTACGGTTTGCCGGCTTCGGGTTGCTTTTCTTTCGCTTCCGGCATCTGCGGCGGCAGCACGAATCCGGTCTCGCCGGTCTTCTTCTCGACTTTCGGATTGCGCGGCGCGGGCGTCTTGGCCGGCGCCGGAGCATCTTCAGGCTCCGCTTCCGCGTCGTCCATGCCTTCCATATCGTCGCCGTCTTCGGCGTCTTCGCCCGGCGGCGGCCACGCCACCTTCCAGGCTCCGTCTTCCTGCACCGCCTCGACGTTCAACTTCGTCGGCGCGAGGCGGTCGGGGCTGAAGTGGTTCACCAGCACCTCGGTGATCTTCCCGCCTTCGATGGGTTTCGTTTCGAGCACCTGCACGTCGCTGAAGAGCACCACCGGGGTCAACTGGTCGAGCTGGTAGTCCCACTGCTCGATCACTTTTTGGGGTGTCACGGCTTTCAACGCATCGGCGTCCTGCGCGCGAATCGCGGCCAGGAATTTGGCGATCGCTCCGGCGGGGCCGGAATCCTCGGGCTTGGGCGCCTTCGCGAAGGTTCCGGCCGCCTTCTCCTGATTGCGCTTCACCGCCGCCGTAATCAGCGGTTCCGGCACCAAATCGGGGTAAACCTCCAGCAACCGCTTGTACGCCGCTTCGGCCTTCGCGTAATCGCGCTGCAGGTATTCGTAACCCAACGCCTGCGTGCGCAGCACCGAAGGGCTGAGGCGGCTCGGATCCAGTTCGGCGGCGAGCAGTTCGGCGAGTTTCAGGCCCGCGGCGTACTGCTGATCGATCTCCCAGTAGATGTCCAGCGTCTGGATCGCCAGATCCTGCGGCGCCTGGTCGAGCGGGAAGGCCTTGAGGTAGGCCGCCAGGGTTTCGAGTTGGGCATCGTACTGCTGGTTCATCTCGTGGTACGAATTGAGGTTCTCGTAGGCTTGGCGAACCTCGAGGCTGCGCGGGCATTCGGTCAAGATGCGTTTGCAGGTTGCGACGTAGTCGTCCCACTGTCCCAGGTCGCGCAGCAAATCGGCGCGCGTCTTGAGCAACTGGGGCTTCAGCCGGCCGCCTTCTCCGGGACTGCTCAGCCCCTCCTGGACCGCGGCCAGGCCTTCGGCGTGGCGGCGCAGGTCCTGCAGGTAGGTGGCGCGGTTGAGCTGGATCGCGGCGCGGCGCACGCCCGTCGGTACCGGTTCGGTGGCGAGTTGCTTGTCGGTATGCACGAGCCCCGCGGCGGCGCGCTGCACGCGGGCCAGATCCTGCCGCACGCGGCTGAGCAAACTCGAAAGCGTGCGGCGCTGCATCGGCTCGCCCACGTACACGGCGCCTTCGTCGAGATCGGTCACGAACGCCGCGAGCTTCTCTTCGGTCAGTTCCCCGCGGTAAAGCTCCGAGTACTGCTTGCGCAGCCCGTCGAAAAGTTCTTTCGCGCGCTTCTCGATCGCCTGCCGGACTTCCACCGCCTTGGCCGCCACCTCAGGCTTCTTGTGCTTCTCCAGCGAACGGGCGAGGTTCAAGACGCCGCCGCCGTACTCGAAGAACTTCTTAGCCGCGGCCTCGCGCTTCTCGACGTCGTCGCCCTGGAAGTCGGACATCAACTGGCTCAGTTCCTGCGGCTTGGGCATCTTCAGCGCCGCCTGGGACGGGCCGGGGCGCGGCGTGGGAACCAGCGGACGTTCCTGCGCTTCCGATTTGGGCGCGCTTACGCCCACCACCACCGCCAGACCCGCCGCCCAGACCATGCGAAGATTCACGTACCGTCTCCCCTTAATAAGAGTGCGTCTTAAAACGTCTCGCGGCCGTCATCGGGCGACGGGCTTCGCGATGCGTCGCGGGCGTCCTTGCCGTATCCTCGTCCCGATTCGGATCGTCCGTCCGCCTCGCTTGCCCGGCGCTTCGATGCCGCCCCGCGATCCGGTATCAGGGCGCGCTCTAAGCCAAGCCGCCGCGAAACGCCCGTGCGCCAGCGTACGAGTCCAAGCCTCTGCTTCTTCGTTTCAGGTGAATCGGCGCGCCTCGAACCCCTCACGCCGCCCATTCAGCGCACATCCGCGGCCTTGAGGAACCCCGCCTTGCGCAGCGCCGCGCGCAAATCGACTTCTCCCACCTTCCCGTCGTCGAAGGTTACTTCCACGCAGTGATCGTCCAACGACGTGATGACTTTGACCACGCCACCGACCTGCATCAGGGACTGCTGCACACGAGCCGCACAACCGTTGCACTGCATGTCATCCACTTTGACTTTGCAAGTCAGCATAAGCTTCAAGCTCCAATCCCGAACCCCTCGATAATGGATTGCGTCACCTCACTTTAGGATTTGTTATGGTAATGCAGCCAGGAATCAGGGTCAACGGACGCTGGCACGCGGACGGAAACCTTCTAGAAGAGGGGCATGAGCCGCTCCGCTCCCATGCGCCGCAAGCGCCCCCGGCGCAAGCCCGCACTCAAGCTGGCCGAGCAGGCCGCCCGAGTGAACGCCGGTCTTAAAGCCGCCTATCCCGATGCGCATTGTTGGCTGTACTACCACAGTCCGCTGCAACTCCTGGTGGCGACGATCCTTTCGGCGCAATGCACCGACGCCCGGGTCAATCAAGTGACGCCTGGGCTCTTCGCGAAGTACCCGGACGCGCAGGCGTTCGCCGCATCGGACCCAGCCGAGCTGGAGCGCGCGATCCAATCGACGGGCTTCTTTCGCAACAAAGCCCAATCGATCCGCGAAGCGTGCCGGGACATCGTGGAACGGCACGGCGGGGAAGTGCCTCCCGATCTGGAGGCGCTTGTCCAACTGCGGGGCGTAGGCCGCAAAACCGCGAATGTAGTCCTCGGAAACGCGTTCGGGATTCCAGGTATGGTGGTCGATACCCACGTAGGTCGATTGTCGCGTCGGCTGGGGCTCACCCGAAACGAAGACCCGGTCAAAGTGGAACACGATCTGGCGGCCCTGCTGCCAGCCGAAGATTGGGTGGCGTTCGGGCATCGCATGATCGCGCACGGCCGAAAGTACTGTAAAGCGCCCCATCCGCGCTGCGACGGCTGCCCTTTGGAAGCGTGTTGTCCCTTTGAAGATAAACACTTTGCGGAAAAGGCACAAACTCCACGAAAATAGGCTTTTCAAGGCCGTGGAATCGTAGAGGATGCGCTGGACTTTACGGCCTTGTTAATCCTATTCTAGATTGGTGTTCGCGCTCGCTCGCGGCCACGCCGCATTTTGCCTCTTGCGCGTCGAGGAGTCCCCGGATCATGACCGTTGCCGTCCGTCAAACCCGCCTGCTTTTCGTATGCCTGTTCGCTTCATCATGCTGCGCCTGGACGCGCCCGGCCGTAGGCGCCAGCGAAGATACCGCCACCGTGCCCCAGGCCGTCGGGCTGGAGAACGGCAGCCCCAGCGCCGAAGTCGCCCCGGCCGATTTCGACTACCGCATCACCAACGGCTATTACGCGACCATCACCGCCTTCAGCTTCGACGAGCCTAAACTGCTGGGCGAAAACGAAGTGAAGCTCAAGGGCATCCCCGGCTTCGAGAAGGACCTCAAGGTCCGCGTGATGTGGCAAAAGCAGCCCGCGCGCTTGGCCGTCCTGCTGCTGGGGCTGGGATCGCGCAGCAAGAATAAGATCGCCCAGTTGTGGAAGCAGCAGATGTTCGACGCCGGCTGCCACGTCGTCACTTTCGATTCACCCTTCCTGCCGGCTTTTAACGAACGCTCCCGCCACGGCGTACCGGGCTACGTGCGCGAAGAGGCCCGCCTCTCGGCTCAGATCGTCAACACGCTGATTCAACAGAAGGACTACAAGGACAAGGTGACCGGCGTGGTCCTGCTGGGCGCCAGCTACGGCGGCATCATGGCGTTGAACTGGATGGACTTGGCGCAGAACTGCGAAGTTCCGCTGCGTCCGGAGGCGATCCTGGCCGTTTCTCCGCCCGTGAACATGCACAGCGCCGCGCGCCGCCTCGACGACTTCTACCGCCGCTACCGCTGGAACTACACCCTCGCCAAGCTCGGCGGCGACCTGCTGGATCACAAGCCCGTCGGCCCCGGCGAAGCGATTCCCTTCACCGACGAAGAGATGATGGCCGGTATTGCCGCCGCCTTCCGTCTCGACTTGAGGGAGGTCATTGATTACGCCGACTCGCGCTACAAGCTCGGCCAGCTCCCAAGCGCCGCACAGCATAGCGATCAGTACCGGCGCGACATGGCTTCGACCTGGAGCTTCGAAAGCTATATCCACCGCATGGTATATCGTTATTGGAATGAGAAAGGCGTGGTGCGCACCATCGACGATCTTTGGGCTTCCGGCGACACCGTGCAGCTCATGAGCCGCATGCCCAAGGCGGTCCGCTTGATCGTCGCGGCCGACGACCCGCTGAACGAAGCGGCCGAACTCGACCGCCTGCGGGCGCTCGCTCCGTCGGATCAGCTCACTGTGCTCCCCTACGGTGGGCACATGGGCTATACGAATACCGGGTGGTTGAAGAAGCAGGTGCAGACTTTGTGCCGGTGCGGTTCGGCTACGAAAGACTGAAGACATCGCTGGTGGGCTTGGCATGCAGCAACCCGGCCGCCTCGCCCAGTTTAACCCGTACCCGGCGCGCGATCCGTTTCGCCTCGATCGGCGCCATGCCCAGCATCCGGCCTACTTCCGAATTCGACCGTCCGCTCAAGAGCAAACTCAAAATCTCGGCCTCGCGCTGCGTTAAGTGATAGCGCTCCCGTAACTTGCGCAGCGGAACCTCGGCCCGGCCCAAGACTTCGTCGGCTTGCACGATGAATTGCGGCCCCTTCGTATCATGCTCGGAACCTGGAACCAGCGATGCGCGCAACCGGTAGCTTCGCCCACCCGAAAGTCTAAGATCCAATTCCTGTTCATTTTCAATGCCCTGCACGTGCGCTTCTTCGACGGCCAACAACCAAGCCGGCAACTCCCAGCCCCCGCGCTCCCGCCGCCACCGCTCCAAAAAGCCCCAACCGGCCTGGTTCGCATCGAGGATCTGACCATCGCACCGAGCCACGAAAGCATACCCTTCGAGTTGCCGGACAAGCTCCGTCCAGAAGGTGGATTCCTGCTTCGGTCCTCTCATTTTAAGTCCTTTCATAATAAGGCGTTACTATTTCGTCCGCCTCGCCGATCTGTTGCATTTTGCTTCAATCCGATCCTTCATTAGAGGAAGGCGCAAGCACAATGCCAAGGATATTCAAACCGGTCTCACTTCGTGCATCCATGCTCTGCCGCGAGGGCTGAGACGATAGCCCGGTTGCAGACTTTCGGTCAGGCCCAGTTCTTTGAGCTTACGCACATCGGTCTTGAAGAGATGTGCCTCACGTCCGGCCTTGGCTGCCAGCTCCGTGGCTCGAAGCCCTGGATGGTCGCGAATCAGCGCCAGCACTCTGTTCGTCCATGGCCCCCAGCGGCTCGCATTATCCAACCGTTCGAGCTTGCGCGCGATCTCCGCCCGTGCGGCGGCGCTCAAGCGGGAGCGCCTGCGCAAGGCGATCCGAGGATCGGACCCTTGGAAGCGCAATTCGATCCGGTACACGCAGCCTGGCCCAAAGGCGTTCAAGTCTTTCAGCAGTTCAGCTTTCGAGGCGTATCCGGCCGCGCGCGCTTCGGCTGCGCCAATGGATACTTCGGTACACGTTTCAATACTGGCGACTACAAGCACGCCGACGGGGGTGCGCAGAGTCGAACCGGCTTTCACGCGGGCCTTCGTCCAACGCCGGAAGGCCAAGCGCACCCGTCCGGCGGCGATCGCCTCCAGGATCGGCAGTTTGAAAAGCATGCTGCTGGGTCTCTCCCCTTCCCGCGTGAGCCGGGGCCGGCTTGTGCGGGTCACTCGAAAGCCGTGGACTTCACGGGGTCGGATCGCTAGGATGCGCATTATGAAGATGGATGCCGCACCGCGAAGCCGGTTACGTATTGGCGCTTCGGCCGCGATGGTGCTTGCCACCGCCGTAAGCGCGCATGCCGCCGCGCAGGATGCGCCATGGGCCGGTCCGGTGCAACTGGATCTGAGCTGGGCCGTCAGCGGCGGCGGTACGCACGCGGCTCGCAGCACGCGCAGCGCCTTGGCGCGGCAGGCCGCCGAAACGATCCACACGCTCGACCGATTAACCGCACCGCAACGGCAGAGCCCTACCGCCCAGACGGAGCTGGTTACGACGATCCGCCCGGACGAGCGCACCGAGACGTCCGCGCCGCGCACGGCTTGGCAGGACCCGTCGCACGGCTCGCGTCAAACCTCCGCGCCTTAAGTTTCGCTTCCCCACTTTAATTGCGTAGCGTTCGCGGGCGGCCCGATGGCCGTCCTGCATTCGTGGCATGCGCCGTGGCCGGAAGCATGAAGGAGCCGGTTCGATGAACGTGGATGACCTTACCGAGTTCGTGGGCAGCTTGATCGGGACCGTCTTCGGTTCCCGGTCGGCCAAGATCGTTAAACGTCTGGCGCCGCGCGTAGAAGCCATCAACGCGCTGGAAGCCCAGTTCAGCAAGCTGACCGATGCGCAGTTGGGCGAGAGGACCGTGGCGTTCCGCAAGGAGATCGCGGCGATCCGCGAGAAGGATCCCAAAGCGGACGAGAACGGCAAGATCGAGCAGTACCTAGACCGCATCCTGCACGAGGCCTTCGCGCTGGTGCGCGAGGCCAGCAAGCGCACGCTGGGCATGCGGCACTTCGACGTGCAGTTGATCGGCGGCATGGTCCTGCACAACAACACCATCGCGGAAATGGTGACGGGCGAAGGCAAGACGCTGGTGGCCAGCCTGCCCAGTTACCTGAACGCGCTGCCGCGCCGGAAGGGCGAGTACGCGTACGTGCACGTCGTCACGGTCAACGACTATCTGGCCAAGCGCGACTGCGACTGGAACCGCCCGATCTTCGAGATGCTGGGCATGACCTGCGGCGCGATCCAGTCCAACATGGACAGTTGGGAACGCCACCCGATCTACGCCTGCGACATCGTGTACGGCACCAACGCCGAGTTCGGCTTCGACTACCTGCGCGACAACATGAAGCTGGAGGCCGAGCGGCAGGTTCAGCAGGTGCGGCACTTCGCGATCATCGACGAAGTGGACAGCATCCTGATCGACGAAGCGCGCACGCCGCTGATCATCAGCGGCGCGCCCGAAAAGGGCGAGATCGAGAAGTTCCATGTCGCGGCGAAGCTGGCGGCGCACTTGAAACGCGTGCCCGAGGAAGAGCAGGTCCGGGTCGAAGAGCTTCGCCTGCAGGGCAGCTTCGACGAGCCGCGCGAAGGGCATTACATGGTCGACGAGAAAGACCACGGCGTCGCGCTGACTCAGGCGGGGATTCAGGAAAGCGAGCGCTTCCTGAACATCGATAATTTCTACACCGGGCAGCACATGGACTGGCCGCACTTCATCAGCAACGCGCTGAAGGCCAAGGAACTGTACAAAAAGGGCAAGGAGTACGAAGTCACGCAGGGCCGCGAAGGAAAACTGGAAGTCATCATCGTCGACGAGTACACCGGGCGGCTGATGTACGGACGGCGCTGGTCCGACGGCCTGCACCAGTCCGTCGAAGCCAAGGAAATCCTCGCCGGCGAACGCCTTCAGCTCGAGGCCGAATCCCAGACCCTCGCCACCGTCACGATCCAGAACTTCTTCAAGCTGTACAAGAAGCTGGCCGGGATGACCGGCACCGCGGTGACCGAATCGAAGGAGTTCGGCAAAATCTACAAGCTGGAAGTGGCGAGCATCCCGACGAACCGGCCGTTGCGGCGCATCAACCACGCCGACGTGATCTACGGCACCGAGAAGGAAAAGTGGGACGCGATCTGCGAAGAGATCGAACGCTTCCGTGCGGCGGGTCGTCCGATCCTGGTGGGCACCACGTCGGTCGAGAAGTCCGAACGGCTGGCCGGGCAGCTCGAACGCCGCGGCTTCCGCAACCAGTTCAGCGTCTTGAACGCGAAGTACCACGAGAAGGAAGCGCTGATCGTGGCGAAGGCCGGCGAACTGGGCGCGGTCACCGTCGCCACCAACATGGCCGGACGCGGGACGGACATCCTGCTGCGCGAATTCAGCTTCGAGCAGTTGATCGAATTCTGGCAGGAGGTTCGTCTCAGCGACTGCGACTGGACGCTCGCACCGCGTAATTTCGAGACCAACCGGAGCAAGGAAGAGATGCAGGCGCATCTCGACGGATACTGGGCCAAGAACTTCCTGGACGACAAGACCTACAAGGAAACGCCGCAGGAACTTCGCCGCAAGGCGCTGGAGAAGTTCTGGGACACGCACGGCTTCCCGCATCTGAAGCTGGCCACGAGCGTTCGCGAACTGGGCGGGCTGCACATCATCGGGACCGAGCGGCACGAAGCGCGGCGGATCGACAACCAGCTACGCGGGCGTTCGGGGCGCCAGGGCGACCCCGGCTCGAGCCGCTTCTTCCTGAGCCTTGACGACGACCTGATGCGCGTCTTCGCGAAGGACTGGGTGCGCGACTTTCTGCGCCGCAGCGGCATGAAGGACGGCGCGGCGATCGAGTCGAAACTCGTCAGCCGCAGCATCGAGAAAGCGCAGCGCCGCGTCGAGGAGCACAATTTCGGCATGCGCCGCCGGCTGCTCGAGTACGACGAAGTGATGAACGAACAGCGCAAGCTGATCTACGGCCTGCGCCAGAAGGTGCTGGAGTGGAAGGAACTGAAGGAAACGATGACCGGCTGGCTGGAAGACGTCGTCGCGCTGACGATCCGCGCGGAAGCCGGCGGGAAAGACCACCCCGGAACCGAGACGCTGCGCCGAATTCACCAGGCGATTTTCAAGAAGTTCGACCTGGACGTTCCGTTCGAACGGCTCGACGGGCTTCCGCTGAACGAAGTGGAAGAGATATTCGTGAAGCAGGTGCAGGAGAAGTACGAGAAGCGCGACCAGGAGCTGGGCGAAATGGAAATTTCGCGCGAGCACCTGGTCACGTACACCGCCGAGGAAGTGGCGCTGCCGCCGGAACAGAAGGCGGCGATGGTTCGCCGCAAGCTCGCCGAAGCCTCCGGCATGCGCCCGGAAGAGATCAACGTCAACGACGAACTGATCGCGTCGGGCATGCTGCCCACGACGGTCAAGAGCTTCTCGAAGCAGCGCAAACTGCGCCTGATCGAACGCTTCCTGCTGCTCGACCTGATGGACACCAAGTGGAAAGAGCACCTTCAGAGCATGGACGTGCTGCGCGAAGGCATCCACCTGCGCGGGTACGCCCAGAAGGATCCGAAGCTGGAGTACAAGCGCGAAGGCTTCGAGCTGTTCGAAGAGATGTTCAACAAGATGAAGGACCAGGCCGCGACGATGGTCTTCCGCCTGCAGGTGGACAACCCGGTCGCCAGCCAGCAGGTCCAGAGCGTCTGGAACCTCGAGAAAGCCGAGACGATCAAGGAGGACGCCAAGAGCGCGTTCGAAGCCGCGCCCGCGACGGGGGGCAGCGAAGAGATGGCCGCGCATTCCGAGCACGGCGGCGCGGACCTGAAAGCCATCGAAACGATCCGGCGCAGCGGCCGGAAAGTGATGCCGAACGAAGCCTGTCCGTGCGGCAGCGGCAAGAAGTTCAAGAAATGCCACGGACAGTTCGGCGACACCTACGACGGCGACGCCTCCAAGGGCGCCGAAATCCGCGGCAAAGCCAAGCTGGGCGGCTGATCGCGTACGCCGCCGTAGCTAGTTTAGAAGCAAAACGGGCCGCCCCAGGGCGGCCCGTTTTATGGAAGGTCATCCACCGAAGCGGCGATTAGCGGTTTTTCGCCTTCGCCTGCTTGACGCGCAAAAGCACCCAAGCGATGCCGAACCCAGCCACCAGGCCCAGCGCGAAAGCCAGCGCCACTACGGCGGAGATAACGGGCGCGTCGGTAGGCGTAACGTGAGCCAGCAGCATGGTGGTCTCCTTGTATGACCGTCGATCCGATTCGTAACGCCGGTTCAGGTACGAAAGATGAGCCTACTCGCCGTCCGCAGGCACGCCAAGCCCGTTTGGGCGACTTGCGACCGCTCGCCCGCCACGTATCGTGGAAGCCATCTTCCAGGAGGAATTACCTATGGCGCTGCCCACCGAAATGCAGGTCGTGGTCTTTACGGACAAGGAAAAGGCCGCGCTGGTCCGTGAACCCGTCCGCGCGCCGGGGCGCGGCGAAGTGCTGGTCCGCGCGACTTGGACGCTTGTCAGCACCGGAACCGAGACGATCTGCTACGGGCGGCGCTTCGAACCCGGCAGTCATTGGGATAATTGGGTCAAGTATCCGTTTCACTCCGGCTACAGCTTTGTCGGCGTCGTCGAAGCTTTGGGCGAGGGCGTGGAAGGCCTGGCGGCGGGCGACCGAGTAAGCAGCACGCATTCGCACCGCCAGTTCGCCGTGGGGCCCGCGAGCGACTTCCTGAAAGTGCCGGACGGCGTCAGCGACCGCGACGCCGGCTGGCGTACGTTGAGCTACATCGTCCAGAACGGGGTACGCCGGGCGCAGCATGCGCTGGGCGAAGACGTGGTGATCGTGGGCGCCGGGCCGCTGGGCCAGATGGCGGTGCAGTTCCTGAGGTTGTTGGGGCCGCGCGAGCTGATCGTGATCGATCCGGTCAGCGACCGTCTGGAAATCGCGCGCCGGCACGGCGCGACCCGCGCGATCAACCTGGATGTCGCGGCCGCCGCCGAGGCCGTGAAGGAGTTCACCGAAGGGCGCATGGCCGACGCGGTCTACGACATCACCGGCAACGACAAGGTCTTCCAGTCGGCGCAGCAGTTGCTCCGGCGCTTGGGCAAACTCGTGCTCGTCGGCGATACCGGCACCCCTTCGGGGCAGCACCTGACCGGAGCGATCATCAGCAAGAGCCTGAGCGTGATCGCGTCGCATGCGACCAACACGCCGCCGCACGAGAGCGATTTCACGCCCTGGACGCGCAACCGCATGATCCAGCTCTTCTTTCAGTACCTCAAGGATGGGCGCATGCGCATGACCGACCTGAACACGCACGTCTTCGAGCCCAAGGATTGCCAAGCGGCCTTCCAGAAGCTCCTGCACGAGCGCGCCAAGACGCTGGGCTGCCACTTCGATTGGACGAAGGTCTAAGGCTATTCACCGCAGAGAGCACAGAGCGCACGGAGAAAGGCCCATTCCTTCCCGATTAGGGGTGGACTCTACGTGCCGTGCTCCGCGCGCTTTGCGGTGCATGAAGCTTAGCGCGATTTGATCTGGGTCCAGAGTTCGTCCCACACCTGCGCGTCGTCGCCAAGGTGGTCTTCGAACTGGAGCTTGTTCATCAGTTCTTCCGCCGGATAGATGCGCGGGTTGTTCAAGTCTTCGGCTTTCAGGTATTCGCGGGCGGCGGCGACGGGCGAGCCGTAGCGCAGTTCGTTGGCCTGCTGCGCGGCGATCTTTCCGTCCAGCCAGAAGTCGATCAGCTTATGGGCGCCGTCCGGATTCGGAGCGTGCTTGGGAATGGTCAAGTTGTCCACCCACAGCGGAGAGCCTTCGCCGGGGATGAAGAAATCGACGCCCGCGTCTTCGCTCATGGCGCGCACGCCTTCGCCGTTCCAGACCACCGCGAAATCCACTTCGCCGGCCAGCACCTTCTTCTGGCCGTCGGGGCCTCCTGCAAAAAAGCGGAACTTGGGATGCTTCTTGGCCTGCGTGACCAGTTCGGCCGCCTTCTTCAGCTTCTCCACGTCCTTGCAGTTCACGGATTCGCCCTGATACACCAGCGCCGCGCCCAACATGTCGCGCATCTCGTCGAGCATCACGAAGGTTCCGGGCGGATCCTTAAAGACGGTGGCCCACGTCGCCGGCAACTCTTTGAGCTTGTCCTTGCGGTACAGGATGCCCGTGCTGCCCCAGAAATAGGGGACCGTGTACTTGTTTCCCTTGTCGTAGCTGGGGTCTTTGAATTTGGGCGCGAGGTTACCCAGATTGGCAAGCTTTTTAGGATCGAGCGGCTGGACGAGATCCAGCTTGACCAAGCTCTCGACCACGTGCGCCGAAGGCACCACGATGTCGTACAGCCCATCGCCGCCCGGCTGCTGGAGCTTGGCGAGCATCTGCTCGTTCGATTCGAAGTGGCTGAACTCGACCTTGAGCCCCGTCTTCTTCTCGAATTCGGCGAGCGCCTCGGGGCTGTGGTAGTCGGACCAGATAAAGACGCGCACCACCTTCGGCGCGGCGCCGGTTCCGCCGCCTTGGGGCGTGTTGCTCGTCCCCATGTTCTTGCTTCCGGCGCTGCAGCCGGCCAGGAGCATCAAAGCGAAGCCGACCCAAGCCGCCGCCTGCATCCGCATGCGTGTCATATCAGGTAACCTCCCGCGTCCGGTTGAGCCGTTCGACGCCCAGCACCAGCGCGACGGTGGCGAGCACCATGAGCGTGCTGAGCGCGTGAATCTCGGGACTCAAGCCGCGCCTAAGCGATCCGTAAATGTAGATCGGCAGCGTATCCGATCCCGAGCCCGTCGTGAAGAAGCTGATGATGAAGTCGTCGAGCGAGAGCGTAAAAGCCAGCAGCGCGCCGCCGGCGACGGCGGGCAGCAGCAGGGGCAGCGTGACGTGCCAAAAGAGGTAGCGCTTGCCCGCGTACAGATCGCGCGCGGCCTCGAAGAGTTCGGGTTCCAGCGTGGCCAGGCGCGCACGGACCACCAGCGCGACGAAGGCGACCTGGAAGGCGATATGCCCCAGGATCATCGGGACGAGGCCGGGATCGAAGAGGCTCGAGGCTTGCCGCAGCACCCCGAACGCGACGACCAGCGCGGCGGCAAAGAGAATATCGGGCGTGATCACCGGCAGGTGCAGCAGGATGTCCAAGCCGCGGCGCACGCGCCCCGGCCAAGGGATGCGGTCGAGGCCCAGCGCGAGGCCGGTTCCCAGCACCGTCGAGACCGCCGTCGAGATGCAGGCCACCAGAAGCGTATTCTTCGCCGCCGCTCCGATGGCTTCGTGCGCGAAGAGCTTACCGTACCAGTTCCAGGTGAAGCCCTGCCAACTCGTCCCGAAGCGCGAAGCGTTTACCGACTGCACCGCGACGGCCAGGAGCGGCACGTACAGCAGCGCGAGCGCGAAGAGCACCGGCACGTACACCCAGCGCGGCAGCGTTCTCATCGCGCGGCCTCCTGCGCCTGCGCCCGGCCGTAGTACCACAGCGCCACGACGCTGCACGCGACGAGCATCAGGCTGATCGCCGCGCCGTAGGGCCAGTTTCGCGCCGTGAAGAATTGCTGCTGCAGCAGGTTGCCCAACAGCATCCCTCGCGCGCCGCCGAGCAGATCGGGCACCACGAACGCGCCCAGCGCGGGCACGAACGTGAGCACGATGGCCACGGCCAGCGCCGCGCGGACCTGGGGCAGAATCGCGTGGCGGAAGATCCCCCAGCGCGAAGCGTACAGATCGCGCGCGGCGTCGATCAGCGCCGGATCGAGACGTTCGACCGCCGCATACAGCGGGAGCACCGCGAAGGGCAGGTTGATCGCCGTCTGGCCGAGGTACACCGCGAGCGCGCTGGGATAGAGGGCTTCGTCGGCCGCGAGGAAGCCCAAGGTCTGCGCGAACTTCGTGAGCGGAGAGTGCATCCCCAGCAGCGGGAACCAGGCGTAGGCGCGGATCACCACGTTGGTGAGCATGGGCACGACGATCAGGGCGAGCCACGCGTAGCGCCGCGCGGGCGGGCGCGAGGCCACGAAAAATGCGAGCGGGAAGGCGAACGCCACACAGAGCACGGTCGTCACGGCGGCCACCAGAATGCTGCGCGCGAGTATCCAAAGGATATCGGGCGACCAGCCCAGGAGTCCGTAGCCGAACAGGCGCTTCAGGTTATTCAACGTGAGGGACCATTCGATCTCGCCGTGCGTGCCGCGCGTGGCGAAGGCAAGCGCGACGAGCGCCAGCATCGGCAAGGCGACGAGCGCGAGGATCAGGCCCATACCGCCGCCCATCAGCGCTCCGCCGCGCGCAAAGAGGCGCCGGCGCGAAACCAGTTCGCCCAGCCAGACGACGCGAGCGCCTAGCGCTCCGTCGCGGTTCTTGAGCGCGGCCGTCGGCAGGCCGGGAAGTTCGCGCTCGGACACGCTACGCCTCCAGCGCCATCAGGTGCGCGGCCGGGAGGCGAACCCAGACGCGCGCGCCGCGCACCAGACCGTTCAAGGCCGGCGCGCGTGCGCGCAGCCCGGAAGCGCCGAGGAAAACCTCGACGTGATCGCCGCGGTAGACGACTTCTTCGAGCGTGGCTTCGATCGTGTTGGTCCCTTCGGGGCGCGTGGCGGAGAGTTCGAGCTTTTCCGGCCGGATGCAAAGGCAGCCGCGCGTCCAGGCGGGCTTCTCGGCCGGCTCCAGGCGGCCCAGCGCGGTTTCGCAAGCGCCGCCGTCGCGCGTGGCTTCGATCAGGTTCGCGGCGCCCAGGAATTCGGCGACGAAGCGCGTGCGCGGGCGCGCGTAGACGTCCTCGGGCGCGCCGGCCTGTTCGATGCAGCCCTCGCGCATGACGAGAATCCGGTCGCTGACGGTGAGCGCTTCGTCCTGATCGTGCGTGACGAGGACGAACGTGCGCCCGATGCGGCGCTGCAAGCGGCGCAGTTCGAGCTGGACTTGCGCGCGGAGCTTCGCATCGAGCGCGGACATGGGTTCGTCGAGCAGGAGAATATCGGGCTCGTTGACCAGCGCGCGCGCCAGCGCCACGCGCTGCTTCTGCCCGCCGGAGAGCTTCGCGGGCAGCCGCGCGGCGAGCTCGCCGAGCTGCAACAGCTCCAGGGCTTCGCCCACCTTGCGCGCCACGTCCGCTTCCGGAAAGCGCCGCGCGCGCAAGCCAAAGGCCACGTTGTCGGCGACGGTGAGGTGGGGAAAGAGCGCGTACTGCTGAAAGACCGTATTCACCGGGCGCTGCTGCGCGGGCTTGGCGAGCAGATCTTCGCCTCCGAGCGTCACCGAGCCGCTGTCGGCCAGCTCCAAGCCGGCGACGATGCGCAGCAAGGTCGTTTTGCCGCAGCCGCTGGGGCCCAGGAGCGTCAGAAACGTTCCCGGATCGGCCGAGAGCGTCACGCCGCGCAGAACGTCCACGGCGCCAAAGCGCTTCCGAACCTCACGCACTTCCAACGCCCGTCCGGGTGCACCCATGGTGCCGGCGTGTCCTCCTGACCGTTAAAGCAAAGCGCAGCCAATATACCACCAAGCGCGGCGCGCGCGGCCCGAATTCATGAGTTGAAGGCAGAAACGAAGGCGCTGGAACCCGGCCGTCAGACCAGCGGCTGAACCTCGGTCCGGTTCGCGGCTTGAACTTCTTTGCGCAGGTTCCAGACGCGGTTGAGGTACACGAGCTGCAGCACCATCGCGACCAGAGCGAAGAGCAAACCCACCACCGGGATGATGGCGCAAATCGAGCAGACCGCGTACGTCCGGCCCACCGCTTCGCCGCAGTCTCCCGCGGCGGGCAGCTTCAGTTCCTCGCGGTACGAGCGAAAGCCGCGCGCCAGATCGGGGTAGACGAAGAAATTCCAGACGTAACCGGCCAGCGGTACGAGCAGCATGAAGGCTTCCCAGCTCTCGTGCTTGCGGTTCGCTCGCGGGATGCTTTCGTAACATAGATAGAGCACGTAACTGAAGAGGATATGGAGCAGCAGGATCAGGAACAGGCCGACTACGACCGCCAGGATCATCGGAATCAGGACGTCTTTACTCTGATCCCACGCCGATTGCAGGTCTTCCGGCGTAAGCCCGTAGGGGTTGTCGTACATGCGGCGCATGCTCCGTACGGGCCAGCGCTGCTCAGTCTACCCGAGCCCTCGCCTTACGCGTAGCCGTTGGCGCGGAACCACTGCACGGCTCGGGAGAGCGCTTCTTCGGGCGGGGTTTGCGGGAGCGCCAATTCTCGCACGGCCTTGGAGCCGTCGACGAACATGCGCTTCTTGGCCATGCGCACGCTCTCGAGGCTGATGGAAGGCGTCTTGCCGCGCAGGAGGCTGATCTTGGTGTCGAAGAACCCGGCGAGATACGCGACGAACCACGGCATCGTGACGCTCGGCGGCTTGAGCCCGGTGATCCGGCCCAGCGACTGGCAGATATCGAGCAGCGTCTGGTTGCGGCAGCCCAGAATGTAGCGCTGCCCCGTGCGCCCTCGTTCGGCCGCGCGCAGGTGTCCGTCGGCGCAATCGCGCACGTCGATCAGGTTCAAGCCGGTGTCGATGACGGCGGGCATCTTGCGGCGCAGGAAGCGGACGATCATGTCGCCGGTGGGCGTGGGCTTGACGTCGCGTTCGCCGACGGGGGCGGTGGGGTTTACGACGACGATCGGGAGCCGCTTGGAAAGTTCCAGCGCGACGAGTTCGGCCTGGAACTTCGTCCGCTTGTACGTGCCGACCATCTTCTCGAGGCTGACGGGCGTCTCTTCGGTGCCCAGCGCGCCGCTCTCGGGCAGCCCGATGCAGCCGACGGTGCTGGTGTAGACGATGCGCGCGACACCGGCCGCGCCGGCGGCTTCGAGCAGGTTGCGCGTCCCTTCCACGTTGCTCTTGTACATCTCGTCGGGGTCGGCCACGTCGAAGCGGTAATCGGCGGCGACATGAAAGAGCATGCTGCAGCCCTTCACCGCGCGCTCGAGCGAGGCCTTGTCGCGCAGATCGGCTTCGACCTTCTCGATGCCGGTCAGGTCTTCGAGCAGTTTGAGGGGACTGCTGGGGCGGACGGTAACGCGGACGGCTTCGCCTTTCGCGAGCAACGCCCGCGCGACGTGGTTCCCCAGGAACCCGGTGGCGCCGGTGACGAGTATCATGAGCGGGGCGATTATGCGCAGACGCGCCGTCTCGGCAAGCGCGGTTGGGATATCGGGGCGGGCAGGGCAAAAAAAAGGCGGCCTCACCCGATTTCTCCGGCGAGGCCGCCCGAAGCGCCGGGGTTCAGACCAGAAACGGCTGCAGATACTGTTTGGTCAGCTTCAGCATCTTGAGGCGCAGTTCGCCGCGGCCCCACTTGGAGCCGTGCGGTTCGACGGAGAGCCAGCCCTTGTAATCGTGTTCGTACAGGAACGCGAAGACCTTACCCCACTGCACGTCGCCCATGCCCGCGGCGGGCTGGCTGGCGACGCGATGGTTGCCGCGGTACAGGTGCTCCTTGATGTGGATGTGCCCGATCTTGTTGCCGTAGCGCTCCAGGATTTCCAGATAGTCGTCGCCGTGATGCATCCAGTTGGCCGGGTCGAACTTGATCCGGATCTGCGGAAGCCGTTCCCAGACGCGTTCGTACGCGGCGAGGCCGTCGAAGAAGCTGTTGCCGTGGACCGCGTAGAAGCACGGGACGAGCTTGGCTTTCTCCATCTTCTTGAGGTACGGCGCGAAGACCTTGACGAATTCGTTGACCTTCGTTCCGATCGGCTCGTGCGGTATCTCGCCGCCGCCGGTGGTGAAGACATCCGCGCCCAGTATCTGCGCGCACTTGATGCCCTTGTCGAGCATCGCGAGCGCCTCCTTGCGGGTCGCCTTGTCGGTCGAAAGATGGTTCCAGCCCCAGACGCCGAACATGCTGCAGCGGATGCCGTGCTTCTGCTGGATCTTCGCGAGCTGCTTGACTGTATTTTCGTCGAGATCTTTGATGCTGCCCCAGTGGTTGTACTCCAGCCCTTCGTAGCCGTTCTCTTTGGCGAAGAGGCAATCCTTTTCGACGTTCTCGGGATCGTTATGAGCGATGAAGCCCAGTTTCATCTGCATGGCGTAGCGTCCTCCTGCCGGCCTAGGCCGGCGCGCGGGTAAGTGTGGCCTTGAAATGGAGAAATTAAGCTTGGCGCGGCAGGGCGGGCTGTAAAGGAGAAGATTCGGCTACGCGACGGGGGCCGGGGAGGCCGCTTGAGCGCTCAGTTGGGGCGGCGTGGGACGCTGTTCCAGCTGCTGGCGCACGAGGCTGACGAGGAGGTTCAGATCGACGGGCTTGCCGACGACTCCAACGACCCCTTCGCCGTAAAGCATCTCCATGGGCACGGTGTCGAACTGGCCCGAGACGATCAGAATCGGCGGCACTCGGCGCGGCTGGCCGTGGCCTTCGCGTTCGCCGTACCCGATGTTGCGGGAAAGCAGGTAATGAACATCCTGGCCCGAGAATCCGGGCATCATGAGATCGAGGGTAATCAGGTCGAAGCGAACCTGCCGCGCGCGAATCAGCGCTTCGCTGCCGTTGACGGCCTCTTCCACCTCCCAACCGGCCTTCTTGAACGTATCCTTAAAAAGCCGTCGCGTACGAGCATCGTCGTCCACGACGAGGATGCGGGGGCGGGATTCGGGCGCGGGTTGGTTCACGTTCGCCGATTCCTTTAGGGATAGTTCGCCGGGTCCGCGGATTGCCACCACCGAACTATAACAACACAAGGTGCAAAGCGTTGGCCACTTCCTAAATGGAACTTTTACCCCCTTCGTGCTTGCGTATAAGTTGTTTATTTATAATATGTTATGACTTCTCTGCGGGATTACACAGGACACGAAGCAAGGGCCGTGAAGCGTTGTCTTGCTGTCGCATTTCCAGCCCCATGACGAATCCTGTCATCGACGTACCCGCTCAACGCGGCTAATCGGCCAAGCTCCGTTCACGTCCCAAGTGCATGATCGACCTGCGCATTCGGGTCCTGCTGGGGATCGCCTTGGCGGGGTGGGTGGCCTTCCAAGGAACGGTTCGGGCCGCTACGCCCGAAGCCAGCCCGCCCACTTGGACCTTTGTGCTCGACCGGACCTTCGAAGAACGCGAAGCGGCCTGTCCGTGGCGCAAGACGTTGGAAACCGCGAGTCTGGTGCTTCCGCTTCCGCACGCCGCCAACGTCATGCCGGCGCCGGTGAAGGCCGAGGCCGGACAGCCGCCGCTGCCGCACTATCCCGATCCCGATTTGGTGGTATGGCAGGTCGAGCCTTGGCGCGAGGCGCACACCGAATACCTCAAGCGTTCGGCGGAAGCCGCGGACCGCGGCGGTCGCCTGCAGCTCATCGCCTGGTGCGAACAACAGAAGCTCTCGGTTTGCGCGGAGTTCGAACTGCGCCGGATGCTGAACGAATTCAGGAGCTTCATGGATCCGGGTTACCGCCCGCTGCTGGACCGCTGGCTGCCGCATGCCGACAAGCGGCAATCGAACTACTGCTTTCCGCTGCCCTTGGAAGGCGAATGGTTCGTGGCGCCGGATCGCACGGGCCACCATCGCATCAAGGCCGGAGCGGCGTACGCGTTCGACCTGGTGGTTCAGAAGAACGGGCGCCTCTTCGCCGGCTCGGGCGCTCGCAACGAAGACTATTTCGCCTGGGGCCAGCCCATCGTCGCGCAAGCCGACGGAGTGGTGCGCCAGGCGCTCGACAACCAGCCCGATGCCGCGCCCGGCCAGAGCGGCGGGTTCGACAACGCCAACTACCTGAGCGTCGATTACGGAGCGGGCATCAGCGGATTCTACGCGCATCTGATGCAGGGATCGCTGACGGTGAAGGTGGGCGATACGGTGAAGCCAGGGCAGACGCTGGCAAAGGTGGGAAACAGCGGCGCGAGCGGGATGCCACACCTGCACTTCACGTTTACGGATGCTTCGGTCTTCAGCTTGAAAGGCCGCTTCCGCGCCGAAGTTTTGCGCGCGGGGCGTTGGGTGCTTGCCGACGGCGAGAACCTGACGGAGGGCACGACGGTCCGCAATCCGGCGGGCGTGTGGGGCACGGGAAAGTAGCAAGCCAGGTTACAAACCTCGAAAGGTGTATCTCGTTTGACCGTTCCTACAATGGGTCGGCAAACCCAGTAGGGCGAAAGCATGTCCAGGAAAGTACTTGGCATAGTTCTATGCGTAGCAAGTTCAGCCTTCCTCCTCGTGGCTCTAAACCCAGGTTATGTTGAGTGGTCTCAACCTAAGGGAAATAGGTTAGCTTCATTCGAACCATTTAGCTTGGATGCGCAGGGAGAAGTAGATCTGCGCTATCCACTACATGACTTAAATAGATTGAAATCGAAGCATGATGTCTACGTGTGCCGCACTGTTTCCGCCGCCGCATTGGGGAAGGACCTAGTCGATACGCAAGCTCTTCCAAATAAATGGAAAGCTTATTTGGGTAGGCATGGTTGGTTAGTTATTCCGGGCCCGCAACCGGGCTCCCCTAGAGGCATCGCAAAGAAAGACGTAAATGCATACCTCCAAACCACACCCGAAGGCCGCTTCAGGATGGTAATTCAAATCGATGAAGAATTTCAGGAAGCAACGCGGGTGGAATTTTGGACGATCTCAAGCTCAGACCATTCTAGGGCATTGCTTCAAGCCATACCTCGACTGCAAGAACTGCGTCCCACTCGCCTGACGTTATCTTGGTCCCAATCCGGAGGAGAGAATGCTTCGCTGCTCTTAAACCGCCTCGTACAAACCTTACGTGCCCTGCAGAAAACGGGTGGCACGCCCACCGGCGTAGAATTCGTGCCGAATCAGCCGGACTGTATGCCGAAAGATGAAATAGGCGTCATCTTGCAGGATATTTACTGGTCAGAAAATTGACCTCCATTCCCCTTACCGCACGATCGTATACAGCGCGTCTTCGGGCAGGGTGACCGTCAGCGCGCCTCCGGCGCTGCTGGTGACGGCCTTCTTGCCGGTGTCGTAGGCGTTGCCGTCCAGAATCAGCGCTTCTTTCAGCGCGCCGGGCTGCTTGAAGGTGACCTTGGCCTGGATCTTCTTCACGTTGAGCGGATACCCGCCCAGCGCCACGATCTTGTCGCCCTTCTCTTGCGGTTCGACCTGCCAGCCGTAGAGGCAATCTTCGGTCACCGCCTGGAGCAGCACCTTCTTGGACTGCTTGAGCGGCTGGCCGTCGAGCGCCACCGCGAAGACCATCCCGTACTCGTTGCTCGATTCGATCGTCACGTCGCCCAAGTCGAGCTTGCCCTTCTTGCCCAGGAATCCGCAAACCCCTTGCGCGCGCGGCGTATCGATGGTCGCGACGCCGGTTGCGAAATCCCAGGCCAGTTCGTTCGTGACCGACTTCACGAGTTTCTTCTCGCGGTCGATGTACTTGCTCAGATCGACAATCTTGTTCTTCGATTTGTCGCCTAGCGTATCGAAGACGCAGCGCCCGACGTAAAAGGCCAGCGGATCGACGGCGCCGATGTCTTTGCCTTCCATCACGCCGCCGGCGGGGATGTCTTTCTTGCGCAGTTCGTCGAAGCCGTGGGCCTGCTTGAGCGCCAAGCCCTTGTAGGCGTACTGTTCGTTCAGATCGAGCGCCTGGTGGACGACCGTCTCGGCTTCCTTGATATCGCCGCGGCGGAAGGCGATGGAACAAGCGGGGAACATGCCGAAGAGCGACGGGTTCATCAGGCTCCAGACGGCGGGCGAAGATTCCCACTGCGCGTTGCCGAGCGCGAAGAAGTTCCAGCCGTCCATGCCCTGCATCGCTCCGTAGCCGCAGGCCAGGAAGGGGAATTCGCAGCGGAAGCGATTGGGCCGTTCCCAGTTGATCTCGGTGACCATGTGCGGGCGGCCGTCGATCTGATTGAGCTGGATCGGCAGGTTGTCGGGCATCGTCAACCCGCTGCGGCTGGAGAAGACTTCGTCCTTATCGACGGCGTAGAAGCGCTTGCGCTTGCTGTGGTATTCGGGCCCGAAGTAGCTGTTGCGGCAGACGACGTCGCCGGCCAGGTAGCTGTAGCGTTCCAGCGCGTCCATGATCCGTCCGTCGGCGGTGGTCCAGTTGCTGCAGCTCACCAGACACTTCGCGCCGAGTTCCTCCTTGATGTACTTCACCGTGCGGTCGTAGAAGGCGCGCTGGGTTTCGGTGAGAAACTGGAGCTGGTCGCTCCCGCGCTTGTTCATGTTCGGCGTCTTCGCGATGCCGTCGGTCGTCATATGCCACGGATTGAGGAAGCCCATCACGCCGGCGGCCGTGTCGTCGCCTGGATCCTTCGCGCCGCCCCAAGCGTCCAGCGTCTTGGCCAAGCTGCCGTGCTTTTTGACCAACCAGTCGCCGTACTGCTTGCCCAGCATCTTGGCGGCGGCCGGGGCGAGCGTCTTGGGGAAGGTCCAGAAAAGGAAGCTGTCTTCGTTTTGGATCTCGAACGTGGCGAGGACCGGATCGTCCTTCAGCGCCAGCCCGGTGTAGGGGTTCTTGGCGGTGAGCATGGTCTTGAGCCAGCCGCGATAGATCCCTTCCATCTTGGGATCGAACATCACGATGGCGTGCCCGGCTTTCTTGCCGTCGTAGCCTTCCAGGCCCCAAGCTCCGCTGGGCGCCCAATTGCCCCACCAGACGTGGCCGAGGTACAGGTAAATGCCGTTCTTCTTGAAAGCCGCGGCGGCCTTGTGGATACGGTCGAGGTGCTTGGCGTCGTACGCGGAAGGGTCGGCGTTGCCCAGTTCGGCGATCTTCGCTTCGACGCGGATGTGGTTCACACCGTTCTTCGCCAGGCGGCGGGCCATGTATTCGAGGCCCGAATCGTCCATATCGATGCCGGCCTGAACCGACCAGAACTTCAAGGGCTGGCCTTTACCGTCGATGAAATCGAGCCCTTTGATCCTCACGTGCCCGTCCGCGCCGGACGCTTTTTCGTTCATTTCGCGCAGATCGAAGAGCGCCGAGCTTTCGAACGCATCGTTGGCCGGCTCGAACGCGAAATAGCCGTCCATCGCGAGGCCCGAGGTCTGGCCGGGCTTGAGCTTCCCGCGCGGCGTGAAGACGCCGGGGATGAGCAGGAAGCAGTCGAAGCAGGCGGTCTTGCCCTGATTCTCGCCGGCCAGGAGCACGATCTCGCAGAGCTGTTCGCCAGCCGTGAGTTTCACTTCGCCGAGGTACACCCAATTCGCGCCCAGATGCAGGCGGATCTCGGCGCTGTCGGCCAGCGCGCAGTCTTTCCCGCATTCCTGCCAGTCCTGCGTTCCGAAACGCCACTTGAAGGGGCCGTGCTTCCAGAATTTGCGCGTCCAGAAATGGTAGGCGCCGTCTTTGGGCACGTTGACTTTGTACTTCGCGAACGCCTCGGCTTCGCCCGGCTTGCGCGGGTCGGCGTTGCAGAGCCAGTCGCCACCGGAAAGAACGGCCGTGCGCTTTTCAGGAAACGTACTGGCGCTGAAGGGCGTTTCCTTCGGAAAGTTCGTCTCGCTGGGCTGTTCGCCTTCCCACCAGACGAAATCATCGGCGGCTTGCACGGGCTGGCTGAAGACGAGGGCGGCGAGAACCGCGCAAATCGTTCGAAGCATGGGCAAAACTCCCTTGCAAGGGTCAAATCCAGCTACACGAACTTACCTGGGGAAGACGCCCGGCCTGTCTCGGCATTCACTACGCAGGTCTTACCGGTAAACACCTTACCGTTATTTTCAGAGAATACCGGCTTCCCCTAGTTCGAATTACACCAATGCGCGAAAGTAAGTTCTGCAAATTAGAAGGTAACTTAGATGCGTATAGCACCAAGTCTGCTGCCGCTGCATCAGTTCGCTATCGTGGATAAGAGAGTGCCGACTGTCATCAGCAGCATTCCTAAGCAGCCCGACTTTTCGGTAAGCCGGCCCTCCGCGCGCATGGTGGCTTCCAGGCCGTCGATCGCTTGCTTGGCGTCGGTGAGGCTCACGTTGTTCTCTTCGCGGCAGGCTTTGATCGCATCGATCTTGCTGCTCGAGAGGAGCAGTTCGGCGTAACGTAATTTCTGGTCTTCGGAGAGGTCCATAGGTCGGCTCCCGGCGCGATGGCCTGTAGTTCCCCATTTTAGGGCTAAGCAGGGGCTCACCCAGCGCAGAACTCGGCTGCCCTGCGGCGTTTGCGTCCGCCCGGCGATTGGGTAAGCTGGTCCCTTTGGGAAGCCATCCCACCAGGCGCCAAAGGAACTCCCGGGCGTGAGCAGCGTCGTGCGTCAAAGCATCTCCCAAGCGGCCGCATTGGAAGGCGTGGGCCTGCATAGCGGGGCCACGGTGCGGGTAAATTTTAAGCCGGCCGAGGCGGGGACGGGGATCGTCTTTGTGCGCACGGATCTGGCGGGCGCGCCGCGGATCGGCTTGCAGGATGTCTGGCAGGACGGCTTGCCGATGCGCACCACCTTAAAGCGCGGCGACGCCGAAGTGCATACCGTCGAACACCTGCTCGCCGCGTGCGCGGGCTTGGGCGTCACGGACCTGCTCGTCGAGCTGAACGGGCCGGAAGCGCCGGGAATGGACGGGAGCGCGCTGCCGTTTGCAGAAGCGCTGCTGAAGGCGGGCTTGAAGAAGGTGGAGGGGAAGCCGCTAGGGCCGGTGGCTCCGCGCGAAACGGTGCGGGTGAGCGAAGGCGAAGCCGAACTGACCGTCGAACCGCTCGCCAACGGCCTGCACCTGACCTACACGCTGCATTACCCCGATGCGCCGCTGGCTCAAGGGACGTACGAACTGGACGTGACGCCGGAGAGCTTTCTGAAAGAGCTGGCGCCGGCGCGGACGTTCTGTTTGCGCCGGGAAGCCGAGGCCTTGCGCGCGGCGGGCTTCGGGAAGGGCGCGACAACGCAGAATACGCTGGTCCTGGACGGAGCGGAAGTGCTGGAGAACACCCTGCGCTTTCCCGACGAGCCGGTCCGGCATAAGATGCTGGACTTGCTTGGCGATCTGTACGTGTTGGGCCGTCCGGTGCGCGGGCGCATTCGAGCTTCGCGTTCGGGACATAAGCTCAACCGCATGCTGGCCGCGGAACTGGCGCGCAACGAAGCGAAAGGCGCGGGTATGGAACTGGACCTCAAGGCGATCCAGGCGATTCTGCCGCACCGCTACCCGTTCCTATTGGTGGATAAGATCGTTTCCTACGAGCCCGGGAAGGGCGTCGTGGGATTGAAGAACGTGACGGCTACCGAACCGTGGGTGCCGGGGCATTTTCCAGGCCAGCCGATCATGCCGGGCGTGCTGATCCTGGAGGCGCTCGCGCAAGCCGGCGCGGTGATGGTCCTGAAAGAACTGAAAGCCGAAGGCCGGCTGATCTTCTTCGCGGGCATGGATAAGGTGGCGTTCCGGCGGCCGGTGGTGCCGGGCGACCAGTTGCGGCTGGAGTGCGAAGTCGACCGCATCCGCCCGCCGTTCGGGCGCTTCAATACGCGGGCGCTGGTGGACGGCGAACTGGCCGCCGAAGCGGTGATGAAGTTCATGGTGCAGATGCCGCCCAAAGAAGGCGCGGCGGCTTCGGGGGCGTGACGTGAGCGTCGAGGTTCATCCGACGGCGGTGATCGATCCGCAAGCGCGCCTGGGCGACGGCGTGCAGGTGGGCCCGTATGCCGTAATCGGTCCGCACGCGGTCCTCGGCGCGGGCGTGACGATTCACAACCACGCCACCGTGACCGGCCATACGACGCTGGGCGAAGGCGTACAGGTTTTCCCCGGCGCGGTGCTGGGCTGCGTGCCGCAAGATCTAAAGTACAAGGGCGAGCCGACGACGCTGGAGATCGGCGCGGGCACGATCGTGCGCGAATGCGCGACGCTGCATCCCGGCACGGCGCTGGGCGGCGGGCGCACGGCGATCGGGAAGAACTGCCTGATCATGGCGTACGCGCATATCGCTCACGATTGCATCCTCGCCGACCAGATCATCGTCGCCAACGCGTCCCAACTGGCCGGGCACGTGCATGTTCAGGAAGGCGCGCGGATCAGCGGACTGTGCGCAATCCACCACTTCGTGACGATCGGGCGCGGGAGCTTCGTGGGCGGGAGCGCGCGGTTGAGCATCGACGTGCCGCCGCACACGCTGGCCGAAGGGCATCCGGCGCGGATTCGCGGACTGAACCTCGAAGGGCTGCGCCGGCGCGGGATCACGGGCGAACCGGTGGCGGCGCTCAAGTCGGCGTTCCGGCTGCTGGTGCGCGACAAGGGCAGCCGCGCCGAAGCGTACGCCGAGATCGAACGCGAAGGCTACACGCAGCACCCCGTGGTGGCCGAGTTCGTGCGCTTCGTGAAGCGCAGCGACGCGGGCAAGAACGGGCGCGCCCTGGAAGCCGAACGGCAGATCGTACCGCCGTCCGAGCGCGACGGGGATCTCTCGTTCCGGCCGCCCGACGGCGCGGAGATGGACGAGGACGAAGCGGAATGATGCGCGCGGCGCGAATGCTGCTGTGCGCGGCGCTGCTGGTCTGCGCGGTACGCGCGGAAGAACCCGCCGGCTCGGCGCTGGACGCGCTGAAGCTTTCGGAATCCGACGCGCAGGATCTCAAGGCTCAGCTCGCGCGGATCAACAGTTCGAATCTACGCGAACGGCTGGAAGGCACCGATGGCGTGCTGCGCTACGGTCCGGCGGCGCGCGCGGCGGTGGAAGCCATGGCGCAGGGCCCCGACGCGGCTCAGGCCGAGGCCGCGCGCAAACTGCTCGAACGCCCGGCGCTGCAGACCAACCTGCCCGTCGTCGTGCTGCGTCTGAAACGCGGCGAGATCTGGGCGGTGTTGCTGGAAGACCACGCGCCGAACACGGTGGCGAACTTTATCGCGCTGGCCGAGCGCCATTTTTACGACAAGCTCGCGTTCCACCGCGTGATCGAGCAGTTCATGGCGCAGGGCGGCGATCCGACGGGGACGGGTTTGGGCGGACCGGGATATCGCATCGCCGACGAGGTAAGCGCGGCAAGCCTGGGGCTGGATAAGCTCACGGTCCGCGAATGGGCGCAGAAGCTGAAGCAGAAGCCGCCCAAAGAGCCCGCGGCGAGCCTGACGGTCCAGGCGCTGTACGAGAAGCAGGGGTACAAGTACCGCGAGGATCTTTCGAGCCACCCGGTGCGCCGCGGTGTGCTGGCCATGGCCAATGCCGGACCGGACAGCAACGGCAGCCAGTTTTTCGTGACGCAGGTGGACGCGGCGTGGCTGGACGGGAAACATACGGTCTTCGGCGTGGTCTTCCGCGGCATGGATGTGGTGGACACGTTGCAGGCCGGCGAAACGCTGGAAGCGGTCGAGGTCGTATGGAAGCGCCCTCACGCGTATACGGTCAAAAAGATCGAGGAGTAAGAAGGTGCTGAACGGTCAGGCGCGAATCGGAGCGGGAATCGGCGTCGTGCTGGCGCTGGCGGCGTTGGCCGGGTGCGGCGACGCGCCCAAGGGCACGGGTCCGGCGCTGCCGTACCAGCCGCAGGCGAAGGAAGACAACCCGAAGATGCTGGTCAAGACCTCGCTGGGCGAGATCAAGATCGAACTCTTCGAGGACGCCGCGCCCAACACGGTAGCGAACTTCATCGTGCTCGCCGAACGCGGCTATTACGACAAACTCGTCTTCCACCGCATCATCCCCAATTTCTGCATTCAAGGCGGCTGCCCCGAGGGGACCGGCAAGGGCAACCCGGGCTACTTTATTCCGGACGAGTTTACCGAGAACCCCCACAAGAACGAATACGGCACCCTGGCCATGGCCAATGCCGGGCCCAACACCAACGGCAGCCAGTTCTTCTTCAACATCAACAAGAGCGTGGGCGGGAACCGTGCGCTGGACGGGAAGCACACCGTCTTCGGCAAGGTGCTCGAAGGCCAGGACGTGATGGAGAAACTCGCCGCCGTAAAGACCGCCGGCGATAAGCCTGTGGACCCGCCCAAGATCCTAGGCATCCAAACCTTGAACAAGCGCAGCCACACGTACGAGGTGTACACCAAGCTGCCCGTGCCCAAGCCCGAAGAGCCCGCGGCCAAAACCGGCGAAGCCAAGACCGGTGAAAGCAAGTCCGAAGCGAAATCGGCCGAAGCCAAGACCGAAGCCAAGACCGAAGCCAAGACCGAGGCCAAGACCGAGGCCAAGACCGAAGCCAAAACGGACGCAGCTAAAACGGAGTAGCCGACTTCCGGCGGCCCGGGGAGCGCGCATGGACGTATTGTCCTACTTCCGGGCCGAGGTGGAGATCATCGGCCGCAACTGGCGCGAGCTGCTGCTGGGTTTCGATGCTTCTTCCGCGGTGCGCCGCCCGGCGCCCAACATCAATCATGCCGTCTGGCTGACCGGACACATGGCTTGGGCCGAGGATTACCTGATCCTCGAGGTGCCGCGCGGACAGTCGGCGCGCAAACGCGAGTGGGATGCGCTCTTCGACTTCACCAGCGAAAAGCTACCGCCTGAGCAGTATCCGCCGTTCGACGAAGTGCGGACGGAATTCGACCGCGTGCATGCGGAAGTCCTGCGCGTGCTGCAGTCGATGAACCCGGTGGATTTGGGCCAGCCGTCTGTGGTGGAGCGGCGCTGGCTGCCGACGGCGGCGCACGCGATTTCGCATCAGGTCGGGCACGGGCATTACCATCTCGGGCAATTGGCGGTGCTGAACCGCCTGCGCGAGTCCGGGAAGCTGTAGCCGCGACGGGAACGTCCAAACGGAAGGGACGACCGCTTCATGCCGCTGCGCATCGCCGTCGTCGGGCTCGGCCACCTGGGCAAGATTCACGCCGAGATTCACGCTCGCTTCGCCAAAGCCAAAGGCTCTGGCCTGGAACTGGCGGCGCTGTGCGACGTGACGCCGGACTCCGAAGCCTTCGCGAAGAAGCTGAAGGTTCCGTTCTTCTCCGACTACCGCCAACTCGAAGGCCGCGTCGACGCCGTCTCGGTGGTCGTACCGACGACCTACCACCGCGCGGTGGGCGGGTACTTTCTCGAACGGGGCGTACCTTGCCTGATCGAAAAGCCGCTGGCGAAGACCGTCGCCGAAGCCGAAGAACTGTGCGCGCTGGCCGCGAAGAGCGGCGCGCTGCTCCAGGTCGGGCACGTCGAACGCTTCAATCCGATCGTCCGCGCCGCCGCGCCGTACTTCAGGCGCCCGCGCTTCATCGAGGCCGCGCGCATCTCGCCCTATCCGTTTCGAAGCACCGATGTCGGCGTGACGCTGGACCTGATGATCCACGATATCGACCTCGCGGTGATGCTGGCCGGCGAAGAGCCGTCCGAAATCCGCGCCGCCGGCACGCCGGTCTTTTCGACCACCGAAGACGTGGCCAACGCGCGCCTGGAGTTTCCGAATGGTTGCGTCGCGAACGTGACCGCCAGCCGCGTCTCGCTCAAGAAAGAACGCAAGTGGCGCATCTTTCAGGACGACGGCTATCTCTCGCTGGATCTGCTCAACAACGAAGGCGTCTTCATCGAGAAGTCCGAGGCGCTCAAGCGCGGCGAGATCGATCCTTCGAAGCTGAGCCCCTCGATCCTGGGTACGGCGGCGCTCGTCTTCCAGCTCGAGAAGCTCGTACGCCGCGAGACCCTGAAAGGCGACAAAACGCCGGGCCTGGAAGCCGAACTGGCGGCTTTCTTGGAGTGCGTGCGCATGAATCGTCCGCCGCTGGTGGACGGAGCGGCGGGGGTTCGCGCGCTGCGCGTAGCCGAACGCGTCATCTCTTGCATGCGCCGACTGTAAGGTGCACCGGTGCAAACAACACACGTGCATCATTTTATCTGCCAGCTAGCGCACGGTTCCGTTGTGCTGCTCCGCCAGTCTGCTTAAATAGAGGCCGCAAAGACGCGTATCCGGCGCGTCCTCAATAGGTTGGGCCTATTGCGCCTACCGGAAAGGCGCCTCTGTGCTTGGCTCGTGATCTTATGCAAATCCACTATTGCGATGCATGCGGCGTTCGAGTTCCCGAGAGCGAACTCACCGATGGACGTGCGGTCCGCGTAGATGAAAAAGTTACCTGCGGCAAATGCCGAACGGCCGACAAACCTTCCGACACGCACATTCGGACCTCCTCCAGCCGCGTGACGCCGGCGCATCGCAATCAACGCCGATCGTCGGCGGTGATTCAGGTGCATCGGCCGGGCGAGACCACCGCGGCCGGCGTTCCGGCCGCGGCGCCGGTGGCCGAACCGGACGGAGGAACTTCCGATGCGCCCCGGCGCTCGATTTCGCACGCCCTTCCGCGGCGGCGCGAAGGCGCGAGTTCGATGCAAACCGGGCTCATTCTTGGCGCGATCGGTCTGGCTCTGGCGGGCGTGGGCATGGTGGCGTTGAGCGGCGGTTCTTCCCCGGCGCCGACGCGTCCGCAGCCTCCGGCCGTCCACGCCACGGAACATCCGCCTCCGGCCGGGCCACGCACTGTACCTGATCGCAAGCCCGAAACGCCGGTGCACGCGCAGCCGGAGGCCACGCCGGCCGAACCGATTCCGGATGCCGCGCAGGAAGAGCGCGCGCGTCTCGCGCTCGAAGAATTGCGCAAGTTCGATGGCTTGGCCGAGGACGATTTCGCGGGCCGCGTGAGACGCTTGCGCGTGTACTTGGTGGATCACGGTCAAAGCCAGGCCGCCGCCGAAGCGCGGGCGCTGATCGCGGAGTGGGAGCCGAAAGTGGCCGAAGCGAAGCCGGTAAGCCCGGCTCCCACGCCGGCCCAGAATCCGCAGCCGCAGCCTCCCGCCGCCGGCGAGATCGTACCCGCCGCCGGCGAGACCGTCGTACAGGCCGCCTTCGAAGGAGACTTGTGCGGGTTCAAGGGCGACGGCAGCGAGGTTGAGGTACGCACGGTCGACGGCCGCAGCGTCCTGAAGGTCACCACGGACAAAGGGGACCGCATCGGCGCGTACCGGCGCCTGGATTTCGTCGAGCGCGGCACGGTGGCCGAGTTTCAGCTTTACTTGCGCGGGTACAAAGAACCGCACCTAGAGATTATGGCCGGACCCGAAGGCGGGGACGCCAATCGATATCGGCTGGCCTTGGAGAACATTGCCGGCAACCAATGGAAGCCCGTGCGCGCGGTCCTGGCCGAAGCGGTGCTTACCAGCGGCGCACCCGGCGCACCGCAATTGCTTAAGGGACTGTACCTGCATCATATCGAGTTCAAGGGAGTGCGTGCCGGGGCGCCGGGCAGCAACGACTGCCTGGGATTGGACGATCTGGTCATCCGCCAAGGCGGAGTGAAGGCGCCCGATTCCACGACGGTCCAGGCGGATGGGCTGGCTCCAGCAGGGGAACTCGAGTTGATACGCTTCGGCGCGACCGCGGCCCAAAACCAGCTCGGGCGGCCGCAGTCGTACGGCGAACTCTTCACGGATCCGTATTCCCGGCAACACGATGCGGGCGGCATCATGGGCGCCGACACGGCGAACATCACCTTCGTGGGGTTGCGCGGCGCGGGCTGGACGTGGCCGGAAGGATCGGAGCTTGCGTTCGAGCTTTGGAATCGCGAAGCACAACCCAAGACGCTTCGTCCGCGCGTCTCGTTCACGGCCGAGAAGGCCGGCGATCCGGGCTGGATGGAACTGGATGAAGTCACGCTCGCGCCCGACGAAAAGCGCTGGATGAGCTACCGCTTGAAAGCCTCGGATGCCGGTCCGCATAAGGTGATCGCGGTGGCGCCCGCACACGGGCTGAAATCCGGACGCAGCCGGGAAATCGTGCTGAAAGCCATCCGTTACCGGCCGCCCGAAACGAGCCGCGAACTGGTCCGCTTCGGGGCCGCCGAAGCCGAGAACAGGTTCGGACTTGCGGCGGCGTATGCGGAAGCCTTCCGAGATTCCTACACCGACCACCAAATAGGGGGCGGTGTCGCGGGCGGGCATAATGCCAGTTATGTGTACGCGGGCATCAAAGGCGCGGGGATGGCTTGGCCGGCGGGATCGGAACTTACCTTCGAGGTGCTGAACCGGGCAGCGGAGGATCGGACGATCACTCCGATGGTGTCGTTTACAGTAGCCCAACGGTACTCCAAGGCCACGCCGGAAGGTTGGCTGAAGTTGGATCCGGCTACGTTGAAGCCGGGCGAGAAGCGCGTCATCGTGTACCGGCTCGAAGCCGCCGACGCGGGCCATCACAAGGTGGTCAACGTGGCTCCGGCGTACGGACTCAAGGAAGGCCAAGGCCAGGACATCGTGCTACTGTCCATCGGTGGCCGTATAGCGCATGGCACGCCGAGAGCGACGCCCTCGCCCACCGCGCCCGTCACCGCGGTGGACGGAAATCCCGCTTCCGTGCGCTTCCTGGCCCGCGACGAAGAAACGCACGGCGCCTGGAAAAACGCGTTCGGCAAAGACGGCTATGTCTTTCCGGGCGTCAAGAGCACCACGCAAGGCGGCATTCCGGCGGAAACCTTCGATCTTCAGAAGCTGCCGGCCTACGTAAAATCGTTTACCGGATTGGAGCGTTCGACTCACCGGTGGGCCACGGTTTTGAATCCGCTTGCCGAGTTGGATCCGCCGGACGGCGCCGAAAAGGGCGCCTGCGGGGACTTCAGCACCACCACGTTCCGCTACGAGCTGGAAATGGCTCCCGGAGAGTCGCGCCGCGTCAGCCTGTACATGGCCGACTACGATCAGAGCGGACGCGCGCAGATCGTGGAGGCGATCGAAACGGACGGTGGCAAGGTCCTGGACCGCCAGGAGCTGTCGGCTCCTAGCTTGTCCAAAGGGGTCTACCTGTCTTGGGAGTTGAGCGGGCGCGTCACGCTGCGGTTTACGCGTACGGCGGGCTTCAACGCGGTATGCAGCGCCGTATTCTTCGATCCGCTGCCTATTTCAGATCAGGCGCCGGAGCTGCTTGCACGGGTGTCGGAACTGAAAAGCCTGGTCGAGAAGCAGCAGTGGAATCAGGCGGTTGAGTTCGGACGCGCTTGGCGCGCCGAAGCAAGCTTTGCCAAGATCCCGGCTGCCGCATTGAAATCGATCGAGATGCTTTACGATCAGGCGGCGCGACAGGTGGCTTGGCGCATGCTGGGAAGCAGCGCATGGCCGTTGGCCGGGCGGCGCACGATGCTTGAGGACGGCCGTATCCAGCTTGCGTACGATTTCAAAGATCCGCGCCAGTTGATCGATTTCGAAGACACCGGCGCTTATTTGGTGGAGCTGGTAAACGGGGAATTGATTGCCCGCAGCATCA
>BTVV01000038.1:0-50206 GCA_045863855.1 Planctomycetota bacterium | reverse complement strand
TATATTCCGATGTGAAATGCGATTGTCGCCTCGAATGCTTCTCACCTATAAAGTGCACTAACGCAGCCTTATGCCGCACCCGGTTTCGCGCGTCGCGAGGATCATGTCTGTGACCACCAATCACACAACGCTCAAACAGTGGGTCAGTGAGATTGTCACGCTTTGCAAACCATTAAACGTTCACTGGTGCGAAGGCAGCGCCGAAGAATACCGCTGGCTCACGCGCCTCATGGTCGATACGGGCACGCTCATCAAGCTTAACGAGTCGATACGCCCCAACTGCTTCCTCGCCCGAAGCGACCCCGCAGACACCGCGCGCGTCGAAGACCGCACCTACATTTGCTCCGAAAAAGAAAGCGACGCCGGGCCGACCAACCACTGGGAAGCCCCCGACAAGATGCGCGCGCGGCTAAAGGAACTTTTCGCCGGCTCCATGCAAGGGCGCACGCTCTATGTCATCCCCTACAGCATGGGGCCCGTCGATTCGCCCATCGCGAAGATCGGCGTGCAGCTCACCGACAGTCCGTACGTCGTCTGCAGCATGCAGATCATGACCCGCGTCGGCCGCCGGGTGCTCGAGGCACTCGGAGATGACGGAGAGTTCGTCCGTGGACTGCACTCCGTCGGATACCCGCTCTCCGATCCCAAGCAGCCCGATGTCCCTTGGCCCTGCAACGCCACCAACAAGTACATCTGCCACTTTCCCGAGACGCGCGAGATTCTGTCTTACGGCTCCGGCTACGGCGGCAACGCGCTCCTCGGCAAGAAGTGCCACGCGCTGCGCATCGCCAGCGTCCAAGCCCGCGACGAAGGCTGGCTGGCCGAGCACATGCTCATCCTCAAAGTCACGCCGCCGCGCGGTCAGCCGCATTACTTGGCCGCCGCCTTCCCCAGCGCCTGCGGAAAAACCAACCTCGCCATGCTCATCCCCACCCTGCCGCACTGGAAGGTGGAAGTTATCGGCGACGACATCGCTTGGATGAAGTTTGGAACCGACGGACGCTTGTACGCGATCAACCCCGAGGCCGGGTTCTTCGGCGTCGCGCCCGGCACCAGCGATGAAACCAATTTCAACGCCATGCGCGCGCTCGACGCCAACTGCATCTTCACCAACTGCGCCGCCACACTTGGCGGGGACGTCTGGTGGGACGGCATGACCCGCCGCCCGCCCTCGCACCTCGTCGATTGGCTGCGCCGGCCCTGGACCCCCGAATCCGGACGGCCCGCCGCGCACCCCAATGCACGCTTCACCGCGCCCGCCTGGCAGTGCCCCGTTATCGCAGCCGAATGGCAGGATCCCCGCGGCGTGCCCATCAGCGCCATCCTCTTCGGAGGCCGCCGAGCCACCACCGTGCCGCTCGCCTGCGAAGCGCCGTCGTGGTCGTACGGCACCTTCTTGGGCACCTTTGTCAGCAGCGAGAAAACCGCCGCCGCCACCGGCTCGATCGGAGACCTGCGCTTCGATCCGTTCGCCATGCTGCCCTTCTGCGGCTACCACATGGGTGACTATTTCGCGCATTGGCTCAAGATTGGGCGCGAACACGATGCGGCCAAGCTCCCGCGCATTTATCTCGTCAACTGGTTCCGCAAGAGCGCCGACGGCCGCTTCCTCTGGCCTGGCTTCGGCGAGAACAGCCGCGTCCTGAAGTGGATCGTCGACCGCATCGAAGGCCGCGCCGCCGCAGTCGAATCGCCCATCGGCCACCTTCCCACCGCCGAGTCGCTCGACCTCATTGGACTTGAAGTCGCCCCCGAAGACCTTCGTGAACTCTTGCGTTGCGACGCTCCAGCCTGGCTGTGCGAGATTCCCGCCATCCGCAAGCATTACGAAAAGTTCGGCGACCGACTGCCGCCGGAACTGAACCGGGAACTCGACGCCCTCGAAGCGCGCCTGAAGAAAGCGGCGTCCGCCTGAAGGCGCGCCCGATGAAGCGCCCCCTAAGCCGTGCTCGAGTCGCGTTCTACGCGGCGATCGTGCTGGCGGGAAGCTTCCTGGCCGGCTGCAAGCATCGGGCCGAACCGCGCAACCCGCCCGAAGCCGCCGAGCCGGCATGGGTTCGCACCGAATGCTACATGGGCATGAACATCCCCGGTGGAGGACAAGTCAGCACCGCCGAATGGAAGGCCTTTTTGGATACGGAAGTCACCCCGCGCTTTCGCGAAGGGCTTACCGTCTTCGACGCCAGCGGCCAATACCTGGGACAAGACGGAAAACTCGTCCGTGAACCGTCCAAGGTGCTGCTCGTGCTGCACCCCGACGGCGACGAGCACCGCGCACGAGTGGATGCCATCGCCGCGGCCTACAAGAAGCGCTTCAAGCAGGAGTCCGTGTTCATCGTCCGCACGCGCGCTCAGGTTTCCTTCTGAAAACGCGTTACACCGCCGCGAGTTCCGCCAGCGCCACACTCGGATTCAGGTTGAAGCGATCTTCGCCGCGCACCATCGTCAGCGTGTACCCTTCGTACAACGGCGGCACGTGCACGAACGGCACCGTGTAGCGGATCACCATGTTCTTGCGCCAGCGCGCTGACCGGTTGGCTTCGCTGTGATGCAGCAGCCGTTCGTTAAAGAGAATGAACTCGCCCGCTTTCAGTTCCACGTCGATGGCCTTCTCGAGCGGCACCAGCTTCGGATCGGCCTTCTTCTCGAAAAGCATCTCCTGGCCTGCGGCCACGTGCGGCACAATGCGCTTATGGCTGCCCGGAACGATCTGCATGCACGCGTTCTCGCGCGTCACGTCGTCCAGCGCCAGCCAGCACGTCACGTTTACCGGCGGATCCAATTCCCAGAACTCGGCATCCTGATGCCACGGCACTTCCTTCCCGCCGGGCGCCTTGAAGAAAAAATTGCTCCGCCAGCACGCCAGATCCGCCCCGTACAAACCGGCCAGACGTTCCACGATCGCCGGATGCGCCACCAATCCGCGCACCTCCGCGCTGTCCAGGTGCCGCATCTGGTCGGGATGCTTCGCCCAAGGCCCCGGCGTCGGCTGAACCTCGCGCTCCAGCCGGGCGCAGATCTCGCGCACCGCCTCGGGCCGGCCGATCGCATAGGGTCCCAGGTAACCTTCGCGATGAAAACGCTCCCGCTCTTCGCCGCTCAACCCAATCGTCTCGATGGACATGGGACGTTCCGCCTCCGGGGATTTCCAAGATCCCCGGTATTCAATCACGCCCGCCGCCAGAACGCCCTGGAACGAGCCGCCGCACTTTCTGGACCTTTAAGCTATTCGACAGACTGCCGGATCGGGCATAAGATGATGTGAGAGTCTTTTAATAGCGGCAATACGGAGGAGATCGCGATGCTGACCGACCTCGAAAAACAACACCTCCAGGTGGTCCTCAAGGCCGCTTACAATCGCCACGCCTTGAACCTCACCTACTTCACCGCTCTGACCGGCGAAGAAAAGACCCGCCTCGTCGAACCCTACGCCGTCACCGAGACGCCAGCCGGCGTCATGGTCAAGGCCTACCAGATCAGCCCCGATCCGGGCTGGCGCTTCTTCCACCTAAACTTGATCACGAAAGTCGCCGACGCCGACCAAACCTTCACGCCCCGACGCCCCCTCGCCATCCGCGTGGGCGACGAGCAGAAGAAGATCGGCTTCGCCGAATCCAAAAACCTGGTACAGGAGAAGTACCGCAAGGTGTTGCTCGAAACCCTCGCCAACATGCAGGTCACGCGCGAGGAAGTAGACAAGCTGCGCAAATACAAGAAGGAGTTCGGCATCTCCGAGGACGAAGCCCGCGGCGTCCATTACGCCGTCTTCCTCGAATGCCTCCAGTCCGTCTGCGCCGACGGGATCGTCACCCGCGACGAGCACGATCTGGTCAAACACCTGCACGAGGCCCTGCGGGCCTGCGGCGGCAGCGTCGTCGATTGACCGCAGGATCGGCCCGCGTCTTGGGCCTATTCTCGTTTGTAGAATACCAGCGCCACGATCTGCCACGAACCCGACGAACCGCGGATGATCGTAAACCGGTCCACCCCACGGTCCACCTCAGCGCCTTTTACCAGTTTCCACTCCGCCGTCACGCTCGCCGCCGCCACATCCTCGTGGACTTCGTACCGCTCCAGCGTCTCCAGCATCGGCGTCGCCGCTTCGCGCACCAGCCGTTCCTGCTCCGCCGCGAACTCGGGCAAATCCTGGGCGCTCACGATCCGCCCCGCGCGCAGCACGTAGATTCGCGCCTGCGGATGAAAATGCGCGCGATACGCCTCCATCTCGCCCGACGACCAGCTTTGAAAGTAACTGTGCAAGAACGCATCCAGACTCTCGCTGGCCTTTGTACGCGATTGCAGGACCGCCTCAGGACGCTCCGGCCGCTCCGTCGGAGGAAGCGCACCCGAAGCAGAGATCGAAGGCGGAGTCACCGGAGCGCTCGGCTTCGGCGATGACGGGGGCGCTTGGGGAGGCTCGCCCTTCCCGCAACCAGCCAGGAGAATTCCTATCCAGACTGCGAAAGCGGCGGCTCGTCGTTTCACTCGGCGCCTCCTGTCGCTGTACAATATCCGGCGGCACCTGCCCATTTCGGCTTCACTTCAGGTTCGGCGAGCCACCTCGCTCCCGCCAATACCCGCTCGCATCTCTGGCCTTCGGATTGCTCGCATCACCCTCGTACGTTGTGCCTGGCCGCGAGGTGCGCCATGCCGAATCGACCCAACCCGGTTTTGAACCGGACTGCCCGCCGAAGCGAACGCGCTTCGACCCCGGTGATCCTCGTCGTCGACGACGATCACGGCGTCGCGCAAGCGCTCACTTGGTGGCTCGATTCCATCGGCGCGCGCCACGTCACCGTCAGCACCGTCGGCGAAGCCGTCGAAATGCTCCAGGACATGACCTTCATCGAAGAACGCTTCGACGGCCTGCTGGTCGATTTCCGGCTGCCCGACGCCGAAGGCTGCGAAGTCGTCCGCTTGTTCCGCGCGGCTTTCCCACAGGCGCCCATCGCCATGATCACCGCTTTCGCCGACGAAGGCTTGCGCAACTGGCTCCGAGATTGGCGCGTTCGTCTGATTCCCAAACCGCTTTCCAAAGATTCGCTCGCGCAATGGCTCAAGGATATTCCCCCGCGCGCTCAGGGCGCTGGCTTGGAACAACCGTAGCCGTCCAGCACCGCTTTCGAGCCCACTGTAACCGCAGTCTCCACGTCCATCTTCGGCAGCCAGATTTCCGAATCCACCTTCAGCGTCCCGCCATCCAGCGGCAGGCCCAGAATCTTGCGCCACTCGTTCATCACCGTGTCTTTCGCTTTCACGTCCGCTTCCGCCACGTTCCGGTCGATCACGTTGCGGCTCATGTACCGCGCGCCCCACGCCAGCCCCACCGGCGCCTGGAACTCCTGCGTCACGTTCCCGGTGCTTTCCGGGGTCAGCTTGTCCGCGTCGTCGGCCATCGCCGCCGCGCCCATCTTCGTATCGAACTCGCAGTAATCCGCGAAGAGATTCCCGCGGAAAAGATTCTCGGCCAGTGTCAGCGCCGCCTGCTTCTGGTTGTTCACGCCGAAGCGGTCCGAAAACGCGAAGACGTTGCGCTTTGCCGTCACCACCGCCACCGCGTCCACGTTCAGCGCATCGCCCGCGATCGTGCCGAACGCGTCGTACTTCTCCGTGAACAGCACCGTGTTCCGTTCCAGCAGGAATGCCGGCCGGCCTTCGACTTCCTTCGGCTGAAAGCGCGAAAGGCACGCGATCCCCACGCCCGTGTTGTTGATCACCAGACAGTTGCGCACCGTCGCCTTCGTCGACTTGTAGCCCCACAAATTCAGTGCGCCGCCCGTCGGCGCGCAGTTCATCACGATGCAGTTCTCGACCAGCGCCTCGCCCTGCTCGTTCAGTTCGATGCTCAGCCCCGCGCTATCCGGTGTAGGATTCTCCTTCGCCGCCGGGTTGGCCTTGCGCACGATCTTCGCGCCCTCGCCGGCATAGCGATTCCGCCCCGCGCTGTCGATGATCAACCCGTCCACCTTCACCAGACCGCCCGGCTCGCGGATCTTCTTCAAGCTGATGCTCAGCCGCGGCCCGCGGTCCAGATTCACGCTCGTGTTGACTCCGCTTAGAATTGTCCGGTGTGCGCCCCACGGATCGCGCTTCGTGAAGCCTTCGTCGTAGCCGCCGATAATCGTCACCGGCACCTCGATCGTCACCGCGCCTTTCTCGCTGCGCTCGACGTACACCCCTTCCGCCATGTGGATCGTGTCGCCCGCCTTCAGCGACGCCAGCAGGTAGCCGAGGTCCTTCGCCGGCGCTTCCTTCGTACCTGCTTTCCCACTGCCTTTGGCCGAAACGTAGTACTCGGCCGCGCCTGCGTATCCGCACAGGACCGCCGTAAACAAGAGTAATCCGCGCACGGACATGACCTTGCTCCTCGCCTGGGGTCCTGGACCGGAAAGGCTACCTTATAGTGGTATCGAGAGCGCTGTCCAAGTCCCATCCTTCGCGGTAGCATTTCCGCACAAACCACTCTAAGGAGCCCCTTATGAAACACGGTGCACGCAACGACGTGACCGGCAAGGTCTCGGCCATCCTGAAGGGCGACGTGATGAGCCTCGCCAAAGTCAAAGTAAAAGGCACCTTCGAACTCTCCAGCGCCATGACTACCGAATCGCTGAAGAGTCTGAAGCTGAAGAAAGGCGACCGGGTGCGCGTGATCGTCAAAGCAGTCAACGTACTGCTCATCCGGGACTGAACCATGTCCAGAAACCAACCGCCGCCGCTGATCCTCTCGCTGGTCTTCTTTCTGCTGGGGCTGGCTCTGCTGGCCGGCGGAGGCTACGCCGAATACTACACGCAAAGCAAAATCACGAACTTCGCCGTCGCCGAGGGCGAAGTCGTCGAGCTCGTCGGCTCCGGCAAAGGCGCCAAGCCACGCGTGCGCTTTCATCCCGCGCCGGCTTTTGGCCCGCCGCCCGCGCCCGGCCAGGTCGAGCAGCCCATGCCCGCCGTCGAAGTCCTGGGTACCGTCAGCAGCAGCCCGCCCGCCTACGACGTCGGCGAAAAGGTGAACGTGTACTACGACCCCGAAGATCCGTTGAATCCCGACAAGCCGGTCATCGCGGGCTTCCTCGAACAGCACTTCGTCGCGCTGATCCTGGGCTTCATCGGTCTCGTCTTTGCCGGACTCGGCTCCGCGTTCATCGCCATGCGCCTGAAAGGCTCCGCCGCGACCGCGGCCTGAACTATTTCCTCAAGAGGACCACTAAATGCCGGCAAACCGCCCCAACATCCTCTGGATCAGCCTCGAAGACACCAGCCCGCGCTTCGGATGCTACGGCGATCCCGTCGCGCGCACGCCGAACCTTGATCGCATCGCCGCCGACGGCGCGCGTTTCCCCAATGCCTTCTGCACCTCCGGCGTCAGCGCCCCCAGCCGCAGCGCGATCATCACCGGCCTCTACCAGACCGCGATGGGCACCCATCACATGCGGACCACCCACAAGAACCGGGCTACGCCCGACCTGCCCACGCCCTACGAAGCCGTGATCCCGCACTATGTCCGCTGCTTCCCCGAATATCTGCGCACCCACGGCTACTACTGCTCCAACAACGACAAGACCGATTACCAGTTCGCCGCTCCCTTCACCGCTTGGGACGATTGCAGCCGCACGGGTCACTGGCGCAACCGCGCGCCCGGACAGCCCTTCTTCAGCGTCTTCAATCCCACCGGCACCCACGAAAGCGGCATGTGGCCCAAAGACAAGCCCCTCGTCACCGATCCCGAGAAAGTCGAACTCCCGCCCTATCTGCCCAACACACGCAAAGCCCGCGAAGCCCTCGCGCGCCACTACGACAACCTCGCCGAGGCCGACCTCCGCGTCGGCGAACTCCTCGCCGAACTCGAAGCCGACGGCCTCGCCCAGAACACCATCGTCTTCATCTGGAGCGATCACGGAGAAGGCCTGCCGCGCCGCAAGCGCTGGCCTTACGACAGCGGCACGCGTATCCCCTTGCTCGTGCGCTGGCCCGGCGGACCGTTCAAGTCCGGCAGCGTCCACGAGAGACTCGTCAGCCTCGTCGATCTCGGACCGACCGTCCTATCGCTCTGCGGCGTGCCGCGCCCCGCGCATCTGCACGGACAGCCCTTCCTGGGGCCCGACGAAGTCCCGCGCGAATACGTCTTCGCCACCCGCGATCGCCACGACGAAGCCTACGACATGGTCCGCAGCGCCCGCGACGCGCGCTACCGCTACGTCCGACACTACTACCCCGGCACGCCCTACCTGCCCTGGATTCCCTACCGCAACCGTCACCCCGTCACCCAGGAACTCTGGCGCCTGCACCGCGAAGACAAACTCGCCGGCGACCAGAACTTCCTCTTCCGCGAACGGCCGCCGGAGGAACTCTTCGATACGCAAAGCGATCCGCACGAACTGCGCAACTTGGCCAGCGATCCGGCCCACCGTAACGTACTCGAACGCATTCGCGGAGCGCTCGACGACTGGCGCCGCACCTACGGCGACCTCGGCGACATTCCCGAAGAACAGATGGTCCGGCAGTGGTATCCCAACCGCACCCAGCCCCAAACCGCCGCGCCCATCGCCGTCCCCATCACCGAAGAGAACTGCGCCCAGGAACCCGTCTCCCAGACCTCCGTCTACGCCGCACCGCTGCTGGTTCAGCTCCATACGCCCACCCAAGGCGCGTCCATCGGCTACCAAATCGACGGTGACAAAACATGGCGCGTCTACACCGCCCCGCTGCGCATCGAGAAGACCGTGAGCCTGCGTGCAAAAGCCATCCGCATTGGCTTCAAAGAAAGCGACACCGCAACCTGGAACCTGCGTATCGAGTAACCGATTCTGCCATCCCGCCGCCCTTGAACTCAAACCAGGAATTGGAAAGGGAATGAGGAAAGGCTGCCGACCGTTGATCGAGTGCTTGCCATTTGATTGTGGCCGCAGCGTTTTACTTATTACCGCCTGCCCCTACTCATCCTTCTGCTCCCTGCTGAAAAATCCCACCGGCGCCCGCATCCAGCGCAACATTGCCGGCATCACGGTCTGAATCAGCACCTCGTCCGTCGCCTGGCTGCGCGGCTCGCGGATCTGCAGCGCCATCGCGATCGCACCCAGCCGCAGCACGATCCCGATCGCGAAGACAAGGTGGTAATGATTCATCGCCACACCCATCCATACCTCCGCGTAGCCGTCCCAGCGTTGCAGCAGATCCCCCGCGATCAAGGCCGCCACGGCCCCCGCCAGTCCGCTGCATGCCTGCACCGCCGCCACGTACATGCCCCGGTTCTCCCGCGGCGATTCTCGCAGCACGTACCCGTTGTGCCCGATCAGCAGCCCCGTATTCATGATGTTGTCGAAAACGAAGACCGGCGCCAGCACCCACGCCGCCGAAGCCGGAGTCACGAACAGGAACGCCAGCACGATCGTCGATTTCAGCGCCGTGCACAGAATGATCACCGGGCGCTGGCCCATCTTGTCGATCAAGCGCCCGAAGTTGGCTGTGAAGAGCGCCCCGCCCAGCGCGTGCACCAGAAACAGGGCCATCGTTGCCGGGAGGCTCAAACCCAGTTCCGTCAGCATGTACAGTCGGAAAAACGGAAAGCTCCATGTCGCCGCGAACGACCAGTACGCCGAGAAGACGATGAAGGGCCGGTACTCCGCGTCGCGAAACGGCGCCGCGAAGCTCGCCCAACCACCGTCCGCCGGCCGCGCGTTCGGTGGTTCCGGCACGCCGATGAACAGCAGGATATCCGCCACGCCCGCCGCCGCCCCCGCCAGCGAGGCGGCCAGGAAGGTCACGCGGATATCCACCGCGCTCAGCCACCAGAAAAAGCCCGCCGATGCCAGCAGTGCGCAGGCCGAGGTGAACGCCTGCGCGCGCCGGCGCATGCTCCAGTATTCGGCCAAATGACGTGGCGGAAGCAAGTCCGCCATCCAGCCGAACCACATCGGCACGCCCAGATTGCCCAGTCCGTGGCTCAGCGCCAGCAAGCCCAGCATCGTCCAGACCCACGTATGCGAATCGGCCGCCGGCATCGCGTACGGCACGATTGCCACCGCCACCGGCACGAGCCGGTGCAGGGTCATCAGCGGGATCCAGATCCGCTTGCGGTAGCGCAAGCGATTCAGCCAGAAGGCCGAGAGAAACTGTAACAACAGCGCCGCAGACGGGATCGCGCCGAGCACCCCGAAATGAAATTCCGTAGCGCCAAGCGACCGTGCGTACTCCACCTGCGCCGCCGAGCCCGTGAACTCCACGTAAACCATCGCCAGACAGCCCGCCAGCGTCACGCGCTTCAGGATGCCTTGGATCGCGGGGGTCCACTCGATCGGCACGCCGTCCGCACGGCGGCTGACGGGCGAATCCTCCGGCGCGATGCCGGAGGCGGGATCGGAGGGTGCGGGGGGAGCCTCGGGGTTCTTCATCGCGGATGTGCAAGTCACGCTAACGGTACAAGGCTCTGCTTCAAGCGCACCGCCGTACCATGGAGTATACTTATGGTGCTTGGGTCAAGCGCTTGGCGATGCCGCCCGCGCCCAAAGGGGATTCGAACATGACACCCGCCTCCATCGTGCTCGTCGACGACGATCGCGGCGTGCTCACGCTGCAGCAAAGCGTGCTCAGCAATATGGGCCTCGCCTCCGAAGCGTACACCAGCGGCGAGGACGCTTGGCAGCGCCTGCGCCGCGGCAACGTCAAGCTCGTCATCATCGACCTCGAGATGCCCGAACCCGACGGCCTCGAACTGTTGCGCCGGTTGCACGACCAGCCCGAGCCGCCCGCCGTGATCATACTCAGCGCCCACGCCGACCCGCTGCGAGACGCCCGCCGCCGCCTCGGCGGAGGTTCGGAAACGCGAATCCTCAAAGAAATCACCGAATCCGTCGCAGGCCTCCTCTCGAAACCCTTTAACCTCGATACCTACTGCGCCATCGTTCGCGAAGCGCTCCACCTGCCTAACACGCCGCCGCGAGCGGACGACCGGCGGTAATTTTTTTCTAATGGCTCGCAAGCATGCTCCCTTGGTGATCGCTCGCTTTGCTTCTCGTCGTCCTTAACGCCCAGACGCTCGAATCGGATTGGAACCCCGTCCCCATGGAAAGCCTCACCGTGGGACTATACGCTGGAATGCCTGATCCGGTGGCCCCGTAACCGCGCAGGTAAAACCCACACTCGACGCCGGTGGAAAGCCCGATAACGCGCGCATGTGGGAATTCGGAAACGTCCTGCGGCCCTGACTCTGCCCCCACATTAAGCACCTGTGCGTGATATACCACCCGTTCGCCCCGCGCGACCAATACGCTTTGCGCATGCACCTGTTCTTCTGTAGCATCTGGCCATGAAACAAGTTGCAAAGCGGTCTCTGGAAATTCTCCAGATCGGCTGTATAAGCAACTAGACATGCACGTATTCGCGTCTGATTACAGGTCAAATCGATGCCCATTCGCTACACCGTTCATGCCGCCTCCTCGTTCGCACACCTGACCGCCGAAGGTCCCATCAATTACAAAGAACTCTCCACCGCAATCCGGAAACTCCTCGAAGAGCCCGATTTCAAGCCCGGCATCCAGATCATCGGCGACTTCCGCAACGCCGAACTCGAAGTCGGCTCCACCGAACTCTGGAACCTCCTGTACCTGCTCCAAGCCTTTCCCGAACGCGTCGAACGCACGCGCTGGGCGCTGCTGGCGCAGGCCCCCGCCACCTTCGGCCTCCTGCGCATGCTTTCCAGCTACGGCGAACGCCTCCACGTCAAGATTGGCGTCTTCCGCACCCTGGAATCCGCACGCGAATGGCTCAACGAACGCGATGGGCTGCCCACCGGCCACTTCGACCGCGCCTTGCCCCCCGGAATCTGATGCGCCCGCAACAGCCCCGATGCGCTGTTCACTCCGAACCCGCCCCGGTATAACGTGACCCGGCAGGCACTTGGGACGCGAGGCACGGCCATGGTCTCCGGCGGACTTCCCGATATCCCCATCTTCGAGCAGATGAGCAAGCTGCAGATCGAAGACCTGAGTGAGTGGCTCGTCCGCTCCAATCACCCGAACGGGCATATCTTCTTCCGCGAAGGCGAACCGCCCAGCGGGCTGTACGTCCTCGCCAAGGGCCGCGTCGCCGTGATGCGCGATACACCCAACGGGCCGGCCGTCATCACCGAACTCGACGGCCCTAGCGTCTTCGGCGAAATGAGCCTGCTGACGCGCGAAACCCGCAGCAGCAGCGTCGTCGCTCGCACCGACGTCATCGTCGGGCGCCTTGACTTGGCCGTCTTCGACGAGAAGATCGCCCAAGGCCATCTCACTGCCTACCGACTGGCTTACAACGTCGGACGCATCGCCACGCACCGCCTGCGCTGGGCCCTCGACCGACTCATCGAACTCTCGCACATCGCCCCGCCCGAAGAAGTCTCGCAGGAGAAGCTCGCCGCCGTCACCCGCCGCCTCAGCGGCATCCTGAAAGCCGTCGGCCGCAAGGAACAGCCGTGATCGCCCGGCGTCGCGCGTCCGGCCTCGCCGGCCCGGCCGCCGCGCGCATGACCTTGGGGGTCCCTGGCCTTGGCCCGTGCGCCAACCCCGGCGCGGTACGGCATCCTCAGCCGGCCGCCGTCCTTCGCACGGGAACCATCGCGCTCTTCCTGATAACCATCCTCGCCGCCGCCCTCAGCGCCGGAGAAGCCGCACCCCCCGCGCCTGTATTCAAGCCCGCCGAACTCGAACGCCTCGTCGCGCAGCTCAAGAGCGAAGTCTTCGGCGAACGCCAGCAGGCGCTCGAAAGCCTGCGCCAAGCCGGCACCGCCGTCCTGCCTTACCTCGCCAAGCTCGACGTCACCGGCGACCCCGATCTCAAGTGGCGCCTCACCACGCTGCGCCAGGCCGTCGCGCTCGCAGAATCCCCGGGCCTCGAAGAACGCCTCCGCGAAATCGTCCGCACCTACCCGCTCCAGCAGCCCGAAGAACGCGCCGCCGCCGTCTCCGAACTCGCCCAGCGCGGCCACGCCGCCGCCGTTCCCGCGCTCCTCGAATTGTTGAAGACCGAACAGGACCCCGGCGCACTCGAAGCCATCGTCCGCGAACTCGGCTGGCTGCCCCTGCCCCCCGAGGCCGGCGCACCGCTGCGCGAACTCTACGGCCGTGGCGACTTGGCCGAATCCCTCCGCGCCATGACCCTCTGGGCCCTCGCCCAGGATCAAGGCCCTGCTTCCCTCAAGCTCGTCCGCGAAGCCCTCGAATCGCCCCGCGAACTCCTCCGCCTGCAGGCCATCCGCGTGCTTTCCCTGCGCCTGCGCGATCCCGAGAGCATGCCCGCGCTGCGAAAACTCGCCATCGGCGACGGCGAGATCCCCGCCGCCATCCGCGGCGCCGCGCTCACCGCCCTGCGCGACATGCTCGACCCCGAGGCCGCTCCCGTCTTCAAGCACGCCCTCGAATCCGACGATCGAGAACTCAAGCTCGGAGCGCTCAACGGATTGGCCGGACTGCGCGACACCGCCAGCGTGCCGCTCCTGGTCGAGATGTACGCCAAGCCTGAGAACCAAGATCTCCAGGACTTCATCGTCGATACGCTCGGCGCCATCGCCGACCCCGCCGCGCTCCCCACGCTCAAAAGCGCCCTGAAGCACGATTCCGCAGCCGTCCGCATCTCCGCACTTCACGCCCTGGTGGCCCTCAACGCCCGCGAGGCCGCCCCCGAGATCGCCGCCTGCCTGAAGGACTCCGATCCCGATGTGCTCCAGGCCGCGACCTCCGCCCTCGGCCACTTCGAATACAAAGAAGCGCTTCCGCAAATTCGCGCGCTCAACCTCAGCGAGGTTCGCGAAGGCGAGATCGAGAAAGCACAGGCCCTCGCCAACCTCGGCGACCCGGCCGGCATCGAGACCTTGATCCGCATTGCCGAAGGACGCGGCGCGGCCGCTCAAGCCGCGCTACGCCTCCTCGCCGACTGGCGCGTCCGCGAGGCGCTCCCCGTCTTCCGTTCCAAAGCCGCCGACGGCGACGAGCAGGCCCTCCATGCGCTCTACAAACTCGAACACGACCGCCAGTCTTTCGAACGCATCGTCCGCCGCGCCTTGCTCATTTATCGCGGCGAAGGCCGGAGCGGCTACGCCGCCAGCGTCGCCGCCGGAACCTTCGAACGCCTCGGACTCACCGACCGCGCCTTGCGCATCCTCGAAGCCGAACTACGCAAGCCGGAACCGGAAATCGGATTGCTCCACCAAGTCGCCAACGCCTGCCACGAAGTCGGCCGCTACGCCGACGCGCAGGCCGCCTTCGAACGCATCAGCCGCGGCAGCGACGAAGACGTCGGCTATTTCAATAACCACGCCTGGTTTTACGCCACCAGCTTCCTGCCCGAATACCGCCGCACCGGCGAAGCCCTTGCCCTCGCCACCCGCGCCGTCAGCATGGAACCGCGCGAAGATTACATCGTCGATACCTACGGCTGGGCGCTCCACGCCGCCGGGCACTACGAAGCCGCCGCGCGCGAACTCCGCCGCGCCCTCGAACTCAAAGCGCCCGCCGATAAACCCGGCCGAGCTTGGCAGCGTACGCGCCTCGCCCGTTCCGTCTGGGCCGCCGGACGCCACGACGAAGCCCGCGACCTGGTCGCCCAGGCGCTCGAAGACGCGCGACGGGACGAGCGCGTCTGGTTCGAAGCCGCGGGATTCTACGCCGCCATCGGCGCGCGCGACGAAAGCGTCCACGCGCTCCACGTCGCCGTCGATTGCGGCTGGCTCAACTGGCACGCCATGGAACTCAACCCCGAATTCGCCGCGCTTCAGGATGATTTCGGCTACACCTTCGCCATCCGCCGCGCCAAGCTGGAACTCCAGCGCCTCGAACGCATCGTCGACCGTATTGCCGAAGCAGCCGCCCCTGAATCCGTATCCCCCGAACCCTCCGTCGATCCCTGATCCCCTGCCGCAGCCCTGTTTGCCCTTTGACCTTTAGCCGTTTGAAGTTTGTTTCGTTCTTGGCGTTTGATGGTTACCCTTTCCCGCCTGCCGTTCGATGTTGACCTTCGAACTCCCTCCTCCCCTGTATTTGAATTTTCCCGTTTCCCGCTGTAAAGAACGTCATGCCCGAAGCCCCTTCCACGCCGCGGCCCGCCGACGCCCGCACCGTCTGGACCCGCTGCGCCGTACCGCCGCTCAGCCTCGAGACCCCCCTCGCCTGGCAGCCCAACCTCGCCAACTGGACCGAACGCTCCGCGCATCTGCGCTGGGAAACGCTCACCGGCACCCCCCTCGAACTCAACTGGATGTGGCTCCCGAGCGACGCCAACGAATCGCCCGCAAGCGTCGAGAAGCGCCTCGCCGCCGCCTGGAAGCGCGAACGCGCCGCCGCCGAAAAGCAGGCCAAGCAGACCGGCGTCACCATCGAGTGGAAAGGCGAACCCCGGACGTTAAGCGATTTCCTCGGTGCCAAGGCCGACGGCACCGCCTGCGAATACCTCTGGAACGGCCAGCGCGGATGCATGTCCGTCCTCAGCCTCGCCGCCGAAGGCCGCCGCGCGTACGTTGCCGCCGCGCTCTGCCCCACCGGCGACGAAGATCCGATCCGCACCGCCAAGCGCGTCCTGCGCTCGTTCAAGCTCTACTCCGCCAAAGACCCCATCCGCTTCGCCCTCGCCGGGCTTCAGGTCGAACTCCCCGCGGGCTACGATCTCCTCGGCTTGCGCCTCGGCGAAGCCCAAGTCCACGCCGAATTCGCCTCGCCCGCATGCAAAGTCACACTCGCCCGGCTCGGCATGGCCGAACAGCACCGCGCCCAGATCGACGAAACCGAACTCCAGACCCGCCTGATGAAAGTTCTCTTTGACCGCGGTGAAGTCACCGACCCCGTCTCCCGCGAGATGACCGGACCGCCGCGCATCTTCGGACCCGGCATCGAGAAGGCCGCAGGCAAGCACGGCCGCACCGCCGACGACGCCGTCCACGCTCACAAAGCCGGCCTGTACCTCGAACGCCGCCGCGCCCACATTCGCGGCGGCGACTGGATCCTCCGCAAGCTCGGCCGGCGCTGGTCCGGCGGAGCCGCAGGATTGGCTTGGACTTGCACCGAAGCGCGCGCCCTCTTCGCCCTCTGCGTCCGTAAGGGCGACGCCGATGCCGAAGCCGAATTGCGCGCGCTCACCGAGCGCATGTCCTGCCACGCCTTGCCCGACCAGCAACCCGTCGATTGGCGGCCCTTCGTTTACGCCGAGGCCGGACTCAAAAGCGACGACGACGCCAAGGGCGAACCCATTCCCGCCAAGAAAGAAAAACTCAGTGCCGTCGACCTGCGCCGCAAGCAGCTCCGCTTCCGCGTCCGCACCCGTGACGAAGTCCGCTTCGAGCCCAGCCTCAAGGACGAAACCGCTTCCCTCGTCTACCCCGTGCAAGGCGGCTCCGGCATGTTCGTCACGCTCCTGCGCGGCGGACGCCCGGCCGAAGTCTTCCACCGCCGCCTCGCCCTCGACCCCATCGGCCGCAAGGTCTGGGAAAAACTCGCCCACGGTCCCACCGTCGCTCAGGTCCTTGCCGAACTCTGCGCCGAACTTGGCGTCCATCCCGTCGTCATGTTCACCAAGCTACTCCTTTATCTGAAGATGCTCGGCGAACGCCACCTCGTCGAGACCGCCACCCCGGAGCCCGCCGCCTCCGAAGCCCCGGCCGGCGCGCAAAAAGAAAGTGCCTGACACTCGAGCCGTGGATTAGCGAAAAAATCGCCACCTTCACCTGTGCAGCCTCTCGTTTTCTAAGCGCCGTAAGGTACCATCATCAGGTAACAGGCTGGAAGATTACCCACGTATGCCGCGAGAATGGCATTTCGTCGTCCAAGGCCAGCAGCAGGGTCCGGTTGATGGCGCGGAACTGCGCCGGCTCTGGGTCATGGGTCAACTGCCGCCCGAAACGCCCTGCTGGAAAAAGGGCATGCCCGATTGGCGCCCATTCAAAGAGATCGAGCCCACGCTCGGCGATCCCGTCGTCCCCGGCCAGCTTCCCGGCAGCGCCAAGCGCCCCTCCGAGCGCATCCCTGTGCCGCCGCCGCCCTCCGCCAAACGCGCCAGTAGCGGGACGCAAGTTCCCGTCCCGCGCCCTTCGGCTCCGCTGCCCCCGGTACCGCCGCCCGCCGCGCAAGCGTCCCGGCCGTCGAAGGCCGTGCCCGCGCCCGCTCCGGCGGAATCCAACGTGCCGGCCGATACGCCGCCCGAAGCCGCGCGCAAAGTCGCGGTGCCCCAAGGCGGTTTCCGCTCCGCGCCGCCCGCTCCTCCGCCCGCCGCCGCCGGCCGGCCCGTCCCGCTGGTTCACGCCAAGCGCAGTCCCAAAACGCTGCTCGTCGTCGCAGCCGCCTTCGTCGTCCTGCTGGCCGTCGGTTGGCTGGCCCTGAAACTGCGCACGCCCCAACCGGCTTCCGGCGCAGCCCCCACGCACGCCGGCGGCGCGCATCCTTATATGCTGCCCGCCAGCTTCGAAGGCGACGGCTTGGGACCGCTCACGATCTTCCCCGTCCGGCAGAGCCAGAACGAACGGCTACCCGATCGCGTCCTCGAGGCCATCGCCCCGCTCAACGCCAAGCTCGACCATCCCGGCATGACCAACGACGAACGCCGCGAACGCCTCCTCGATACCGCGCGCGCCTGGGCCGGCCTCGGCTTCCCCGAGATCGCGCTCCCCTACGTCGACCGCGCACGGCATTACGGAGCCGATCTCGTCTCCGACATGCGCATCATCTACGCTGTCGGGCTCGCCAGACTCGGCCGCTGGAACGAATCCGAACCGCACCTCGCCAAAATCGCCGAACTCTACCCCGAATCTCTCGACCACACCGTCGCCCACCTGGGCTGCCAAGCCGAACGCATGCTCCAGAAGCTCGAACTCGACCGCGCGCTCGAACCCACCGTCGCGGCCTGCCTCGAACTCTGCGCCTACGCTCCGGCCGATCTATCGTACGACGCCTGGAGCAAAACCGGCGGCGTCCTACACGCCGCGCTCCTCGAAACGCTCCGCTCCGGAGCAAGCTTGCCCGCGATCGACAAGCTCTGGCCCTATTTCACCGAGGCCCAGTCTCAGGCGCTCGTCGAAGCCTGGAAACAGGGCCGCCCCTCGGCCGCGCCGCCCGCCGCGCTGCTTGAAGCCGCCGATCCCGCCAACGCCGCCGCCGCGCCCGCCGCCGCCCTGATCCTGCGCAGCCTTTGCGCCCGCGAAGACGCCGCGAACGCCGATCCCCAGCGCGCTCTCGCGCTGGCTCGCCTCGCCGCCGAACGCGCGCGCAAGGACAAGGACCATAAGCTTCTGCTCCACGCGCTCTGGAACCTCGCCGACGCCGCGCGCTTCGCCGGCAACCTCGAAGCCCTCGGCGGCACCGGTCTCGAAACCGTCAAACTCGCCGAAGCGCGCAAGAATCCGCACCTCCTCGCCTCCGCCCACCATCGCCTCGGACAGCTTTACGCCTCCCTCGGCAATCTTCCCGAAGCCCTCCGCCGCCATCGCCAGGCCTTCGACCACGCCAACGCCAACCGCCTCTCGCTCCTCGAATACCGCTCCGCGCGGGATCTCATCGTCGTGGCCGGACAGTTGGGTGTCGAAGACGCGCGCATCGAAGAAGGCCTGCGCGAGGAAGCCGAACGGCTCGACCGCCTCCAGGTCGGCGCGGCCGAAATCGGAACCGCCTGGTTTCACCTGGGGCTCTGCCTCAGCCGCAAGGGACGCCAGGCCGACGCGATCCCGATTCTAGAAAAAGCCCTCGCCGGAGCGGCGCATCCCGACACGCCCCTGGCCTGGCTCGAAGTCGGGCGCTGCCACCTCGAACTCGGCCAGCCCGGTAAAGCCGAAGCCGCCTACCGCAAGGCCGGCGAAGCCGCCGCCCAGACCAAGAACCAGGAGTTTGCCTGGAAATGGCGCGTCGGAGTCGCCAAGTCAGCGTACAAGCAGATGAAGCCCGAAGCCGCGCGCCAGGGGCTCTACGAAGCACTCGATTTGATCGAAAGCCAGCGCGCCAGCCTGCGCGATTACCACAGCCGCCTCTCCACCGGCGACAACAAGTACGAAGCCTACGAACTCGCCGTCTCGCTCGCCGTCGCGCAAGGCGACGAGGAAGCCGCGTTCCTATGGGCCGAACGCGCCCGTGCCCGCAGCCTCCTCGACAGCCTGGGCCAGAACGCGCAAGCCGCCGCCACGCCCTTCGCCTCCGTCAAGGAACTCCAGGCGCTCTGCGGCGACGATCTGGCCTTCGCCGTGTACTTCCTGCGCGAACACGACATCCTCGCATGGACCGTCACCAAGGATAAATTCCAGCGCCGCAGCCTGCCCTTCAAGCAGGCCGAACTGCGCGACAAAATCGTCGCCCTGCGCCTCGCGATCCTCGCCGACAGCCGGCAACTCGAACAGTTGCCCGAACACCTCCGCGCGGAAGCCAAGCGCCAGGGCGACTGGAAACCGATCGCCCAGGAACTCCACCGCCGCCTCTGGGGCCCGCTCGAAGGCGGACTCGGCAGCGCGAAGCGCGTCTGCATCGTACCCCACCAGGCCCTGCACTACCTCCCCTTCCAGGCGCTCAACGACGGCAGCGGCTTCCTGATCCAGCACTACGAACCGTTTTACGCGCCCAGCGCCAGCGTCTACGCCGCGCGCAAGCGTCTCACCTTCGAACCCGCCGATTCCCTCATTGCCTTCGACGCGCTCATCTCGCTCGATCCCAACTCGCCTTTTTACCGCAGCGAAACCGGGCAAATCGCGCGTTCCTTCCCCAAAGCCCGCTTCTTCCTCGAACGCGACGCCACCGCCGCGAAGTTCCGCGAAGCCGCGCCCGAAGCCGGCATCCTCCACGTCTCCTCGCACGGCTCCTTCGATCCGCTCGTGCCCTCGCAGTCGGGCATCCACCTCTTTGCCCGCATCGACCACGACGGCCGCGTGCCCGCCGAGGAAATCTACGAGTACAAGCTGCCCCATACCGGACTCGTCGTCCTCAGCGCTTGCGTAAGCAGCATCGGCGGAGAAGGCAGCGGCGACGAAGTCGTAGGGGTCACACGAGCCTTCCAGCACGCCGGCGTGCCCAACGTGATCGGCACGCTCTGGGAGGTCGAAAACGACGCCACTACCGATTTGATGAAGATTTTCTACGAGAAATTAAAAGGCAGCCCGCGCGATCCCGTCGGCGCGCTCTGCGCCGCGCAGCGCGCCTTCGTCAAGGACGACCGCACCCCCGCCCACTGGGCCGCCTTCCAGCTCAACGGTATCGGCACCCTCGAAAAATAGCCGCCTTCACGCCGCGCCTGCTCCCATCCGAACCTACTCCCCCGCGAACTCCACCGCCCCCGCGTCCCGCGCCTTCCCCGTCGGCTTGCGCCCCGTGAAATCGCGCAGGAACGGCCCGTCGAACTGCCACGCGTACAGCTCCGCGATATTCGTCCGCGCGTCCTTCAGCGTCCCGTGAGCGATGCGCACGAAGTCCACCGCGCCGCTCAGGCACTCGCCCTTCGGCGTCCCGCCCACGTACAAGTCCGCGCCGTTGTTCAGCGCAGCGCCTGCGTCCGGACCTTCGCCCTCGGCATCTTTCTTGCCGTTCAGATACAGCGTCAGCGTCTTCGCCGCGCGGTCCGATTCGGCCACCGCGTGGTGCCACTTCCCGTCGTTCACCTTCACGCTGCTCTTGATCTGGAACGTCGCCGACTCGCTCTGTGCCGCGAAGACCAGCTTCCCGTCGGCGCCCGTCTCCAGCGCATAGCCGCGCTCCGCGCGCTTGCGCACCAGCACTCCGGCGCCCGTATCCGCGTCGATCTTGAAGTACGCCTCGATCAGGAAGTTCGATTTATGGATGTCCGGCGTCTTCAGCCGCTCCCCCTCGTAGGTCTCGTCCACCGTCTTCTGATTCTTGCCTTTCCCCACCGTCTTCTTCACAGCGAACGGCTTGGTCATATCCGCGTGCGCCGCCGCCGCGAAGCGGTCCTTCCCGTTCAGCTTCAGCGCGCCCGGAGCCCAGTCCTCCAGCGCACCCGTCTCGTAATCCGCGGCCGACGCGCCTGCGACCTTAAGCGGATAGCGCGGATGCTTCGAATGATAGTCGTGCCGGTCCAGGTCGTACTCCGTCATGTACCAGTGCTCGTCCAGAATGACGCCCGGATCGTTCCCCGCCGGCACGAAATTCCACTCGGCCACCACGCCGTACAGGCTCCACGGAACGAAATACTTCGCGCCCGCGTCGATCGCCGCCGAACCCGGCGCCGGACTGAAATCGAAGTTAGCCGGATCCTTCAGCACCGGAGCCGTCGACTCCACCCCCAGCGACGAGGCCATCGCCTTTCGCTCCGCCAGCGCCGACTGGAATGCCGCGAAGCTCTCGAGTTTTCGTGCCTTCTGCTCGAAGATCGCGAACTCGTTCGATGTCTTGTGGAAGACATTTCGCGCGAACGCATTCGTCTCGTGCGGATGCTCGTTCGCCGCCTCGCCCTTGTCTTCCTTCAGTTTTCCGTGCGCGAAGACGTAGCTGCTGATGTCCTCGTACACATTCCCGATCCACTTGTGGTAGCCCCCGCGCGGCGACCAGTTCGAAGACTCCCGAAAGCGGTAGATCGTGTTCTGGAAGAACGAATTCTGCACCGTCGGCACCGCTTCGTAATACGCCACCGCCGCGCAAAGCGGGCTGTTCGGATCGCTCGACTTGCCCCACGCGATGTTGTTGAAGTTGTAGTTCTTGAACGCCCCGTCGTGGTAGTACGCGAAGCCCAGCCGGGCGTTCTTGCCCTTCACCGCGTTCCAGTTCCAAAACCCGCCGGGGTTCCCCGAAATGTTGTTGTAGAGGTAGAACGGTCCGCCCTGCCACGTCTCGATCCCGCCCCAGTCGTTCGCCGCCAGCAGCGAATCCACCACCTTGTTGTGATGAATCAGCACGCGCGAGAGCGGGCTCTCGCCGCTCTGCCCGCCCTGCTTCCCGCCGAAGACGAAGATCCCCGATCCGTAGCAGCGGTGCATGATGTTCCCCGCGACTTCCTGCTCCACCGCGAAGTTCACCTGCACGTTATGCCCGTGGTCCTGGCGGTGCGGGCGCTGCCCCACCATCTCGAAGTTGTTGCGCAGCACCAGCGCCTTCTCGAAGGTCCCCGACCCTCTCGAAAGCAGCACCGCCCCCAGGTCCGTGTACCGGAACGAACTGTCGCTCACCGTCACCGTCCCGGTCGCGCAGCGCCCTTCGATCCCCGCCACCGACACACCACGCCCGACATGCTCGAACGAGCAGTGCCGGATCGTCACGTCGTCGCACGAACCGCGCAGGCGAATGCATGCATTCGGCACGCACTTATGCATCCACTCCGGATGCTCCAGGTCCCACCACGTGTTCGTGAAGCGGAACGTCAGCCCCGATACCTCCAAGTGCTTCACGCCCGTCACATTCATCTTCGCCTTCTGTTCTTCCGGGAAGATGTCCATCCGGTCCGGAGCTTCCGAAGCCGCCGGGTCCAGAATCATCTCGTAGCGCTTACCCACTTCCACCTGCAAGCCGTTCGGATCGGCATCGCCCGGCATCCGAGCGTACAGCCGCCCACCCTCGCCCTTCCGCTCGAACCAGAACTCGCCCGCCTCGTCCAGAAAGTTCGGCTTGTCCTCCAGGTAGTAGCGGTTCGCCGTGATGATCTTCCCGCTCGTCCCGAACCACGGTCCCTGGAACGCGATCCCCTTCTTCGCCGCGTCGAACGACTCCACCTTCGTCGGGTACGGCGTGCCCATCACGATGCCCCACTCGCTGCGCACGATCGCGCCTTCGTAGAACTTCGCGTCCTGCGTGAGGTTCTTCTTGTCGATCCCCAGATGCATCTCGCGCTTGTTCACCGTGGTCTTGTTCAGATCCTTCCACCACTCCGGCTGCTCCCATTCCCACCATTCGCTCATCACGTCTTCGGGATTGCTTACCTTCCAGTTCGGAATGCGCGCCAGATTCAGCCGCGTGATCTTCTCGCCTTCCACCAGCCAAACGTTCCGCGGCAGGTAATCCAAGTCCGCGTGCCAGACCTTCGCCCCGTCCGGGATCTCCGCGTGCGCCTCGCCCTGCTTCCAATTCTTCACCTGCTCCGAACCGCAGATCACCGCCTCGCCCTGGCCCCAGTTCGGATCGCTCGTCAAGCGCATGGGATTCCCCGTCTCGCCCGACTGAGCGTTCCGAAGTTCGCCGCGATACACCACCCCGCGCTTGAAGACGTACGTGTGAATCCCCGTGCACGCCTTCGACTGCCCCGCCGCCTGTGGATCCCAGGGGTGGTGCTTCCAAGGGGCGTCTTTCGTCCCCGCCGCCGTGTCGTCGCCACCCGCGTAATCGATGTACTTCACCGACGCGCCGGCCTCGAAGCGGTACGCCGCCGGCGTCCACTTCAAATCGCCGCTCGCCGTCGTCTCCGCGTGCGCCGTCGCCCACGAATACGCTTCGCCGCCGTGCGCAACCGCCATCACGGCCAACCCACACATCAGCGCCAGTCCGATTCGCATTGCGGCTTCTCCCTTTTGCTGCTCGTACAAGCCTCACCCGCCCCTTGCTACACCAACGCCCGCGCGCGCGGCGCATTTAACCGCTCCGGTATTTACACGCCTGCGGCGAATACAGCCTGAAAATAGAGGAAAGAAAAGAAGCCACACAGAGCTACAGAATTCCCAGCGCAAACACCATGAAGCAAAAATTTTATAAGAACGACCGGCCCCACGCCACGCCCGCCCGGCCCTGTAAATTACAATCAATTTCGCGCTGCCACACGTGCAACCGCTTACAGGAAGCAGCGCTCCGATTGGAAGATCCCCTGCGCGAAGGCCAAGTTCCGCCGCGCGGCATCCACCGCGTCCGAACCCTTCGGCGTCTCCAGCACCAGCGGCCCGCGATAGCCCGCTCGCCGCAATTCGAACGCAACCTGCGAAAAGTTCACCTGCCCTTCGCCTAGCATCCGGTCCGCGCCCGAGCGCATTCGGTCCTTCAGATGCACACGCACGATCCGCGCGCCCAGCAAACGAATCTCCTCCGCCGGATCGGCGCCTTGAGCCACCGAATTCCCGGTGTCCCAATAGCAGCCCACGTGCGGCGAATCGATCGCATCCAAGATCGCCAGCACTGCGTGCGCGCTCAGCGTCGACTCCAGCCCCAGCGTCACGCCGGCCGCTTCGGCCTTCGGCGCGAGACGGCGAATCCGCGCGACCAGCCGCTGCGCGTCGTCCGGCGTGCGCAGCGTCGCGAGCCCGAAGAACGGAACCAGGATCGCATCGGCCCCCAGTTCCACCGCCCAGTCGATTCCTTCTTCCAGTAACGCGAGCCCGCGCTCCGAACGAGCGCCCTGTCCGCCCAGCGGCAGCGCATTCAAAAAGCCCAGACAGATCGACGAAATCGCCAGTCCCCTCCGCTCCGCCCGCGCGCGGTATTCCGCCCTACCGTCCGCGCCGCCCCAAGCCCCGGCCTCTTCGCCCGGACGAAGCAGCGCCTCCAGCACCCCGCTCCCCAGCGCCGCCGCCTCGTCCACGAAATCCGCACCGCGCTTCGTGAGCATCCCCTCGCGTATACCGATCTTCGGCATTTACAGCCTCCCGTACCTTATCGCAGTCCGCGCCAGGAGCGCGGTCTGTCCTATACCCTCTGCCGCGGAAAGCTGCTACATTGAATCAAACCCCGGGGAGCCCGCCACCATGCCGAAGCCGTCTAGTACGATTTTAGTCGCGGACGACGACGACTTCATTCGAGACGACCTCGGCGACCTGCTGGGCAAGAATCCCGAATACAACGTCTTGTACTCGAGGACCGCGAAAGAAACGTGGGAAACCCTCAGCACTCAGCCCGTAAACTTGGTCTTACTGGACCTGAAATTCCCTGACGCACAGGATTTGGCCCTTCTGCGCCGCATTCGCCAGGAACGGCCCGACGCCGAGATCATCGTCCTGAGCAGTCAGACCGAAAACGTTACGCAGATCGTGGAAGCCATCAAGTGGGGCGCGTACGACTTCGTCGCCAAACCCTTCTCGCCCATGGAACTGGCAAACCGCATCGCGAAAGCCCTGCAACTGCAACGCTTGAAGAGCGCCCACGAACTGCTCGTTCACGAACTTTCCGATAGGAACAGCGTGTCCAGCTTGATAGGCCCAAGCGCTTCGATGAACGCGGTGCGCAAGACCATTTCGCGCGTGGCGGATCTGGAGGGCTGCGTGCTGGTGGAAGGCGCAAGCGGCACCGGAAAAGAACTGGTCGCGCGCGCGATTCACTTCGAAGGCAAGCGGCGAGACCAACCCTTTATCGTCGTGAATTGCGCGGCCATTCCGGATTCCCTTGTGGAATCGACCCTCTTTGGGCATCGCAAGGGAGCCTTCACCGGAGCCTTCGAGAACGCGCGCGGAAAATTCGAAGCCGCCGGAACAGGCACGTTATTCCTGGATGAGATTGGCGAAATGCCGCTCGCCCAGCAGGCGGCGCTCCTCCGGGTCTTGGAATACAAAACCTATAACCGGGTCGGCGAAACCCAAGAGCGCGAATGCACGGCGCGAATACTCCTGGCCACGAATCGGGACCTGCGCGAAGAGGTCAGATGCGGACGCTTTCGTGAAGACCTCTATTACCGCATTCGAGTTGCAACGATCGAGATTCCGCCCCTCTCCTCCAGAGCCGAGGATATTCCCTATCTGGTCGCGCATTATTGCGAAAGACTTTCGAGCGAAATGGGGCGCTCCTCCGTCGTGCCCAGCGACGAAGTGCTTCAATTGTTCAAAACCTACGATTGGCCCGGAAACGTGCGAGAACTCAAGAACCTGCTTGAAGGCATCATCATGCTTCTGGACCCGCGCCAGACCGTCATAGAAGAATCCGCCATCCCCCTCGATCTCCTGGCCTGCGGCGCCGAACCCGACGCTGCGGATCTTTCGCCGCAAGAAAAGGCTCAAAAAAGGGAACTCATCAAGGCTTTGCGCCTGTCCAACGGCAATCATTCCCGAGCGGCGAAAATCCTGAAATGCCATCGCAATACCGTTCGTACCAGAATTAAAAGCTTCGGACTCTCCAGGTTCAGCATAGACGATGCAGACGAAGACCAATCAGCCGCGATTGAGTGATCTGCCTGCGCGCGCCTGGACGGGAGGCGCCGTCCCGCGTTGGAGCGAGTTCCTGAGTGCGTCGCATGGAATCTTGGCGGCTGACTGGGGGCAACTTACTCGGCCGCACGAACATCTTCCAAAGCCGCTTCCCATTTCGAGTCCAGCGCGATGACAAAGACCGCGCCGCCTGCAGGCCCATTTGTCGCCGTCATCGTGCCGCCGTGCGATTCTATGATTTTCTTGCAGATCGAAAGTCCCAATCCCGTACCCGAGCCCCGCTTGGTGGAAAAGAAGGGCTCGAACAGCCGCGGCAAAGCGGAAGCCTCGATGCCTGGGCCGTTATCCGCCACCGCCAGCAGTACCTGCTGCCCCTTTAACTCCGCATGCACCTGAATGGCAGGGGCCGCGACCGCGCTCACGGCCTCCACCGAGTTCTTCATTAAATTGTAGAGAACCTGCATAAGCAATTGGCCGTCCGCATGAACGAATTGCGCCTCCGGGGCGAACGCCGAGTGGAACCGAATGCGCGCGAAATGCTCGTCCTGCTCGAACTCGCGCCAAACCGAGAGCGAAAGCTTCGCAAGATCGATCCGCTGCTTGCGCAGTTCCATCGGCCGCGACAAATCCCGCAAATTAGCCAATAGATGCTGGATGGCCGCCAAGCGGGCCTTGATCACGCCGTAGAACCGGCGCTGGTTCGGTTGTTCGAATGCATCCTCCGACAGCACGTTAACCTGATACTGGATCGGCTGGACCAGATTTTTGATCTCGTGATTGATGCTGGCAATCATCTCGCCGACCTTGGCCAGACTTTCCTGCTTCCGGGCCAATGCCTCCATCTGTTTATGTTCCGTAATGTCGTGTAAAATGGCGAGAAAAACCTGCTTATCGGACCGCATTTCGATGGCCCGAAGACTCACCAGCAGATCCGCATGGCGAGGCACTCCGATCCGGACTTCCTGATTGCTGAGCGTCCGGACCGGTTGAACGGAGGCCAGCAGCATCTCCGCCAAGCTGGACGGACCGCCAGCAAGCGCCCCCATGCGGAGCCCCGCTACAGGCTGCGAGTCGGAATCGGTAAGCAATTTTAACGCCGAAGGATTGGCCTGCAGGATCAAGCCAGTTTCATCCATCAGGATGACGCCCGCCGTCAGCGACTCGAAAATCCGTTGCTGCAGTGATTGCAACGTCTTGAGGTCCTCCACCGAACGCGCATTCCCCAGCGCCAGAGCGGCTTGCGCGGCCATCGCCTCGGCCCAGCGTATCTCCCCTTCCTCATAAGGATCGTCAGCGCGCTTCGGATCGGCCATCAAGACGCCAAGAAGGTCTTGCTGGAAGTAAATCGGAATCGCCAGAGCGCTTTCCGGCGTCCCGAACTGAATCGGCGGCGACCCCACGGCCGCCGGAGGACGAACCAGGTACGGTGCTGTACTCGCGCCTGCGGCTTTCCAGACGTTATGCGCCAACGGAACGCCATCGGGCCACGGTGCCGGACGAAACTCGTCGTCCAAATAGCCATACAGTTTAGGATGCGACCCAAGCACGTCGCAAAGATACAGCTTCACGTGAGCGGTTTTGAGTCCGCGGCCGACGGCTTGGCACAGCAAACGGGCGACCGCGGAAAGATCCAGCGTAACCGACGCCTGGCGGGCAAACTCGCTCATGATCGCCTGCCGGTCGACCCACTCACGGAAAAACAACCGGTCCACCATACCTTGGATGAGATCCAACAGCGGAGCGGCGAGGAACCCCGCCACCACGACAAATAGGATGCTGGGGAGGACCTCGAAATCGGACAAACCGGCGCGGTTCGTCAAGATCGGGATACACAGGAGCATGCCGTACAGCATGCCCAGGCAAAGCGAAACGCCAGCATAAGCCAGCCCTTTTCGAATCACGATGGATACGTCGAACAACTTATGCTTATAAACCGCATACGATATGATGACCGCGTGCAGGATGAAAAACGCACCGCCCGCCGGATACAAATCCAGGCCAAAGCTGATTAGGAAATTTATCCAGCACATGAACCAGACCGGTGCGGCCCCCACCACATAATAAATGAGCTGGAGTCGGCGCTTCCGGTTGGGCGTGAAAAATATCTGACTCAGCGGCACCGCGACGCTCAGGGTCAGGTAGAAGCTCGTGAAGTAAAAAAACTGCCCGTATCCTTGATCGAGGTTAGGCACCCATGTGTATTTCGCCCAGAAATAGTCGCTGACCCAATGCCCCGTGAACAACATCCCCATGAACAGAACCGTGCCCGCCCAGCCGAGATACTCGATCCATAAGAGCACCCTGGACTTCGATTCGGAAAATTGACGCGCAAAATGATAGTGCGAAATAGGGATACAAATCACCCCCGGATAAAATACCAGCGCCCATGCCGCGGCATGGTTCTTCGCGAGGTCCGGATACGGACCCGGCACGCTGAAGTGAAGCAGCCAGACGCAAAGCAGATAGAGGACCAGCATCCCGAGGTAGAAGCAGTAAGCCTCCCGAATGGGTGAAGCCCGCAAGCCGCGCAAGGCCGAGATAAAAAGCCCGGCCGAAACATACAGCGCCAGCAGCCACGCCATCGAATGTACGTTTAGTTGAAGCGATAAACCCAAACTGAGCAGTACAAAGAGCGCGCAGATTAAGAAGGCGCTGAAACGAAGCACAGGATGCAATCGATTACGCAAATCCATGCCGGTCAGCGTAAGGTTATTTGCACCATTTTCAAAAGCGTTCCGCCGCCGCGTCCAACCCCTACCTCAGACACTCCACCAACGCTCCACGTCTCCACGCCTAGTGCCAAAGGCCCGCACGATCCGTCCGCCAAGCAGGCGTGTCAATGACTGCGGCCGCGTTTTCTTTTCCGCTACCTCCGAACGCCTGCGCGCATCCAGGCGCAAGCGCCACGCCCCGCGTGCCCGGATTCGCGGGACTTCCCATCCGCGAAACCGGTTGCCTCCGCCCCGCACTTTACGGTAAGGTCGCGTCGTGAACGCCGCCGAATCGCAAACCGCACCCGCCGCCGAGACCGCAAGCGCACGCCGCGCGCATCCGTTCTTATTGCCGGGGCTGATGCTCGGCGGTGCGCTGCTCGGCGCCCTCCTCGGCGGCGCCTTCGCCGGACACTGGGCCGAACTCAAACGCTGGACCGCTTCGCCGGAAGGCGCCGTCGGCGCACCCTTCGCCGTCGTCGCCATCCCCGGAGCCTTCAACCTGCTCGGCGAGATCTTCATGAACCTCCTGAAGATGCTCGTCATTCCGCTCATCGTCTTCAGCGTCATGTTCGCCGTCGCCGGCCTGGGCGATCTGCGCCGCATGAGCCGCCTCTTCGGATACACGATCTTCTATTTTCTGCTGACCATGACCCTCGCGGTGATCGCCGGCATGACCTTGGTCAACGTCATCCAGCCCGGCAAGGGGGCCTCCACCGAACTCCGCGACGAGGCCTCCGTCCAGCGCGCCGCCAAGGCCAAGGCCGAGAAAGCTCCGCCCGTCACCAAGGTCTACGACCTCGTCCGCGGCATGTTCCCCGCCAACCTTTTCAAGGCGGCGGCGGAAATGAATGTGCTGGGGCTGATCATGTTCAGCCTCTTCTTCGGAGCCATCCTGGGCAGCATGGGCGAACGCGGCGCGCGCGTGACCGAACTCATCGGCACGCTCAACGAAGCGCTGATGCAGTTCATTTACCTCGTCATCTGGTTCGCGCCCTTGGGGATCATGGGCCTGGTCGCCGAACGCATCGGGCTGCTGGGCGGCTTCGGAGCCATCGGCGCCGAACTCCAGCGCCTCGCCTGGTATGCGCTCACCGTCGTGCTGGGCCTTTTGATTCACGGCATGATCACGCTGCCGCTGCTGCTCTATTTCATCGGCCGCAAGAACCCCTGGAAGTACGCGGTGGGCATGAGCGAAGCGCTGCTCACGGCCTTCACCACCGCATCCAGCGCCGCAACGCTTCCCGTCACCATCCGCTGCATGGAAGAAAAAAACGGCGTCAGCCCCAAAACCGTCGGCTTCGTCGTCCCCCTCGGCGCCACCGTGAACATGAACGGCACCGCGCTGTACGAAGCCGTCGCGGCGCTCTTCATCGCCCAAGCCTACGGCGTGGAACTCGACTTCGCCCACCAGCTCCTGATCCTCGTCTCCGCGACTCTCGCCGCCATCGGCGCCGCCGCGATCCCCGAAGCCGGGCTGATCACTATGATCCTCGTCCTCGTCGCCGCCGGCCTGCCCGTCGAAGGCGTCGGCCTGATCCTCTCCATCGACTGGATCCTCGACCGCTGCCGCACCACCGTGAACGTATGGGACGACGCCGTCGCCGCCGGCATCGTCGACCGCTGGGCTTCCACCCAAGAACCGCAACGCTGACGCAACCGCGGGCTCAAGCGCCATCCTCAAACCAACAACCGGCGCCCGTGCCCGCGCCCTCGCCCTTCAACCAACGTTCCGTCATCGACCCTTGTGCCGAAGGCACAACTTGGGTGAGCCCAGGGCAAGTCCGCCCCGCGGCAGCCGCCCCACCCAACCCCCGTCCCCCCTGCCGGTAGGGACAGACTAAATTAAATCCGATAACGCGCATACGACCTTCTATTCCATGCTGGAAAAACATACCATGTGATATAGACTTTCAAGCTTCTCCGCAATTTAAGGATCGCAATGCGATGAAAGACAAAATTAAATCCAATGCCGAATTCGTAATTGAAAATCTTCGCCCTATTTGCCCCATTCGGTTCGGTTATACAGCCGAATCGGTACACTGGCTTGAAGGATACATCGAACGCCTGCGGGAATCAGGGGAGTTAGATGAACCTGGCGCCAAGGATGCATTAACGAATACGTTCGGTTCCTACCTAGGCGAATGCATCATACATTGTTACGGCGGCTCCTGGACGAATGGAGAGGATGGATGGTGTGTAGCGTTCGAGAATGGCAATATAGCTTTCCCATTCGCAAAGGTCTCCAAACAATTGGAAAATGGGCTGGATGATGGCGTCCATTCCTTTTTCCGCGCCATTCCGGCTATATTAAAGGTCGATCTAAAGCGTCCTGAAGTACTCGAACAGCATGCGGATGCAGATCAAATTCCAGAGCCTGATGGAAAAGTCCTAAACGGTTCCTTTTCCACCTCTGCGCCCAATGTACGTCCCAGTTACCTGCGGTATCTTTGGTATCATCCGGATTTATTGATACTGCTAAAGTGCTTTCTTATTTGCACCCCGCTGGCGGCAGGAATCATTTACCTAGGCGTATGGATGTCTACATCGACTTTAACTGGTCTCCCAAAAATAGGTTGGCTTTGTTGGGCTTTAGGGGGCGTCGTTGGACTAATTGGATTCGGCGCCTTGGGATTTCTCTTTTGGCTCTTACCTCGTTTAGCGGATATCTACGAAAATGCATTGCTAACCCCAGGAGTCATCGCCAGTACAGAACCGTTCTATTTGCTGGTATTGGCCAATATGAATACCGGCCTCGGACCTGATTGTTGGGGTCTCAAGCGATGGCCGGTTTCTGCGCTGCCGTGTCATGAACACCGAATAGGGGCGCGGGTACCTTGTGTAGCTGGATTTCAAGAAGGCGAACACCTGGAGCGATGGGGTGATTTCTCACCGGTTCCAATCGCTTATGGCACTGGTGATGTAGCCACTATTGAGGAATTAACAAAGAAAATTGGCGCTGAAAGCTTCGACCGATTGGAATTGTGCATTCGAAAAGGTGTGGTCCCCGAGAAAGACGGCGAACTCCTGTTTCTAGACAAGGACCTTCAAGTAATTGAAAAGGTCGATACGAATCCGCCTGTCGAAGAAGACCCGAAACCAGAACAAGGTAACTCGGAAGAGCGGACGGGATAATGTACTAGCCGTTAACAACGCGCTCCGCAGATCACCCCGCGCCTCGAATGCCGCATGGTACGCAACCACGCCGCGCGGCGCACGGGAGCAAAATAGGCAACGGCGGGTGGCCTGGAATGGGTGCCACGGAGCAAGCGCCGTGGGCGCTGCTCCGTGCCTTGCCGACCGCACACGCTCAAGCCTCCACCCATTCGTCCACCGCCGCCTCGCGAACCTTCTGCCGCCCCTTCGGGGCTCTACACCCACACCCCGCTTCCACCCCGGGCTTACGCCCAAGGCTAAACGCTATCGGCCCGCCGGGCCTTAAGGCAACGACCAAGACCCAACGCCAACGATCAAGCAACCCCGACGCGCTAATCCTTCCGCTCTCCGCCACCATCTACCAACCGACTCGCACGTACGGTAGGCATCCGACCGCGCGCCGAAATAGGAAAACCTAAAACAACCCCACTCACTTACGCACACGCGAAACCGCCACGCGCCGCCGAACGCCGAAGGCCACGGAAGGCCGCGCTTTTTGGGCCTCCAAACCGCCTGCACCCGTTCAGCCCTTCGGGCATAGCCGCCCAGGCGCTAAGCACCTGCGTGTAAATATACGCATTGCAGTATCGATTTATAGCAGTTTTATAGCTTGATCGACTTTTTGCACGACATGCGCGAGGTGGTATAGACCGCGTTTTCGCGCTCATAAGTCCTTATTCCTCGTCCCGATTCTCTCCGCACAAGAGCACCTCGCTTCGCATCGTGAATGTTCCACGTGGAACATTTGCGTTTTTGTTATGGCCTCTGCGGCCCCCGCCCAGCCGCTGTGATATCCACCCGCTTCTTCGTTTGATCGGCACTTCAACGTAACTCCTTCCGGCCTTCCCCGATTTCAAACTTCGTGGATGATGAAGCGCGATGAACCCCGACCGCGCGCGCGATCCGGCCGCAAGTTCCCTCCGGCCGGCCTACGGCTTCGAAGCCGCCGCCGCGTGGTTGGCCGCGCATCCCGGAGGCGGCGCGTGCTTCTTCCTCATCGCCGGACTCCTACCGGTCCTCGGCTGCCTGAACGCGCCGCTCTTGCTGGCGTACGACGACGTCTACTGGACGGTGCAGAATCCGCTCCTGGTCCACGGCTGGGGCCACTTCGGCGAGTTGCTCGCGTTTCCGTTCCGCCCGGCGACGGGCGCTGGCTTCCAAACCGCGCATTGGGCGCCGGTCTCGCTGGCGTCGCTGGCGCTGGAGCACGCGCTCTTCGGGCAGGCTTCGGCCGGGCCGCCGGGCGCGGAACACTTCGCGCCGTGGGCCTTCCGCCTCAGCCAAGGCGTGCAGCACGGACTGGCCGGATGGTGCGTCGCTGTGCTTGGGCGGCGGCTGACCGGGCGCGCATGGCCGGGGCTCCTCGCGGCGTTGGTCTTTCTCTGGCATCCCACCGTCTGCGAGAGCGTCTGCTGGATCGGCGCGCGTACGACGCAGCAGGCGATTCTGTTGGGCCTTGCGGCGCTGGTGGTCTACAGCGGCGGCGACGCCCACCGCGGCCCCGGCTGGGCGCGCGTGGCCGCAGCTTCGGCGATCCTCTTGCTCGCGCAGGGAACCAAAGGCGTCGCGGTGGCGTGGTGGGCCGTGCTCGTGGCGTGGGATCTGCTCGTGTACGCCGAAGCCGGCCGGCGCAAGCAACTGGCGCGCGCGGCCGCGCTGCTCCCGGCTCTGCTCTGGACCTTCTTCGTGATTCGAAAATCGCACGCGGACTTGCTGCTCCCGCCGCTGGGCAAAGGCGTGTTCGGCCCATGGCTCATGAGCGCCTACCTTTTCGTCCGGCACTTGGGCTTGCTGGTGGGACCGATCGGCTTAAGCGTCTACTACGAAGTGCCCGCGGCCGGGCTGGATGCCGGCGCGGGACGGGATCTCGCTGCCGGCTGCGTAGCTCTTGGCGCCACCGCGTGGCTGAGCATCCGATTGGGGATTCCGAAACCGCGGGTGGCGCTGTACGCGCTCTGGATGGCCGCGGGCGTCGCACCGATGATCGGCCCGTTCGCGCAGCTTTCGTTCGTACTGCAAGACCGTTACACCTATCTGGCGCTGCCGGCCTTTGCGCTTTGGCTGGCGGAAGGGCTGAGTTTGCTTGCGGTTGGCCGGCCGCGCATCAGTGCGGCGCTCGGCTTGACGCTCCTGGCGGGCTGCGTGGGCCTGACCGCAGGGCGCTCGATAGTCTGGCGGGATACCCAAACGCTGGTGCGCGACGGAGCGGACCGCGCGCAGGCTTCGGCCTACGGACACGCGTATCTCGCGCATCTCTTGTTTCACGGCGCGGCGGACGAAAAGGATCCGGATCGCGCGAGCGCGATGCGCCTGGAAGCGCGCGAGCGCTTCGAGCGCGCGCTGCGTTGCGCGGACTTCGACCGGATGATCTATCCGCTGGCGCTCCAAGCCGAGTACGCGCATCTTTGCGCCGGCCTGGACGATTGGCCCGCCGCGCGAGCGGCGGCGGCAGCCGTCTGGAACGGCCGCGACGAGCGACCCGCCGAGCGCGGCGCGAAACTCACGGCCCTGCGGCTCCTGGCCGCCGATGCGTTTCGCCGCGGCGCGACCGAAGAGGGGCTGTCCTTCACCGAGTCGGGCTTGGCGCTCGCGCCGGACCTGCCCGAACTGCTGCGTAACCGGCTCCAGGCGTGGGTGGATTTGAAGCGCGCGGACCGCGCCCGAACCGAGGCCGAACGGCTGGCGGTGCATCCCGAACTGGGCCCGTTCGCCCGGGCGATCCTGAAGCAAATCGACTCCGGTCTTTGAGCGCGGGGCGTCCTTCGTGGTACGATGCGTCGGCGCTCGCATCCCGCGGGCGCTCGGTTCAGGTGCTTGCAGACATGACGGCTTCCCCCGCCCCGCCCGTTCCTAAAGCCGCGACGGCTTGCTCCGAAGCGGAGATGGTCGAGGTCTTCGCGGCGCTGCGCGAGCCGGCCTTTCGCGTCACGCAGTTGCGGGAGTTCCTCTACCGCAAGGGCGTGGCGGGCTACGACGGCGTAACCAACCTCTCCAAGACGCTGCGCAAGCAACTCGCGGAACGGATGCCGCTGTACGAACTGGAGGCGGCCGGCAGGCAGGAGGGCGACGACGCCGCGAAGTGGCTCTGGAAGGCCCGCGACGGCGCGCTGATCGAGTCGGTGCAGATCCGCGTGCCGGGGCGGCTGACGAGTTGCCTGTCCAGCCAGGTGGGCTGCGCGATGGGCTGCGTCTTCTGCGCGACGGGGCTGGGCGGCTTCGAGCGGAGCCTGGCGGCGCACGAGATTGTCGAACAGTACCTGCAAATGTGGGGGCACTCGGGCGAACACAGTTCGCACGTCGTCTTCATGGGCATGGGCGAACCGCTGCACAACTACGACGAAGTCATGCAGGCGATCCGCACGCTCAACGCACCGCCGCCCAAAGGCTGCGGCATCGGCGCGCGGCGGATCACGATCTCGACGGTGGGCATCGTACCGGGCATCCTGAAACTGGCCGGCGAGCAATTACAGCTCGAACTGGCCGTCTCGCTGCATGCGCCCGATGAAGAGACGCGCGCGCGGCTGATCCCGGCCTCGCGGCGCTACCCGATTCGCGAAGTGATGCCGGCGGTGCGCGAATTCTGCCGCAAGGCGCGCCGCATGGTCACCTTCGAGTACGTGCTGCTGGCGGGCATCAACGACAGCGTGGCGCAGGCGCGCGAGTTGGCGGGGCTGCTCCAGGATCTGCCCTGCAAAGCGAACCTGATCCCGTTCAATCCAGTGGCCGAAACGCCCTACGAACGGCCCAGCCGGGAGGCGCAGGACGCCTTCAAGGCCGTGCTCGACGCGGCGCAGATACCGACGACGATCCGGTTCAGCAAAGGCAAGAGCGTCGCCGCGGCATGCGGGCAATTGCGGCGCGAGCGGGCGCCGTCGGCTTAAGCGAATCGAGCATGCTGGGGAGAGGCGGTTACTCGGAGACAACCCAAGCGGTGTCCGGATCGAAGACGGTCAGGTGAGAGTTTTGACTCATGCCGCGATCGCGTTGGTACACGGTGCCGGAGCCGTTGATCTGGAATGAATTGCGTCCGGTGGCATCGTAAAGGTGCGGAATCGCCGAGAGCCCGTACCCGGCAATCATGTTGCTATTGACGACGTAGCTCTTCGAGCCGCCCGGCGCGTTGGTGCCCTGCCCCGTCAAAACCGAAAAGACATAGCCGGCCTTGGGCGGTGTGGTGCTCGGGTCGCCCTGCGCGCGCGAGAACGCCAAGTCAACCAGTTCCACGTCCCCGGACACATCCTTCGTGTACAGACTGTTGGCGCCCGAGGTCGAGGTCGAGTACTCCAGCACCCCGTCCGAATCCCAGTCCGTGCGGCGGTACACTTCCTGCGCGCTGCTGAATTCTTTGCAGGCGGCGATAGCCGCGGATTCGTTAGCCGCCTGTCGCGAGCGCAGCAGGTTGGGAATCGCGATCGCCGCGATGATGGCGATGATCGCCACCACGATCATCAGTTCGATCAAGGTAAACGCCGGGACTCCGTGCTTCGAGTACCGGATCGGCCGCATCGAATGATTGGAGTCGAATCGCATAACCGGCACCCGCACCTGTCCGCTATTCCAAACCTATCCTTCTACAATAAGAGCGAAAAAAAGAGGGCGGCCATTGAGGCCGCCCTCTTTGCACGATACGTGATTGGCAAACTTACTCGGAGACGACCCAGGTCGTGTCCGCGCCATACACCGTGATGTGGCTGGTGGTGCTGCCCTGGTCCTTCTGGTACACCGTACCGGTGTTGTTGATCTGGAAGCTGTTACGACCGCTGGCGTCCCACGTGCTGGGAATCGCGCTCAAGCCGTAACCGACCGTCATGTTGCTGTTGACGACATAGCTCTTCGATCCGCCAGGAGCCGAAGTGCCCTGACCCGTCAACACGCTGAAGATGTAACCGGCCTTCGGCGCGGTCGCTTCAACTGCACCGCCGCCGCCCGGCGTATCGCCTTCCGCACGCGCAAACGCCGCATCGACCAGCGTCAAGTCGCCCGTGCCGGACGAGATTTCGTACAAGCTGTTGTTACCACGAATCGACGTGGCGTACTCCAGCACCCCGTCACTGTCGTAGTCCGTGCGCCGATAGATGTCCTGCGCTTCGGCGTACGTCTTACAGGCCGCGATCGCCGCCGACTCGTTGGCCGCCATGCGGCTGCGGAGCAAGTTCGGAATCGCGATCGCCGCGATAATCGCGATGATCGCCACGACGATCATCAGTTCAATCAACGTAAAGCCACGACTTTTCATCTTCTCTCTCCTTAAAGTGTTTCGAACCTGAAAATTCCAATCGTTCGCCAGCGGCTTCCCAGGGGCCGCTTACCCTCACCAACCTCCGCCTTTTGCCAGCCCAACCATCTGGACTAGGTTTCAGGGGTCTCAGCCCTGTCCGGCGTACTGTTACCGAGTTCGCACCTCCTTCACCCTGGGCAAGCCGGAACGTTAGATACTTGTTAGTGACTGATCTACCTCAAATCTCGATTAGATGGTGAGCAAACAAGGATCCAACATGAGCCACAATGCCAAAAAATTCACAAAGCCTTTTATAGTATGCCTTTGAAGTTGACTCGTGAGCTTGGAATGTACATCCTGCACTGACAACCTCCGGCGTGTTTGCCGCTTAACGTCAAATTTCCTGACAACTTTTGTCAAACCCTCCAGGTGCAGCACCTGAAGCTTTTGTGCAACGTTGACCGGTCGCCAAGGATTATTAGCGGCATCGACAGAATCGCCGGGGGACTCTACCCATTCGGGGCCACATGTCTACTTTTGGACCGTGGTCGCACATTCTACTCCATTATCCAGTTTGAACTTATAATCGCTTGACCACAATGCTCAAGACATAGGATGGGGACAGGAGTTCGAACGCCTTCACCGTTCAACCTCGGTACGCGCATGATTCGACTCAAGTCATTCTTCGATGGGCTCGTCAAGTTTTTCCACCTTGAGTCCTGGCTGCGCCTTCTACTTTTATGCGTACTTGTAGGTATTATGACCGGCTTGGGAGGCGTGGTCTTCGATATGGGTCTGCAGGGCCTCAAGGATTGGCTGCTGCGTGACTACGAAAGCGGACTCTTCCGCATCCAACCCGGCTCTTTCCTCAGCTTATTGTTAATGGTCGGCATTCCCGCGCTGGGCTTGTTGCTGGCGACGGGCATCGCACTGCGCTACGCCCCCGAAGCGCGAGGGCACGGCACCGACGCGGTGATCGACGCATTTCACCGCAAGCAGGGCCAAATCCGTCCGCGCGTTCCGTTTATCAAAGGCATCTGCACGATCCTGACCATCGGCAGCGGCGGAAGTGCCGGTAAGGAAGGGCCGATTCTTCAAATCGGCGCGGGATTTGGCTCGTACCTCGGGTCGGCACTGGGCTTATCGGTTCGCGATCGCCGCATTTTAATGCTCGCGGGTTGCGCCGGCGGCTTGGGCGCGGTTTTACGCGCACCGCTGGGCGGCGCGCTCTTCGCGGCGGAGATGCTTTACCGAGAGCCGGACTTCGAGCACGATGTCGTGATCCCGAGTGTCATCAGTTCAGTCACGGCCTTCTCGGTCTTCACCGGCATTCGCGGACATGAGCCGGTCTTTCACATTCCCATCGCGTTAAAATACCCCAGCGTGGGCGGCAACATGTTTGGCGAGTTTCTGCACTACGCGCTGATCTCGCTCTTGTGCGCGTTGGTCGCCTTCGTATTCGTGAAAAGCGTTTCATTCATTGAGCACACAATCTTCGGAAAAGTACCTTTACCGTCGCTGGCCAAAGCCGGCGTGGGCGGGATGGCGTTGGGCGGCTTCGCGGCCTTCGCTTTGCTTCTGCTTCAAATTACTCCGGTCATGATCATGGCCGACGGCGAGCCGTTCCTACGCTACATGGTCGCCGACCAGTTGGGCGGCGCCTCAGGCGCCGATGCCGCGGCGTTCGAGAGCCTGTTTCACGGGCGCGAATTAACTCTAACTGTCCTGGGTCTAGCGCTGGTGTTTAAAATCTTAGCCACGGGCATCACGCTTGGCGCGGGCGGTTCGGGCGGCTTGCTCTTCCCGACGCTGCTGGTGGGCGCAATCAGCGGCGCAGCATATGCCAAGGCGATGCAGTCCTTGCCGCTGCCGCAGTGGCTGATGCCGACGCCAGAGGCCGGCGCCAGTATGATCATGGTGGCGATGGGCGGCCTGTTTTGTGGCTGCACCAAAACCCCCATCGCGAGTCTGGTCATGGTCTCGGAGCTAACCGGATCTTACGGCCTGGCCGTTCCGTTGATGCTGACGTGCGCCAGCACCTATGTGCTCACCACCAGCTTTACCATGAACGAAAGCCAAGTGAAGGACATGGCGCACTCGCCGGCGCACCGGGGCGATTTCCTGATCAACGTGCTGGAAGATCTGCGCGTGCGCGACGCGCTGCCGCAGCGTTCGGCGCTGGAATTGATTCCCGCCGATCTCCCCTTCGACAAAGTGCTGGAACGCATCAAGCACTGTATGGCAACTACGTTCCCCATCGTGGACGAGAACCATTGCCTGGTGGGGATCTTTTCGCTCTCCGACATTCGCCAGATCATGAACGAGCAGGAAGTCGGCAATCTGGTGGTGGCCGGCGATCTGGGCACTACCAAGGTACAGACCGTCACCATGGAGACAAACCTCAGCGACGCGCTGGGCCTGTTCACGCAGTTCAACATCAACGTGCTTCCGGTGGTGGAGATGGTCCAAGGCAGCCCGCGTAAGGTTTCCAAATTCGCGAGCGCCATCCGCGCGCCTCGCGGTGCTGTGGGCGAACGGCGCGTGCTGGCGATGCTCACGCGCCAGGATTTGATCACCGCCTATCGGCGCAAATTGACGGAAGCCCAGGACTCCGACGAGAAAGAGCAGGCTGGCAGCCGCATTTTCGAAGATGCGCAATTCTCCAAGAACGAAGCCACCCCTTCCCTGTTCGGTGAAGCAGAACCGGAGGCCGAAGCGTTGCGCTCTCCGGCCAGCGGTCCCGCGGAACTGGACCGCGAAGTCTTTAACGACCTGCCGGACGACCATGGCGAATCGCCTAAGCCCTAAACTCTAACAATTGCATCCTGTTTTGGGTTGACGCCGTTCGGTTTGCCCGTAGAGGTGAGCATATCCGTCCGCAGCCGCGGCACAGGTGCTCCCCTGGCAGGGGATCGGAGCCCAACATGCGCATGCCCTCGCATTCTTTCCTGAGTTTGCTGCTGGCATTGGGAGTTGCGACCTCAACCGCAACGCTCATGGCGGACACGGTCACCTTGAAGGATGGCACCGTCGTCGAGGGCCAGGTGATTGAAGAGACTCCTGAAAAGGTCGTGATCAAGATGAAGTTTGGGACAGTCTCCTATACGCGAGCCGAGATCGAAAAGGTCGAGAAGAGCAGCGGAGCGAAATTAGCGGACGCGGGATCGTTGCGTGACGTGGTGGTGCTGAAAAGCGGTGAGCGGCACGAAGGGCTTCTGGTCACAGAAAACGCTGAAACGGTCGAGATCGACCTCCTGGCCAGCGGCAAAGATGTAAGCAAGACGCTCCTGCTGCGAACCAAGTTCAACCGAGCGGAAGTCGCGGAACTGACGCAATTAACGGGCGAACAGCGGGAGGCCGCGCGCAAGTTCCTGCAGGGCATCCAGGAAGAAGTCGTTCAGGACAAGCGTCTTGCAAACGAATTAATCGTTGAGCAGATCAAGTGGCCTTCCAATAAGCCTGGCGTCACGATTCCGGCACTCCGCACGGAGTTGGAGCATTTCGTGCTGGAATCCAACACCGAAGAGGAGTTCCACAAGCGTTGTGCCTACGCGCTATGGAAGGTCTACGGTTCGTATCAGTCGCATTTCGGCGTTTCACGGGAACCCGACGAAAAGGTTCGGGTCGTCATTCTGAATTCCATGGCCGAATACTACGCTTCGATCGGCAATCAGATCAAGAATCCCGCGTTTTACATGCCGGCCAAGAAACTGATTTACGCCGGCTGCGACGTGGCGGGATACAAACGGCTGGTGGCGGAGGTCCGAGAGCACCACCGCAAGCTGACCGATCTGTTGGAACAGGTCAAAATTCAGATCAACATGGCGCGCGCGGACATGCAGGTGAAAGTCAAAGCCGCCGAAGCGCAGATTTTTCGCGCCGGAAAAACGTCGCCGGCCGGACAGCGCATGTGGCAGCAGATCGAGGCACAAAAACGGCAGTGGCTCCTGAATATCGGACAGTACGAGAACCGCGCCAATCAGATTCAAGAAGAGATCCGCGATCTCAACCGGCGCAACGATGTCGTCTTCCAGGATGTCACCAACGACATGTTCGAAACGCTGTACCACGAAGGCTTCCACGCGTTTTTGGACAACTTCCTGTTTCCCGAGGGCATGGAAAAGTATGTGCCGCGCTGGCTGAACGAAGGTCTAGCCCAGTATTTCGAGGTCTCGCGGGTGGAAGGCTCGCGCCTGATCCTGGGCCAGGAAGACCGCGATAAAATCTTCATGCTGCGGAAATGGAATAAGGACCTCAGCCTACCGCCGGTGGCCAAAGTGGCCACTTCCGGAGCCGAAGACTTTATCGTGCACGAGATTACCAATTTAGAGAACTCCACCAAGCACTACCTGATGAGTTGGGCGCTGGTGCACTGGCTGGGCGAGCAAAAACGGCTTTCTAAAGAACACCTGACCACCTACATCCAAAAACTCCAGAATGGGACGGAGCAACTTGCGGCGCTGCCCGAGTTAACCGGCATTCCCAACCCTAAATTCCAGGAAGAGATCGACAAGAAGCTGGCCTACGACTTCAAACTGGACGAAAAAGCCACGGCCGCTCCGCCGAAACCGTGAATTCATACGGGAATCGTGGAAGAAAATGGCCGTTGGAATGCGTTTATGGGCAGAGTGGACGCCCAAGTCGCGGCGTTACCCTCTGGACGAATTGTAGCCATGCGGGTAGATTATTGATATGAGAACCGTGGGCCTCATCGGTTTGCTGGCGGTAGCCCTGAGCTTGGGGATATTACCCGCTGGCGTGTGCGCGGGTCAGATCTCGGGCACGTGCTGCTGCGAAGCCAAAGCCCCGGAGTCGCAGAAGTGCACCTGTTGCAGTTCCCAAAAGCCACTCGATAAGGGCGAGCACGCGGTCCATCAGTCCCAACCATTTCAGCCCTCAAGCCTGCTGCCATGCGCTCCCGCTTAACTTGGATCAGACCGCTCGCTATGCTTCCTCGCAGCACACCAGTTCGATTTCGGCGGCGCTTACGGTTCCTGCCGTTGCGCCCGTCTGGGCAAATCTGGATGGCTTAGCCGTTGAAGCACCACCCACGGGCCCGCCGCTTACGGCCCGTACCGTTCTGGATCGCACGTCCCGCCTCTTAATCTGATGCCTTGAATTCACATGCCTCCGTGGCCGCGCAAGGGTGCGCTGGCCGCTGGTGCTCGCTTGGATTCGAGGAACCGCCATGTCTACATCGGGTTCGGACCTACAATCGCTTTCGCGTCCGCACGCTGTGCGCCCACCGGGGGGAGGCATACCGCCGCCGGGTCGAAAGTGGAAGTCACGCGTACTCCTGCCCGCAGGATTGTTGGGCGCATTCGTTCTGCTTCTGTTGATCGCGGCCAAAGATGCGCTTTGGCCGGCCTTGGATGTGCAGATAGTTCCCGTAATAGTCAAAAGCGTCCAGGATGAAGGCGGCCGGGGCGGCATGGTTTTTCAGGCACCCGGGTGGGTGGAAGCCGATCCGTACCTGATTAACGTCACTGCATTGGCCGATGGGATCGTGAAAGAAGTCCTGGTATTGGAAGGTTCGCCGGTTCAGGCCGGGCAGGTGGTCGCTCGACTGGTGGACGACGACGCGAAACTTGCCTTGGCGAATGCGGAAGCCATGGTCGCGCAGCGTGAGGCGGAACTGGTATCCGCCCGCGCCACGCTTACCGCCGCCGAACGCGAGTGGAAGCATCCGGTGGAGCGGACCCGTTCGCTGGCCGTGGCCGTGGCTCAGGTGGCGCAGACGCAAGCCAACTTGGCTCAAGCGAAAGCCGAGGTCGCGGTGGAGACGGCGCGTTTGGCGGAACTCGAAGAGCAGTTCAAGCGCGAGCTGACGTTGACACGCGACGCGCTCCCGGAATTCACGGTGATTCAGACGGAGCTGCGCGTAGCGACGCAGCGCGCGCTGTTGCAGAGCGCACAGGCCAAAGTTCCGGCCATGAGCGCCGAGTTGCAGCGCATGGAAGCCGAACGCGACGCGGCGAAGGAAAATCTGGAACTGCGCATTCCCGAAGCTCGATCGGTGGAAGAATCCAAAGCCGCCGTCGCGCGCAGCGAAGCGTCGCTGCTGGAAGCCCACGCGAAACTGGACGAGGCCAAGCTTCGGCTGGAGCGCATGAACGTGCGCTGCCCCACCGACGGCGTGGTGATGCGGCGGCTCGCCGAGCCCGGCTCGAAGCTGCTGCTGGGCATGGATTCCATGCACAGCGCTCATGCGTTGCACGTGTACGACCCTTCGCATCTGCAAGTGCGCGTCGACGTGCCACTGGCGGAAGCGGGCAAAGTGAGCGTTGGGCAAAAGGCCGAGATCGTGGTGGAAGTGCTCCCCGATCGCATTTTTACGGGCGAGATATCACGCATCGTACACGAGGCGGACATTCAAAAGAATACGCTTCAGGTCAAAGTACGGATTGAGGTTCCCAACGCGGCATTGAAGCCGGAGATGCTGGCGCGCGTGAAATTCCTCACATTGCCGCAGGCCGGCAAGCGCGGCGACGGCCCTAGAGTCTTTGCCCCGGCTCGACTGCTTATACCCGATGGCGCGCAGACCTATGCGTGGGTCGTGGATAAAGGCCGCGGCGTGGCCGAACGGCGGAACGTGACGCCCGGCGTCATTCGGTACGACGACTGGATCGAAATCTCCGCAGGATTGTTGCCGGGCGACCAATTGATCGTCGGCAATCCCAGCGGGTTGCACGACGGTACGCGCGTGCGTGTATCGGGCGAAGCCGAAACCGGTGCGTCGCCTTTCGCCCCCGCGGCGCCCGCCCCGCAAGAGAAAGGGAAATCCCATGCCCCTCATTGAATGCCGGAAGCTATCCCGCAGCTTCAAAAAGGGTGCAATCGAGATTAAGCCTCTCGACGAGCTGGACCTGGACCTCGAGGCAGGCGCCTTCGTGGCGCTGATGGGGCCTTCGGGCAGCGGAAAGACCACGCTTCTGAACCTGATCGCTGGCATCGACCGTCCGACGTCAGGTACTTTGACCGTGGGGGGCGTGGAGATCGGCGGGCTTTCGCGCGGCGCGTTGGCGGCGTGGAGATCCGAACATATCGGATACATCTTCCAGCTCTACAATTTAGTTCCGGTACTGACGGCGTACGAGAATATCGAGTTGCCATTGCTGCTGCACGATCTGACCAAAGCTGAGCGGCACGCGAAGGTCAGCACCGCGCTGGAGCTGGTGGGGCTCGTCGACCGGCACGACCACTTCCCGCGTCAACTGAGCGGCGGGCAGGAACAACGCGTGGCGATTGCGCGCGCAATCGTGGCCAGCCCCACGATCATCGTGGCGGACGAGCCGACCGGCGATCTCGACAGGCAGTCGGCTTTACAGATTATGGAGTTGCTGAAGCGCCTGAATAAAGAGCTTCAAAAGACGCTGGTGATGGTGACGCACGATCCGAAATGCGCGGCTGTGGCAGACCGTGTCTTGCATCTGGAAAAGGGGCGCCTGGTGGGCGAACCCGACGCCGTGACGGCGGGTTAAGGAAAGGAACGGCTTATGCTTGCGCTTAAATTCTGGCCCGTGGTGCTGAAGCAGGTCACGCGCAGCCGCACGCGTTCGATCTTGACGGTGCTTGGCGTCGCCACGGCGATGTTTCTGTTCGCGGTCGTCGAATCGCTCCAGGAAGGGATGCGCGCGGCGACCGAGGAAACCGCGGAAGACTCGACGCTCATCGTTTACCGCGAGAACCGTTACTGCCCGTTCACCAGCCGCTTGCCGCAGTACTACGAGGATCGCATCCATAAAGTTCCGGGCGTGGCCGGTGTGGTACCCGTTCGCATCACCGTGAGCAACTGCCGCGCGAGCCTGGATGTGGTGACCTTCCGCGGCGTACCTCCCGACCGCTTCGCGGAGGCCTACCGCCAGGAAGTGAGGATGATCGCGGGCAGCATCGAAGAATGGCGCACGCGGACCGACGCCGCGTTGCTGGGCGAGGTGCTCGCGCGGCGGCGTGGTCTGAACGTTGGCGACCGATTCGACGCCAACGGCTTGACCACCTACGTCGCGGGCATCATCACCTCCGACCAGCCGCAGGACCAAAACGTGGCATACGTACACCTCGATTTTCTTCAGTATGCGCCGGGGATGAAGGACCGCGGCATCGTGACGCAGTTCAATGTGAAGGTGGACGATCCCGCGAAGCTCGAGGAAGTGGCCGTCGCGATCGACCGGGAGTTCAAGAGCGATCCGGAGCCCACGAGCACACGCAGCGAGAAGGCATTCGTGGCACGCGCGGCTGGGGATGTGCTGGAATTGATCCGTTTCTCGCGCTGGCTGGGCTGGGGCAGCCTCGCGGCCGTGTTAGGGCTGGTAGGGAATGCGGTGGTGCTCTCGGTACAGGGGCGCGTGCGCGACCACGCGGTCCTGCAGACGCTGGGTTTCAGCGGGAGATTGATCGCCCGGATGATCGTCGCGGAAGGCATCCTATTGAGCCTCGCCGGCGGAATGCTCGGTACGGTGCTGGCGGCGATGGCGCTGCATTGGAGCGGACTGAGCCTTTCGAACGAGGGCCTGAGCATTTCGCTGAATGCCGACCCGCGCATGTGGCTGTGGGGGCTGATCGTCTCGATCGCGCTGGGCGTCCTCGCGGGACTGGTGCCCGCGTGGCAAGCCTCGCACCGCGAGATCGCTACCTGCTTCCGTGCGGTTTAATCGAGGAACTTGGCGATGCCTCTACTGCCTTGGGAATACGCCGTGCGCAATCTGGGCCGAGCGCCGCTGCGGCTGGGCTTGACCGTGGCGGGCAGCGCGCTGGTCACGCTCCTTATTTTTTCCGCCGCTGCGTTCGTGCGCGGGATGCAGCAGAGCCTCAGCGTGAGCGCTGGCGAACGAAACGTCATCCTGCTGGGGGCGGGAAGCGAAGAGAGCCTGGAGCGCAGCGAGATCGCGCCGGGAGTCGACGGCATCCTTGGGGCAAGCGTTCCAGGGATCAAGTCACGTCTGGGCGTCCCGTACATTTCACCGGAGGTCCACATGGCCACGGTACTCAAGACCGCCAAGGATGACCAGACCGGCTACATGGGCATGCTGCGCGGGGTTCGGCCCGCGGCTTTTCTGGTGCACCAGAAAGTCCGCATCGTGGAAGGCCGTGCACCGGGACCGAACGAACTGCTGGTCGGGCGATTGGCGGGCTCTCGCATGGGCTTAAGCGACGACCGGCTCGCGGTCGGCCGGACGCTTTGGTTCGACCACCGCGCTTGGACGATCAGCGGGCGGTTCGAAGCTCCGGGCACGGTGATGGAGGCCGAGGTCTGGTGCGATCTTAGCGAATTACAGCTCGCCGCCAAGCGCAACAACCTCTCCTGCGTAGTGGCAACCCTGGACCGCGGTGAGTTGGAGGATGTGGAGATTTTCGCCAAGCAGCGCCTGGATCTGGAACTCGTCGCCATGCGGGAGTCGGACTATTACTCCAAGCTGCTCGAGTTTTACCGGCCTGTGCAATTGGTGGTTTGGGCCACGGCCTTCCTGATCGCGTTGGGAGGATTCTTCGGCGGGCTGAATACGTTGTATGCGGCATTCGCGGCGCGCATTCGCGAACTGGGCGCGCTGCAGACGCTGGGCTTTTCGCGTACGGCGGTAGTGGTAAGCATGATCCAGGAAGCCACGTTAGCCACCGCGGCCGGTACGCTGCTGGCCGCGGCGGCGGCGGTTTTGGTTCTGGATGGCGTGGCGGTGCGGTTCAGCATGGGCGCCTTCGGACTCAGCGTCGATACGACGGTATTGATGCTGGGACTCTTGGCAGGATTGAGTTTGGGGCTGTTCGGCGCATTGCCGCCGGCGTGGCGCTGCCTCAAGCCGCCTATTGCCGAAGCGCTTAAGGCAGCGTGAAGTACACTGGGACACTCGATAAGGAGCACGGATACGATGCGCGTACGATGTGCTGGATTCTCCATAGCGGCCCTGTGCCTATGGGCGCTCGCCGCCTGCGGCTCACCAACCCAGGTAACTCCTCCGGCCTCCGGAAGCAACGGTTCCGCCGAGCTCCCGGCGGACCTGCTGCTCTCGGTTGCGCCGGAACACGCGAAGGGCGTGGCGGAAGTCAAGAAAGAAGCGAAAGAGAACGACGATGTCGTCGTGCGCGGCCGGATTGGCGGAAGCGTCGAGCCCTTCACGAAAGGTCGCGCGATCCTGGAGCTGACGGATACGTCGCTCTTGATTTGCACCGAACGCCCCGATGACCCCTGCCCTACGCCGTGGGATTACTGCTGCGAAGATAAGGAGCATCTAGTGGCGCATAAGGCCACGATCCAGTTCGTCGACGCGCAAGGCATGCCTTTGAAAATCGATCTCAAGGGCCAACATGGCATGAAGGAAAGCGCCACCATGATCGTAAAGGGCAAGGTCGGCCCGCGTCCCGATCCCAAGGTGCTGGTGATCAACGCAACTGGGGTGTTCGTGGAACCCAAAACCCCATAGGTGAAGACGCCCGAGGGCCGCGTCTCCGGCGCGGCCTTCGGGCAGTCCTGCCTTTAAATGGACACGATGACCTTGAATCCACCGTAAGCCATACGCTTCACGTCGAAGGGCATTTTCTTGGATTTACACATCGTTGCTAGGCGCGGATCTTGCATAACTTTAGCGTTCACTTTGTCGCGGTGGGCGCGCGATTTGTAAACGATGTAAGCGAAGATAACCGTTTCGCCGCGCTTGACCTTTGCCAGTTTAGAAAACGGAATGCCGAAATCCGTATCGAGCTGATCACCCACGCACTCCCGGTAGTCGAGCGCACCGTGGTCCTTCCAGACTTTTGAGGCTAGCTTGGACATCCGGACATAGGCCGGAATGTTCTTCTTCGGCACCGGCAAAACAAATCCATCGACGTAGGACATGGGTTCGCTCCTTAATGGTCCACTCCTGCTTCGTTACCCCCCGGCCATGGCTCCAATAACCATGAACGGCTCCCTACCCGCGGCCACCGCATCCGGCAGCGGCGCATCGGGGTTTTCGTGCGAGAGATCCAAACCGGTGGCGAAAAAGCGCACGAACGCGCGGCGCTTCAGAGTTCCGTGATCCCGGATCGCTCCGCGCAGCACCGGAAAACGCGCTTCCAGCGCGTCGAGGATCGCTCGCTGCGTTACGGGGGCCGGCACCTCAAGCGCCACCTCGCCGTCGACGCGCGCCAGCGTCCGCAGATGAAAGGGCAACACGACCCGGATCATGGCAGCGTCTGCGCTTCCACGGAGAGCACGGCCGGCAAGTCGCGAACGATGGGCGACCAGCGATCGCCGCCATTGGGCGAACCGTAGACTTGGCCGCCGGTGGTGCCGAAGTACACGCCGCACGGATCGAGCTTGTCTACGGTCATGGCGCCGCGCAGTACATTCACGAAACAATTTTCCTGCGGCAGGCCGTCGGTCAGCGCTTCCCAATCGTTGCCGCCTTTACGGCTGCGGTAAACGCGCAACTTGCCTTCCGGCGGATAATGTTCCGAATCGCTCTTGATCGGCACGACGTAAACGGTTTCCGGATCATGCGCGTGGACCGCGATCGGAAATCCAAAATCGCTGGGCAAACCGGAACCGATATCGCGCCAGGAATCGCCACCGTCGTCAGAGCGCAACACGTCCCAATGCTTCTGCATGAACAGCACGCCGGGACGCGAAGGGTGCATCGCAATGCGATGCACGCAATGGCCTACCTCGGCATGCGGATCGGGAAGCTCGTATTGCGACTGCAATCCCTTATTGATAGGCCTCCAGGATGCGCCTCCGTCGTCGGAACGAAACGCGCCGGCAGCCGAGATGGCGATGTATAGGCGTTGAGGATTGCTGGGGTCCAGCACGATCGTATGCAGACCCATGCCGCCGGCGCCCGGCTGCCAGAAGGACGGACGCGAACGGTCGCCGCGCAGTCCGGCCAGTTCCTGCCAAGTCTGAGCGCCATCGGTTGATCGAAAGAGCGCCGCGTCTTCGGCTCCCGCGTATACGGTGTCTCGTTCGGTCAACGAGGGCTCCAAATGCCAGATACGCTTGAACTCCCACGGGTGCTGTGTTCCGTCGTACCACTGGTGCGTGCCCGGCACGCCTTCGTACTTGAATTCATGGCCCACCGGATCCCATGTCTTACCGCCGTCGTTGGAACGCTGAATCTGCTGCCCAAACCAACTGCTGGTTTGGGAGGTGTACAGTCGATTCGGGTCCACTGGGGATCCCTTGATGTGAAAGATCTCCCAGCCTGCGAAGAGCGGGCCTTGCACATCCCACTTTTCGCGTTTCGCATCCGTCGTCAGAATGAAGGCGCCTTTGCGCGTACCCACCAACAATCGAACTCCGCTCATGCACTCGCTCCTTGCGTCAACTGTTTGCGAATCAAGCCCGAAATCTCAACAGGTACTCGGCCAACCGGTCCAGGGTCCCACCCCAGCCTTGGCGCATGTCGCCGTGGGATGTCCCGAATGCCTTGCGCTCCTCATCGGTGGCCTTGTAAGGAGTCCAATGAATCGTGAGCGTCGTCTTGCCCGCCGATTCAGTAAGCGTCAATGTGGAAAGAATCTCCAGTGGCCAAACGGGGCTCATCGAATGCCGGCTTAAGCCTCCCTTTTCATCGGAAAACGAATGGAGGTATACAATTTTCTCGGTAGGTACTATCTCCAAGTAAACGAATCGAGCCCACATTTCCATTCCACCGGGAAACGTGAGGCAGAAGTGATATATGCCACCTGGCCGAAAATCCATCTTGACGACGCGCCCTACACAACCTACCGGCCCAAACCACCGTCCCATATGCTCCGGCTCGGAGCACACCTTCCATACCAGTTCACGCGGAGCATCGAACACGCGTGAGATCACGAATGCTCCATCGGCCGGTGGCGCCGATGCATTCTGGCGAGTCATGCGATGCTCCCCAACGAGTTCAGAAGGGTCCGCGCGATTTACTGGGCACCGGTCGGCGCCGCGGCTTCCGCGGCCAATTTCAGTTGAGCTAATCCCTTTTCGAAGTCGCCACCCACCATCTTGTCCATATCCATAAATAAGTGGATCGCTTTACCCATGAAACCATTCTTGCCAAACATGCTCCACGTCACCAAGGAGCCATCGCCTTCGGCCTTAAAGGTGAACTCCGCGGTATTCGTAGCCTCGAACGGCTTCAAAAACTCGAGCTTAATCGAGATAAGTTCGCCGGGCTTGCATTCGAGGATCGT
>BTVV01000037.1:0-50630 GCA_045863855.1 Planctomycetota bacterium | reverse complement strand
GCGTGAAGGTCTCGTGCGTGTAGTTGATCCCCAACTGTTCCATCATGGTCGCGTGGATGTCGCCGGGGCGGACGGGGTCGTCCTTCACAGCCGATCCGGTCGCGTCGGAACTGCCGTGGACGTAGCCGGTCTTGAGGCCTCCGCCCGCGATGAGCGCCGACCAGACGCGCGGATAGTGGTCGCGCCCGTTCTGGGCGTTGATCTTCGGCGTGCGGCCGAACTCGCCGGTACAGATGACCATGGTGCGCTTGAGCAGCCCGCGCGCCTGGAGGTCCTCGATGAGCGTGCCGAGGGCCGGATCGAGCGTCGCGCTGTTGCGCTGAATCGCTTCGAAGGCCTCGTTGTGGTTGTCCCAGCCGCCCAAGGTGACTTCGACGAAGCGGACGCCGACCTCGACGAGGCGGCGGGCCATGAGCAGCGAGCGGCCGAAGTTGTTCTTCCCGTAACCGACCTGGTAGATCTCTTTTTCCCGCGACGTATCGAAGGCTTCGCGGGATTTGCTGGCCATCATGCGCACCGCGTCGCTGTAGTAGCTCCCGTATTCGGCGACGGCTTCGGCGCGCTTCTGTCCGGCGAAGTTGCTGTCCACGTACTCGAGCAGGTTCACGCGGCGCAGGAAGCGCGACTCGTCGACGCCTTGGCTGAGCGCGATGTTGCGCAGCGGGTTGTTCGGATCGCCGATGTAGAAGGGCGCGAACTGGGAACCCAGGAAGCCGGCGCCGAAGGCGCGGTTCCCGATCGAGATGAAGCTGGGAATCTCCTCGTTGCGCCGCGACTTCTGCTGCACCACCATCGAGCCGACGCTGGGATGTTTGATGCTGCCCAGCGGCTTGTAGCCGGTGTGCATCTCGTAGGTGGCGCGTTCGTGGCTGCCTTCCTTGCTGGAAAGCGATCGGATCAGCGCGGCGTGCTTCATGTTCCGCGCGATGGTGGGGAGATGTTCGCTGATCTGAATTCCGTCGGCGCTGGTGTCCAGCGGCTTGTACGGGCCGCCGGTGGTCTGGCCGGGTTTGGGATCGAAGGTATCGATGTGGCTGGGTCCGCCGGCGAGCCAGACCAGGATCACCGCGTCGCACTTGGCGTTATCGGCTTCGTCGGCCAGCGCCGAGACGCGCATCAGGTCCAGCAGCCCCAGGCCCATGAAGCCGAAGGCGCCGGCCTTAAGAAAGTTGCGGCGATTGAAGCCCGAAACGCCGTCGCAGTCGATACAGCCGCGTTCGCGTCCAGTGGGTGCTTGCTTGGACATGGAAGGTCTCCGGGAGCCAGGGCTCAAACGGCAAGAAACGAACGAACGTCAAACTCCAAACCTCAGACGGCATGCTTCTGGCCAGGCGCGTGGTGCGCGCACCGGCTTATTTCACGAAGACAAACTCGCGCGAGTTCAGCAGCGCCCAGTACAGATCCTCGACGAGCTCCGCGGGCGGCGGATTGCCGCGCACGATCTTGCTCAGACCCTTGGCTTCATCGGGCGTCGGCAGGCGCGAGAGCGCCGCTAAAAACAGTTCTTCGATGAGCTTGTCGGACGGGAGCTTCAGGTCGATGAGCTGCTTGGTCATGTGATTGCCGGTCGCGGCGACTTTCTGGTTGATCGCGCCTCCGTTGAGCATCTCCAGGGCCTGCGTGATGGAGCCGTCGTTCTCGCGCTCCACCGTGACCTGCTCGCGGTCGGGCTGCCCGAAGATCTCCAGGAACGAACCGCCACGCGCCGGAGTCTGGACCTCCACGGCCCAGACGGGTTCGTTGTTCTTGCGGCCGCTGTCGTTCCCCGCCGTCGAGCGCGGTTTGCCCACGCGCTGCAGGGGTTCGCGCTGGCCCGTGGCGACGAGGAGCGAATCGTGGATCTGTTCGGCCGTCATGCGGCGCAGTTCGAAGTGGCTGAAGAGCTCCTTGTCTTCCTTGTTCTTTTCGGTCGGCCGGGTGGAACGCTGGTAGGTGGAACTGTTGACGATCAGCTTGATGATGTGCTGGTTGTCGAAGCGGCTGCGGATGAATTCGTCGGCCAGCCACTCCAGCAGTTCGGGGTGGGTGGGCGGGTTCTTCTGCCGGAAATCGTCGACGGGATGGACGAGCCCGCGGCCCATGAGCTGCGCCCAGAGCCGGTTGACCTGGACCTGCGCGAACTGGCGGTTCGAAGTGACGAACTTGGCCAGCGCGGCGCGGCGCGAGAGGCTCGAGGGGACGGCGCTGTCGGGTTCCCACGGGAAGGCGGGCTTGACGAGTTCGCCGCCGGCTTTGCGCTTATCCTGCCCGTCGCCCTCGTTGGGCATGTGGTACTCGCCGGTGGGGCGTTCGACGACGCGCTTGATGGTGTGCCGGCGCACGATCTGGCGGAGCCGCTCGGCTTGCTCCTTGCCCAACGCCTCCTCGACGGCCTTTTCCATCTGGCGCATCAGCGGCACGGCGCGACCGCGCTTGGGCGCTTCGGCCTTCTTCGGCGCGCCGCCCATCATCATCATGTCGCCGCCGGCTTCGCCCTCGGTCGCGGCGTCGCTGGCCTTCAGCGCCGCCTCGGCCTGCGCCAGGAACGGGTCGATCTTGGCCTTGATCTCGGCCGGGATGCGCTTGTCTTCGTTTTTCATCCGCGTCAGCGTCGCGTTCTCGTCGACGAAGGTGACCGTGCGCGGAGCCATGAAGGCCATCATTCCGTGGAAATCTTCCTGCGTCCAGCGGTCGAAGGGATGGTCGTGGCACTGCGCGCACTGCATGCGCGTGCCCATAAAGGCGATGGAGACCATGTTCACCGTCTCGACGCGGTCGTTGTTGTCGCGCAGGAAGAAGCTGACGGCGCCGTTCTGGTCGGGGCGGCCCTCGGCGGTCAGGAGTTCGGTGACGAATTTGTCGTAGGGCCAGTTCTCTTTCAGCGAAGTGCGGATCCAGTCGCGCAGGTCGCCGGGCAGGATGCCTTCGTTGTTGTCCGGGCGGCTGTGCTCGCGCAGCAGATCGCCCCACATGATCGCCCAATGGTCGCCGTAGCGTTCGTCCTTGAGCAGTTCGGCCACCAGCCGCTCGCGCTTGGCCGGGGCCGGGTCTTTCAGAAACGCGCGGACGGCCACGCGGCTGGGGATTACCCCCACCAGATCGAGGTAGACGCGGCGGATGAATTCGTCGTCGCTGCACGCTCCGGACGGTTCGAGCTTCTCGTCCTGAAGGCGCTGGAGGATAAAGCGGTCGACCGCGTTCTTGACCGGGAAGCCCGGCACCGCCGCGGGGTTGGGGATCGCCACCTTGGGCGATTCCTCGCCGTCGGCCCGCACAACTCCGGAGCCGTAGTCCAAATCGGACGTCGACCCGATTAAGCCGGCCGCCAAGAGGCCTAGCCCCAGCAGCGGCGCCCAAATTCGGCCGGCGCCCGTACTTCGGGGCTTCGTCGTGCGTTTGGGCGGCATACCCACCTCTTCCTTAAAGCTAGATGCGCCAAGCGGTTGTGAAGCGAATCGGATTTCCCTACAGCGCGCAGGCGAATCCTATTCGTTCGACGTGAGTTTGGTGGAGTTTCCTGCACCGGGGAACACCAGAAACCCACCAAACCTATGAATAAGCACCTCCCGTGCCGTCACCCGATCTGCCTTGAAATGGGACGGCGGGGCCTCACAGCCGATAGTAGGAACCACTCCGCAAGCAGTCTGGATAGTTAATAGTTTTACTACAAATATTATTATATTGGTGTATTTATAATATGCACAGCCTAGCTTGGGGCCGGGGAGGGTGGATTCATGCGTAAGTTCAATCCCGTTGCCGTCGCGTTGCTGGGGGGCCTGTTGAGCGCGGCCGGTTCGGCCCGAGCGGCGGAGACGGACGCGCCGGAGTGGGTCAGAAAGCTCCCCGCTAATACTTGGACGAAACTGGATCAAGGCCAATCGGGGAACCGGGTGGGGGCCGGCGTGCATTGGCTGGCCCGCGAACAGAAGCTGGTGCTCATCGGCGGGATGCACCGCGATTCGCGCCGCGAGAGTCCCAAGCCGGGCAAAATGATTTACGACGCGCCCACCGCGGTGTGGAGCGAGTACAAAGACGAACCGGCCTTGCCGGTCAAGGCCCAGCTCAAGGTTCACGATTCGACCAAGCGGCTTTCGTTCACGGTCACGCTGCCGGAAGGTTCCGAGAGTCTCGCGGGCGAGCGCGTGGCCTCCAACACGCCTCTGGACGGCCTTTCGGCCATCGCCCAGTTGCCGGTCCTGTCCGGCGCGTTGACGCTCTTCGATCCCGTAAACAAAGAGCTCCATCTCATCGGCGGGGCATCGGGCGGCGCACCCTCCGGGAGCTTGGGGAACTGGGTCTACGCGCTGGATCAGAATGTCTGGCGCAAGGGTTCCACCGATAAGCCGGCGCTCCAGGCTTTGCGCGCGAGCGTGGATCAGGCTCGCGCCGCGCAGCAGGAAGCCGTCGCGCAGGCGCGCAATCTGTATTACTCGGGCCGAAGCGAAGCCGACCTCCTTAAGGAAAGCCAGGCTCGGCTTGCGGCGCCGCAAGCGAAGTGCGCGCAGACCTGCACGCAGTTGGCCGCGCAGTTGGAAAAGGAAGGCCCTGCCGCGGGAGTGGATGCGCAAAGCCTGGCGGCGGCCGTTCGATCGCTGCGGACGGCGGCTGAAAAAGCCGGCTCGGCCGCACGGGCATTCGAGTCGGGGAAGGTCGAAGCGGCCGGCATCGCCGATGCGGAGGCGGCGCAGTGGCGCTGCGACGAGGCGCTGGACTGGCTGGCGAGCGAGCCCACGCCGCGGACCGGCGCGATGGGGCAGTACGATCCCGAACGCAAGGCCTTCGTGGTCTTTGGCGGCGACCACGGGGATTACCTGCTCGGCGATACTTGGCTGTACGAATGCGGCGCACGCAGCTGGAAGCGGCTGCACCCGGCCCAATCGCCGTCGGCCCGCTTCGGCGGGCAGATGTTCTGGCATCCCGGCGCCAAGACGATCCTGCTGCTTTCGGGCAATGCCTACCTGGACCGGATGAAATACCAATCCTTCTCCCGAAAGCTGGATGCGGAAGTGTGGCAGTTCGATCCCGCCGCGGTGGCCTGGACGATGCTCGTTAAACCCGGCCCGGAGGTGCTGGAGAAGTCGCCGGATCAGACGCCTTGGTTCGTGGTGAACAATGCCATGGTCCTGACTTCGCACGGCGTGCTGATTTGTCCCGCGGTGGGAGGCAACACGTACCAGGATTACATGACGAGCAGCACGTGGATGCTGAAGCTCGATGCGTCCGCCGCGGCGCCGGAGTTGACCGCCCGGCATGGCGTGGCGGGCGGCGTCCGGCACTACCGGTCGCAAAGCGTCGAGGCGTACGATCCGGGGTGGTACGACGGCGCGCCGCGCGGAGAGCCCGCGCCGGTGGATGCGTTCCTGGCGGCGCTTCCGGCCAACCGGTGGGTGGAGGTCCCGCAAGCGCCGCGGCCGTGCCCGGAGCGTTCGTGGGGCACGGCGTTGTACGATCCGCTGCGCGATCAGATGTACTTCTGGACGGGCGGGCACTGCGCCGATCCCGCGGACATCGTGCACCACTACCATCCGGGCATTAACCGCTGGAGCATTCCCTACGTGGCGGGCGGCATCGTGCTGGGCAACCAGTTCACCGGACGCCCCGATTGCCAGAATCATACGTACAAGAATTACGCCTGGGATGCGGTGAGCGGGAAGATGGTGGCCCTGCACCGCGCCGGCACGCATGTGTACGATCCCGACCGCCGGGACTGGACGGGCTATACGCCCCATCAGCCGTTCGTCTACAACCTGTACAGTACGAAATGCGTATCGACGCCACTGGGGGTGATGGCCTGGGTGGGAGGCTGCACGGAAGCGCCCGCTCAGAAGATGTACTTGGGCCTCTTCGACGCCAAGGCGCTCAAGTGGACCGATCTGCCGGTCAAAGGCGCGGCCCTTCCCGCCAACGTGCACGGCGACGAAGGCGGGATGACTTGGGACAGCAAGCGCAAGGTTCTGTACCTTCACGCCGCGAGCAGCTACCAGAAGCCCAACGGGAAAATCTACCGCTACGATCCGGCGACGCAGGAACTGCGCGTGGTCGAGCCCAAGCATCGGGACGTGATCGGGGATCGTTTCTACACCTACCGCGAGACCGTTTATCTCCCGGAGCAGGATCTGGTGCTCTTCGGCATGGGCTTTTTAGAGGGCCGGCAGATTGCCTACGATCCGGCGGGGGAGCGCTGGGTCTTGACGAACATCACCAAGACTTCCTCCAAAGCGGTCTGGGATCAAGCCAAGCAACAATGGACCTTCGAAGCGTCGAAGCCGAACGATAAAGTGGGCAGCATTACGTTTTCGCCCGTATTGGATACCCGGCGGAACGTGCTCTGGGCGCCCTCGGACTACAAGTCGCTCTTCGTCATGCGCGTGGAAGGGAAGTCGCTTGAGCTTTCGGCGCCGGCGGCGGCGCAAGGGAAGTAGGGGCGAAGGCAGGGTTTCCATGGATCGTAGAACTGGAAGATAGTCTTGCCCTGGCCTGTCTGAAGTGGAGCATCAACCTCCTCTTTGCGTGCGCTGCGCTGGGGTTGATCGGGTGGCGGTTGGAAAAGCGGGCGCGCAAAGGGCAGGGGCGTTTCACCCAACCGGGCGCGCGCTGAACCCGACGCAGGCCTCTAGCGAAACCCGTGAGACGCCGGCGCTGCGCGCCGTCACCGGTCACCGCCCTACCGCGGTACTTCGAACTCCGGCGCCGACGCCAGCGCTTCCGCACTGGCGGGCAGAATCAGCTTGCCGGGGTTCATGATGTTGTCGGGATCGAGGGTGCGCTTGAGGCCGCGAAGGACCTCCAGACCGGGGCGGGAGAGTTCGCGTTCCATCCAGGGGCGGTGTTCGTAGCCCACGGCGTGGTGGTGGGTGAGCGTGCCGCCGTTTTCCATGAACGTCTGCGTGATGAGGCGCTTGAAGCGGTAGTACTGTTCGAGTTCCTGGCCGGCGATCTGCCGCGCGGCGAAGGTGAAGTACAGCGACGCGCCGTCGACGTACGAGTGCGAGATGTGGCAGCCGATGTAGCCGGGGTAGCCTTCCTTCTTGAACTGTTCCTTGATCGCGTTGCGCGCGGCGTGGTAGAGCGGCATCAGCTTCGACCAGACGGCGGCCGTTTCGGCGACATCGACCATGCAGCCGTGGTTCATCAGGATGTCGCGCAGATAAGGCACGGCGAATTTGTTCTTCGCCCACGTCTTGCCGACCGAATTGCCGAGGTGAAAGCCGCGGTGCTTCTTGAGCATCGGAAGGACCTTCCGGCGCATCTCGGCGGCGTAATCGGCTTCGCCTTCGAAGCCCACCATCATCAGGCACGGCTGCGCGTAGCCCTTGGCCTTGAGGTACTTCTTCACCTGGCTCTGGATGAACCCGGAGATCCCGGTGGACGGGGACTTCATCGAGAAGGCGAGCTGGGTTTCGTCGACGTCCTGCAGGCGGAACATCGTCGGCGCGGCTCGGCGGCCGATGACTTCGCGGATCGCCTCGCTGCCCGATTCGAAATCGGGAAAGAGTACGCCGTGGTAATCTTTCACGGCCGGGTTGGGGTGCACCTTCATCACCGCTTCGGTGATCACGCCCAGGACGCCTTCGGAGCCGACGACGACCTGGTCGAGGTCGGGGCCGGCGGCGGATTTCGGCGTCAGCCTGGTGCTCAGGGTGCCGGCGGGGCTGACGAGTTTGAGCGCGACGACCATGTCTTCGATCTTGCCGTAGGCGTCGGACTGCATCCCGGCGCTGCGCGTGGCCAGCCAGCCGCCCAGCGTCGCGAACTCGAAGGAGTCGGGCATGTGCCCCAGCGAGAAGCCCAGCGCCTGCAAATCGTCCTCGAGCTTGGGGCCGGGCGCTCCGGCCTGAATCGTCGCGGTCCACGAATGCCGGTCGATATCCAGGACGCGGTTCATGCGCCGCATGTCGAGCGTGACGCGCACGGCGCTGGGATCGAGATGCTCGACGCCGCCGACGATGTTGGTCCCGCCGCCGAAGGCGACGAGGCGCACGCCGGTCTGGCGCGCCGCCGCGACGATGCGTTCGACGTCCTCGTGGCTTTCGGGAAAGAGGACCAGATCGGGCGCGTTGGCGACGATGCCGCGCCGGACGCGGAAGAGATCGGGAAAGCTCTTGCCGTACGTGTGGATCAGGCGCTGCTCGTCGTCGGCGGCGATCTGTCCGGCTTCGAGGAACGCCGCGACGGCGGCTTCGAAGTCCGCGCCGCGGCGGCGTTCGGGGAGTTTGACCTGCGCGCGGTCGACGGGCGGCGTCTGCGGGCTGTCTTCGGTCAGCCCGAGGCTCTTGCGAATGAACGGCCACAAGAGCGGCTTTTCGTCCATCGGGAAGACGAAGGCCGGATCGCCCCAGCCCCACCACTTCATGTCCTTGATCATGCCTTCTCTCCGGCGTGCGGCGTCAAGCCGCGGCGGCGATTGAACCAGCGCGTGAAGCGGCCCAGCAGTCCCGCGGGCAGCCAGCGCGCGCAGCAGACGTAGAGCGTGTTGCCCCAGCCGGGAACGACGACGAGCTTCCCGCTCAGCATACCGCGCACCGCGATGCGCGCGACTTCCGCGGCGCTTAAACCGAAGGCCGAGCGCTTTTCCTTCATCCCCGCGCGCGCGCGGAAATTCGTCTGCGTGATGCCCGGGCACAACACGGTGACGCTCACCCCGGAACCGTCCAGTTCCAGCGCCAGCGTGCGCGAAAACGAGAGCATGAACGCTTTGCACGCCGCGTACACCGCCTGCTGCGGGACGGGGCTGTACGCGTAGACCGAAGCCACGTTGAGCACGTAGCCGTGCTTGCGCTCGCGCATTCCCGGCAGGCAAGTCTTGGTCAGTTCCAGCATCGCCTTGAGCTGCAAGTCGATCATGCGCGCTTCGTCGGCGGAAGCGGTGGATTCGAACGGGGCGTGCAGCCCGAAGCCGGCGTTGTTGACCAGCGCGGCAACGGGGAGCTTTTCCTCGGCCAGGCGCGCGCGCACCCGCGCCAAGCCTTCGGAAGTGGAGAGGTCGGCGGCGATCGTGAGCGTGCGGACGCCGTGTGGGGCGAGCTTCGCGGCCTGGCGGGCCAGCGCCTCTTCGTCGCGCCCGACAAGGACGACGGACCAGCGGCGGGCGGCGAGTTCTTCCGCGATGGCTGCGCCGATGCCCGAGGACGCTCCGGTCACGATGGCCCACTGGTCCGGCACGCGCTGACTCCACGAGGTATTGGGGAAAAAAGGCTCCGGCATGTTACCGGATGCCGCACGCGACGCTACAGCACGCTGAAGGCAAGCCCGACCTGGACGATGACGCGCTCCTGGTCGTTCTGGACCTGCGCGAGGAGTTGGTCGGCGAGTTCGTGGGCGCCGGCTTCGCCGAAGGCTTGCGCGAGCTTCTCGAGGCATTCCTCACGGTCGGTGGGATTGGCGACGCGCGGGAGCGTGCCGAGCGCGCGGACGAAGATGTCGCGCACCGGCGTAGGCAGGTTGGCCTCTTCGCCCCAGTTGGGATCGCCGTGGAGGCGCGTGGTGGCCAGTTCGAGCAGATCGAGCAGGCGCTCGGTGGGGTCTTCGATCCCGTCGATCAGCCGTCCGGCCAGCGAAAGGAAGGGCAGGGCCAGGTCTTCGCGCCCGGCAAGCAGGAGCGGCTCGCTGGCTTTCAGAAGCGCGCTGATGCGCGTGCCGGGGCTGCTGATTTCGGCGCCGCCTTCCTGCGCTTCTTTCAGGAAGCTCTGCGCGCGCGTCTGTTCCGAGCCTTGGATCCAGGCGGCGGCCAGATGCGCGAGAACGGGGACGCGCGCTTCGGGACTGCCGATCTCGCGGGCCAGCTTGGCGGCGCTTTCGAGGTCGCCTTTGCGGATGCGCGCCAGCGCCGCGGCGCTGAGCGCTTTGGCCTTGGCCAGCCGCAACGAGATGGTCTGCGCGATCTGTTCGCCTTCGGCCTGCCGCCCGTGCAACGCGAGCGTTTCGGCCACCTGCGCCAGCGTCTGGCTGCGGATCCAGGGGTCTTCGATTAGGCCGCAGGTTTCGGTGGCCGACGCGACGAGCCCGGCCTGCGCCTGAATCTCGGCGATCGTCGCCAGGTTGCCGCTGGGCGTCTGGCCGGTCTGGAAATCGGAGAGGCGCGTGGAGCGGCGGCTGCGCCCGATGCGGGTGGTGGTGAGGCCGGCGTTCTTGATGACCTGCTTCATCACTTCGGGGCTGCGCAGGCTGGCCGTGAAGCCTTCGCGCGCGCGGGTGAGGATTTTCTCGGCGGCTTCGATGTCGCCGTAGGCGACGAGCGCGCGCCCGATGTCCAGGAACGCCCGGTAACGCGCGAGTCCATCGGGGAGTTCCTCGGCGATATGTAGCGTGCGCTCGATGTTGGGGCGCATGCCTTCGCGCAGCCCGGCCTGGATGGCGGCTTCGGCGGCGTGCGCCATGCACGAAATGCGCGCTTCCTTGTCGCGGACCTGCTCTTGAAGCAGATCGATCACCAGCGACATGTCGCCCAGCTTGGCGAGGGCGACGGTCATGCAGCGCAGGAGGTGCCGGCGCGGCGGGCCTTCGGGAATGACACTCAGTTTTTGCCGCACGCTCTTGAGCCAGCTTTCGACGAGTCGCCGGGGCAGCCGCGCGCGGGCCTGCTGGATGCGCGGATCGGCCGGGCGCATCGCGGCGGCGCTGGCCAGCGCGGCTTCGGCCTTGGCCCAATCGCCGCCGGTCGCGAAATGCCGGATCGTGCCCAGGAAGCGTTCGAATTCCACTTCGCGCTTCAGCGATTCGATCTGCGAATTCACGGCTTCCGGATCGTCGGCGAACTGGAGCGCTTCCTTCCATTTGGTAATCGCGTCGATCCACTGTTGTTGCTCTTCGCAGACTTCGGCCGCGCGCGAGATTTCCAGGAAATGCCCGCGCCGAATCTCCTCGGCATCGGGCGGCGCGTCTTCCTCGCGTTCGGCCAGCTCCGGAGGCGGCGGCGCGGGCGGTGCGGTTTCGCCGGCCGGGCGCGCGTACAGCGCCGTCAGCGAACGGCGAATCGCCTGCGGATCGTAGACGCTGCTGTCCGCGCCGCGACCGGGGCCGCTGGGCGGCAAGGCCGAGGACGATACGGGCTTGGGCTGGGCGTAGGACGAAGTGAGGTACGTCGGCACGTGCGCGCGGACGCGGCTGAGCGCTTCGCCCAATTCTTCCGCGCTACTCGGCCGGTCCTCGGGATTTTTGGCCAAGCACCACAGCACCAGCGCGTCGAGGTCTGGAACCTCGGCCAGTTCTGCGCGCTGCGTCGAAGGCAGTGGCGGATGCGCGTGCAGGTGCTGGTACAACCAGCCCTCCAGCGTCTCGCTGTCGAAAGGGAGCCGTCCGGTAAAGAGTTCGAAGAGCATCACGCCCAGCGAGTACAGGTCCGCGCGCGGATCGACCTCGGCTCCGCTGACTTGTTCGGGGCTCATGTACGCCGGCGTCCCGACAAGCATGTTGGCGGTATCGACGGTGATGGTCTTAAGATCGGTGGAGCCGCCGATGATCTTGGCGAGGCCCAGGTCGAGGATCTTGACCTGTTCGCGCCCGCGGTGATCGAGCAGCACCACGAGGTTGGACGGCTTCAGGTCGCGGTGCACGACGCCGCGCGCATGGGCTTCGGCGAGCCCTTCGCAGGCCTTTTCGGCCAGCCGGCAGGCGCGCACGATATCCACCCCGTCGGGATGCTCGCGGATGATCGCGCGCAAATCGCGCCCTTCGATGTACTCCATGACCAGGTACGGCCGGCCTTGGTCCGTGACGCCGACGTTGAGCACCTGCGCGACGTTGGGGTGGTTGATCGTCGCCTGCGCGCGGGCTTCACGGAGAAAACGCTTCTCGGCCTTGGGGTCCTGGCGATAGCGGTCGGACATCAGCTTGATCGCGACGGGCCGTTCGAGGAGGCCGTCCATGCACTGGAAGACGACGCCCATCCCGCCACGCCCGATCAGGCGCATGACTTTGTAGCGTTGCGGCAGTTCGGCTTGCACACTCGGCGCTTGCGTCCGGGTCTCGTTTTGGCCGGGCGGTCCCAGCGATTGCGTGGCCTGCATGGGCGGCGGCGCCGGAGCGGCGGTGGCGGCGGCCGGCGGCAGACCGGTGGCGGTCTCGGCGGAATGGCTGACCAGCGGCTGCATGCGCCGGCCGCAACCGGGGCAATACTGCGCCTGCTCGGGCAGCGCGGTCCCGCAGGCCGGGCAGGCTGGGGGCAGCGCCGAATAGAGGCCCGTGGTTTGCGTGTTCACGCGTGCGCTTCCCCAGCTTGCAGCGCCTGCAAACGCGCGATGCCGCGCAGGCGGATCTCCGCCTGCGCCGTCTCGTCGCGCGCGTCCACTAATTCCTGGACGATCCGGGCCAGCCAGGCATTCGCCGCCGGCGCCCAACGCTCTTTGAGCACCACGCGCTCGGCGACCGCTCCATTAAGGTAGGCGGCCTCGGTCCGCCTCCCGCGCTGGAGGTCCTGCCACATCGAATTGACGTTGTTGCTGGCCTTGGCGCGGCCTTCGAATTCTTCCAGTAATGCTTCCGTGGGCGGGAGATTCACGCCGTGCAACGCCGCCGCCGCGCGGGCTTCGCACAGCACCTGCTTGCGCAGCGCGCGCCATTCGGGGCGGATCGTCTCGCGGTTGCGGACTTCGAGAATCGCGCTCAGTGCGTTCAGCGCGCAGTTGAACGCGATCTTCTTCCAGCGCCAGACTTCCAGGTCGGGCAGCGTACGCGCCTTCAGTCCGGCGTTCGCGAGCAACGCCGCCAGCGCCTGCCCCGCGGAACCTTCGGGAAGCAACAGTTCGCCGCCCCAATCTTCGATCAGGCCGGGTTCGACCAGCGTCGCGCCGATATGCGCGACGGCATGCAGCGGGCAAAACCCGCGTGCCGCCGCCGCGTGCAGCGCGCCTTCGAATCCGGTTCCGTTCTGCAAACCGAAAAGGGGCAGAGCGGGCGTGCCCGGCGCGCGGGGCAGGCTCGCGACGTCGTTCAGCGCTTCGCTGACCGCGCCGGCTTTTACGGTCAGCAGGATGGCGTCGCCGGGTTGCAGCGTAAGTTCGGCCGCCGCATCGGAGACGACCTGAAAATTCGGCCCGCAGGCCATCGTCTCGTTGGACTGTCCGGCGAGGCGCAGCCCATGCGCGCGCAGCACAGCGGCCATGGCCGGTCGCGCGACGAGTACCACCGGCGCCACGCGGCTGAGCTTCCCGCCGAGCAGGCCGCCAAGCGCCCCGGCGCCGAAGATCACGATCCGGTTCAGAGGCGCGGTCATGGTTCGAGCCGCTCCAGAATCACCTGCGCGACGGCGATATCGCGCCCGTGCGTGATGGTCACGTGCCCTTGCGTGGCGCCGAGTTCGGCGGCGCGGTCGCGGGCTTTGGCGTGCAGATGCAGACAGGGTTTTCCGCGCGCGTCGGGCAGGATCTCCACGTCGCGCCAGCGGATCCCGGCGGCCAGACCGGTGCCCAAAGCTTTGAGCGCCGCCTCTTTGGCGGCCCAGCGTCCGGCCAGGCGTTCGGTGGGGTCCTTGTGCCGCAGCACATACGCGGCCTCGGCTTCAGTGAGGATGCGGCGCGGAAAGCGTTCCGGATGGCGCTGGTAGATCGCGCGGATCCGGTCCAGTTCCACGATGTCCAACCCGAGGCCGACGATCATCGGGTCATGTCCTTGGACCAAACGCCGTGAGGTGCGCGCAGACGGTTGCGCACATTGTGGTAGTGTACGTGAAGCCCCCGGCTCTGTCGAAAGTTATTGAGAACCACCGCGTTCCAGGAAGGCCAAGATGTCTTTTTCGTTGACCGGTCCGGGCAGCTTCATGCCGGCGGCCACCGCCGCCAAGTCGATGCCCTTCTCCTTGGCTAAGCGCCGAGCCGCGGGCGTCGCTCGAACCGCCTGAGGAGCGGCGGCCGGCGCGACCGAAGCGCCCAGCGAGGCCCCCGTGGCCGTCACCGCGCCGCGGTGCGTGGCGAGCGTGTGCGTGTTGCGCGTGGCGTAGCTTTCGGGCACGGCTTCATCCGGCGCGCCCACGGCGCACATAATGTAGCCGACCGGAAGCACCGCGCGTTCTTCTCCGTAAATCTTGCGCACGGTGCCCGCCGCCGGGCAAGGCATCTCGAAGGTGGCCTTATCGGTGATGATGATGCAGATCGATTGGTCCTTCTGGACCGAATCGCCTTCGCGGACCAGCCACTGTTCGAGCGTGGCTTCGGTGAGGTTCTCGTTGGCTTTCGGCATCTCGACGGGCGTCATGGCGGAGAAGCTAACCCAACTTTAGGGCTTGTCGAATGCCTGCCGTTTGGCGTTTGCCGTTTGAGGCTAAAACGCTTCCAAAAACTTCCGCCCGCTCGCGATCGAAGCCAGCACGTCTTCGGCGCCGCTCTCGTCCTCCAGCGCGTACCAGCCGCTGTAACCGATCTTCTTCAGCGCCGCGAGGTAATCGCTCCACGGCACCGCGCCCTGCCCGACGGTGGGCTTGCCGGTGACGGGGTGCTTGTCCTTCGCGTGCGTGTGCACGATGAACGGGGCCAGGATCGGGACGCCTTCGACCACGCCGTGCTTGAGCATGTTGGCGGGATCGTAGTTCACCTTCAAGCGCGGGTGCGCCACGTCTTCGATGAACTGCTTGAGCCCCGCGGCGCTTTCCTGACCGGTCTCCAGCGCGAAAATCCCTTCGCCGCTGTCGGCCATCACCGTCTTCACGCTTTCGACGAAGCGTTTGTAAACCGCGTCGGCGCGGTTCTCGGGGATCGGGCCGATGTGCGTGGTGACGACCGGCGAACCGATCTCGCCGGCCATCTGCAGCGCTTTCTGGGTCTTGGCCAAGCGTCCGGCGAGGCCCTTTTCTTCGCCAAAGCCGCCCAGCGTCTTGGGGCCGGCGACCTGCGCGCAGAAGCCGCTGATGGCGAGCCCGCGCTTTTCGGCGGCCTGGCGCACGGCGCGGCGCTGTTCGGCCGTCGCGCAGCGTTCGGGGTCGAGCGCGCAGACCAGGTCCCACTTGGCCTCGTCCACGCACCACGGTTGCACGCCCTTCACGCCGGCGCTCGCCGCCTGATCCAGCCGCAGCTCGAATTCCTCGAAGGTCTTGGTGGAACCCAGCGACCACAGCGCGACACCGATCTTGAGGCTGCCCATGCGAAGCTCCTTAAAAGGTAGGGTCATCCGGTTGCTTCCATTGTCCGGCAACCGCGCGGCGGGTCAATCGGACTTGCCGGCCGTACTCAGCGCCGCGTGCTCCTTCAGCATCTTCTCCGCCGCGGGCCGGAAGAGGTCCTTCGCTTCTTTCATCGGCAGCGGAATCGTGCACCCGGCGGCCTGGCGGTGCCCCCCGCCGCCGAAGCGTTTGGCCAGCGCGCAGGCATCCAGTTCCTTGACGCTGCGGATGCTCACCTTCGTGTCCTTCCCGCCGTTGACGGCGTAGAAGAAGACGGCCAGCTTCGAGCCGGCCAGCGCGCGCGGGATGCCCGGAAATTCCTGCGTCATCTGCGGGCCCGTGCCGGTCTTTTCGAAGTCGGCTTGCGTGAGCGTGATGCACGAGATCTGCCCGTTGGCCCAAACTTCCAGGCTGGTCCGCGCGCGCGCTTCGAGGTCCAGTTCGGCGCGCGATTTGTCGAGGTACAAGCGGCGCCAGAGTTCCTCGCCGTCCACGCCCGCGGCGAGCAGTTCGGCGGCCATGCGCAGCACGCGCGGCGTCGTGTTGCTGTACGCGAACTGCCCCGTGTCCGTCACCAGCGCCGTGTACAGCGCGTCCAGCGCCACCGGCGGTACGGCCCAGCCCAGCACCGAAGTGAGCCGGTAGACCAGTTCGCCCGCCGCCGCCGCCGAGGTGTCGACCCAGTTCAGATCGCCGAAGTTGTTGTTCGACATGTGGTGATCGATGTTCACGATCGTGATGCCGGCGATCTGAGCGGGCACCAGCCCGCTGATGCGGTCGACGTCGGTGGTGTCGAGCACGATGGCCAAGTCGGCGGGGTAGCGCCGCGTCGATTGGCCTTTCTGCTTGGGCCGGACCTCGCCGGGTTCGAAGAGGTACTTGAAGCGCACCGGGAGCTTGGGCTCCAGCAGCACGTGGACGTCGCGGCCCAGCGCCTTCAGGGCCATGCCCAGCGCGACGGTGCTGCCGACGCAGTCGCCGTCGGGGCGTTCGTGTCCCAGGACCACGATGCGCCTGGCCTCGAGGACCTTGCGTTCGATCTCGCGCGCGATGTGGATGTCGTGCGGATCGCCGAGCATGGGCAATCGGATGCCCGATGGCGCGGACGCGGCGGCCGGCTTGCGCGCGGCTCGGGGACGGGACGGCCTAGTTTTTTTTGCGGCCTTGCGGGACATCCAGGATGCTGTCCTTCCAGGGTTCGAAGACTTCGGCGGGCTTCGCCTTCGCGGGTTCGTCGCCGGGACGCGGAAAGCGCCGCACCGGCGCCGGGAGCTTTTCGCCCCGTTCCAACGCCGCCAGCGCCTCGCGGACGGGTTTTTCGAGTTGCCGCACCAGCAGCGGATCGACGCCGAGCTGCTGCGCGCGGTCCAGCGCGTCCAGCGCCTGCGTGCAATCCTTCGGCGAACGGTGCAGCTTGGCCAGCGCGCGGGCCGTACCCAGATGCGCCGGACCGTAATGCGGATCGACCTGCATCAGCTTGGTGAACGCTTCCACCGCGCCTTCCCAATCGTCCAGCAGCATGCGCGCTTCGCCCAGCGCCGAGAGCGTCTGCGGCGAGAGCGGATCGTACAGCGCCGCGGCTTCCAGGTGCGTCCGCGCCGCTTCGAACTGCCCCAAGGCCAGATGCGTCAGGCCCAATTCGCGCTGCGCCGGCGCGTAGCGCGGTTCGGTCTCGATGGCGAGTTGGTAATAGACCTGCGCTTCCTGGAACGACCGCAGCGGCTCGCGCTCGAACGGTTCCAGCCGCGCTTCGCCTTCGAGCTTGAAAAGTACCGAGCGCGCCTTGGCGAAGGCTTCGGCGTCTTGCAGCGCCGCTCGCCGCAGTTCGTCGCCCAGCTTGGTCATGTGCGCGGCTTCTTTGTAGCGTTCGCGCGCCAGAGGCTGGAGCCGAAATCCGTGCAACTGGCGCTGCACGCGGCGCATGGCCATGCGCGCGACTTCGCCGGCGCCCGCCGAATCGGAGACGCCGGCCAGCTTGGAGCGAGCGGACGCATCGCGGTACAAGGCCAGCGCTTCTTCGGGTTCGCCGGCCTCCTCGCGCGCGTAACCTTTCGTGTACAGCGCCAGCGCGCGCTGGGCTTCCGGCAAGGCGGGAACGGCGAGAAGTTTATCGAGCGTGCGGACGGCCTCGTCGAGTTCCCCCAGCACGCACAGCGCCACGGCCAGCGAGATCCCGTTGCGCCCGTCGGCGCCGTTCAGTTCCAGCGCTTTGCGGTAGCGCAGCACGGCCGGGCGCGTCTGCCCCGAGCGTTCCAGCGCGCCGCCCAGCGTGCGGTACAGATCCGCGCGTTCGGGCGCCAGGAACGCTTCGGCGCTGCGCGCGCTTTCCAGCGCCCGGTCCAGGCAGACGGCGGCTTCGCTGAAGCGATTGCGCGCGATCAGGAAGCGCCCGAAGGCCGCGAGCGCCAGCGGATGCTGCGGGTCGGCCTTCAGCGCCGCGCGGAACTGCCCTTCGGCGTCCGCGTGCGCCTCTTCCATCTGCTGCAAGCGTTCGATCGCCGCGGCGCCCTCTCCGGTGCTGCTGAGCAACTGCTGCCGCGCCTGGCGTTCGAGCGCGTCGGCGCGTTCGGAGGCTTCGGCTGCTCGAGCCAGCAACCGGCCGACTTCGGGGTCCGTATCGGCGGCGCGCGCGGTCGGCGCCAGCAGCGCGTACGCCAAGACGCACAGCGCCAAGCCGCGAGGCAGGCGTCGAGAACGACTCCACGAATTTAAGGAGCTGCCGGACATCGTTCTTCCCGGGTTCACGCGCTTGGCGATTCGTTGCAAGCTCCGGCACCTTAAGAGGTTATTCGGCCAGCGTCAAGCGAGCCGGGCGCCGGTGCTGTGCGGAACGTCCCCGCCGCGCTAAGCTTTCGGGCCTTCTTTTCGACGCCCCAGGAACGTGGCCCATGCCCGAAAAACCGCGCTGTCTCCTCGTGGAACCGATTCATAAGCATTACGACGCGATCTTGCGCAAGCACTGCGAGGTCGTGCGTCCGGCCGAGGCGAACGAAGCCGGCATCGCCGCGGCCGCCGCAGGCTGCGACGCGATCCTGATCCGCACCAAAGGCGCGGTGACGGATAAGGTGCTCGCCGCCGCCCCGCGTCTGAAGGTGGTCGCGCGGCATGGCGTGGGGCTGGATCACATCGATCTGGATGCCGCGGCGAAACGCGGCGTCTGGGTTGTCTACACGCCCGCCGGAAGCCTGGACGCCGTCGCCGAGCACACTTGGATGATGATCCTGGCGCTGGCCAAGTTCACGTGCCGCGGCGACCGCGCGATGCGCGCGATCGACTTCGGCTTCCGCAGCCGCCACGAATCGCTCCAGGTGAAAGGCAAGACGCTCGGCGTGCTGGGCTTGGGGCGCATCGGGACGCGCGTCGCCGAGATCGCGCACCGCGGCTTCGGGATGAACGTGATCTACACCGATCTGCTGAAGTTCCCGGCGAAAGAGAAGAAGCTTAAGGCGCGGAAGGTCCCGCTGCGCGCGCTGCTCGAAAAGAGCGACGTGCTGACCGTCCACGTCCCGCTGACGCCCAAGACGCGCGGGATGCTGGGCGCGGCGGAGTTCGCGCGCATGCGCCCGCAGGCGCACTTGGTCAACTGCGCACGCGGGGCGGTGATGGACGGCTACGCGCTCGCCGCCGCGCTAAAAGCCGGCAAACTCGCCGGCGCGGGCATCGACGTTTTCGATCCGGAAGTCCCGCCCGCCGACCACCCGCTGCTGGCCTGCGAGACCGCCGTCTTCAGCCCGCACAACGCCGCCCAGACCGCCGAAGCGCGCTTCAACTACGCGGCCGTGGTGGAAGATATTCTGCGCGTATTGGCCGGGAAGCCGCCGCGGTTTCCCGCGAACGAGCCTAAAGCGAAGAAGTAAACGGAGGCCGCAAGCCGGCGGGGCGGGAGGTGTTCTAAGCCGTTTGCCTTGGACTTGGTCGTTTCCTCCCTTGCCAAGGCGGGGTAGGGGAGGTGGTCCCTATAAACCGCGCGTCGCGCGATCCGTAAAAAAGAGGCTTCCTCGAATTCTGTAACATCAAGCGGCGCCTTGTGTTAATATTCCGCGTACGCCCCGTGACTTCGCTCCGGTAAGACGGGTAGAAATGCTGGAGAGGACACCCGCTACGCATGAATGGCCCATTGAACCAGCGCCGCCGCAGGGCTTCGGGCTTCACGCTCACCGAACTGCTGGTGGTGGTCTCGATTCTGGGTTTGCTGGTGGGGCTCTTGCTGCCGGTCCTCGCCCAAGCGCGCCGCCATGCGCGCATTACTCAATGCATGAGCCAGCTCAAGCAGCATCATTCGGGCATCCTGCAGTACGACATGAGCAACGATACGTACAAGACCAACTTTCCGCCGCGGCTCACGACGCTCTTCCACGAAGGTTACGGCCAGGACGCGCGGCTCTACCAGTGTCCGCTGGATCCCAGCGGCGGCCGGGAAGGCGGCAAGCCGAACCCACCAAGAGTTCAGGCGAGTGGGCAATACGCCGAGACCGACGAAGGCCCTGCCATCAACGGGTTGCCCGCCAACAACCCGTACAGTTCCTACATGTACGAATTCAACAGCGCCACCTGCGGCTGGTGGAACGGCTGGGTCGAGTACTACGACATGGGTTCGGGCGGCTTTTTCACGCCCAGCGTCCCGGGCGATCCGAATAAAGACGGCGATGTCATCGACACCAACGTGGACGGGAGTACCGGCCGCGTCACGTGGCAGGAAACCAAATTCTACCAGCAGAAGTACGGCGACCAGTTCTTGCACACCAACACCAGCATCACCAACGGCTACCCGGACTCCTGGTTTCCGTTGGTGCGCTGCTTCTGGCACGTCAAAGACCCGGATACCGAAAACTTCATCCCCGAAATCAAGAACCTCGCCATGGACGGCAGCATCTTCGATTCCACGCCGCAGTGGGAAAACAGGGCGATCGAGAACCTCGACGACTTCTAATCGCCGCGCCTATATATAACCCGCGTCCTTCAAGTATCGCTCTACCTTCGCCTTGCTCTTGGGAAATCGAAACCGCCGGCAAGCGCACTGTTTCAGCAGCGCCCGCAGCAGGCTCAGCCGGCGGCCCACTGCGCGCAATTCAGACGCGAAATGGAGCGGGGGGAGCAAGTACGCCGCCGCCTCGGCGGCCGGCATGGGCTCCAGCGCGCAGCTTGGAGCCTGCTGGAGCCAGAAGAGTCCCGCCAGCGGCGGCGCGGCCGAGTGCGCCAGCTCCTGGGCGGATGCGCGCATACGCTTTCGCGAGGCCGCGCGCGGCAGATCCCGCGCGGCGTCCGCGATGCTTCGCTTCAGGTAAGGTGCGACGCGGATCACCCGCGGCGGCTCGCGTCCCGACAGGTCGATCAGAATCTGCGTCAGGTCGTACTCGATCTGCGGTTCCCCGGAAAGCAGTTGCGTGGCGAGCGTCGTCTTGCCGAATCCGCTGCGCCCGCAAAAAACCAGCGCCCCGCCGCGGCCCAGCACCGACGACGCATGCAGATTCAGCAGCACGCGCCTGCCCATCCCCGGTGTGGAGACGGCGCGCGGGCCCAGGCGTTCGGCCAGCAGGCCCAGCGCGAAGAGCGCGTGGCGGCAGAGGCTTTCGCGCGCATCGTTCAGGCGGCGGCGTTCGGACGATCCGGAAGCCGGCAAGCGGCAGCGCAGCACGCGGTTCGAGCAGTCGAGCGTGAACTCGTCGCCGACGATCAGCCGGCCCGGTTGAGGTTTCGGCAGCGGCGCGTGCGGCGGCTTTTCAAGAACGGCGTGCAGCAGCGCCGGCGCGCCGCCGCGCGGTTCGCGCTTTCCGGCCAGCAGCGTCCACTGCCGGGGCGTGTACGCGCCTTCGACCGTAAGGGGATAGCCGTAGAGTTCGACGCGCCGCAGCGCGCGGAGGGGCGTGGCGGGCATGAGCGGCGGGTTACGGGCGGCTGCCGCCGATGTCTCGCTTGCCGGGGCGCTGGTTGGGCTTGTCGGCCAGCTCTTCGAGGTTCACGCGCGGAGCGACGTACGGCGCGGCGAAGCGCGCCGGCGGCGCCGTGCGTGCCGGTGCGGCGGGCGCTTCTTCCAGCAGGCCTTTGGCCTGGAGCGCCGCGCAGAACGCCGCGGTCTCGGCCTCCACGCGCGCCGTTTCGGCGCCGCCCGCGGACAGGTCCGCCACGATCCGGTCGACCGGCGTGTGACCGTCGCAGCGCTTCCAGACGAAGGCCCCGCTGGGATTCAGCACGAAGGTTGCCGCGCGGTCGGGCTGCACGAGCACCGCCTCTCCTGCGAGTTCGTCCCAGACCACCTTGTCCGATCGCTTGAAAACGGGCATGCGTGCACCTCCGAAACCCCATTATGCCCGCGCTCGCCTCGCGGCGCAATACGGAGCTTCGGTGACAGGCCCCCGGAAATTCCATTGCTGCGCGGGACTTGTATAGGAAGGGAGACGCCTACGGTTCGAAAATGGGGAGCGCCGGGTCGCCCAGCAGGCAGAATTCGTGGACGAGATCGGAAACGCCGGGTGCTTCGGGATCGCCGCCGCGGGCCAGTTTAGCCGCTCGCGTGCGCGCCGCCTGCTGTGCCGCCTGGAGCGCTTCGCCCCACGTGCGATGCTTCGGCAGATTGGAAAGCAGCGCGGCGTTGAAATCCACCAGCGTCGAGTGCGTCGTATAGCCGCTGGAGCCCAGCGAAGCCGCGATTCCGCCGCCGGCCTGCGTCATCAGCAACTCCGGGATCGTGTCCAGCACCGCGAGGTCGTGCATGAAATAGTTGACCGTGCAGGTGGCCGACAGCAACACCGAGTTGCCCGACCACGTGGCCGCTTTCGCCGCGTTCAGCACGTTCTCGATCGCGAACTGGTTGCTCGCGCCGTGCCCCACGAAGACGACCAGATTCGTACCGTCTTCCGAGGCGTCCTGCAGCGCCTGCGTCACGTCCGCCGCCGCCGCGTGCGTATCGCCGAGATACGCTTTCGACCAATCCACGAACGGCGCGCCGTCCGCGATCAGGTCCGCGCCCAGGCCGAAGTGTCCGGCGTTCACGTCCAGTCGGTCGGCCGCCAGAAGCCCCGTCGCGCCGCTGCCCGGCAGGCCCGCGTGATCGAGCGTCCGCTGCACCGCTGCCGCGAGCTGCGCTTCGGTGTTCACCGCGAAGCGCCCCACCGCGACCTGCGGTCCGCGTCCGAAATCGCCGTACCAGGGATCGCCCGGAATCTGCGCCAGCGTGCTGCTCGTCGCCAGGATCGTCGGGCAGAGCGGATCGATCCCCGCCGGGGCCACGCGCCCGCGGTAATCGTAGGTGGTCCGGCCGGCCAATAAGAGGAAGCGCGGCTTCGCGGCGTACGCCGCACGGTAGATCCCCGCCGGGCCGAAGCGTCCGCAGCCGTAGCTGTCGAAGAGCTGCTGTTGGTCCACGAAGACCGCGTTCAGCCCTTCGGCTTGGCGCTGCGCCAGGAGCGGCGCCAGTTCGTCCTCGAAGAGCGCGGGTCCGGTGGCGAGGTATCCGATGCCGCGCGGGAGCGCTTCGATCCGCGCGGTGCTCACGCTTTGCGGGAGCAGTTCCGCGCCGTACGGAACGATCAGGTAGCCGTGCCCGCCGCCGGGCGCGGCCTTGAAGCGCGCGACGAATCCGCCCGCGCCGTCGCTTTGCGTTTCGCATGCCACCAGCTTCGCCGCTTGCGGCTTGCGCGCATCGACGACCCAGACGCGCTCCGTCGGCAGGTCCGAGACTTCGTACAGCCCCGCGGGGCCGGATTCCAGCACCACCGCGCCCGGGCCTTCCAGCCGCTTCGTGTAATCCACCTGCACCGAGTACAGAAACGCGAGCTGCGAAGCCACGCCGGCCAGCGCCGGGGTCGTCAGCGCCACGTCGTTGGGCGCCGCGTCGCGCAGGAGCGCCGCCGGCACGTCGAAGCTCAGTTCGAGCATGCGCTGGCCGCCGTCCCAGCGCGCCTGACCCAGCGGCGTACCGTTCAAGACCACCTGCAACTCGTGATCGGGGTCCACCGCGTCCTCGAACGAATGGCTGTATACGATCGCGCGCAGCGTAGCGGCATCGTCCGTGGCCGAGGGCGTGGCGACCTGCACGTTTCGCGTCGTGCCCGCCGTATCGGTGGCGCTGAGCAACTGGCTCGAGAAGTAGGGCCGGAAGATCCGCGGCTTGCGGTTGAACTGGAAATACAGATCTTCGAAGCGCGCTTCGGCGCGCGCCGGCGCGGTGGTGAACGCGGTCAACCCGTCGCGGAAGAGGTTCTTCGCGGCCGGCGCTTTTCCGGCCGCCGTGCGCTTGCCCGCGCGCAGGAAGTACGCGTCGCGGTCGGTATAATCGTCGGTATACCCCGGCGCGTAGACGGCCCATGCATCGCGGTCGGCATCGTAGGCCAGCGCTTTGCTCGGCCGCCCTTCGTACCACAACTGCGAACCCGCCAGCGCGTAGCCGCCGGGCAGATCGGCCTGCCGGATCAGGAGTACGCCGCGCCCGGTGGTGACGAGCTTCGCCGCGTCGAAGCCCGCGGCGGGCGGCCGCGCGCTCTTCAATCCGGGCAAGTCAGCTTGGTACGCCGGCAGATCGGCCAGCACCGCGTCGCCGCCGGCCCGCGCCGCGACTTCGCGCACGCTGGGCATGCCCGGCGGCGGGACGAAGCCGGGATGCACGTTCTTCGCATCGGCCACACTGGTGAAGTCCGCTTGAGCCGAATCCACGCCGGCTTCGGCGGAGCGCGCCGGCGACCAAGCCGGATCGTCATGCAGCACCGCCACGCGAGCGGAGCGTAACGGACCGGCCGCGGCGAAGCGCTCCCGCGCGTCCCGTCCGCGCGCCGACACGAAGCTGCGTTCGACCTGCGCTAGCATGGCATCGAGGCCGGCCAGCGTTACCGGAGCGCCGCCCGAGCGGTCCAGCCGCACCGGCGGCGACGCGAAGCGGAAAAGTTCGCGCGTGCCGTCAAGTGCCACCGATTCGAGCGCGTATTCGTACACGCCCGGCGCCTCAGGCGCGTCGTAGAAGCGGTACGTTTTCGAAGCCGGATGCGAGAGGCGTCCCGTCAGCAACGCGTCGGTCACCCGCCGCCAGCCCTGCGCCGCCATCGAGGTCTCCAAATCCGCGGCCGGAGCGGGCAGTTCGCGCCCACGCGCGCTCCGCGTTTCGAGCTCGGCGGGAGTCTCGGCGAGCGGTTCCTCGATCCAGCCGCCTTGCGTTCCGGCCGCGCGCGCCGCCTGTTTCGAGGTCTTGACCGAACCGCGCCACAGGTGGAAGCCCAGGTTCTGAATTTCCGACGCCACGTCCCACGTCACGACCACACCGCCGGCTTCGAGCATCGCGTCGAGGCCGGTGACCGTGACGGGCAGCGTATTCGCGTTGCCCCACTGCACGACGCCGCCGGTGCCGTCGAAGTGCGACATGGGCGGAAAATCGCCCACGCTGCCGCGGTGGATCACGCCGTTCACGTTCGGGCCCAGCCAATTCACGTTCTGGTTGGGCGGCGTATCGCTGGCGTGCCGGTCGAAGATCAACGTCCCGTTGCTACCGTTGGGCAAGCGCACGGCCTGCGCAACGCCGCTGTTCGAGAACGAGACGTCCGTGAAGCGGTAGCTGTCGCCAGAGGTGCTCTCGTTGTAGGTGATGTACCGCCCGCCGGCCGTCCCGCTCGCGAACCAGACGCGCCCGGGGTTCGTGTCCACCGTATTGGTAATCGTCAGGCCGGCCGCTCCCAGGTTCTCGAGTTTGATATGGTCCCATTCCAGCGCGCCGCCGTTGAGCGATACCGTGTAGCGGTCGGCCGTGGTGGCGCCGTGGAGCAGCACGTAGTCGGTGATGAAATCGGTTCCCGCGATGGCGTTAAAGACGCCGCCCGAATTGACCGCGAGGACGCTCCCGTTGTTCAGAGCGATATCGCTGCGCGAGCCGAGCATGAACAGGCCCGAGGCGATGATCGCGCCGGAGACGGTGATGTTGCCGGCATTCACGATATGCGCCGACTGGTTGGCCGAATCGCCGTTACCTAAATCGACCTGCATGGAACTCAATAGGACGCTTGTGGAGATCGTGAAGGCGTGCCCGCGTAAATCGAATACCGCGTTGTGAGCGAGATTGAGCTTCGACCCAAAGCTGAAGAAGGCCGAACGCACTTCGCTGTTGCGTTGCAGTTCCAGGCGCGTCAGCACCGTCAGATCGTTGCCTCCTGTAAACGATAGCGCGGGGACCGCACTCGTATTGAGCGTCAGGAAATCCACCGTGGCTGCCGCGTTGACCGTGATCTGATGGTTGCTGCGAACGGTCGCGAGGTCCAGCGGTCCGGGCACGCCGGGCTGGTTGTTCTGATCGCGCCAGGTGTTCGAACTGTTCCAGTTTCCCGAAGCATTCGAGACGAAGGTCTTGCCGCCGGGCGCGCGCGGAGCAACGGGACCGGCTTCGTCTCCCGGCGCGGCCTCCGGCGCCTCGCGCCGCCAGACATGAAAGCCCAGGTTGCGTTCTTCGGAGGCCGCGTCCCATGCCACCAGCGCGCCGCCGGCTTCGGGCGACGCGCGCAGTTCGCGCACGGTCACCGGCAGCGTGCCGCCGTTGTTGTAGAGGTTTCCCTTCTTGTCCTTGTTGAGCACACCGCCGATCGAAAGCGTGGCGCCCACATTCAGATGCACGTTGGCGTGCTGGTCGATATGAAAATCTTCGTCGGTGCGGATCAGCCCGCCGTTCATGTACACGTTGGCATGCTGGTCGATCAAGATATCGCCTTCGGCGATGAACGAACCGCTGTTGATGCTGAAGGTCGAATGCGAGTCGAAATCGGCGATCCCGCCGATCAGCACGTTCCCGCTGTTCAGGTTCAGGGTCGAATGCTGTCCGACCGTGAAATTACCGCCGATGTCGAGCGTGCGGTTCGCATTGCTCTCGAACACCGCGTTGACGTGCTGGCCCAGCGTGAAGTTCTGGCTCACGGTCAAGTTCTGGTCGAGCTTCAGCACCAGGCTGCGCTGTTGGGAGACCGAGAACGAGCGGACCGTGCCCGGCACGTTGACCGTAATCACGGCGTTTCCGGGCACCTGTACGTCGTCGCCCGCGCCCGGCACGCTGTTGCGGTCCCAGTTGCCCGGGGTCCCCCATAGCGTATTACCCGCGTTACCCGTCCACCTAAAGGTGGCCGCCTCGGCGCTCAGCCCGCACAGAGTCAAGGTCAGCAGCAGGACCCCGCCTCGTTGTAAACCCATGATGCGTATCATCCTTACCGTTTCGAACGCGAAACCGATCGAGATCGGGCGAACGCGCGGGCGAGGGGTCAGATCCAGAACCCGAGTACCGTAGCGCGCTTGACAAGCCCCGACTTGCACGCTGTGTGGTTATTATGTTGAATTTGAAGCGGGATGAAACACAATTCCCTGGATTTGAGTCGTATTTCAGCCAACAAATTCCCAATAACCTTTGCACCTGTGCGGACTAAAAGGATTGCCGAAGCTCCAAAGACAGTCCACGCTGCGCCCTGTTCACGCCCGAGTCCTCCTTTATAGTAGGCGGGTCGAGTGGTGCTCACGTGCAGGAAGGCGGACATGATCGGTAAGGCGACTGAACCACAGCCGACGACGGTCGGGTTTCCTGCCGACCCGTTCGAAGAGTTGGCCCAGCGCGACGAGCTGGACGGCCGGCTGGCTTGGCTGATCAACTTGCGCTGGATCGCCTTGAGCGGCGTCTGCTTGGCGGTCGCGCTGGCGCAAGGTTTTCGAGTCGTCGCTTCGCCCGCGGCCTTGTGGGCGGTGCTGGGCGCGATGCTGGTCTTCAACTTCGCGCTGTTCGGCATGCGGCGCAACCATCCCGACCGCGCGTTGCGCGCGCTGCTCGCCGAAGGCCTGCTCCAAATCGGCCTCGACATCGTCGGTCTCGGCCTCCTGATCTTCTTCTCCGGCGGGCTCTCGAATCCCTTCGTCTTCTTCTTCACGCATCACGTGGTCATCGCGGCGATCCTTTTCGACCGCCGCAAAGCCTACGGCGTCGCGGCGCTGACCAGCGGCGTCGTCGCCTTCCTGGCCCTCGCAGAAGCTCTGCCCTGGCTGGGATCGTGGCCGCTGGAAGTGGAACTCGGCTTCCATCCGGCTTCGCTTTGGGAACGCGGCGGCCTGGCGCTCGCGCTGATCCTCACGCTCTGCTTCAGCGCTTACCTCGTCACGACGATCATGGAACACTTGCGCCGCCGCGGCCGCGACGTGCGCCGCCTCAACGCCGATCTGGCCGACCGTGTCGAACGCCTCGCTCGCGCCGAGCGCAAGCTCAAGGCCGAGCACCAGCGCGCGCGCGCGATTCTCGAATGCATGAACGAAGGCGTGATGGTCGTCGATCTCCACGCCAAGGTGCTACTAGCCAACAGCGCCGCGCAGTCCAGCGGCGTGGAAACGCTGACCGACACGCTGCGCCGCGCCGGCGCGCTCGTCGCCGAACCCGGTTCGCGCGGAGCGCTGCACGAACCGTGCGTCCACGAAGGCGCCGACCCGCGCGACGATCCCGACGCGTGCGAGAAGGGCGATCCCGACGAGTGCCTCCACGACGCGCTCGAACAGGGCGGCGAACTCTGTCCCAGCGTCCTCGCGATGCTCGGCGCCGATCCGCCCGCGCCGCCGAAGGCCCTCGAAGCCCCCGAGCGGCCCGTCCGAGTCGATCTCGAGGCCGGCGGGCGCAGCTTCGAGAACACCGTCAGCGCCGTGCGCACCCCCGAAGGGGAAGCGCAGGGCGTCGTCGTCGTCTCGCGCGAAGTGACCGCGCGGCGCTCGCTGGAGCGTCAGGTGCGCCACGCCGAGAAGCTCCACGCCGTCGGACGCCTCGCCGCTGGCGTCGCGCACGAACTCAATACGCCGCTGGGCACGATCCTGGGCTACGCGCAGATGGTCCTGGAAGACGCCCGCGCCGGACGTGCCGCGAAGGAGGCCGATTTGGAGGCGATCGAGAGCCAGACGCGGCGCTGCCGCAAGATCGTCCAGGGCATGCTCGACTTCGCGCGTAAAACCGGCGGCGAACGCGAGCGCGTGGCGCCCGAGCGGCTGCTCACCAAAGTCGCCGAACTCACCGCGCACAGCCTGAAGCTGCGCGGCATCGAGCTGGATTGCGCCGCGCCCACCGAAGATCTGCCCGAAGTGGCCGTCGCGCCCAACGAACTCGAACAGGTCCTGGTGAACCTCGTTACCAACGCCGCCGATGCGCTGGAGACGCTCGAAGAAACCGAGCGCGCGCGCCGCGGAGGCGGGCGGGTTGCGCTGCGCGCGAGGGAAGCGCCGCAGGACGCCGGCGTGCTCCTGATCGTCGAAGACGACGGGCCCGGGGTGCCCGAATTGCTGCAGCGCGAACTCTTCGAACCGTTCTTTACCACCAAGCCGATGGGCAAAGGCACCGGCCTGGGGCTCTCCATCGCCCGCCGCATCGTCGAAGACCACGGCGGTACGCTGCAACTCGTGCCGCGCGCGGACGGACGCCCCGGCGCGCGCTTCGAAGTGCGCCTCCCCGCCGCCGGCGTTCGCGCCGAAGCCTCGCCCGCCGCCGACTGAAACCGCTCTGCGTAGCGCCGGCATCCCGCCGGCAGGTGTCAAGTTTTGTCCCGAAACGCTTCGAAGGCGTATGCGCCGGTCCCCGCAAGCGGAGGCCGAAAAGCGTTTCGGGACAGCGCCTAGTTCGCCGCGCGCGCGCCGGGGGGCGCCGACCGTGCAGGCGGGGCCTTCCGCGGCCCCAACGCCAGCACCGCCCGCGCCGCCGCGCGCAGCGTGCGCAGATCCTGCTCCAGCGCATGATGAACCAGCGCCACCAGCGTCCGCGCGCCCAGCCGCGCGGCCGTGGCGCTTAGCCGCACCGGCTTCCCCGTACGCTTGATATGCTTCAACGCCGCGAGCAGCTCGGGGCTGATCCAGACCACCGCCGCGGGCTGCGAACCCGGCGCCGCATCGAGCAGCCGCGCCAGATCGCGCGGATCGCCCGGCGGCGCGGCGCCCACCGGCAGCTTCTCGAGCGCCTCTCCGGCCAGGCAGGCCTCGCAGACCAGCCCTTCGGGACTCAGCCGCGCCGGACGCCGCGAAGCGTTCAGTTCCGCGCCGCACGCGCCGCAGCAGTCGAGATCCGGCAGGAAGCCCTGCGCTTCCAGCGCCTGGAGCGTGAACTGAATCAGCACCGCGCCAGGTGCGACACCTTCATCGAGCGCCTCGATCGCCGCGCGCAGAAGTTCGTACAGCGGCTCGTCGTCCGCGCCGCCGGACTGCTCGCCGCCGCTGCCCGACGTTTCGCGTGTCAGCGCTTCCGCGAATTCGCACAGAAAGCACGCCGCGCCGAATGCGGGCAGCCGCAGGCCCAAGTCCGCGGGGCGCGCGCGCTCGTCCCATTCCTTGAAGATCCACAAGCCGTCGCCGGGACGCGGATAGCAGACCAGTTCGCCTTCCACCAGCAAATCGAAGCCGTGCTCGAAGCCGCGCTTTTGCCAGCGCCGAGCGCCTTTGGCCAGCACGCGAATCTGGCCCAGCCGCCGGCCCAGCAGCACCAGCACGAGGCTGGTGTTCTGGACTTCGTACGTGCGCAGTACGATCGCGCGGTCTTTCAGGATCGGCATGCCGGGGATTGTAGCCGTCGCGCGGCGCGGTCCGCAGCGCAAAACGAACCCGCCTGCGGCTCTCGCTTTTAGGCTTTGCCCCAAAACGCTTCGAAGGTGGATGCGCCGCGCGGACCTAGCAGAGTGAGGCTGACGAAGCTCTGCGCAGGTCCCCGCAAGCAGACGCCGAAATGCGTTTCGGGACAGAGCCTAGGGCGGCTTGCGCGCGATCGCCACCAGCGAGCCGCCGATCGGCAGCGGGGCGATGCGCATCAGGTGCCGCTCGAACGCGAAGATCCATTCGAACAGCCGCGCGCTCGGGCGCGTGCCCGACTCGAGGTCTTTCGAACTCCACGTCTTGGGCCGCAGCAGCAGCCGCGCCAGTCCCATCGGCGGAAGCAGCAGGAACATGGCGTAGCTGATGTAACGGATCTCGAAGCCTTGCGCGGTCAGCAGCGCACGCAGATCGGGCCGGTGGTAGCGCCGGAAGTGGTGGTGCTCCACGTCGTGCTGGCTCCACAGCCAGCGCAGCGCCGGGACGGTCAGCGCCAGCGTCCCGCCGGGCTTCAGGATGCGAAACACCTGCTTGAGCGCGCCGGCGTCGTCCTCCACATGCTCCAAAACGTCGAGCATCACCACGAGGTCGAACGTCGCGTCGGCGTACGGCACCTTGTCCGGAAGCCAGACTTCGTCGAGCCGGCCCTTGAAGAAAGTGCGGCAATACTCGAGCGCCTGAGCGGACGGATCGGCGCCGGAGACCGCGCCGTAGCGCGTGAGTTCCTCCAGGTTCGTCCCCGCTCCGCAGCCCAAGTCGAGCACCGCGCCGCCGCGGCGGTCGAAGTATCGGTCGATCAGTGCGAAGGCGACGGCGCGGCGGCCGCGGAACCACCAGTGCCGCTTGCCGTGCCGATGGATGGCATCGAAGAGTTCGGCTTCCATGTGTGCGCGCCGCCGCGCTCAGCGTTCTGTGGTCTGGGGAAGCGGATCGCGCGCGGGCGCCGGGCGCGGCGTATCGCGGTGCATGCGGCGTACGCGCCACATGTCGCGAAGCATCTTGAACGGATCGGTCAGCAGGTTCACGCGGCTCGCCTGGTCGTCGTGCCAGTTCACCGCCACCTCGGTCACCGCCAGTTCCCAGCGCGCGGCGAGGAACAGCAACTCCACGTCGAACGCGAAGCCGTCCACCTGCGCCGCGGGGAAGATCAGGTCCGCCGCCCGCGCGCCGAACAGCTTGAAACCGCACTGGCTGTCCACCACGTGAACGTCCATCAAGGCCGAGCGCAGCATCCGGAAGACTTGTCCGATCACGTAGCGGTGCGGCTTGATCTGCCGTTCGATCCCCGGCGCCGGAAGCGCACGCGAACCCACCGCGATCTCGGCCCCCGACTGCTTCAGCCCCGCGCGCAGCCGTTCGATCTCCTCGATCGGGGTCGAACCGTCGGCGTCGGCGAAGAGCCGCTGAGCGCCGCGCGCCGCGCGCATGCCCATGCGTACGGCGTGCCCCTTGCCGCGGTTTTGCGCATAGGCCACCAGCCCCAGCCGAGGAAAGCTCTGCATGCGTTCGCGAATCAATTCGGCCGTACCGTCCGAACTTCCGTCGCTGGCGACGAGCAGCTCATAGGGCTCGGGATGCGCCGAGAAATACGCTTGGATCTTGTCCAGGTGCGGGCCGATCCGGCGCGCTTCGTTGTACGCCGGAATCACCACCGAAAGCGCCGGCGTCTCGAACGATTCGCGCGGGCGCTCGAACGTGACGTAATCGGGCAGTTCCAACGGGCGGCTCCGTGCGGCGGGTGCAGTAAGCAACGGTGCAGGCATTCTAGATCATTTTCGGAAATCGTGTCCGGCCAGATGCGCCGTCGCCGCTCGGCGGTTAGACGCCGCGGAGCCGCTGGTCCTTGGCCGCGGGCGGCTGACCTGATCGTAGCCGTGGCTTGCCCTTTGCCTTTTGCCTTTTGAAGTTGGTTGAATTCTTGGTGGTTGAAGTGCCGCCCCACGCCCCCAAAGCCTGCTCCTGCACCGCCTCCATCGCCTTGCGCCGCGCCGGCGTTCCGTCCTCGTAGCCCAGCAGATGCAGAAACCCGTGCACGCAATACCGCGCCAGTTCGTCACGCGGTTCCAACCCCCGCGCCGCGGCCTCCCGCGCCGCCGTCTCGTGGCTGGCCACGATCTCGCCCAGAAAATACGCTTTCCGCTCGAAGTCCGGCTCGCCCATCGGGAACGAAAGCACGTCCGTCGGCCCGTCGTGGCGCATATGCTGCGCGTTCAGCTCCGCGATCTCTGCGTCGCCCACCAGCATCACGTCCGCGGCGAGGCGCTCGAACGCCTGGGGCTTCGGCCGCCGGGCGGGGGAGGCCGCGCGCCATGCGGCCGCGAAGAGCCGCGACAGGTCGGCTTGGCTGGGCGCCTTCGGCGCGCCGGGGCGCGCGATCCGGCGCGCGGCGATCGTGGGAGCGTGCAGGCGGGCCATCGGCGTGTGCGGTCAGTTCGAATGGCCGCGCGGCGGGTTCGCCGGCTCGCCGTCCGTACTCGGCGCGGCCGCGGCAGGCGCGATCTCGCCCGGCGTCGGAGAGGCCAGCGGCCGGCCTTCGGCTTCCGCCTCGGCCTGCAAAAGCGCCTCGCGCGGAATCTTCCGCGTCTTCTGCTCGACGCTGTGCAGCCGCGAACTGCTGCCCCCCACCTTGCCGCCGGGTTGAATGCCGCTGCCTTGTTCGTCCTGGCCCGGGTACCGGATGCGCCCGTGGAAGCGCCCCACCAGCACGCGCAGGAATGTCGCTTCGATCACCGCCAGATCGCGGAAGGTCAGTTCGCAGTCGTCGAGCTGGTGGTCGAGCAGCTTCGACATGATCAGTTCGTGCACGAACTGCTGCAGGCGCGTCGCGCTCGGAGCTTCCAGCGTCCGCGAGGCGGCTTCGATCGTATCCGCCAGCATCAGCACCGCCGTCTCGCGGCTGCGCGGCTTGGGGCCGGGGTAGCGGAAGAACGACTCCTGAACCTGCCCGCCTTTGCCCTGCGCGCGGTCCTCTTCGGCCCGCCTTTGCGCCGAATGATAGAAGAAACTCACCAGCGTCGTCCCGTGGTGCTCGGGGATGAAATCCACGATCTGCTGCGGCAGCCCGTAATCGCGCCCCAGCTCGATCCCGTCCTTCACGTGCGACGTGATGATCAGCGCGCTCACGCTCGGCGCCAGCCGCCGGTGCCGTTCTTCCGCGCCCATCTGGTTCTCGACGAAGTACTCCGGCTTCAGCGTCTTGCCCAGGTCGTGGTAGTACGTGCCCGCGCGCGCGAGGTGAATGTTTCCGCCGATGGCTTCCACCGCCGGCTCCACCAGCGACGCCACTTGCAGCGTGTGCGCCCAGGTGCCGGGCGCCTCAAGCTGGATCTTGCGCAGCCCCGGGTGCGTCGGATCGGACAACTCGTACAGCCGGATGTTGGTGATGATCCCGAAGAGCACTTCCAGCGGCGGGAGCAGCGCCGAGAGCAGCAATCCGCAGCCGGCGCAATTCAAGAAACCCCACAGCGCTTCGTCGGCCGTCGGGAACTGGAACATCGGCAGGCCGAACTGCGAGAGCCCCGCGACGGTGAGAATCCCGGTGCTGCGCAGCAGCGAAAGGAGCAGGATCGATCCGCCTTGCGCGAAGCCGCCCAGCAGGCCGTACCACAGCAGATCGAAGCGCTTCTGCAGGCGCTTCGACGGCAGCGCGGTGATGAAGCCGCCCAGCAGCAGCGTCAGCGCCAGGCTCATGTCGCCGCCGGCCGTGAAACCCGTCAGCAGCGCCAGCGAAAGCGTGATCACCAGTGCCACGCCCTGCGAGAACGCCAGCGATGCGATCACCGCCGCGAACGTCACCGGCGCGAGCTGCCGCGGCAACTCGCCCAGCATCAGGCCCTTCGCCACCGCCAGCACCGCCAGGCAGGCCAGCCCCAGCAGCACGAGTTGCCGCCGCCGCAGGAAGATGCCCGGCTCCAGCCGCCGCAGCGCCACCAGCGCCAGATAGAGCACCGCCGCCGCCAGCGATGCGATCCCCGCGATCCGGAAGGCGTACGTCGTCCAGGGCAGCGAAGCCTTGTACGCCTTGGCTTCCTCGCGCAGCATGCGCAACTGGTCGCTTCCGACCGGCTCGCCCTTTGCCAGGATCTGCTCGCCCTTACGCACCCGCCGGTTGGCGTCCGGAACCTGCTCCTGGGCTGCCTGCGCCTGCAGCGCCGAAGCATCAGGATCGTAGGTCAGGTTAGGCTTGAGGCGTTCTTCCAGGTGCCGCGCCAGCGCGCGCTGCAGCGGTTCGGCGTAGCGCGGCAGATTGGCCAGCTTCTCCGCCAGTTCGCGCTGCGCTTCGAGGACCGACTTGAGCCGCCGCGATTCGCGCGGCAGGAGCGCCGGGTCGTCGCCTTGCCGCACCAGCACCCGCCGAGCCTCGCGCTTTTGCCAGTAGCTCTGGTAGTGCTCCTGGCTCAGCACCCCTTCCACTTCGATCGTGCGCAACTGAAAATCGATGTCCCACAGCAGATCCCGCGTCAGCGATTGCTTGCCCAGCCGCGTGTAGTGCTGAAACAGACGTTCGACGAGCTGCGATTCCTTCGGGCTGTTGATCGCGACGATGGCCGGTTCGAGCCCGCCGGCGCCTTCCACGATTTCGCACATCCGCCGCAGGTCTTGCAGAATTTCGCCGCGCCAAGCCGGCGCCACCTCGAAGACCAGCGGAGCTTGCTCCGCGGCCGACTCGCGCAACTGCCGGATGTAATCGTGGTCCCAGTAGCTGAACGACTCGCGCGCCTCGAAGTCCGCCGGCGCGATGTCCTTTTCGTGCAGCGGCGGCGGAAGCACGCCGTAATCGATGATGAAGACCACCGCGCCGACCAGCATCGCGCAGAAGAGCACCCCCGCGGGGCCGGGCAGCGTGCGCCGTTCCGACGGGCGGCCCGTCTCTTCACGCCCGCGCACCGGACCCAGCGCCGGTCCGCCCGTGCGGGCTCGCCGCGCTCCGCCGCGGCCGCGCATGAAGTCGAGCCAGCTCACGTCATACGCTCCCGCCTGCGCGGCATTCGCCGCCGCGGCATGGCAATTCGGATTCGGCAGGGCCGGCGCCGAACCGCGTTACGCATTTCGATAGATTCATAGCCGCGTCGTCTCGCGCCCGTCGCCGTTCTCGCGCTTGCCCTGCTCGCTCGCCTCGTACGCATCCACGATCCGCTGCACCAGCGGATGCCGCACGATGTCCTCGCGCTCCAGGCCCACGAAGGCCACCCCCGGCACGCCCTTCAGCACGCGTTGCGCGTGCGCCAGACCCGACGGATTGCCGTCCGGCAAGTCCACCTGCGTCGTATCGCCGGTGATCACCGCCCGCGACTGGTTGCCCAGCCGCGTCAGGAACATCTTCATCTGTTTCGGCGTCGTGTTCTGCGCTTCGTCCAGGATGACGAACGCGTGGTTCAGCGTCCGCCCGCGCATGAACGCCAGCGGAGCGACCTCCACGATGCCGCGTTCGCTGAACTTCTCCACCTGCAGCGGATTGAGCAGATCGTGCAGCGCGTCGTACAGCGGGCGCAGATACGGATTGACCTTTTCGCGCAGGTCGCCCGGCAGGAAGCCCAGGTGCTCCCCGGCTTCCACCGCCGGCCGCACCAGGATCAGCCGGTGTACGATCCGCCGTGTCAGCGCCTCCAGCGCCAGAGCCACCGCGAGGTACGTCTTGCCGGAGCCCGCCGGACCCGACGCAAAGACGACGTCGTGCGTCCGGATCGCCTCGACGTAGCGCTTCTGACCTTCCGAGAACGTGCGCACGCGACCCGCCAGCACGCTCTCGTCCGGCGCGCCCCATTCGCCGGGCTCGTCGGGCAGGAAAATTTCGTGTTCGCGCCGGTTGCGCCGGTGGCGCCGGTGCCGGATGGACGGATCGTGCCATTCTTCCGAGGCCTGAGGCGGCCGGGACAGTTCGTCGTCGGGCTGCGGGAAGGGCTCGCGATTCAACGCCGCCTCCAAAATCAGATCCACATCCCGGGCTTCGAGATGCCCGCTGTCGCGGATGGCAGCCAGCATGTCCCGAAACGTGCGTTCCCCGCGCTTCACCGAGCGCTCGGGACCTTGCAAGAGCAGCAGATCGTTGCGGACCACCACCTCCAGGCCCAACGCGTCCCGCACCCGGCGCAGATGACAGTCGCCTTCACCTAACAACGCCCGAGCGATCTCCGGGTCGTCCAACTCGATGGTCCGTCTCAAAGGGTGAGCTATCCTCGGCGCCCGGAATACCGCCAGCCTCGGGGCACGCCAAGGCTCAATACATTATGATAGCCGGGACCAGGAAATAGGCAACCGGTCCGGCCACCACCAGACTGTCGATCACGTCCATCACCCCGCCGTACCCCGGCACCAGATGGCCCGCGTCTTTAACTCCCGCCGAGCGCTTAAGTAAGCTCTCCGATAGATCGCCCAGCATCCCCGCGAAGCCTACCAGCAGCCCGAAGACAAGCGTCTCCGGCAGCGTGAAAATCGGCGCCGGAAGCGCTCCGATCGCCGGGATATGCAGCAGCAACGCCAGCGCCAGCGAACCGGCCAGCCCGCCCACCACCCCCGCCACCGTCTTGCCCGGCGAGATCAGCGGGAACGCTTTGCGCTTGCCCAGCCAGCGCCCGCACAGATACGCGCAGACGTCGCAGCCCTTGGCGATCACGATCGTCGCCACCACCAGATGATGACCGAAACGGTTCCAGTTCTGACCGCCCGGCAGCCCGTCCTCGCCCAGGTGCCGCAGCTTCAGCACGAACGACGGCAGGAACCAGAGGTAAATCAGCCCCAAACTCGTCACGCCCAGGCCGCCCAGCGAATGCGGGAAATCCTTCCGCCGCGCCGTCAGCACGAAGACGCCCAGGATCGAAAGCGCGATCGCGCCGTTCTGCAGCAGTTCCGCCTGATGCAGCGCGCGGAACTGCGCCACCGGGTCGGTGACCCCGTTCTCCACGCCCCACGTATGCACGTAAAAATAATGGATGCAGACCAGCGTGCACCCCGCCAGCGTGCCCCACGTCGAGAAGGTCTGATGGCCGGCGGCGCGGCAGAGCGTCCAGAACTCGCGCATCCCCAGGTACGTCGCGCCCAGGAACGCCAGATGCAGCAGGAAGCTGTCCTTCAGGTAGACCAAGTCCACCCACATCGCGGCGACGAGCAGCGCGATCATGCACGTGGCGGCGAGGACGCGGAAGCGCAGCATCTCTTACCGCGGCACCGCGGCGTACGCGTCCAGCGCCGTACGCAGATCGTCGCGCCGGAAATCCGGCCAGCATGTCTCCGTCACGTGAAAAACCGCGTCGCAGGCCTGCCACAGCAGGAAGTTGCTCAGACGCCGCTCACCGGCTGTCCGGATCAGCAGATCCAATCCCGCCATCCCGGACGTTTGCAGCGCGCCCTCCACGGCAGCCTCGTCGATCGCCTCCGGCGGCAGTTCGCCCTCCCGCACCCGTTCGCTCAGCTTGCGAGCGGCCTCGGCAAGCTCGTCCTGAGCGCCGTAGTTCAGCGCCAGGCACAGATTCAGGCCCGTGTTCGCCGCGGTTACGCTTTGCACGAAAAGAAGTTCTTCCCGCACGTCCTCGGGCAGCGCCGCGATGTCCCCGATCGACGTCAGCTTCACCCCGTTGGCGTGCAGTTCGGCCAGCTCTTCGGTGAGATATTTTTTCAAAAGCCGCATCAGGTACTGGACTTCGCGCCGCGGGCGTTTCCAGTTCTCGGTGCTGAAGGCGTAGAGCGTCAGCGCGCCCAGGCCGATCTGCCCGCCGTAACGCACGATATCGCGCACCGCTTCCGCGCCGGCCTCGTGTCCCTTGACGCGCAGCCAGCCGCGCCGCTTGGCCCAGCGCCCGTTCCCGTCCATGATGATCGCGACATGGCGAGGCATCGCCGCCCGGGGAATCGGAGGCTCCAGCGTGGGCCACAGCCGGGCGTCCCGAAGATCGGGCGGCGCACGGTGCGGAAAGGCCGTTTTGGCGGGCAAAGACACCGGCGCGCGAATCCTCTCCGCGGCGCGAGCCGAACATCGGTCTTCGGCGGCGGCCGCTTCACGAAGCCCTGAACGGGCAGGATTCTATGCCCCCTTCCGAGTACCGCAAGCCGCGCGCGGCCAGGAACCGGTAAGGACTCTACCAGTTGTACTGAAGCCCCAGGATTGCGTTGATCCCCGGCATGTTCTGACCCGAACCGTGAATCCGGTAGTCCGAGTTCGCGATGTTCTGGATCGCGCCCGAAATCCGCAGCCGGTCTTTCAGCAGCTTCACGCCGCCGCGAATCCCGAAGACGCCGAAGCCGGGCGTGCCGTCCGGAGGAAACCGCCGCGTATCGGCCCGGTTCCCGAAGCTGCGCCGGTTGGCGTCGCTGAACACATCGGCGTGCAATTCCACCCACCAGTTTTCGCCCACGGGCTGGTACTTGAAGCCCATGTGGCTCATCACCGGAATCAGGCGGTCCACCACCTGGCGGCGCTTCACCGGCGGCACGTTGTTGTCGAACTGCATGATATCGCCTTCCGTGACCGTCACGTTGCCCCAGACTTGGAAGTCTTCGAAGAACGTGTAGCGCAGCGCCAACTCGGCCCCGTAGATGTACCCCTTGCCGCCGTTGCGCTTCACCACCACCGGAGGCGGGCCCGGATCGCCCGTGGGTTCGCGGATGAGCTGGTTGTGGATGAACGTGTAGTAGTAGCTGGACTCGGCTTCGAAATCCCCGTAACGCGTCTTGAAACCCAGTTCGTAGGTCGTGAACTCTTCGGGCTCCACGTCGGGCGAAGGAATTTCCTGGGTGGCGCCGGAATCGAACGAAGTCAGGTCGTGGTACGAAGGCGCGCGGAACGATTGCTGCACGCCGCCGAAGACGTGCCAGTGGTCGCCGTGGTTCAAGTCGGGCCGGATCAGGAAGCGCAGCGAACCCACGAAGCTGGACCAGTCCGCCTCGAAGTCGTCGCGAGTGCCGGTGTCCGGATTCTGGAACTTCTCGCTCTCGGTCGCGATGTACTCGAAGCGCCCGCCCGCCGTCAGCGTCAGGTGCCGGTCGAACAGATCCACCTCGTCCTGGAGGTACGCGCCGAAGAGATCGTACGAACCGTCGTCGCCGACCGGGCCTTGCAGCCGTACCGAAAGCGCGCCCGCCGCCGAGATCCGCTTCTCCGCCGACTGGATCGAATCGTGGTAGAAATCCAGCCCGTACGTCAGCAATCCGAAAAGCGGAGCGCGCGACTTGAACTGCGCCTGAGCGCCATACGTATCCACCTCGAAGCTCGCGAATCGCTCCGCGCCGTTCACGTCGCCGCGGTACACATCCTCCATCGTATTCTGGTACGAGAGCGTCACTTCGGCTTCCTCGATCGCGTCCGTACCGGTATCGTTGAGTTTGTACTTCAAGTACGAGAGCAGACGGTTCTGGTCGAACTCCTGTTTGAGCTGCGTCCCGTGGCTCGTCCCTTCCCACGTCTTCGAGAAGACCGTCTGCTCCGTCCGCGGCGAATCGTTCTGCCGGAAGCGGTCGACGTAGAACGTCAGTTCGTGCCCCTTCGCCGGGCGGTACTCGACCTTGCCGCTCAAGCTCCCGTCCTGCCACGACGTAAGTTCCGTCTGCCCGACGCCGCCCCCCGCCATGTAGTCGTCGTTATCCTTGAAGCTCCCGCCAAAAATGAAACCGACCTTGTCCTTGTGGCTGCCCTTCACCTCCACGTGTCCCACGTGGCTCCGCTCGGCGCTCGCCGCGCGGTAGTACACCATCCCGCCCACTTCCGTCCCGTCGCTCCACGTATCCGTGCTCTTGCTCATGGCATTGACCACGCCGCCCACGGCGTCCGATCCGTACAGCGAACTGCCCGGCCCCCGGAGCAACTCGATCCGGTCGATGAACAGCGGGTCGATCGTCGCCCAATACTGATTCGGGCCTTCGCGGAAGACCGAGTTGTTAAAGCGCACCCCGTCGATCATCAGCAGATTGCGGAAACCGGTGAACCCGCGGATGTACGGACTGCCTTGGCCGGGGCCGGTCTTCTGAATGAACGTGCCCGGCTGCTCCTTCAGCGCGTCGACGAAGCTCGCGCTGGATTGCAAGCGTTCGGTGATCTCGTCGCTGGTCACCACCCCCACTTGGTTGGGCACTTCGTAGGGCTGCTGCTCGCTCTTCGTCGCCACCGCCGTCACCGTCACTTCGATCGTCTTCGGTTCGGCCGCCGGAGGCTGACCCGGATCGGCCGTCTCCTGCTTCACCTCCGCCGGCTTCGGAGCGTCCTTGCCGCCTTCAGCCTCGCCGGCATGCGCCGCACGGTACCCGCTCAAACCGGCCAGCACGCACAGGATGCCCCACACCATCCGCAAACGACCCATGATGACTTCTCCAGTCCATGCGCATCACGATGAATATTGACAAGTTGAAAGCTGTAAGCAACCAATAGACCAACCGCGCAGGAAAATGAATCCGAGGCACATCCGCCCAGTCGAATCGGGATCCCAAGGCGCGCTGTGCAGCTTGTGTATAGCTGGAGTACAAAAATGCGGCAGCCGGAATGCGCGCTGCGCTCGGTTAATGGAATATAAGAAGGGTTCCGGAACGAACCCCTGGACCTGTGGCCGCAAGGATCGCCGCCCGCCGCTACGGAGCTCCGAAGCAGCACAGCGTCCCGTCTTCGTGCGCCAGATACAGCCGCCCGCCGATCGCCGAAAGGCCGTCGTACACCGGCTTGCCTTCCAGCGGCAGCGCTTGCAGCGTCTTCCCGTCGCCCATGCCCAGCACCCACAGCTCGCTCTTCTCGGCCGACGCCTTCTCCGTGGGAACCCCCGCCATGTACGCGTGCTCGCCCGCCAGCACCACCCCCAGCATCTGCAGCTTGAAGCCCTCGTCTATGCGCCAGCGGATCGACTTGTCCGCGTTGCGCGCGTACAGAAAGCGCTGGCCGGCTTGGTCCTTCTTCATCAGTTCGGGCGGCACGCCGAAGCGGTAGCGCCACGCCGCCACCCCCACCGTCTCGTTGAACGCCAGGTTCTCGCCCGTCGTGTTCCCGTCGGTCAGTTCGACGTGCTTCTGGTGCGAGAGCGACGGCTCCACGCAGGCCATGTAGTCGCAGACCGTTACCGGCGACAAGTACGCCGTCGTGCGCAGCAAGCCCGGAGTCGTCGCCGCTTTGCCGCCCAGAATCCGTTCGCCGTTGGCGATCTTGTACGAGGTCTTGGTCAGATACAGATCCTTCCCGTCGCTCAGGAAGAAATCGCCGCCCGACGTCCCGCCGCGCTTGCGCCAGCGGATCTTTCCGCTCGCCGCGTCCACCGCGAACATGAACAATCCGCCGTCCACGCCCACCGAGCGCCCGCACGTGAAGAAAATCTCGCCGTTCAGCGGAAGCACCCCGCCGATTACCGGCCACGCCGACGCGAACTGACCTTCCTCCGCGATGTACTTCTCCGCCGGCGCCGCACGCAGACGCCAGACTTCCTTCCCCGTCCGCGCATCCAGCGCGTACACCGAGCCCCCGCCCGTTCCGAAGTGGCACAGCCCTCTATGCAGCGACGGCGGATACTCCACCCGCCCGTCCGCCAGGAACGACCAGACTTCCTTCCCGCTCGCCGCATCCCGCGCGAAGACTCGGTGCGTCTTCGGCTCGGCCGCGTAAACCAGACCGTACGCGCCAACCGCCTGCGTCAGCGCCGCATCGCCCAGCTTCTGGCTCCACAGCAGCTTCACCTGAGCGGGCAGCTTCTGCGCCGTCGCATTCGACCGCGCCGCGTTCAGCCGGTACATCGGCCAATCGTCCGGGCCTTCGGCCGCCGGCGCCGGCGGAGAGCCCGACGCGAAGAGCCGCGGACTGCCTTCCTGAGCTTCGTCCGTCAGCCACTTGCGCTGGCCGGCCACCGAAAGCGCCAGCATCCCACGCAGCGTCACCCCGCAGTCGCAATGGTGCGGCAGGAAATACGTGAGCCCGTTCGCGAAGACGCAGCCCAGGAAGCACGCCGAACGCAGCGTCTTCTTGTTCGTTTCGGCCCCCGTCTTGATCTGCAGCCAGTCGCCCCAGCCGTAGCTCAGGTATTCCGCGTTGCCCGTGAAGCCGTAGCACTTCCCGCTGAAGTTACCCACCGGCATCTCGCGCGTCACCGCACCCGTCTTGCCGTCCAGCACCGTGATCTTGTTGGGCTTGCTGGGAATCGTAAGGCACAAGTCCGTCCCCACCGGAAGCATCGCGCTCGCTTTCGCGCACTGCGTCTTGTCGCTCCACAGCAGCGCGCCGCTCTTCGCGTCGAACGCCGCCAGTTGCGTGTGCGGCTTCCAGTTCGGCGTCGTCACCACGTACACGATCCCCGCCTTGCAGAACACGCGCGGGAAACCGTCCGCCTTGGGCAGCGCCGTCTTCCAGCGCGCCGTCCCCGTCGCGATCTCCACCCCCTCCAAGTCCGTCGCGCCCAGCACGAACGCCACGCCGCCCTCGGACGGCGGATGCGACGCCGACGGCTTCTGCCACAGCACCTTCCCCGTCGCCTTCTCCACCGCCGCCGCGCTGCCGAAATTCGCGATGTTCTTCGCCGTGTCGCTCACCAGCAGATGCGCGCCCACCGTCGTGATGTTCCGCGCCGTCAGCGGGAGCTTGTATTCCATCGCCACCGCGCCGGTCTTGCCGTCGCGCGCCGTCAGCGTCCCGTTATGCGTCGCGTACGCAAAGCGCTCGTCGCTCGCCAGCGTATTCCCCGGACCATGCAGCGGCACCCAGCCCTTCCCGACCAGCGGAAACCGCCACAACTCCGTGCCGTTGTACGCGTCACGCGCCACCCACCACGCATGGTCCGAACGCTGCTCCGCGTAGTAGTACCGCCCTCCGCTCGTCACGCGCCCCGAATACGTCCCCGCCAAGGCGCCCCAGCGCGGATCGGCCACCCAGCGCAGCTCCTCCCAAGGACCCGCCGCGCGGTCGTCCCCGATGTAACTCAAATCCGGACCGCCGAAGTTGTGCGTCCACGTCCCGAACTCCGCCGGCGTCGGCTTCACGAACGCCAGCCACCCCTTGCGCGCCAGCGCCTTCACCTCCGTCACGCCCGCCTGCTTCAGCTTCGCATCCAACCCCGCCGTCGCCCCGGCATTCGCATCGCTTCCCAATAGGCCCGTCCCCCCGGGCGCCAGCACGCGCAGCACCTCCTCCAGCGCCACCGGCTTGCGCCCCCACTGCGGGCAGACCACCACATTGATCAAGTTGTCGGCGTACGGGAGATGCTCCACCTCGACCGGCAGCAGCGCCGCGCGACCGGCCACGCCCGCCTTCTGCAGCGCCGCCCGGCCCGCCGCCACGCTCCCCGCATCCCACGTACAACCCTGCACGTACATCCGGCTCGCCTTCGCCAGTTCCGCCACCAGCTCCGCCGGAGCGTCCACCGCCAGGCACAAACCCTGTTCCACGCCGGACGTCGCCTTCACCAACTCCGCCAGCGCGCGAGGATCCTCCGCCGCGCCCAGCCCGCTCGCCCCAAACGCCACGCACGCCAGCAGCGCCCACGGCCCGCACCGCGAACCGTACGTTCGCGCACGCATCTCTCGTCGACGCTCCATCGAACCGGCTCCTTAATAGAATTGCGCTCGCCCGCTTCAGGCCGATGCCGGCCCGCTCCGCGCGCCGGTCGCCCGCAACGCGCACGGCACCAACGTCGCCGCCGCCGCCCCGTCGGCAAACTCCGGCGCCGCACGCAACGCCTCCAGCGCCAACTCCGCCATGCGCCGCGAACTCCACACCACCGCCGGCGGAACCTCCGCCTCGAACAGCGGCGCGTACGACGACTCGTGCAGCTCTTCGCACACCCAGCCCGCGAACCGGAAATCCGTCCCGATCTTCAACCCCAAACTCCGCGCCGCCGCGACCACCGCCGCCGCCATCGGCAGCCAGAACGCCAGCACCCCGTCGGGACGCTGCTCCAGCATCTCCCGCGCCGCCCGCTCCAGCAGCCCCGGGTTCTCCCACGCATCCGCCGGCAGAAAATGCTCCGACGCGAACGACCGGCCCGCCGCCGCCAAGCCCGCCGCCGCACCGCCGTAACGCGCCTGAGCGTGATGATGATCCAGCGACTTGCCGAACCACGCGATCCGCGAACAACCCGCCCCCATCAGATGCTCCGCCGCCGCCAAGCTGCCGCCGAAATTATCCTGCACCGCCGCAGGCACGCGCCGGCGAACGTCCACGTCGTCGATCAGCACCGCCGCGATCCGCTGCTTGCGCGCCCACGCGATCAGGAACTCGTTGGGCGTATCGAGCACCAAGCCGTTCACGCGCTCGAGCCCGTGCTGCTCCACCGTGTGCCGCTCGTCGCCCGGATTCAGCACGATCGTCGTGCAATGCTCGCCGCGCGATCCGGCGCTATTCCGAAAGTCCTGCATCAAGCGCTTGTAGAGCGCGTCGAAGCCCGCGTAGATATTCTGCGTCGACATCAAGTACGCGAACGAGACCGCCGCCGGCTTGGACTCCAGGATGAGGTACCCGCGCCGCGGCCGAGCCTCCAGCAAGCCCTGCTCGATCAGCATCCGCACCGCGCGCAAGACCGTGTTCGCCGCCACGCCGTACGCCTTGCTCAGCTTCCGCACCGCCGGCAGATACGTCCCGCCCGGCAGCGCCCCCGCCTCGATCTGCATCCGCAACGCCTGCATCACCTGCATCGCATTGCGCCGCGCAGCCGCCTCGACCGTTGTATCAAGCTGTATCAAGAGAAGACCCAGTGCGCCTGTAATCCATTAAGCCAACTGTATCAGTTCTGTATTAAATCTGATTCATATACCAACATACACTGCCACCCGCCCCAGCGCCCCAAGATTTTGAGCATTTTATCACCCGCCTCCAGCCACCCCGGAAAGCGCTCCCCCTTACCAAGGGGGGGGCCAGAGGGGTGGAGAGGACGTAGCCCTTCAGTTTCTCCCCCTTAAAAAGGGAGAGTTAGGAGGGGGTGCCGTCGCCGTAGTCCCGGAAGCTTCTCCCCCTTTGCAAGGGGGAGTTAGAGGGGGTGGTATGCCCGTCGCCGTAGTGCCGTTGACCTTCTCTCCCTTACCAAAGGAGCGTAAGTGGTGGGGGGCGGTGCCGTCGCCCTTCGCGTCCCGCAGGGACGCGCTGAACGCACGTTCGAGCCGCCACGTCCCCGGCGCGCGGACCTTCGACGCAGAATATCGACACGGCTATACCGCGAAAGAAGCGCGCCGGCAGGAGGCGTAGAGCTAAGCAAGTATGAAAACGAACCCGATGCTCCACCAGCAGAAGTAGGCGAATACCCTTTCGTTTTTAAGTTGGCTCCAAATGAGCGCACATCCGCACGGCCCTAGGACAATATAGGTAATGATCAGCATATATCGAAATTCATCGGGATACTTCCAGTGCCTCAGCACCTCCAAAGAAACCAAAATTGCCACCAAACTTAGCGTGCATAGTTCCAGATCTCGTTTTCGAAGCAAGCTCCACACAGACACGAGCTCGTCTCCTGCGTTAAACCGACTCGGTGCAAACCCCGCCTGCCTATTGCCTGCTGCGCCGCACGCGAAATATCTACAACAGGCAAACGCCGCTCCCCTCCGCTTCGTTCACCAGCATTCCTGCAGTAGAAATCATCGGTGATGAACGCTGCATGCCGTGGCGCCAAATCCTTAAAGGGTGACACGTTTACGAGCAGTAGAGGGACTGACCGTGCCGCCGGCTTATGCTTTTCTCCATTCCCATTCATTACAAACACCATCTACAGTAGCATTCCTAGAAACCACCAGAAGGTGAATAAAGTAACCACTTTCTATTACGCCTTTTGCGACCAGTGAATTCAAGAGGTTTGAATTTTGAATCCGGTAAACCATTGGATCTGGGCACTTCCCCAGGGCGGACCATGCCTTTTCGTATTCAGATACACTCTTAAAGTCCTTCAAGCGGAATGGGATTCTACTCAGGTCAACCTCATCTCGCCTTGAAGAGCCTTCGTCAAATTTATGCTTCCACTCAAAATGAAGCACGTATTTTAATTCTATAACAACAATTCTGACTGGGTACTGTGGTCTACCCTTTAACTCACCAGGGTCTTCGTTCAAATCCGTAGGGCCATAATAAGCCACAAATTCCAAGGTGGCACTTCCATCTGGCGAGAGGCATGCCTTCAAGCTCTGGCCGCTAAAATCCACTCGCCAAGGAACGTCGATAGGAATGGCTAACTCTACGCTTCCCATGGGTGCTCCTTACCTATACTTGAGAGGATAGAGGATTGGGTGGGTGGCCTGGACCCGCGAGCGCCACGTAGCAAGCGCCGTGTGCTAGCTCCGTGCCTCACCAGCAGTCGTATCGGCGTTCGTTCCCCTCCCGCTCACCACGATCCAACCCCACTTGCCGCGCGCGATGTAAGGTCCGGTCACTTGCTCCACGGCGAGCATCTAAATGTGCGGCGAGGTCATTTGCCGGTCTCCTTGCGCGGGGCCGGACCCTTGGCAGGCTTTGCGTTCGCTCTGGCTGAAGTATTACGCAAAACATATTCGATAGTGATGGCAAAAAAGACTACAGACAATAGCGTAATAAGAAAATTATGAACTACAGGTCCATATCGAGATTTTCCGTATACCGTCTCGGTTAACCGATATTCGACTTTTGTATAGCTACCATCCAGCTTACCTGTAGAAACTTCTGCAATAGCCTCCATGGGCCATCCTTTGTGTACTACCTTTTGAAACACTCCACCACTTGTCGAATAGTCACAAAGCCTTTCGCTTTCCCAGTTCAACCACATAAAGAATGCGCTTACCATAAGCAAAATGATGCAAGTTAGGAGGTGGATTTGGAGAAAGAACCTAATACCAAAGAGTCCAAGGCTCATTTCAATCTTCCTTCTTATGCCTGCAACTCGAAAGTTGACTTATTTATCTCCACCTCAAGGTATTTGAAATATTGGGCGGCCGACCAATAGCAGGCGTCGGGTGGCCTGGAGCGGGCGCCCCGCCGCAGGCGCCGTTGGCGCTGCTCCGCGCCTCACCACCCGCATCGAGCCTAGCTGCGAAGTTCAACCAAGCAAGGCCCAAGCACGCCCCGCTTACTCAGCCGCATACCTCGCGCAACAAGGGGACGCAAAATTCGTTGAAACACCCCATCCCGATTACTGTTTAGAACCTTACGCCAAAATGAGGTGGCTTCACCGGGAGGCGCCGTGCTGCAACCGGCCTATCTTGCGGACCCAGGCAAGGGCTGGCGTCGACTGGCGCGCTGCGGAGTCCTGTTCTATTTGGTCGTGCTGGTGGCGCTCGTGCTGTCCGGCCAATCGGTCGTGAACGAGATCCACTCGTTATACGAGTTGGCCATCGGCGACGTCAGTCCCAGCATGTCGCCCGCCTATTGCTCCTACTTCCTCATCGGAAGCTCCTGGTTCTTTTTCCCTGTGCTGCTCAACGGGCTGGTGGGCATTTTCATTTGCTGGCCTTCCGTGCTGCGGCCCGGAGCCCGGCGCCTGCCGCAAGTGTTCCTCGCCGGGGTGTTGTGGCTGGCTTCCTTGGTGCCCTGCTACTTCTTCGCCGGATTCCGCTTGGCTCAGGAATCCTCGGAGGAGGCATTAACGTTCGCGCTGGGGCTGCTATCGATCTACCTCCTGGCCGGCGCGCTTTGCTTCCTGAGCGCCCTTCGGCTGCGCGGCCAATCCACCATGATCTTCTGGCTGGCCCTGCTGCCTTGGGTGGACGGCGTCGTGGCGTGGGGCCTCTTTTTCTTAGCGCAGGCCATGCGCGATGACCTGTCGCTGTTTTCGCTTTGGGCCATGATCGACCTGATCGGCTTCGCCGGCAGTATCGCCATGCTCTGGGGTTGGATCGGGTGGTGGCGTGCCGTGGTTCGATACGAGTCCCCGCAAGCTCCGCATGCGGCATGACGAATGCGCTCGCACGTCACCCGCGGAAGCGCCCCGCGCCACACCCTTCAACCAAGCGCCCTGCCTTCAAACCCCGCGAACCGAAATCGAAAGCCGGCCGCACGAAGCCGCGGACCGGCATCTTTTCGCCAAAATTTTGAATTTTGCCGATTGCACCAGTGCAAAAACGCTCGAAATCGCATACCTAAAGCGTATCGAAAATATAGCAGAAATATGGCACGATCGAATATTTGCCCGACGTGCAGCGGTTCTGACCGATCGGTACGGGAATCCCCCGCGCGGTATGCACCCTGAGCGATATAGCGTCCCGAGCGGCAAAAATCGAACGACGTGCGTGCGACGCCGCGCGTCCGAAGCGCCTCCGAGCGCCCGCCTCGTCCAAAATTTCCATACTTCCTATCTGACCTTTGCTTGACTTCCCGGTTTCCAAGACTAATTCATAAGGCTTCATAGTTGCACGTGAGCATCGTTCGCTGTGCTGGGGTAACACCCAGGCAGGCAAGGGAGTTGCGTCCTCGGTCTACGCCGCACGTAATGCTCCTTGAGTTTGGCGCCCCCGGATGCGGCTGGCTCGTTCGGTGGCGTTGAACCGTCGCCAAAGGCGTCGGGCGGAGCGGGCGGATGAACGAACCGGAGGCGCAACCGCCGAAGCGAAAAGAGCCGCCTAACGGCTTGCAGTACCTGAACTTAGGCATGCAGTTGGCCGTTGCGATCGGGGGCTTTACGGCGCTGGGGTACTGGCTGGACGGCAAATTCGGCTGGTCGCCTTGGGGCACCGTGGGTTTTGGGATGTTTGGAGTGGTCGTGGGCTTGTACCACTTCCTGAAGTCGAGCTTGTAGGCGCCGGAGTGCGCGCGTGAAAGCGGCGGCGGGCGCGGTACTTCTGATCGCGGCCGTCCTGGCGGCGGGAGAATGGATCGGCCCGCGGGCGGACGTGTACGCGGGCGCGCTGGGCGGCGGTTTGCTCGGCGCGGTGGGCTTCGTCTGCGGCTGGGTGATTAAAACCCGGCATGCGCGAGCCCAGGCTAAGTCGGCGGGGAAGAAGGACATCTGGGGCGTCTGGGGCGCGGGCTTTTTGCTCCGCTTGGCGCTGCTGGGTGGCTTGTCCTGGGGCTTTTCGGCGTGGCGCGGACCGGAGTTTAAGACCGCGCTGCTGACCATGGCCGCGACGTACTTGGCGTTGCTGTTCTTGGAGTCATACTGGCTGATGCAAGTGTTGGTGGACCAAGGTTCTACGGAGTCATCGTCCGAACGCCATGGCTGAAGAAGCGCACGCTCCGCACGCAGAAGGCGCCCACGAAGCCCACGCCGATCACGGTGGGGGCGGCGGCGACCCCATGCACCACATCATGGACAAGGTGATGCTCGGCTTGGGCGCCGACGGCAAGCTGTATTGGAAGCCCTACGGCGACCATGGGCATCTCGAATACGCCGGCTATGCGCCTCAGACGATCGGCCCGCTGAAGCTCGAATTCACCAAGCACATGACCGGGCTGACGGTCATCGCGTTCCTGCTAGCCCTTGTGATCACCGGCATTGCACGCAAAGTGTTGAACAACGTCGGGCGCGACGAACCGACCCGCGGACGCTTGGCCAACGCCGTCGAAGCGCTCTTGCTCTTCGTGCGCGACGAGCTGGTCATTCCCGCCGGCGGGCACCACGCGGCGCACTACACGCCGCTCTTCCTGACCTACTTCTTCTTCATCCTCTCCTGCAACCTGTGCGGGATGATCCCCGAATTCGGCGGCGTGACGGGTAACTTCGGAGTGACGCTGGTCTTAGGCGTCTCGGTCTGGGTCATCCTGACGTTGCTGGGCATCGCCAATCAGGGCTTCGCGCACTACTTCCTGCACATGGTCCCGCCCGGCACGCCGTGGCCGATGTGGCCGCTGATGTTCCTGCTGGAGTTCATGGGCCCGGTGATCAAGTGCGGCGTCTTGTGCGTGCGTCTATTCGCGAACATGATCGCCGGCCACTTGGTGATCTCGAACATCCTGGCCCTAGGGGTGGTAGGCGGAGCGCTGCCGACGGGCATCGCGGTCGGCATGATCTTCGTCGGTGTCCCGCTGGCGCTGGGCATCTCGATGCTGGAAATCCTGGTCTGCTTCATTCAGGCGTACGTGTTTACGATGCTGTCGGTGATCTTTGTGGGCGCGGCAGTTCACCCGGAGCACTAGGCAACGGGGGCTGCGTACCGCAGCGGGTTGGTGTGGGTGCAGGACGAGGGCCGGCGCGTGCCGGACCCGAGAACGCGCAGGAGGAGGAGTTCAGTCATGTTGACTTTGGCGCAGGTGGGTGGCGATTACGGTCTGGCCTTGATTGGCATGGGCCTGGGTCTGGGGCTGCTGGTCATCGGCGCGGCCTACGGCATCGGCAAGCTGGCGGCGGCGGCGATGGAAGGTATCGCTCGGCAGCCCGAAGCGGCCGGCAACATCCGCGGTACGGCGATCGTGCTAGGCGCGCTGATCGAAGGCTTTACGTTCTTCGCGCTGATCGTGGCGATCCTGCTCAACCCGAAGGACGTGTACATGAAGGCCGTGGATAAGGCTCCAGCTGCTCCGGCCGAGAAGCACACGAAGGCCGATGCTCCGGAAGCGCCGGCGGTCAGCCTCAAGGTGCAAGACGGCGAAGCCGTTTCGCAGCGCTAAGTTAGCGTAGTCGTGAGCGGCGGGGATCCGCGGGCGCGGGTCCTCGTGTGGTCGCGTAGGCGCAGGGCAGGGTGAAGAACATGCTCGGGAAACTGTGCGTTTTGGGCGCCGGAGCGGACTTCCTGCTTCCGGAAATGCAAGTCCTGGTCTGGACTTGCGTGGTTTTCTTCACGCTGCTGGCGGTGCTGTGGAAGTTCGCCTGGGGCCCGCTGCTGAAGGCTTTGGACGAACGCGAGCAGCGCATCGGCAAGAAGATTGCCGACGCGGACGCGCGCTTCAAGGAAGCCGAGCAGAAGGCGACCGAATACGAGAAGCGCCTGGCCGTGGCCAAGGAAGAAGCCACCGCGATCATCGAAGAAGGCAAGCGCGACGCGATCAAGGTGCGCGACGAGATCCAGGCGGCGGCGCAAGCCGAAGCGACCAAGATGCTCGAGCGGGCCAAGCGCGAGATCGGGCTTGCACAAGAGCAGGCCATCGCCGAGCTGCGCACTCGGCTGGTCGAATTCACCGCCGAGATGGCCGCGACGGTGATCCAGCGCGAAGTGAAGCCCGACGACCACCGCCGCTTCATTGAAG
>BTVV01000036.1:0-53536 GCA_045863855.1 Planctomycetota bacterium | reverse complement strand
CGTCGGGCTTCCAGAATTCGTGCGCGCTTAGCACGTGACGGCGGCTCTTCGTACTTTCGGTGGGCAGACGCGTGCCCGACTCGGGCCGCGGCTCCACCTTGGTCGTGCCGGCCACGGTCGGCGGCGGCGGCGGACGGAAGGTCGCGTACCAGCCCATGTCCTGGTAGGGCTCCAGGCGGTGGCAGCGGTAATAATTGTTCCAGGCGCGGTCGTTGAAGGGAAGTTCGACCCGGTAAATGCGGCGCAGCGTGCGGTAACCCAGCGTCGCCATCTCCGGATCCTCCTCCTTCTTGCGCATCAGCCGGATCAAGCGGGGCACGTAGTTGTCGTCGCCAAGTTCGAAGAGAGTCACCACGGCTTCGACGCCGACACGGTCTTCGTTCCACTGCGCCAGCCGGCGCAACGGAGGAACCGCGCGCACGTCCTGGGCCTTCGAAAGCGCGTGCATGATGCGCATCTGCAGGAACGGATCGTCTTCCTTCTCGATGCGTTCGACCAGGAACGGGATCATTTCCGGGTCGCCGGCGCGGTCGATCACGTCCAGCGCCTCGATCCGTTCGAAGCGCGATCCGACCGTGGCTTTGCGCTTAAGGTAATCCTGCTCCGAAAGCTCGGGCGCGTCTTTGGCGTCCAGCTTCACGTATTCGGGCGGCGGCGGGGGTGCTTCCGCGCGCAACGGATTGCGGATCTTGCCGCAGCCAGCCAAGAGCAGCACCGCCGGCACCGCAAGGGCCAGCCTTAAAGAGCGTTCGGGAATCCGCATGGCCAGACCAGTCTAGTCTCCGGTACGTGCTTCCACAAGCCGAGTTAGCGCTTCCCCAGCGCCGTAAGCAGCGCCTGGATTTCTTTCGGCGTGTGCGCCGCGGAAAGACTCAAGCGCAACCGCGCCTGCCCCCGCTTTACCGTCGGATAGCGTACCGCCGGCACCCAAAACCCTTGGCTCCAAAGGCGTTCGGCCAAGGCCACGGCGCCGCCTTCGTCGCCTATCCGTATCGGCAAAATCGGCCCCGGACCGCCCAGAATCTCCCAGCCGCCGTCGCGCAGCCGCCGGCGCAGGCTTGCGCTCGCTTCCAGCAGCCCCAGGCGTCGCGCATCATCCTTAAGCAAGCCTAACGCCGCACGAGCCGCCGCCGCAGGAGCCGGCGCCAATCCGGTGCTGAATACAAACGCCCGCCCGGCGTGCACGATGCTCTCCAGGGCAATCTTAGGGCCACAGAGAAAGCCGCCCTGACTGCCCAGTGCCTTCGAAAGGGTGCCGAGGCTCAGGACGTCGCCCGGCAAATCTCCTTCAAAGACCTCAGCCAGCGCCCCGCGCCCCAGCGGACCCAGAACGCCGGTCGCGTGCGCTTCATCGACCAGCAGCCAAGCGCCGTGGCGTTGCACCGCGGCATACAGTTCCCGCAGCGGTGCCACATCGCCGTCCATCGAGTACAGCGATTCGACGACCGCCAGCGCCGGCGGACCGGCTTCGGCGCGCAGCAGGCGTTCCAGGTCGGCCGCGTCGTTGTGCTTGAAGGTGCGCACCCGCGCGCCGCTGAGTTTCGCGCCGTCGAGCAGACTTGCGTGGCAGAGCCGATCGAGCAGCAGCACCGGCGGCGGATCGTCTTCGCCGGAGCCCAGCGCCACCAACGCGGCCAGCGCCGCCTGGTATCCGCTGGCGAAGACGAGCGCGCCTTCGCTGCGCTTGAAGCGCGCGAGATCGGCTTCCAGTTCGGCATGCTCCGACTTGGTGCCGCAGATCAGCCGGCTGGCCGTCGCGCCCGCGCCCGAACGGTCCAACGCCGCATGCGCCGCCGCGAGCACCTCCGGATGCGTACTGAGGCCCAGGTAATCGTTGCTCGCGAAGCTGACGAGTTCCCGCCCGTCGACGCGCACGCGCGTGCCTGAGCCCTCGGCCACGCGCAATCGGCGCTGCAGGCCGGCGTCGCGCCACGCATCGAGGCGGCGTTGAAGGCGTTGGGGCCAGGACATGATTGAAAAGTGTACGGCGCGATGGCGGTTACGCTAGGCGGCGGGGTTACCCGAAGCGGACTCCGCACGCGCCTGCCTCCGCTTGCGCCACCACTCGCTCGCCCCGCCCGCGGCCATGACCAGGAACGCGCCGAAGAGCAGGTTCACCACCATGCCTCGATGCTTCCAACTGCTTACGCGCATCCCCATGTGCCGGCGCGGCGCGTACTGCGCTTCGAAGACGTCGCGTTCCACCTCCACCACCGTCTCCGGCATCGGCGCGTCGCCGCTTCCGCGCTGAAAGCGATCCCGGCCCTCCCACATCACCGCCGGCCAGCCGCATTCGTGCTCGAAGGAGGTCAGGTACGGCGCGCCCGAAACCTGCTCGGTGCGGATCTGAAAGTTGAAGACCATCAGCAGTACCGTCGCGAACCCCATGGCGCTCACCGTAGTCCAGCCCGCGAAGGCCACCGGAACGGCCGGCGCCGCGCCCGCCGCCTCCGCGCGCGCGGCTGCAAAACGCGAGTATTTCGTTCCCGCCAAGCCCGCGCCCCACGCCACCAGTCCAAAGACCAAAGCGTTCAGCGCCAGCCCCTGAGCCACCCAGCCGCCGTACGCTTCGATCAGCAGGCCCTTTTCCTTATCGGCGAGAAAGAAATGCCCCTCGTCCCACAGCGTGAACGGAAAGCCCAAACTCAGCCCGCCGCGATATCCGCTCTCGAATGTCTTGACGTACGCCTGCTGCGAATACCCCACATTCAACGCCACGAACAGGATTAGCCAGACGGCGGCCGGGAGCATCCAAGCGCTGTGCGGCGGACGATGGGGTTGAACCGACGGGGATGCGGAGCCTTCCATACACGAATTTTACACGCAAAAATCGAGCTTGGATACGTGCTCGATCGGGAATTCGAGCACCTGTGCGGGCGGTAAAGCAAGACCGATTACGGTACGATCCGCGCGTCCAGCACGAAGACCTGCCCCGAGGAGGTGGCCTGTTCCAGCAGATTCGCCACGAACGCGGCCACGGCTTCCGCGGGATCGGTATCCGGCCGGAATACGTTGCGCTTCTGGACCGCCTCGACGAACTCGGCGCTGGCCGTCCGCCCCATCCCCGAATCGCGTACGAACGGGGGAATCACCGCATGGACCTGTACGCCCGTCGGCCCCCATTCGCGCGCCAACGACTTGGCCAGCGCCAGAAGTCCCGATTGCGCCATCGCGTAGGCCGCGCCTCCGGCGCGACCCGAAAGCCCCGCGTGCGAACCGATCCAGACCACGCGCCCGCGCTTCTGCTTCAGGAACGTCCGCGCAAGCGCCTTCGAAAGCAGGAAAGGCGCGGTGAGGTTCACCGCGAGGACTTCGCGCAAATCGGCTTCGTCCTGCGCCGCGACGGGTGCATCGTGCGAGATCCCCGCGGCCCAGACCAGCGCGTCGAGCTTCCCGAAATCGGCGAGGAAGGCCTTGGCGAGTTCCTCCGCCGCGCCGGTCTCGCGGAAATCGGCCCGATATGCCTTGGAACCCGGCGGTGCTTCGGGGACGCGTTCGGGATGTTGGTGCGCGTGCAGGCCCAGCGCGTACCCGCGTGCTGCCAGCGTGCGCGCCACGGCGCCGCCGAGCGTGCCGGACGCGCCGAGAATCAGGGCGGCGGGAGGCGGGACAGAAGCGCTCATGTATGGACTTCGCGCCTCCTAGTGCCCTGAGTGTACGCCGGTCGGCGGCGCTCGATTACGCGTCCTTCGTGGCCGCCGGCAACGGCTCCAACTGCCGCGCGGGCGCGAACTGCAACTCCAGGTCGCGGACCATCTGGCGGTCCACCTCGGCCGGGCGGCCCGCGGTGGTCAGGTAGTTCCCCACCATCACGGCGCTGGCGCCGGCGAAGAAGATCATGCTCTGCAGGTCGCGCAGGTTCACTTCGCGCCCGCCGTACACGCCCAGATCGCGGTCAAAGAGCACGTAACGGTACAGGGCCACTGTGCGCAGGATCTCCATCGGCGCCAGCGGTTTGGAATCTTCCAGCGGCGTGCCTTCGATGCGGTTCAGGAAGTTCATCGGAATATTCGCCGCACCTAAGTCGCGCAGATCCAGCGCCAGGTCCACGCGGTCCGCCCACGTCTCGCCCATGCCGAAAAGCCCGCCGCTGCAGATCTTCACGCCCTGGCGGCCCAGCGCCTTAAGCGTCTCCACGCGCTCGTCGTAGGTGTGCGTCGAACAGATCTTGGGGAAGTGGTTGCGGCTGGTCTCGAGGTTGTGCCCGCAGCAGACCATGCCGGCGCCCTTGAGCCGTTCGATCTGGCGCTCGTTCATGATCCCGATATTGATGTGCTTCTCGACGCCGCCCACCTCGTCCATCGCCTGCATGTACTCGACGTACTTGTCGATGTCCTCTTCCTTCGGGCCGTATCCGGCGGCGACGAGTCCCAGCGCGTAGCTGCCCTGCTTCTTCGCCGCGGCGGTGGCGGCTTTGATGCGGTCCTTGTCGAGATAGTCGTGCACGGGAGAATTGGTCTTGTACTTCGAAGACTGCGCGCAAAACGAACAGTCCTCGCTGCATGCACCCGTCTTGACGCTGACGATGCTGCACGCGTGGACTTCCTCGCCCTTGTACTTCCGGCGGATCTTGTGCGCCCAGTACATCAGGTCGTACACGTCAACGTCCGGCGCGGCGAGGGCCGTGGCCTCCTCGCGCGTCAGCTTGTACCCATGCTCCAGAACCTGCTGGCCCAATCGTGCGGCGATCTCGGACATGAAAACCTCCCGGTGCGTCGGCTACTTCTTTTCGAGCGCCTGCTTCGCGCGTTCGCGCAAGGCCGCGCAGTGCCGCGCGAAAAACTCCAGTTCCAGCCCCTTCAGCTTCCCGGTGCTGAACGACTCGATCTGCACCACCAGCAGGCGCGGCAGCGGTACTTCGAGATCCTTGAAAATCTTAAGGTCCGCGCGCACGGTCTTCGTATTGCCTTCGTCGTCGAAGGCGCCCGCGAGCATCGCCTGAGCCTGCGCTTCGGTCACGCGAAAGAAAGGACCGTGCTCTTCGAGCATCTTGGCGGCCATCTTCGCGGGCAACTCTTCCTTCGTCGCGCCCATCTGCTTCGCGGCCGCATCGATCTGCTCCGGCGGCAGCCCCTTCATCTCGGCTTCGACGCGTTTCTGAATCAGTTCCAGGAACTGCGCGTGGATCCGTTCGGCGCCGCCGGGAGCCGGGGCTTCGGCGTGAAGAGCCGCGCAACTCAGGAGCAACAGGACGCATACGGCGTGGCGCATGGGCGCTCCGTTCGGGCTGCCAGGGCGCGGCGTTACAGCTTCAGCTTGGCGAAGGCCAGCGTCGCGTTGTGCCCGCCGAAGCCCAGCGAGTTGGAGAGCGCCGCGCGCACCCGCAGGTCGCGCGAACCTTCCTTCACGTAGTCCAGGTCGCACTCGGGATCGGGATGTTCGAGGTTGATCGTCGGGTGAATCTTGTCTTCGGTCACCGCGAGCACCGAAACGACCGCTTCCACGCCGCCCGCCGCGCCCAGCGTATGCCCGGTCATCGACTTGGTGCTGTTCACCGCCAGCTTGCGTGCGTGCCCGCCAAAGACCTGCTTGATCGCCAGCGTCTCGATCTTGTCGTTGTACGGCGTCGAGGTGCCGTGCGCGTTAATGTAGTCCACGTCTTCGGGGCGCAGGCCGGCGTCGTGCAGGGCCGCGGTCATCGCGCGGATGCCGCCGTCGCCGTCGGCGCACGGCGCGGTGATGTGGTGGCCGTCGCCGCTCTGCCCGTAGCCCACCAGTTCGCAGTAGATCTTGGCGTCGCGCTTCAGGGCACGGTCGAGTTCTTCGATCACGATCACGCCGGCGCCTTCGCCCATTACGAAGCCGTCGCGGTTCAGGTCGAACGGGCGGCTTGCCTTCTGCGGTTCTTCGTTGTGCTTGGAGAGCGCCTTCATGTTCGCGAAGCCGGCCATGCCCAAGGGCGTGATCGCCGCTTCGCTGCCGCCGCAGATCATCGCGTCGGCCTCGCCGCGCTGGATCACGCGCAGCGCTTCGCCAACCGACTGCGCGCCGGCCGCGCAGGCCGTGACCACGCAGAAATTCGGACCCTTGAGCTTGTGCTGGATCGAAACGTGCGCGCTCGCCGCGTTGCCCATCAGCATCGGGATCAGGAACGGCGTCACGCGGTCGGGGCCGCGCTCCATCAGCCGTTCTTTCTGCTCTTCGATCGTCGTGATTCCGCCGATGCCGGTGCCGATGACCACGCCGATGCGGCGCGCGTCTTCTTTGGACAGGTCGAGCTTGCTGTCGGCGATCGCTTCGGCCGCGGCGCAGACGGCGAACTGCGTGAAGCGGTCGTAGTGCTTCGCTTCGCGCTTGTCCATGTGCTGGGAGGCGTCCCAGTTCTTCACTTCACCGGCGATATGAACGGAATGTTTGCTGTGGTCGTAGAGCGTGATCTCGCCCACACCGCTTCGGCCTTGAAGCAGCGCCTCCCACGTCGCCTTGACGCCCACGCCCAAAGGCGTAACGGCGCCGATCCCGGTCACCACGACCCGTCTGCGGTTGCCTGCCATGCTTCTGCCGTCCTCATCGTGCCAGCCGTCCGAAGACGAAGCGGCGCCGGATTCTCGGACCGGTGCCGGCTGGGCCTTGCACTCGGCCCGCTTACTTGCTCTTCAACTGTGCGTCGATGTACGTCACCAAGTCGCCCACCGTCTTGATCTTGCCTTCGGCGTCCTCGGCGATGTTGATGTCGAACTCGTCCTCGATTTCCATGACCAGTTCGGCCTGGTCCAGGCTGTCCGCGCCCAAGTCCTCGGCGAACTTGGTCTCCAGCGACACCTTGGCAGCATCCACTTCAAGCTGCTTGCAGACGATGTCGCACACCTTTTTCTGAATTTCTTCGCTGGCCATGGCCTCTGTCCGTCCTCCACGCTCTCGGTTCACCGGCCCGTTCCCGCGCCCCACGACCCCTCGTGCGGCGGAGACCGGTCTCTTCGCATCGGCCCGCTCGGGCCGGCGCTTGACTGGTACGTCTAAAAACCGTCGGACGGACTACATCGTCATCCCGCCGTCCACGCTCAGCACCTGCCCCGTCACGTACGCCGACTCGTCGCCGGCCAAGAAACAGACCGCACCCGCCACATCCTCGGGACGCCCGATCCGCCCCAGCGGCAAACCGCCCACCAAGGCCTGCTTTTGTTCTTCGGTCAGCTTCGCCGTCATGTCCGTCTCGATCAGCCCGGGCGCCACAGCGTTGACGCGCACGCCCCGGCTACCGAATTCCTTCGCCGCCGATTTCGTCAGCCCCAGCAGCCCCGCCTTCGCGGCGCAGTAGTTCGCCTGCCCCGGATTGCCCACCAACCCGACCACGCTGGAGATATTGATGATGCTGCCCGCGCGCGCCTTGAGCATGCGCTTCCCCGCCGCGCGCAAAAGAAAAAACGCGCCGGTCAGGTTCGTATCCAGCACCTTGCGCCACTGCTCGTCCTTCATCCGGATGAGCAGTCCGTCTTCGGTGATCCCGGCGTTGTTGACCAAGACGTCAAGTTGGCCGAAGTCCTTCACGACCTCCTCGACCGCCGCCTCGACCCGCTCCGAATCGCCCACATCGACCGCGTAGCCTTTGGCCGTCGCGCCCGACGGATCCAGTTCACGCGCAAAGCTTTGCAGCGCTTCGACGTTACGGCCCCACAGCGCCACCTTTGCGCCGGACGCGTGCAGGCTTTGGGCAATGGCTTTCCCAATCCCTCGAGCACCGCCCGTCACGAGGGCAACTTTCCCGTCGAGCTTCATGCGCGTCCCGTTCCTTGACCTCAGCGTAGCCGAAACATGATAACGAGCACATGAGCAGAGGCAAGCGAGGACGGACGGGAAGGTTTTATAAGGTAGGCACGAGGTGCGCTGAGGCCTACTTCTTCAGCATCGCCCCCAATCCCAAGACCAGGCAGACGGCCCCGCCCGCCCCGAAGTACCAAGTCTCCTTGGGGACCTCCTTCTTGACCTGCAGGCCCATATCGCCCAGGACGGACTTGTTCACCGCCTCCGCGCCACGGTTGTGTTCCTGGTACTTGTCGTACGCGATGTAGCCCAAAACGCCCGAGCCAACCAGCAGCGCTACGCCCAGAATCTTCGTGATGCCCATGCGAGCCTTCCTTATGTGGGATACGCGTCCAATTCGGCGGCCGTACCGAGGTTCGCGACCTGAGCGTCAGGTGCGATCTTACGGATCATATTCCCGACGGTCTTACCCGCGCCGAGTTCCAGGAAAGTCGTCAGCCCCGCGGCGCCCATGGCGAGCACGCTCTGCTCCCATAGCACCGGACTCGTGAGCTGCTTCTGCAGCGCGGCACGAATCTCGCCAGGTTCCTGAACAGGCCGAGCCAGCGCGTTGGCGTACACGGGCGCCTGCGCGCGCCGGATCGGCGCGGCGTCGAGCGCCGCCTTGAGGCCGTCGGCGGCCGGCTGCATCAGCGCCGTGTGGAACGCGCCGGCCACCTTCAGCGGCATCGCGCGCCCCTTGGCTTCTTTGCACAGTTCGCCGGCGCGCTGGAGCGCTTCGAGTTGGCCGCCGATTACGATCTGGCCGCCGCCGTTGAAGTTGCAGGGGCTCACGATCTGATTCGTTTCCCGCGCGGCCTGCTCGCACGCCACGCGCACGGCGGCTTCGTCGAGCTTCAGAATCACCGCCATGCTGCTGGGCGTACGGGCGCTGGCTTCTTTCATCAGCTCGCCGCGCCGCCGCACCAGCTTCAGCGCGTCGTCGAAGGGCAGCGCTCCGACCGCCGCCAGTGCGCTGTACTCGCCCAGCGAAAGGCCCGCCGCGGCCGCGGCCGTCACGGGCCGGCCCGCTTTAAGTTCCAGCGCCTTCAGCGCCGCGAGGCTTACCAGCACCAGCGCCGGCTGCTGCACCGCCGTATCGACCAGCGCTTCTTCGGGGCCTTCGAAGACGATCTTCGTCAGCGGAATACCGAGCACTTCATCTGCCCGCACGAATAGCGCCCGGACTTCGGCGTAGCGATCGGCCAGATCCTTACCCATGCCCACCGCCTGGGCGCCTTGGCCGGGAAACACGAGTACGGGGGATGCGGACATCGGAAGCCTTTCGTGGTCGTGCACAGTAAAGGTGGCCGGGAGTCTGAGCACTTGGGCGCGCCGGAACTTCGTGCGCCGCACTCACCTCAGTTTGCCGCGGCGTTCAAACCAAATAATTACTACCAGTCGATCAGCGCGCTCGCCCACGTCAAGCCCGCGCCGAACGCGGCCAGGATCACCTTCTTGCCGGGCTCCAGCTGCCCGCCACGGTAGGCCTCGTCGAGCGCCAAGGGCACCGACGCAGCCGAGGTGTTGCCGTATTCCTCGAGGTTAACGACGAACTTCTCGGGCGGAATCGAAAGCCGCTCGCAGGCCGACTCGAGAATCCGGTAGTTGGCTTGGTGTGGGACGATGCGCCCGACCTGATCGATCGTCAAACCGTGGCGTTCGACGGTGCCCTGGATCATCTCGACCATCTTCGTGACCGCGAAGCGGAAAACTTCGCGCCCGGCCACTTGGACGTAATGCATCTTCTCGTCGATCGTCCGCGCCGTGGTCGGATGGACCGTTCCGCCGGCCTTGATGATGATGTGCTGGTGGTCCGTGCCATCGGCGAAGATTTTGACCTCGCGCAGCGCGTGGCTCTTGGGGTCGTTCGGACGGTGCCTCCCGACCACCGCGGCCCCCGCGCCGTCGCCGAACAGGATGCAGGTGCTGCGGTCGGTGTAATCGAGCACGCGGCTGAGGATCTCGACGCCGATGACCAAAACATTCTGAGCCATGCACGATTCGACGTACGCCTTGGCCGAAGCCAGCCCGTACAGGAATCCCGAGCACGCGGCATTCAGATCCACCGCCGCCACGCCGCGTCCGGACAATCCCAGTTTGTGCTGCAGGACGCAAGCCGTGGAGGGCATCTGGTAATCGGGGGTGAGCGTGCAGACGAGGATCAGGTCGATCGTCTCGGCGTGCATGCCCGCGTCCGCCAGCGCCGCTTGAGCCGCCGGCAGGCACAGATCGCTGGTGGATTGTTCGGCCGTGGCGATGTGGCGGCGCTTGATCCCGGTCCGCGAGGTGATCCACTCGTCGGACGTATCCAGCGACTTTTCGAAATCGGAATTGCTGAGAATCTTGGCGGGGACAAAACTGCCCAAACCCAGAATCGCGGCTGTGACGTCGTGGGCCATGCCTCGGGTGCTCCTTCAACCGTTGGCAAGGGCGGCCATCGATTCGACAACCGCTCCTCCGATGAGTGCCGAGCTACGCTTTTTCCGGTTCCTGCTCGGGTTCCATCTGGACCACCGTCACGCCACGGTAGTAGCCGCAATATCCGCAGATCGTGTGCGCCTGCTTGGACGAGCCGCACTTCGGGCACGTCCCCGGATGCGGAGAGCTCAAGAAATCGTGTGCCCGGCGAATGTGCGACCGTGCGTGCGAGTGTTTGCGTTTTGGATTGGCCATGTTCCACTTCCATCCGGCCGAGCCCGGTACAGCGGCTCGTATTCGGCTAAAACAAAAGGGCGGCCCGCTTTGGGCCGCCGCCTAATTCACGAAGCAACCGCTTATAGGGCCAAGCCTAGGCAGTGTCAAGCATTTCGATCACCTGTGCGTGATCGATCTCGCTTCATGCACCTTGGGAACTTCCTTGCTCGACCCATAAAGTAACTGCGGCAGAGACGTAAGGATAAGCGAGCATTGCGAAGCTACCAGGACTTGTGTTGACTTGACCGGCTGGCAGGCTCGGGTCTGATGGCGTGACCGGAGATCCTGGTGCACTCGGCGAAAGCGGAGTACAGGAAATTTATCTGGAGCATGGAAATGACCGGCCCGAAGATCAGCACCTTTCCCAAATGCTGGCTCGAAAAGATCGTCTCTCGCGAGAAGGATCTCTTCGAGTGGATCGAAGAGTCGGCCACCTTGGGCGCGGAAGGATGCGAACTGTACGATAGGTTTCTGGAAAGCCACGCATCCGATTACCTCGCGCGCGTCCGGAAAGCCGTTGAGCGCACGGGCCAAGCGGTGAGCTTGATGTGCTTCAGCCCTGACTTCACCATCCCCGATCCCGCGCAGCGCGCCGCGCAGATCGAGAAGCAGAAGACCGCCATTGACTTGACCGCCGAACTGGGCGGGAAGTTCTGCCGCACGCTGAGCGGCCAGCGCCGGCCCGAACTGAAGCACGCGGACGGTGTGAACTGGGTCGTCGCGTGCATCGAAGCGTGTCTGCCGCACGCCGAGAAGCGCGGCGTGACGCTATGCATGGAGAATCACTATAAGGATGGGTACTGGCAGTATCCCGAATTCGCGCAGCTCACCGAAGTCTTTTGCGAGATCGTGGGCAAGCTTCATCATCCGAATTTTGGCGTTCAATTCGACCCCAGCAACAGCGTCGTGGCCGGCGAGGATCCGGTAAAGCTGCTCGACCGAGTCAAAGACCGCGTGGTGAGCATGCACGCGTCCGACCGCTACCTGGAGGCCGGCGCCAGCGTCGAAGATCTGATGAAAGATCTCGGCAAGCAAGGCTACAGCCCGCTCTTGAAGCACGGCGTCACCGGACAGGGCATGAACGACTACGACGCAATTTTCCAACGCCTGAAGGAAGTTCGCTTTGCCGGATGGATCAGCATCGAAGACGGTATGAACGGGATGGACGAGATGCGCGCAAGCGTTGAATTTCTTAAGCGCAAGCGCAAGGAATACTTCGGCGTCTAGACGCCGGACAGGTATAGACAGGATACCTGCGCGTATAGCGAATCTCCGGTTCCAAAGCTTCGTTTCGAATGCCGAATGAAGGTCTATTGAAAGCACCTTTTTCGAAGGAAATTCGTGTCACCGGGTCTCCTCAAGGTATCATGCGCGGCGCGCTTGATCGGGAGGTCGGCCGATGAACTCTTTACGTGTCGCAGTCGTATGGGCTCTTACCGCCTGGGCGTGCGCGCATGCCGGCGAGGATCCCCTGCCGCTTACGGCCGTGGCGGACACCGTGATCAACCCCGGCCAAAAGGGTGCGCCTGCCGCTTGGACGGGTAAAGCGAAGGACCTGATGATCTACGGTCCCAAGCACGGGAATCCCGACTATCGCGCGCTGCTGAAGTTCGATCTGACGGGCGTGCCCAAGGTTCCGGTGCGCGCGGCGCTGCTTAAGTTCACCATCTACAAGTGCTACGCCGCCCGAAAAGTACGCGCCGATATCCTGCGCGTGCATCGCATGCTGCGGCCTTGGGAAGAAGTCAGCGCGAGCTGGACGGACTCCATGCCCGGCGACGGATGGTCCAACCCGGGCGGCGATTTCGATCCGCAGGCCATAGGCGGTTCGTATGTGCTCGATTCGCACACCGGCGAGAGCGGCGCCTTGACACTAGAAATCGATGTCACGCCGCTGGTGCAACTCTGGCAGACCGACCGCGTACCCAATTGCGGGCTGATCGTGATGAACGTGGACAACGATAGCGCGACGACGTTTCGCCCGCACAGCCGCGAAGCCGATACCGACGGCGCGCGCCCCAAGCTGGTGCTGCATTGGGCTCAGCCGCCGCAAGGCGATCCGAACGCTCTCAAGCCCGGCGCGCTCAAGCCGTTTGGTCAACCGGTACGCATGCGGGTCGAGTTAAACACGCCGGCCCTGAACCAGGCGCGTATCGGCCAGCCGTACAAGGCCGATATCCGCGCGAAGGGCGGCATGGCGCCCTACACCTTCAAGGCGCGCAACCCGTTGCCGGAAGGTATGGAACTCGCCGAGAACGGCGAGCTGAAAGGCACGCCCGCCAAGACGGGGCGTTACACGATTCAGCTTTCGATCGCCGATGCGGCGCGGCAAACCGGTTCGGGTACTCTGGAATTGGTGGTCGCGGAAGCCGCAGCGGCCGCGCCGAAACCGGTGGCCGGTCCGTTGGATGCGGGGAAAACCAAGAAGCCTGCTGTCGCCGAAGCCAAATCGCCCGCGATTGAAGAAGAAGAGTAATCCCGAGCGGTGCTAAACGCCTTGCAGCCGCGGCAGCACCCGCGCATCGACTTCGGCGTCGTTCTTCGGCGTGTCTACGCCGCGATGCAATTCCCAGCGCTCGACGTACTCCACCGTCTGGCCGTGTTCGAGTTTCACGAGTGGTCCGAGCGTCTCCACTTCCAGCATTGCGTCGCAAGCGAAGGCTTCGACGTTAGCGCCCAGATCCGGGTATGCGGCGCCTTCGACGAACTCGAAGCGCTTCACGAACAGGTTTCCGTGGTTGGCGTACGCGATCCAGCCCACCGGGTTGTACGCGCCGATCTTCTGCGGCGCCGCGCGCTCGGGATCCTGGCGCAGCAGGACGTACTTGGTGCCGAAGGTGTAGCGCGGGTCGGCCAAATCGGTGTACTTCCAGAGCGTTAACGTGCTGGCGGGCAGCAGGAAATCGGGGTGCGGTCCGCGCGGTGGAAGCGGCAAGATGCACGTGCCGCCCGGCGCCATGACGCTCAACGCCCACGGTGCGAGCTCGATGGGCCAAAGCCCTTCGTTGCGCAGGCGGTGCGTGGCGGTCACGCGGTTGGAGCGCGGGTCCAGGCGCAGCTCCAGCGACTTGGCGATCTTGGTGTCGGGCTCCACCGCGGGTGTGAAGCGTACCGCGCCGTCGGGGAGCGTTTCGATCTGCACGGGTTCGTTATCGGGCGCATACGAACGCGGCATATGTTCGGGCGCGTGCCAGAGCCGGTGCCCGCCGTAGATACGCCATTCCGGGCCGCCGGTCTTGCCCAACTGCGGTTTGCACTCCCAGAATTCGTTGGGGCCGTCGATGAACCCGCAACGGATCACGCGCGGACCGACGTCTGCGGTGATCAGCAGTTCCATCTCGGGGTTCGAAAGCCGGATGCAATTCTTCCAGGTGGCATAGGGGACGCGTTGCATGGGTCGCGAAGCTCCGGGGCCAGCGAATCGGATAGATCAGGTCGTCAGCTTCTTATACTTGATCCGATGCGGCTGGTAAGCGTCGCCCAACTCCTCGCGCCGGCGTTCTTCGTAAGCCTGGAAGTTACCTTCGAACCAGCGTACCTTACCTTCGCCTTCGAAAGAAAGAATGTGCGTCGCCAGGCGGTCCAGGAACCAGCGGTCGTGGCTGATCACCACCACGCAGCCGGGGAAATTCTCGAGCGCGTCTTCCAGCACGCGCAGCGTATCGACGTCCAGGTCGTTGGTCGGTTCGTCCAGCAGCAGCAGGTTTCCGCCTTTGCGCAGGAGCTTCGCGAGCTGCAATCGGTTGCGTTCGCCGCCGGAGAGATCGCCCACGCGCTTTTGCTGGTCGCCGCCTTTGAAGTTGAAGCGGTTCAGGTACGCGCGCGTATGGAGCCGGAACTTGCCGAATTCCAGGAAGTCCAGCCCGCCGCCGACTTCCTCGAAAACGGTCTTGTCCGCGTTCAGCGTCTCGCGGTTCTGGTCGACGTAGCTGGGTACGACGCTTTCGCCGAGCTTCAATTCGCCCGAGTCGGGTTGCTCGTGGCCGAGGATCATGCGGAAGAGCGTCGTCTTGCCCGCGCCGTTGGGACCGATCACGCCGACGATTCCGCCGCGCGGCAACTCGAAGGTGAGGTTCTCGATCAGGACCGTATCGCCGAAGGCCTTGCTGAGGTTCTTGACTTCCAGGACGCGGTGGCCCAAGTGCGGCCCCGGAGGGATCTGCAAGTCGATGTCTTCGTCGCGCATCTCGAACTCGCGCGCGGCCATCTCTTCGTACGCGGCGATGCGCGCCTTGTTTTTCGCCAGGCGCCCCTTGGGCGACATGCGAATCCACTCCAATTCGTGCTCCAGCTTTTTCTGGAACGCGTTGCGCTGTTTCTCTTCCGAGGCGAGACGTTTCTGCTTCTGTTCCAGCCAGGACGAGTAGTTGCCCTTCCACGGGATGCCGCGGCCGCGGTCCAGTTCGAGGATCCATTCGGCCACGTTGTCCAGGAAGTAGCGGTCGTGCGTGACGGCCACCACCATGCCCTTGAACTCGTGCAGGTGCCGCTCCAGCCACGCCACCGATTCGGCATCAAGGTGGTTAGTCGGTTCGTCGAGCAGCAGGATGTCGGGAACCTGCATCAGCACCTGGCAGAGTTTGACGCGGCGGCGTTCGCCTCCGGAGAGCTTAGTCACGTCCGCATCGGGCGGCGGCAGGCGCAGCGCATCCATTGCGATCTCAAGCTGGCGGTCCAGTTCCCAGCCGTTACACGCGTCGATCTTTTCCTGAATCTCGGCCTGTTCGGCCAGGAGCTTCTCCATCTTGTCCGTATCGGCTTCGGAGCCCAGAGCTTCGTTCACTTCGTCGAAGCGCTTGAGCATCTGCTTCACGTGTTCGACGGCGACTTCGACGTTTTCCAGCACGTTCTTGGAGGGATCGAGGATCGGTTCCTGCGGCACGTGGCCGATGCGCATGCCGCGGGCGGGCTTGGCGTCGCCGATGAAGTCTTTGTCTTCCCCGGCCATAATGCGCAGCAGAGTCGATTTGCCCGCGCCGTTCCCGCCCAGCACGCCGATCTTCGCGCCGGGGTAGAACGAGAGCGTGATATCTTTAAGGATCTCGCGCTTCTCGTAGGTCTTGGAAACGCGCTCCATGGTGTAGACGTACTGGGGAGGCATGCCGAAAACTCCGAACTTGCCGGGTGTGGAGAAGGCGACTCGCCATCGATTGGGCACGACCGGGCGGGAAGGAGAATAGCATGCACGCCCCGCGCCGCAATCCCTATACGGGCAGGTGCACTACTTGTCCGCGGAAGCGGGCTCCGCGGCTGCGACGGGCGGTTTCTTCGGCGCGGGAACGGCCGGCCGAGGCTGGCCTCCGCAAAGCGGATCGATCAGCTTCGCCGGCCACGGCCGCCCGCGGCGGTCCGTGATGCGCAAAGCCAAAGCCCAGCCGCCCCAGCCTTGCGAGATCCGGATCAACACCGGATTCCAGCCCGCCTGTAGCTGTGCCTCGGCGCGGTCCTGGTCCAGGGACATGCCGCGCTGAACGTCCTTCCAGATCACATTCGTCCCATTCACCCAAACGGCGATGCCGTCGTCGCTGCCCATCCAGAGGCGCACGGACTGCGCGCGTTCGCTGTAGATGTACGTAAGCGCGAACGCGTTCGCGAACTCGGGGCGCTGCTTGAAGAGCGTGGTGAAATCGATCGAACCCTGCAAGCCGGCGTATGGGCGCTGCCATTCGAGCTGCTTGCCCTTCGGCTTGGCCGGATCGAGCGGCAGCTTCGCTTCCGGATCGAGCGTTCCTTCGGAGGGTACGCCCGTGGCAAGATCGAGCCAGTCGCGCGTTTCCTGATGATCGCGCGGTTGCATGCCGTCGGGGAAGGGGTAGGGGCCCAGGATCAGGAAATCCTTGACCATCACCTTCTCGCCGACGGTGCTGCGCACCGTCGGCAGCAGACTCGATACGGCCATACGCGTTTCGGGGGGCAAATCGCTTTCGAGCGCATCGTACAGCCGGGCCAGCACCCGGGGATCGGCATGCGTGCGCAGCCGGTCGGACGCCTGCGCACGGCGCGCGTATTCGTCGCTGGACAATTCGCGCAGCGCCTGCTCGATCTGTTCGACCGTAAGCTGCCCCGTCGCCGCCGCGGCCGGGTCTTCCCAGATCTGTTCGAGCGCGCCTGCGGGCGCGATGAAGGGTAAGCCAAGGAGCACGCAGGCCAACTTCAGGGACGCACGCATGAGCTGCCTTTCGAGTTTACGCGGGGCGCCGCAGCGCGCGGCGCTCCGGAATCGTACTCGAACCCGCGGCGTCTGGGTATGGCATCCGATCGCCAGAGCGAGAATTTGAACGCATAATTTGCAGCTAATTACAATGCACGGCGTGGCGAATCATTCCTTCGGCTTCATATCCATGGCTTCCATGGTCTTACCTTCCATGGATTTACTTTCCAGCATCGGTTCGGCGGCGGTTTTGGCCGGCGCGTCGGGCTTCGGCGCTTCGGGTTTTGGCGCTTCGGGCTTGGCCGGTTCGGCCGGTACCGGTTCTGGCGTCGTGAGCGACTGTTCGAGCACCGCCGTAATCAGCTTGGTCAGGCGGTCCAGTTCGTCGAGGTTCTTCTTGTACGCTTCCAGGTCTTCGGGCTTGGTGGACTTGAGGTTTCCGACTTCCAACCGCGCACGCGCCACTTCCTCCGCGCCGTCTTTCACCAACTGAGCCAGCTTCTCCTGTTCGTTCTTCATCGAGCGCAGGATGTAGCTGGAGCGCACGCTCATTTCCTGGAACTTGTTCTCCTCGCGCTGCGCCATCAGCTTCTCGCGCAGTTCGGGATTCTCGGGCAGTTCTTCCTGCGCTTCTTCGATGGTGCGCAGAGCGAAGGAGGCGCGGAGCATCACGGCGGTGCGGTCGCTGCGGCTAAGCTGGTACAGCGCTTCCATCGCCGGGCGTCCGATCTTGATCAACTCCTGCTCCGCCGCGGCTTGCTTCTCGAAGTCGGTGCCGCTCATCTCCGCGATCAGCGCCGCCACCCGCTTGGCCGTCTCGTCGCCGTCGTAATGCAGTCCTTCGACCAGCAGCCATCCCGAAGTCTTGCCGTTCAATGCGATCAAGTTCACCGCGCGGATATCGTTCAGATGGTCGATCCCCGCATCGTATTGCCACTTGCTCGCTTCGGTCTTCCACTCACCCTTGGCAAGCGGGAACTCGAGTTTGTTCCATCCCTGTTTGAGCTTCCGCGTTTTCGATTCGTGCCAGACGTACGCTTGCGTGGTGCTCAAGGCGAGCGCGAATTCCGGCGCCTGCTCGTCTGGCGCGTAGACGTGAACCGTCACCTTTCCGGCGGCATCGGCGCTGAATCCGGTGAGGTGTTTGAACGACGCCTTGGGCTGTTCGCCGCCGTCGAAGCTAATCTTCAGGACATGCCGTTTGCGTTGTCTCTGGCGTTCGGCGGAGCCCGTATTGCCCCAGGATTCGCGGATCCAGGAGCCGACTTCCATCCCGGGCTCGGTCGCCGCTTCGTTTGCGGGAATCGTCCCCGCCTCGGCGGCTGCGGCCCATAGCAATCCGCAAAGCCCCATATAAAGGAGGTGCACGTGTGGATTACGCATGGGCAGAGTCTCTCCTATGGGGCATCTACCGCCGGAAGGCCGGTCGAGTCACCGGCCAAACCCTATCTTCCTACCCCACAGAGTCGACTTCCAATGAAAGGTTAGTCTTCAGATTGCGCAGGTGGGTATGAGGCGGGCAGCACCGGATCAGGCGTGGATATTTCGCGAGGCAAGCCTTTTCGACTGAAAAAGCAGAGCGCCAAGCCCGGCGGCAAGCACAACAGGGCACAAAGAAGTCCGAATTCCCAACTTTCTTGTCCCTTGGCGATTTCTTTGATCATGCGAAACGGACTTTCTCCGTACATTCCCGCCACGATCAACATGGTCACGGTAGCACCCAAGGCCAAGAAGCCGTAGATGCAGAGCATCAGACCGGTTGCATACAGGAGCCGCCCGAATGGTTGGGTCAGACCGATTCGTCGGCCCGCAAGCAGTCCAATCACGTAAAGTGCCAGCGATACCAACACCACGCACAGACCTTGTGGAACGAGCGATTCGGACCAAAGGCTCTGCCAAAGCGTCAATCCAAGTCCTGCTCCCACGGTCGCACCGATCAGGTCGAGGATCTGAAGCTGCCATAGTTCCGGACCGCTAAGCGGTTCGATTTTGTAACTTCGCATTAACCTGCGCAGCGCAAAAAGCGCCACCGGGACGGAGAGGATAGGCCAAAGCCAGATCCAGACTTCGCGACCGGTTGGAGGGCCCTTCTCGGCCACCAGGATCGAAAACAGAGTGATTCCACCCAAGCTGGCCGCCAGCATCGCCCAGTACAAGACTTTCCACCGCGCGAGCGACACGACGGATTCCTTTCCACTCAGCGACGGCGCTTCCCGTGCTTCACAAAAGCCTCGGGCAGCGCCTCGATCAGGTCGCCGGCGATCAAACTGTGTTCGCCCAAACGCGCGGCGGCCAGGTCGCCGGCGAGACCATGCAGGTACACGCCCAGCACGGCCGCGTCGAAGCCGCTCATGCGCTGCCCCAATAGCGCGCCGACGATCCCAGCCAGCACGTCGCCCGAACCGCCGGTGCCCATGCCCGGATTGCCGGTGGTGTTGACATAGACGCGCGTGCCGTCCGTGACGACGGTGCCCGCACCTTTAAGGACAACCACCGCACCGGGTCCGGCCAGCGCCGCCAATTCGCGCGCCGTGGCTTCGCGGTTCGCTTCCACCTGCGAAACGGATCGCTCTAGCATTCGCGCGGCTTCACCGGGGTGCGGAGTTAGCACCAGGGGCGGGGGCACGAATCCCGAGGCCTCGTGGCCGGTAGAAGGCTTATAAACTTCCCGCCCCCAGGCTTTCACGCGTTCGCGTCCGACCTCCTGCAGTCGCCGTTTCGAAAAGGCGTTGAGCCCGTCGGCATCGAGCACCAGCGGAGTGCGGTAAGCGGCGACGGCGACGCGCGTTTCGGCGGCCGTAACGGGATCGGCGTTGGCGCCCAACCCCATGCCCAGCACCGTGACGTCGTGCTTGGCTTGTTCTTCCTTCCAGATTTGAACGAGCCCGGCGCGCGCGAAAGTGCCGTGCCGTGTCGCGGGCCGCCCGCCTGTGGTGCACTCGTCGAGCTTCGCGGCGACGAGGTCCCAGATCGGCTCGGGGACTATGACCTTCACGAGCCCCGCGCCCGATCGCAGCGCCGCGCGCGCGGCCAGGCACGGCGCGCCGGCCATCCCACGGCATCCGCCTACGATCAGCACGCGCCCAAACGTGCCTTTGTGACCGGTCCGCGGGCGCCGCGGCAGTTCCGGGATGCGCCGCACGTGCCGAGGTTTTCCTCTGTTGGGAATCTGTTTCATATAGCTCCACGCTACGCAAGAACCGCCGCGCCGAAAAGCTCACATTGCTTTTGCCCCCGCGCGTCGCCCCGCCTGAGGTAGACTTTTCCGGCTTCGTGCGGCTTTCGAAACGCTGGGATTCTATTCTATGCTGCGGCAAGCAGACGCATCGAAGGGGCGCCAAGCGCTGGGAGTGGCCTTGGCCGCCGGAGTAGGCGTCGCCGCCGCGGCGCTCGTAGCGCTCGGCAACCCCGGAAATATGGGCCTCTGTGGCGCGTGCTTTCTGCGCGATGCCGCGGGCGCGCTGAAACTGTTTACCTCGGGTCCGGCCTACCTCCGTCCGGAAATCGCGGGGCTTGTGCTTGGCGCATTTCTGGCGGCGCTGTTGGGCAAACGATTCGCCGCGCGTTCGGGCGGATTCACGGCCGGGCGCTTCGTGCTCTGTCTTTGGATGGCTGTCGCGGCGCTGGTGTTTCTCGGCTGTCCCTTTCGGATGCTGCAACGCTTGGGCGGCGGGGACTTGCACGCGTGGCTGGGACTTCCAGGGTTCGTCTTGGGGGTGGCCGTGGGCCGCTGGTTCGAAGCTCGCGGCTACAGCGCGGGGAAAACCGCACCCGCACCTGCTGCTTTAGGCCTGCTTGGTCCTGCCGCGATGTTGGGGCTTCTCGTCCTCTTCCTGGTGGGTGGCGTGCTCGCCGGACCAGGCGCGAACGACGCCACACCTAAGCCCCCGCACGCGCCGTGGGGTTGGGCGTTAAGTGTCGCGCTGATCTGCGGGGCGGCTCTTTCGATGACGGGCTTCTGCGCCGTTTCGTCGGTGCGCCAGGCCTTTACCGCGCATCGAGCGATGACGTGGGCCGCGCTGGCGCTCGTCGCCGGATACGGCGTGACGGTCTTGGTCATGGGCCGCGCGCAATGGGCTTGGCAGCCGCAGCCGGTCGCGCACGGCGAGGCGCTCTGGAACGGGCTGGCGTTGGCGCTGCTGGGTCTCACCGGAGCGCTGGCCGGAGGCTGTCCGGTCCGGCAACTCGTAATGGCGGGAGAAGGCAACGGCGATGCGTTCGTGGGTGTCAGCGGCTTGGCTTTGGGCGGGGCGCTCGCGCACAATTTCGGCTTGGTCTCGGTGGCGGCCGGCGCCGAAGCGGCCGGCGGTCCGACGGCCGCAGGTCGCGCTGCGGTTATCGCGGGGCTGATCTTCTGCGCGGCATACGCCTTCGCAGTGCAGCGCTTTTTGAAACAAACGCCGCCGCCCACTGCTTAGAGAGCTTCGCTCACTAACCTGAACTTCGCATTCAGATCCGCCGTATTCAGCGCAAAATAGAAGCCACCGTATTTCGGATGCGTCCGGTCGGACTCGGGGACGATGCGCCGTTCCAGGCGTTCGTAATCCACGGCCCGCGCGTACACGGTGATCGGTTCGGGCTGTCCGGGTTCGTCGTCCACCAGTACTCGGTCGCCTTTCAGCAACAGGCACTCGGCTCCGCCGGTGAAGGGAGCTTGCCATGCCGTGAGATAGTTCACGGTCAGGTCTTCGAGCGCTTCGTAGAGGTCGCCCTTTCTCGGAAAGCGGGTTTGCGCGGGAAGCAGGCTTCGTTCGTAGGCGCGCGCCCATGCGGCTTCCGGATTCCCAATGCTCTTGCGTTCGCCTCGCTTCGCTTCGGCGAAGAGGTCGGCGAGGGTTTTGTTCCAGCCGGGTGGGGGCGGGGGTACGGGCGTGCTCACGGGCGCTAGACCTTTCCGCGCGCCGCCGCCACGGCCTGCATGAAGCGCTGTGCGATCTGCGTCATCTTCGCGAACTCCTTGGCTTTCAGGAGTTTCTTATCGAAGAGCGATCCGCCTGCGCCAACCGCAAACGCGCCGGCCTTAAAGAAGGCGCCCACCGTTTCGTCGTTCACGCCGCCGGTTGGGACCATCGGTATATCGGGGTACGGGCCCTTCAGCGCTTTGATGTAATCGGGGCCGCCGACGCTGGCGGGGAAGATTTTCACGGCGCTGGCGCCCAGTTCCCAAGCGCGCTGCACTTCCGTCGGGGTGAAGGCGCCGGGAAACATCGGGAGCCCCAGCCGTTGCGCCGATTCGATCACCTGCACGTTGGTGTTCGGCGCGACGAGGTACTTCGCGCCGGCGTCGAAAGCCTGCTTGGCCTGCTCGGTGTTCGTCACGGTGCCCGCGCCCAGCAGCACGCAGTCTCCGTACTCTTTGCCGACGGCGCGAATCACGTCCGGCGCACCGGGCACCGTGAAGGTGACTTCCATCGCGCGGATGCCGCCTTCCATGACCGCCGCGATACCGTGCAGCGCTTCGTCGGTGCTGTCGCAGCGGATCACCAGGATCACGCCGAGTTCACCCAGTTGCCGGACCGTTTCTGGAGCGCCCATGTTTCGACCGCGCCTCCTTCTATAGAAGTGAGTCTACCGTTTGCGCCGAGCAGCTCGTTTGGCGGAATGTGCGGCCGAACCGTTCAGCATGCGCAAGACCGCCGCCGCCGCCCCGAAACCGTTGTCGATGTTCACCACCGTGATGCCGGCGGCGCAACTGTTCAGCATCGCGAGCAACGCCGCCACCCCGCCGAAGCTCGCACCATAACCCACGCTCGTCGGCACCGCGACGACTGGGCATGCCACCAGCCCGCCGACGACGCTGGGCAGCGCGCCTTCCATGCCCGCCACGACGATCAGCGCCGCCGCGCCGCGTAGGCGATCCATTTGATCCAGCAGCCGATGCAGGCCCGCGACGCCCACGTCGTGAATCCCTTCGGCGCGCACGCCGAAGGCTGCCAGCGTCTCGCGCGCTTCCTCGGCCGGTCCCGCGTCGCTCGTTCCGGCGCTGACCACGAAGACGGGCCGTTGCTTCGGGTCGGGCTTGGGCGCTGGTCCTACGCGTACGGTCCGCGCGCGAGGATGGTGGTGCGCGCCGGGCCAAGCCTCCAGCAACGCGCTTGCTTGCCGCGCGTTCGCGCGCGTGCACAACACCATGGAGTGATGCTTGCGCGCGTGCGCTACGATCGCCAGCAAATCGTCGGTGCGCTTGCCCGCCGCGAAGACCACTTCCCCCATGCCGCAACGCAAGGTGCGGTGATGGTCGAATTTCGCGAAGCCCAATTCGGCGTAAGGCAACTGCGCCAGTTGCTTCGCCGCATCGTCGGTCGAAAGGCGGCCGCTTTTCACATCGCGCAGCAGTTTCTTGAGTTCTTCGGCTTTCATTTGGTCCTTTGTCGCCGAGCCGCGTGCCGAGTCAAGGTCTTGCACGGCCAAGGCATGCAGATTCGGAATACACTAGTCACGGACCCGCGATTCGAGTACGAAAGTTTCGCTTATGCCGTTCGTTAACGACGCATAAACCCGCTCTTCAAGCAGCCGGGTGATGGGCGTCACGCCATCTCTTTGAAGGAACTTTTCCATTGAGCGACTCTGCACACGGCCACGCGAAACCTGCCTTTCAAGGACCTAAATGCTGGATTCTCACCGCCATCGCCGGGTTGGTGCTGGGCGCGATTCTGGCGAAGGTGCTGCCCGCGCCCGATGCGATTCCACTGGAGAAGATCGCCGAGACCCGCGGCACCACCGTCGAGAAGATGAAAGAGGAGTACGAGGCGTCCAAGAAGGGGCATGACGACCATGCGCACGGCGAGCACGAAGATCATGGACACGCCGAAGCGCTCGTCGATCCCATGACCATCAAGGCTCCGGACATCCGGCCTTGGCATGCCATTCCGTTCACGCTGCTCTTGTTGGCCATCGCCCTGATGCCTTTCATCAATCTGCATTTCTGGGAACACCATTTTCCCGACTTCGCGTTCTTCCTCGGCGGCATCATGATCAGTTACTATTTCGTGGCGCTAGGCGATTTTACGACGCTGAAGGGCGTTCCGGGTTACGGCGGGCACAAAATGGTGCACGTCGGCATGGAATACTTCCAGTTTATTGCACTCGTCGGAGCCCTATACGTCGTCACCGGCGGCATCCTGATCGACATCAAAGGCCGCGGTAAGCCGTGGCTGAATACCCTAATCCTTGCCATCGGCGGTGTCATCGCGAACGTGATCGGCACCACCGGCGCCGCGGCGCTCTTGATTCGCGCGTTCATCCGCATCAACAAGCATCGCGTCAAGGCGTTCCACATCGTCCTATTTATCTTCATCGTCGCCAACTGCGGCGGCTGCTTGACACCCATTGGCGATCCACCGCTTTTTTTGGGCTACCTGCAGGGCGTTCCATTTACCTGGACGATGATTCACTGCGCGCCGGCATGGGCGACCTGTCTGGCGCTGCTCCTGTGTATTTTCTACGTGCTCGACACCAAGGCGCTGCATCAGTACGAGAAGTCGGAAGATGCGACACCCGACACCGAGCCGAATTCCGTCAGCGTCAGCGGATACCTGAACGTGGTCTTCTTGGCAGTGGTCCTCTTTGGCGTGTTCCTAGATGGGATCCTGGAAGGCATGGGCATCCATGCGCACGGTTGGGGCGCGGTGCTCCAGATCGTCGCCGCCATAGCCGCCTACAAGCTCTCCAGCAAAGAGAACTTGAAAGCCAACGAGTTCACCTTCGGCCCGATTAAAGAGGTGGGATTCCTGTTCGTGGGGCTCTTCGCCACGATGGTTCCGGCGCTCGATTACCTGGGCAACAACGCCAGTTCCTTGGGCGTATCTTCGCCCACCGCATTTTATTGGGCCACCGGAGCGCTCTCCTCCTTCCTGGATAATGCGCCGACCTACCTCAATTTCCTTTCCGCCGGGCACGGTCTGGCGGGGCTGGAAATGGGGAAGGCCGCCGGCACCCCGCAATGGCTGCACCTCGAAAATGTCGCTGGCTCCGGGCACGCGGCGGGCGATTTCCTTCTCGCGATCTCCCTCGGCGCGGTCTTCTTCGGAGCCAACACCTACATCGGCAACGCGCCGAACTTCATGGTCAAGGCGATCAGCGAATCGAGCGGAGTGCAGATGCCCAGCTTCTTCGGGTACATCCTGCGCTTCGCCATCCCGATCCTGATCCCGGTCCTGGTCCTGATCTGGCTGCTCTTCGCGCGCTAGTTCAGGCGTTGAACGAAGAGAATCTCCGCGTCCCCGGAACTTCGCCGGGGACGCGTCGTTTCCGCTTAAGCCCCGCCCGCGCTTTCACGATAACGAGAGAGACTCTGCTCCCGCAGCCGGGCAGGCCGCAGGCCGTCCGTGCGTGAGCGCCAGGAACTCGAGGATTCTTCCGTGCACGAAGAGAACCCGACATCGGCTTCCGCATCCCCGGCCGCCGGCCAATCGTGGGTCAACAAGACGTCCTCTGCCGCCAGTGGCGCCGCTAAGGTCTTTCGCGAGTTCAAATGGGGTTTGCTGACGCTGTTCTTGCTGATGGTTGTGGTCATCAGCCTCGTCTACGACGGCGGTAAGAAGAATAAGAACCAGGCGCAAGCGCCGGAGATCCCGCCGGCGGAAGCGGCTCCGCCCACCGGGCCGGCAGCCGCGCCGTACTTGGTCGCTCCGACGCCGGCAGCGCCCGTGCCTCCCGTGAGCCAGCCGCCCGAACGAATCGTGCAGCAATGGGAGCAGACGCGTCGGGGGCCGGCGAACCCGCGCGCAGCGCGCGTCACCGCCATTCCCAATACCGCGCCATACGGCGGCACGCCTGCGTTGCCGTCCGGGCCGCCCGTTTTGCAGCCGGAAGCTGCTCCGGCCACCCAGGTCGCGGTGGACCCCTCTCGCATGACCGTTCCAGGCTACGCCTTGCCAGAAGCGGCGGTGGAACCGGTACCCGCGACTGGAGAGCGGAAGTATGTGGTTCAAGCCGGAGATACCTTGAGCGGCATTGCGCAGAAGCATTATCCCGGCCGGATGCGTGAAGGCGTTAAGCTGCTCAGCGAAGCCAACAAACAGCTCTTTACCGACCCCCGGCGGATACTGGTGGGCATGAGCCTGACGGTTCCAGGACTCGCCGGTAGCGCCAGCGCACCCGCTCAAGCTGCGCCGGCCGCCGCAGCACCCGTGTCCATGGCGCCGGCCTCGGACGCTACGCTCGAAGCGCAAGGGGGCTCGGAGTACGTGGTCGAGACCGGCGATACCCTCGAACGCATCTCTCGCAAGCTCTTTAATGACGGCCGGCGCTGGCGCGATCTTTACGAATGGAACCGCGACCGGCTCAGCGATCCGGGCATGTTGCGCGTAGGGCAGAAGCTACGCGTGCGAGGCGTCACCGAAACGCAAAGCTCGCAGCCCGCGTTGCAGACCGAACCGACAACGCCTAAAGTAGAGAAGTCGACGGTGGTGCTCCGGAAAGCGTCGGAAACGGAATCCAATGCCGCGACGACGAGTGGAATTCGCACACCGGCTTCGAGCAGTAAGCAAGAAAACGTGCAGCCGGCACCCGTGAATCCTGGGCTTTAATTGGGAACGTGGCGTCGAAGTCGAGTAAGCCTCGTACGCAGTTATACTTGCCGCACCGCCCGACGGGATTAACCGTCGGGCGGTGTCGTTATAAGGCTAGGCATGATTGAAGTTTACGAATGAATGAGTGCATTCGATATACTGCCGGGTATGGTTTTTAGGCAGCTGCACGGTGCATTTTTTGTCATTCTATTCTTAAGTCCTTTGAGGGAGATTGGTGCACGTGGGAAAGCACTTGGCGCATTGACAAGGTATGGCTTTAGGTTACACTCTGTGCATTCTGAAAATGCACACCGGCAGCCTTATGCGAGTGCATGACCGGTTCCTGCAAACGGGTGGGGTTGAGGGGGAAGCGACCATGGCGGTCAGTCAACAGGCCATCGCCGATGCGCTTGGATTGTCACGGACGACGGTCACGAAGATTCTGAACCGCGATCCCAAGTATTCGGCCAGCGAAGCAACGCGTGATCTGGTTTTCCGAACGGCCGAGAAGATGGGGTACGACTTCACCACCATCCGCCGTCCGTTCAAGCGCGAGTACGGACGCACCGAAGTGAACGCACCGTGCACCCTTGAGGTGATTCTCGATAACGGCGAAGTCTTTGATCGTGGCGAGGCCGTGGCGCGCAACATCGGCGTCGGCGGTTCGCTGCTCACCAACATCCGCTTGTCCCGCAATGCCTTGCCCTTGCGCCAGTTCTCGATCCGTATGCGCTTCCGCGAGCTTCCCGAATTGGCCAACTTGGTGGGCGAATGCCAAGTCGTGCGTATTTCCGACTCGGTTGAGGCCAACGAGCCCGAACTGGGCGTGAAGTTCATCAACGCTTCGGTCTCCGACCGCAAGTTGCTCAAGGACTTCATCGACCGGCGTGTGGCGGAGCAGCAGGTTGCGCGGCAGAAGGCCATGGAAGCGCGCGAAGCGGCCTCCGGAGCTTCCCCCGGCGCGGGCAACTAGCGCTCGAGCCGTACCTGTTTCGAATGGCGCCCCCTCGTGCAGGGGGCGCTTTTGTTTGTGGGCTTCCGCGGTTTATTCGTCATTTGGTCAAGGCAGCCCTTCGGCGTAGGATCCCCTATGCTTGGCCCACGGAGTGCCGCGTCGATGCTCTCGCTTGCTTCCCGCCGGTCCTTTGGCTGTGTTCGTGGACTTCTGGTCGCTTTGGCGCTTGGGCTGGCGGCGGGACTTGGCGCGGGCGAGGCCGCGGCGCCGCAGGGGTTCCACGCGCTGGGCGGCGCCACGCCGGATGCGGGAACGCTGCTAGCGTTCGGCTTATTGCTGGAAGGCAAGAACGCGGAGTCCGAGGCCACGTTTCGTGCGCGACTGGCTCAGACGCCGGACGATGCGGCCGCGCGGTTCGGATTGGGTCTGCTGGAACGCCTGAACGGACGCTCACGGGAATCGGTCGAGCACCTGGCTCGAGCCTTTTCCAGCGGTCGGCAGGAGCCTTGGGCTGAGTTGTACCTGCATGTGTTGCTCGAAGTGCTTCAAGAAGCGCCGGACGATGCGGCCTTCCTGGAAGCCGCGGCGGTCGTGGAAGGCGATGCCAAGGTGCGGCCTTACTTGCGCGGGCATGCGCGCTACGCGCGCGCGGCGTGGTTGCAGGCGCGCGGGCGGTTTACCGAAGCGGCCGAGGCCTACGCGCCGCTCCAGTTCATCAAGCGCTGGGCGCTGAGCGGTCCGTTCGATAACCGCGATGGCGCGGGCATGCCGGATAAGTACGCACCGGAAGACGAAGTTCAATTCGAACGGCCCATGCGGGGGCGCAACCGCAACGTGGCCTGGATCCATCCGCCCGTCGAACCACTCGACGGGATCGTCGAACTCGACACGCTCTTCGAGCCCAACACGCACTCGCTCGCCTACGCGGCCACGCAGCTCAAGCTGGAGCAGGCGCAGTGGGCGGTGCTGTGGCTGGGCTGCGGCGGGGCGGCCAAGGTGTGGGTCAATCAGCGCCAGGTCGTCGAAGTGCCGACGCGCCACGATTACGCGCCCGAAAAAAGCGCCGTGCCGGTTTACCTGCACGCAGGCTGGAACCAGATATTGATCAAAGCAGGTGCGGTGGAGGACACCGAGTGGTCCTTCAGCGTGCGGCTCTCCAAGCCCGAAGGCGGTCCGGTGCCCGGCGTGACGGTGGATCCTTCGGCCGAGGCGCTGGAGGGGTACAAAGCCACCGCGGCCGGCCGCGCCACCCCGCTCTTGGAACCGGAGAATCCCGAGCTGGGCTTGCTTCCGCGCCTGGAGACGGCCTTGAAGGCCGAGCCCGATTCCGCCTGGCTGCAGGCTTGGTTCGGCTACCATGCGTATTTGCATCGTTTTGGAAACAAGGAGGACCACCATCCCGCGCAGGCCTACGCAAAGGCCCTGAAGCTGGCTCCCCGCTGCGCGGTATTCCAATTGCTCCTGGCCGGCTATCCGGGCGATCCGAACCAAGCGCGCCAATCTGCCGAAGCGTGCTTGAAGGAACATCCCGAAGCGCCCGCGGCGCAGGAACGCTTGGCGCTGCTGCACCACGCCGCGGGTCTGGAATTGGAAGCCGAACCGCACGCACGCGAGGTGCTTTCCAAGTTTGGCACCGAACGCGCAGGCGGAGCGGCCAAGGTGCTGGCGGAAATATTGCGCGCGCGCGATTTGCAGCCCGAAGCGAACGGCTGGGCCGCTCAGTACGTCAAGCAGTCGCCCTTCGATCCCGAGGGCTGGCAAATTCTGGGTTCCACCGCGGCGGGTCATGCCGCGCGGCGCAAGGCCTTCGAGCAAGGGCTCGAATTCGCGGGCGGCGACCCCGGGTTGCGGCAGCTTTGGGCCGAGGAACTGATGGAACTCGACCGCGAGGCCGAGGCCGCGGCTTTCCGCGAGCGGAGTTTAATGCTGCTGCCGTTCGCCATCGAAGAGCACCTGGACATTGCGGAAGCGTGGCGCCGTGCGGGGCAACCGGATAAGGCCGCGCAGTACCTCGAACAGGCACGCCGGATCGCGCCGGAGAATACGGAATTGCTTTCGGCGTTGGCCGGATTGCGCCTGCGTGGCGGGAAGCCGGACGAGGCCGCGGCGCTGTGGCAGGAGGCGCTGCGCATCAAGCCCAACGCGCCGGGTATTAAAGACGCACTGGCGGAGATCAATACCGGGCGCGGACTCGACCGCGGCTTCTTCGCGCCGTACGAGATTGCGCTTAAGGATCTACCCGTGCCCGCGGCGGACGATTACCCGCGCGATAATGCCGTGCACCTGCTCAAGCAGGAGGTCGTTCACGTCAATCCCAATGGAACCTCCAGCCGGATGGTCCACCAGATCTCCAAGCTGTTGCGTGCGGGCGGCAAGGGCGACCTCCAGCGCCACACCGTGTTCTACGACCCGCAGCGGCAGGTCGTGGATGTGCTGCGCGCGGCGGTGATCATGCCCGACGGGCGGGAACTGGCGCGGGCCGATGTCGGCGACCGTTCGGTCAGCGCCGCGATGGGCGTTCAGACGCGCATCTACGACGAATACCACCTTAAGGAAATCGTCTTTCGCGATATCGAAGTCGGCGCCCTGATAGATCTGCAATACGTTGTGCGCGACAGCGGCGAGAACATCTATGGCGATTATTTCGCCGACGCGTATTACCTGGGCGACGATTCGCCGGTGCAGAAGAGCCAGTATGTCCTCAGCCTGCCCAAGTCCCGCGAGTTTCGGCACCAGACCTTCCGGCACGGGGCCGCGCCGGAACGCGTCGAGTCCAACGACCCCGAACGCGAGGTGCTGCGCTGGCAGGCCGAAAATCTGCCAGGCATCGTTCAAGAGCGCCGCATGCCTCCGGCTCTGGACCAGCTTCCGTTCGTCCAAACCACCACCATGCGGACTTGGCAGGAAGTCGGCACGTGGTATTGGAATCTGGCCAAGGAACAGATGGTCGTTGACGAAGCGATCGAGGCGCAAGTCAAAGAGCTGACCGCGAACTTGGAGACGCCGACCGAAAAGCTGCGCGCGATTCACGACTGGGCGATCGAAAAGATTCGCTACTTGGGCATCGAGTTCGGGCGCAACGGCTATAAGCCGCACCGCAGCACCGAAACCTTCCGCGCGCTGTACGGCGACTGTAAGGATACCTCGCTTCTGATCGCCACAATGTGCAAGGCCGCCGGGATCGACGCGCGCGTCGTGCTGATTCGCACCGTGGACGCCGGCGCCGTGGACGAGCACTCGCTGCCCGCGCCCAATCTATTCAACCACTGCATCGCCTACATTCCCGATGTGGATGGGAAGGAGTACTGGATCGACGGCACGACCGACTACCACCAGCTGGGCGAAGTTCCGGCCATGGATCAAGGCGCGCAGGTCCTGGTGGTCGGCCCCGAAGGCGGCCAGTTTGTCCAGATTCCGCGCACCGCCGCCGCGGACAACCGCCACGAAACGCGCGTGACCGCCACGCTGAATGCGCAAGGCGCCGCGCAAGTGTTCGTGCGTACCGTCGCGACCGGCGAGTATGCGCCGTACTGGCGCCAGCGCGCGGGCACCCCGGGGCAGTTCGAGCGCTTCATCAAGGAACAGATCGCTCAGCAGTTCCCTGGAGCCGAACTATCGCGCCTCACGCAAGCGCAGCCCGGCGAACAGGGGCCGATGTGGTTCGAGACCGAGTTGCGCGTTCCACGTCTGGCCACGCCCAGCGGCGACCGTTACAGCCTGCCTTCCGCCCCGGAAAGCATGGATCTTTCGCGCCTGTACGTCAGCGGCGCCGAACGCACCCACGATCTGATGCTTTGGTTCGCCCGCAGCCGGCAGGTCGAAACGGTGTACCAGTTAGACGAGGGCTACAAAGTGGTGGCTTTGCCCGAAAGCGTGGAACTCAAAGAGTCGTTCGGCCGCTTCGTCCGCGAGGTGCGCCAGGAAGGGCAGCGCCTGACCCTGAAGATCGATTTCCGCCTCGATACGTACCGCATCAAGAAAGAAGAGTATGCCGCCTTCGCGGCTTTCTGCCGCAAGGTGGATGCGTTGAACGACGAAAAGGTGCTCGTGAAGAAATAGGCGCTTAGAGCCACTCACAAGACCATCGCCGGTCGTCTGCTTGCGGCGGCGCATCGCGGGACTTCATCCGGCTCAGTCGCCGAATGTTCGTCCCGATCCGCCTTTTTCGCCTTCTTTGTCCCGCTTGACCGGGGCGACTCCGTTTTCCATAAAGGCGCTAGCTCAACGGACGTTCCATGCGGCGCTGGCGCAGCCGCTCTTCGCGTTCGACGGCGGCCTCCTTGCGCGAACGCTCCAGGTCCGCTTCCAGTTCGCTCATCAGCCGCGGATGGACGCGCGTCGCTTGCTCCAGACATTGCAGCGCCTGTTCGGGGTAGCCCAGGCGGAGCAGGCAGCGCCCTCTTGTCGCCAGCGCTTCGAAGTGATTGGGCTCCAGCACCAGCGCTTGCAGGGCATCCTGCGCTGCGAGCAGCCAAGCGCCACGAGTGAAGTGGTAGCGCGAACGGGCCGTGTATCCGCCTAGCCAGAAAGGATGCACGCCGATGAGCAAATCCAGTTCGCGGCGGGTTTCGGCATCCGGCGTATCGGTCTGCGCGCCGCGTCGCAATTCACGCAGGCGGGCATCGTCATCGGGCGCGCCGCGGCGGTCCCAAACGTCCAGCAAGAGTCGTTCGGCCAAAGCGCCCTGCGGATCGCGTTCGCCCCGCGCCAGAGTTTCTAGCAGCAGCCGCTCGGCATGGGCCGCTTCGGGCGCGTTGAGTCTGGCCAGCAGCCCCGCGCACCGCAGTCGGACGGCGGGATTCGGCGCGCTCATACCCTCGCGCAGCGCCCATAAGGCGCCGCGTCCGCGGGCCTCGAGCGTCCGCTCCAGCGCTTCCGCGTCGGCGTCCGCCGCGCCCAGCCGCGCCACGTCGTTCAGCGAAGCCAGCGGGTCGTAGAAGGTCCAGGCCAGCGCTACGAGCACGAAAAGCCCGCAGCCGGCCCCTACGCTGCGCATCATATTGAGGGGCTTGCTCCTGAAGGGTTCCTGCGCCGAGTGGAGTATCGAAGGTGGCCGCCCATACGCCAAACATAAAACTATGGCCAGTGCGCTGCGCGGAAGCCGCCGTGAATCGCTCATGAAGGCTGTAACCTAAGACACATCAAGCGGTTGCGCCGTATCAGGGAAGTGCGAGAATTGCGCCTGACGGGCGCGGACGCGAAACGTCCAATGAGCAGCGAACGAACGCGGGCCGATGGGAAACCTCCATGCGTGGGCGAGCGGTTCTGATGCTGTGGGTCCTTCTCGGCGCGGCCGGACCGGCCGCCGCGGATATCTTTTTCCTGAAGGACGGCCGCAAACTCGAAGGCACCGCCGTGGATCGCGGCGACGCTTGGGAGATCACGACCTGGTCGGGCGAAGTCGTTCGGGTGCTCAAGGCCGATTTAGTCGGCATGCGCAAGGAAGAAGAGAAGAACAAGTATTACGCGCGCGCTAAAGCCCTGAAAGCCGATGACGCGGCGGGGCACTACGATCTGGCGCTGTGGGCAAAGGAAAACAAGCTCGCCGAGGAAGCCACGGCCCAGTTTCGGCTGGCCTTGCTGGCCGATCCGTTTCACGAAGGTGCGGGAAAGGCGCTGGGCTACGTCCAGCGCGACGGGCGCTGGCAGCCGCCGCAAGAGCAGGGATTGATCATCGGATCCACCGGGGCGCCGCCGCAGCCGGAAGACCGCGACGCACTTAAACGCACGATCCAGCGCATTGGGAAGCTCGACGCCGACTACGGCGCAGACGATCCGGCCGCGGCCGAGCTGATCGCGCAGGCGCGCGAAGAGCCGAAGGTCTTCGAACGGATCGTGCGCCTGCCGGGCAAGCGTGAGAGCGCGAACGTCGACGATCCGGCTATACGCGCGCGCGCCGCCGAAGTGCTGGGCTGGTCCGGCGATCGCCGGGCGATGGGCACGCTGCTGGAGGCGGCGCTCGAATTCCAGGAAGAAGACCGCGTGCGCCTGGCCGCCGCGAGGGCGCTCGCGAAACTTGAAGAACCCGTCGCGCTGCGCAAGCTCACCGATGTTGCGCTGGACGGCAAACTTCCGTGGGTCACGCGCCGGCTGGCCTGCGCGGCCCTGCGGCGCTACGGCGACAAGGAAGCCGTTGACCGGCTGCTCGGCGCGTTGTCGTTCGAACTGGCGGCCGGAAACGCCAACGATTCGCAGAACAAACTGCGCGAAGGTCCCAAAGGCCTCGGCAGCGACGATCCGTTGGGCATGCCCACCCAGGCGCCCAGCTTGCCGACGCGGGACATGACCATCCTGTATCCGGCGCTCTCGGCCGTGAAAGAAGTGACCGGCACGGGATTCGACGCCGGCGAACTCGACTACAAGAATTGGAAAGAGTGGTGGCTGAAGGCCCGCGGAAGCTTCAAGTTTAAAGATTAATTTCCGCGGCACGCCTCAAGGGATGCAAAAACGGTCCCGGTTCCAACGCTTCTAGCGTCTTAAGCCGTATGCCACCTGTCGCTAGCAGCCTCTGGATCAATGCGTGCCTGGCCGCGCTGCTGCAAGCTTCGCTGCAAGCCGCCGAAGCGCCGTTGCCGCCCGTGCGTCAATGGGGCTGGCCTTTGGCCGAGTCGGACGCTGCGGACGATAATTTCAATGCGGAACTCCCCGAGCGGAACAAGTTCAGCGCCGAACCCGTTCGCCATGTGGGCGTGGATTGGGCGTATCTGGGCGCGGGGCGCGAAGTGAAAGCGGTAGCCGCCGGGCGCGTCCGGTTTGCCGCGCATGTTCCGACCTTGCTGGTCGAACTGCCGGCTTCGGTGCGTCCCGCGGAGGTGGATCCTGCGGGCGTGGACGAACCGCCGCCGCCCAGTGCGGTCAGAAAGTGGGGCTGGGGCGGGTTGGTAATCGTCGAACACCAGGTCGCGGGCGCTCGCGGACAGCCGGAGCAGATATATTGCAGTCTGTACGGGCATCTCGATCGGACGCCGCGGGTGAAGGTGGGGCAGGATATCGCCACCGGGGACGTGCTAGGGGTCATCGGCGCCGGACCCAGCGCGGACAACGGCTGGTACGTGCCGCACCTTCATTTCGGAATTCGCCGCGGCGCCTACATGACGCCTCCGACGACGCTGCCGGTGAAGCTGAACGGCGTGGAGGTCGAGGCGCGTGTATTGGACCTGACGCGCAACGAAGCGATCGTCGATCTGGCCGGGCGGCGCGAGGCCTTACCGATCAAGCGCTATTGGGAGCGCTTTCTCGTGCCGCATACTGGAGGCGGGCTTTACCCCAACTGGATTACCGGATACCTGCCGTTGGACCGCGACGCGGCTCGCGAAGGCTGGGAGCGGCCTGGCGCTTTCCTGAAGGCGCGCGTAATGCAGGAGCGCTCTGAAACGACAAACCCCCCAGCGCCGCCAGGACGCTGAGGGGTTCGCCGGTGAATGGTGCCAAGGGCCAGAGTTGAACTGGCGACACCCGCATTTTCAGTGCGGTGCTCTACCAACTGAGCTACCTTGGCGAAAGGTCCATGCGCTCATCCCGCTTTGCGGGAGTCCTATCCATACTGGATCGTCGCGTTCCGTCAAGCTCCTCACGGGCTTGGAACGGGCGGGACGGCCGTCGCTTCGGGCGGCGGCGAAGGTTCCAGGGTGGCGACGACGGTGATTTCGGTTGCCTGGGCCTCGCGGCGCATGCCCATAAGGCCCATCTGAATCAGATTCACGCTGAAGCTCGTGGCAAACGCCTGTGAATCGTAGAACGCTTTGATTCGATACCGGCCTTCGCGCTTGAAGTCGAACATCTCCGATGCCGGCACGGGCAGGATCAGCGCGTGACCGGGCAGCAAATCCACGAAGTTGCTGAGCGGATTCATGGGCGGCACGCCCAGGCCGGGCCGGGCGACTGCAGGGCGCACCGGAACGGGCTTGGCGTTGCCGTCGGGGCCGAGGTATTCGACTTCCATCTGCACCAGCGGGGAAGGTAGCTGCGCGTCCAGGATGCGCGCCGGCGTTCGCCCGGTGTTGGTCAGTTCCAAAAAGATCATCTGGGGATTTTTAGGATCGTTAAGGCTGGCTCTCGGCCAGACCGCAGCCTTCGGCCGCAACGATGCAGTTACGTTGGCTTCGCCTCCGGGAACGGGCCGCAATGTGACGTCGCTGGCGTCATCCGGGTGAGTCGAAGAATCGACCCTGTAATCGTGTTTCCAGAGTGAAATCGCGAGGTAGGCCAGCGGACTGAGCAGCAGCAACATCAACAACATGCCGAGCGTCTTGGTTTGGGAAGCCATGGGTGCCGTCTCAGGGCTTGGCGGTGAGCTGCTTGCAGCAGCGGAATCCGATATCGGCCTGTTTGCGGTCCTTGGGCAGCGTGGACCGGCTTTGACACCGGCTGCCCGCGGCATCGCTCTTGAACGAACCGCCCGTCACGTAGCGCTCATCGTCGGTCACGGTGTCGTCCACCCATTCCGCCACATTCCCGCTCATGTCGTAGGTCCCGATGTTGCTATGGCACTTTTCGAACGTCCCGCTGGGCTTAGGCGCATCGCCGTTCCAGTGGCAGGTCTGATCGCCCGCCTCCGAGCCCCATGGGAAAATTCCGAACGCTTTGCCGTAGCAGGCTTTTTCCCAGTTGGGCCGGTTGCACAGCACCTTGCTCTTCTTGGCGCAATGCTCGCGCGCTTCCATCCAGGTCACGCCGGTCTGCGGCAGTTCGCCGGCGCGATTGGGAAATTCGTAGCGGTCCACGCAGAACGCGTCGCTGCGCCACGCACGGCCCATGCTGGCCGGATCGTCCGGGTCCGCCGAGTTCCACAACACCATGCCGTGCCCGGAGCATTCCTTCCAGGCTTTGGCGTACGCAAGCAGGTTCTGGACGTAGGCCTGTCCCGGATTGGCTTGGTTTGCTGCGCTGAGCGCCGCTTCCGCGGCTACGGGCGCGTCGGCCTGCCAGGCGGTTTTGAGGTGCGCGAGCGCTTCCTTCAGTTTGTCTTCGTATACGTCCTTCTTGACGCCCAGCTTGTCGAGCTGCTCGCGCACGAAGGCGTTGTCTTCGCGTAGCTTCAGCGCCAGCTTCAGCTCCTGGATGGCGTCCGCGCGGCGCGAGTCCGCGATGAACTTCAGTGCCTGTTCCACATGTTCGATGAATACGGTCGACTTCTGGGCTTTGCCGCTCAACTCAACCAGCCCCGAATTGCTTTGGCCCTCGGGGAGGCGCGAGCGGTCGAAGGCCTCCTTGAAGTTCTGCTTGGCGTTAGGCCAATCTTGCGCCGTGATGTTCGATTCGCCCAAGTCGTAGAAGTGATTCGCTTCGTTGGTGACCGCACGGACCAGCAAGGGCCCGACTTCTTTTCCTTCCTGGCGCAGCAGGTCCGCGACGCGCCGGAAGCCCAACGCGGCCTCCAACCGGTTGCCGGTCTTTTCGAACTCCATCGCCTTTAGATACGCCTCGGTCACGTCGGCTTCGTGTCCCAGCTTCTGCGTGTCGCCCAGGAAAATCCAGAGCGTTCCGGCCAGATGCTCCCGCGCATCGTTGAAGCGGCCCTCGTCGATGGCTTGCAGGACCTGTCCGCGCGCCGAGTACTCGTTGAAGTACTGGAACGCCGCAAGGAGGACGATCAGGATCGCGGCCAGGATCGCGGTCAGCTTGGCGGTACTCTTGCCGCGGCGCTTCTTCAATCCATCCACCGCTTCCCGGCACTGTTTGTTCGCCGGATTGACCTTGCGCACTTCCTCCCAGTAGCGAATGGCTTCGCCGGTGCGTCCGCGTGCCGCCGCGTCGCTGGCCCGGTCAATCAGCGCCAGTTCCTTGTCGTGCAGCTCGGTCATTTGATCCAACTCGCGCAGCAGGCCGCGGTTTTGCGGATCGACTTCTTTGGCTTCCTTCAGCGCCATCAGCGCGCCGCGGAAATCGCCCTTCCCGCGCTTATCGCGGGCGATGTGCTGGAAGGCGTCGAGGACGCTCTTCACGGCGCGGCCGTGCCCGGGTTGGATGTGCAGGATCGGCAGCCAGATCTCGATCGCTTTCTCGAAGTCTTGCTGCATCGAGTAATCGTAGCCTTCCTTCAGCATGATCTCGATGCGCTGGCGTTTACCCTCGGCCTCGCCCAAGCCCTGCCGCGCGCGGTCGCAATGCTCGTCGATGCGCAGGGCGTCCTCGAAAGTCGCCACGGCTTCGTCCAGACGCCCCTGCTCGTTGTAGCGTTCGGCCTGTTCGCACAGCTTCAGGGAGGGCACCACCACGCTGCGGAGGTGGTCGATCTGTTTGCCGATCTGTTCGTCGCGCAGGTCGGGAGGCGTGCGGTCCCACAGTTCGATGGCCTTCTCGAACTGGGCCGCGGCAATGGCCGTCCGCACGTCGTTGATGACGGTGCGTTTCGCGGCGAGCTTGGTCTCGATATCCTTCAGCGTGGCCTTGGAGAGTTCGTCCTTCGGATCCAGGTCGATGAGGACGCGGTACTCGCGCGAGGCCTCGACCATGGAGCCGCGCTTGAGGAGGCTTTCGCCAGCCTGGCGGCGCACCGAAATTTCCTGTTTCAGCTCCTGCTCCAGGCGATTCACGCTGGCGGCATCGAGCCCGCCTGCCTGGAGCGCCTGCCGGTACAGCTTAAGCCCGCCCAGACGGTCGCCGCGAGCGATCAGTTCGTCTCCGCGCGAGACCAGCGAGAACGCGTCGTCCCCGCCGCCGCCGCCCATCAGCGAAGGACCGGGCAACTGCGCCGAGCTGGAGGCCGGACCGCCGTCTTCACGGCTGACCCGTTCGGTACCGCGGCGCGGCCGCACGCCCAGCCGGCCGCTCTGGCCCGGCGGAGGCGCGTCCGCTGGCGCGGCCGACGGCATGGCGCGCGCCGAACCGCCGCCGCCGCGCAGGCCCGGAGGCGGAATCGCGCTGGTGGGGCTGCGCGGCAGGACAATACGCGGTCCGTCGGCCACCGATTCCGCCGATTCCGCCGGCGCGGCCGGCGTGACGGCCTGTTCGCCACGGGCGGCCTTCTCGATCGTTTCGACCACCTCGGTCATCGACTGTTGCCGCTGCGCCGGCTTTTTAGCCATCATCTTGCAAACGATCGCGCTGATCGGCTGCGGGATGCTCGGCACGATCTCCTTTGGCGGAATCAGCGCTTCATGCTTGTGGCGGTACATCATCGACATCGCCGTCTCGGCTTCGAAGGGCAACCGGCCGGTGAGCAGCTTGTAGAACGTGCCGCCCAGGCTGTAGATGTCGCTGCGGCCGTCGACCTTCTTGCCGTCGCACTGCTCGGGACTCATGAACGCCGGCGTGCCCATCACCGCATCGGTCGAGGTCGCGCCCGTCGCGTCGGTCTCTTTGGCAAGCCCGAAGTCGGAGACCTTGACCACGCCCTTGTTGGTCACCATCAGGTTCTCGGGCTTGATATCGCGGTGCGTGATGCCCGTGGCGTGCGCGGCTTCCAGCCCCATCGCCGCGGCCTTGATGTACTTGATGCCGTCCTCGACCTTGAGCGGCCCGCCGCCTTGGCGCTGCTGCAGTTCCGCGAGGCTTTCGCCCTCGATCAACTCCATGATCATGTAATGCGTGTCTTCCTCGCTGCCGACGTCGTACACCGCGAGGATGTTGGGATGATTGACGCGGGCGATGGCGCGCGCTTCGCGCTGGAAGCGGGCGACGAAGTTCATGTCCATCGCGAGCTTGGCGGCGAGGACCTTCATGGCCACGATGCGGTCGAGCGACTTCTGACGGGCCTTGAAAATCACGCCCATGCCGCCGTGGCCGATGATCTCGATGATCTCGCAGCCGCCGAGGGTTTTACCGAGGAGCTTTTCGGACATGTTGCCTGCCGCGCGCCCCCGCCTAGTTTGGACTCTGAGCCGGCGAACCGGTGCAGGAGTACGGAGTCTCCAGCCGGGCCACGCGCTGCGCATGCCGCCCGCCTTCGAACGCCGCCGTCAAGAAGCTCGTCACGATGCGCTCGGCCAAATCGGCGCCCACCACCCGCGTGCCCAGACACAGCACGTTGGCGTCGTTATGCCGACGCGCCATCTGCGCCACGTATTCGTGCGCGCACAACGCCGCCCGAATGCCCGGAATCCGATTTGCCGCGATGCTCATACCCACTCCGCTGCCGCACACCAGGATACCGCACGCCGCAGCGCCTGCCAGCAGCCGACGCGACAACGTCTGGGCGATATCCGGATAATCGCAGCGCTCCGTATCGTGCGTTCCCGCATCTTCCACGGTATGGCCGGAAGCCTGCAGCATCGTTTTGAGATGCTCTTTGAGCGCGAAGCCGACATGATCCGAACCGATCAGGATAAGCTGGGAGCCCATGGCGTTGCGGTTGCACCCCGTTGGCCGGCCCGTTCGCCCGGATTGGATTAGACGGCCTGTGCCAGCACCGTCGGAATAACCTCGCGCAAGGCTTGAGCGAGTTGATCGCGCACCAACCGGTAGCGTGCCACCGAACCCGAAGCCGGATCGGGTATCTCCTGGCCCCGCTCCGAGATAAGCCGAATGCGCGACTCACATTCCGGCATGATCATTAGGATACTCTCCCGGTGCGCCCGTGTCATGGTGAATATCCAATCCGCCTCGTCGAGCAGATGCGGCTGCACCCCCTGGGTGATATGGGACCGTATATCCAACTCGATTTCCACCATCGCACGCACGGCGGCCGGGTCGGCTGGGCTGCCTACATGTGCCGCCGTGCCGGCCGAAATCACCCGAAAGGGCTGCCCCTGTGCATCCGTCCGGCCTTCCAGCGACTTGGCCGCCATCGCCGAAGCCATGGGACTGCGGCAGGTGTTCCCGGTGCAAACAAACAGCAGCGTCGGGAGCGCCGTGCGCAGCACCTCGGCCGCGGTCAGCGAACCTTCGCGCTGAATCTGCGGCGGGCCTTCGGAGTCCAGCCGCACCACCGTCGAAGCGCGGCCTTCCCAAGCGGGGCCCCCGTCCAGAATTAAGGGAATCTTGCCGTCGAGCTGTTCGAGCACCTGTTCGGCCGACCGTGGCTCGGGCGAACCGGACAGATTCGCGCTGGGCGTCGCCAAGGGAAAGCCGCATTGGACCAGCAGCGCGCGCGTGACCGGATGCTCGGGCAATCGCATCCCTATCGTGCCGCCGAGGTTATGGCGTACCACCAGCGTAAGCGCCCCCGGCCAGTAGACGCGAGCAAGCTTGTGTGCGATCCGGTTAAGTCCGCCGCAGGCGCCTTCGGCGGCGCGAATCGAGGGCACCAGCAGGGCGTACGGCTTGCCTTCGGGGCGCTGTTTAACCTTGTTGAGTTCCGCCAGCGCATCGGGGTTGCGGGAATCGGCCCCCAACCCGTACACCGTCTCGGTGGGGAAGGCGACCAAGGCGCCGGCCTGCAGCAGGCGCGAAGCGTAGCGCAATTTGGAAAGATCGCGGTCCGAACCGTCCAAGCGCAGCACTTCGGTCTTCATGTGCGCCTCGCCGGTAAAGGGCCGCCTCGAACGATGCATCGGCCGCGGATGTTCAAGAAGTCTTCCACGCTGTTCAGGAGTGTCCGCGATTCAGGGCTCGATGCGCGATGTCCTTGCGGTAAAAGCCGCCTTCGAAAACGATCCGCGGCGCGGCGTCGTACACGCGGCCCAGCGCCTCGGGCAGATCGCGCCCGGTCGCCGTGATGCCGAAGACACGGCCGCCGGTGGTGACCAGCTTCCCGTCCGAGCCGCGCGACGTGCCCGAATGGAAAACGGTCACGCCTTCCAGGCCCAGTTGCCCGTCCAGATCGAGCCCTTGGATCGGCACGCCTTTCTTGTAGGAGCCCGGATACCCGCCGCTGGCCATGACCACACAGACGGCCGGATCGGGCGACACGTCCACGCCGTTCTCGTCGAGCTTGCCCTGCATGATCTTCTCGATCACATCGACGAGGTCGTTGGTCATTCGCGGCAGCACGCACTGGCATTCGGGATCGCCGAAGCGCACGTTGTATTCCAGCACCTTTGGGCCTTGCTCGGTGATCATCAGGCCCGCGTACAGCACCCCCTTATAAGGGCGTTCCTCGCGGTTTAGCGCATGCAGCGTGGGCACCAGGATCTCGCGAACGATGCGGTCTTCGACTTCCGGCGTCACCACCGGGGCGGGGGAGTAGGCGCCCATTCCGCCGGTGTTGGGCCCCTGGTCGCCGTCAAAGGCGCGCTTATGGTCCTGGGCGCTGGGCAGCACCGCGATCGTGCGGCCGTCGGTGAGCGCCAGGATCGAGGCTTCCTCGCCGCGAAGGGTTTCTTCGATGACCACCGTCGTCCCAGCCTGCCCGAATGCGCCGTCGATCAGCATTGTGCGCACTGCGGCCGCGGCTTCCTCGCCGGTCTGAGCCATCACGACCCCTTTGCCGGAGGCCAGCCCATCGGCCTTCACGACCAGCGGCCCGCCGTGTTCGAGGCAGTACCCGATCGCTTTCTCGGCGTCGCGGAAGGAATTGAAGTCGGCGGTGGGGATCCCGTTCTTGCGCAGCAGCGTCTTGGTGAATACCTTGCTGCCTTCCAGTTCGGCGCCGCGCTGCTGTGGTCCGAATGCGGCCAGCCCTTCCACTTCCCAGCGGTCGACGAGCCCGGCGCAGAGCGGCGCTTCGGGGCCAACCACCGTCAGGTCGATGCGCTCGCGCCGCGCGAAACGTAGCAATCCGTCGAGGTTCTCGGCGCCGATGTCCACGCATTCCACCGTGCCGCATTTGCGGCCGCGGGTGAGCGCGATGCCGGCATTCCCTGGCGCGCAGTAAATTTTCGTGACGCGGTCGGATTGCGCGAGCTTCCAGCACAACGCGTGCTCGCGGCCTCCGCCGCCGACGACCAGAACCTTCATGACGGACTCCACATGGCGAGTGAGGCGAGGGCCATCTTCCGCGCCTTACTTTGCTGAAGGAGCGGGTGGCGTCAAGAGCGTTACGGAAAGATGAGGGGCTGTCGCACGCAGCAGGTATCGGCCGCTTTCTACTTCGAGTTCCTACAAGAGCGGCTACTCGCCCGGAATCCCCTCCGCTGCGGGACGCTTGCTGGGTTCAATCAGGCCTTCCCAGGGGCTGGAAGCCGTCGCGTAAAGCTTCTTCGGGATGCGTCCGGCGCGTGCGGCGAGGAATCCGCTCTCGCAGGCCAGACCCATCGCGCGGGCCATCTTCACGGGCTCTTTCGCCAGCGCGACCCCCGTATTCAACAGCACGCCTTCGGCGCCGAGTTCCATCGCCAGCGTCACGTCGCTGGGCGTGCCGACGCCGGCGTCCACGATCACGGGTACCTTGATCGTCTCCAGAATGATCCGGATGTTGTTGGGATTCAGGACGCCCTGCCCCGAGCCGATGGGGCTACCCGCCGGCATCACGCTCGCCGCGCCGGCCGCTTCGATGCGCCGCGCCATCACCGGGTCGTCGCTGGTGTAGCAGAGCACCGCGAAGCCATCCTTGACGAGCGTCTCGCAGGCCTGCAACGTGCCGAGCGGATCGGGGAGCAGCGTCTTCTTGTCGGCCAGAACTTCCAGTTTTACCCATTCGACATCCAGCGCTTCCCGTGCGAGGCGCGCGCTGCGCACGGCGTCGTCGGGCGTGAAGCAGCCGGCCGTGTTGGGCAGCAAGATGTACTTTTTGAGGTCGATGTGGTCGAGCAGCGCTTCGGCATTCTTCTGGCCCATTTCGACGCGCCGGACCGCCACCGTGACCGCATGGCAGCCGCTCGCTTCCAGGGATTCGCGCATCGAATCGAGCGTCGGATACTTGCCTGTGCCGAGGATCAGGCGCGAGCGCAGCGTGTACGGGCCCACCTTAAAGGACGTGTACGAATCGGACATGGCCTGCTCTTTCTGTTCTGTGTGGCGGGCGCGTTAACCGCCCCCGACGAACGACACCACTTCGACCCGGTCGCCGTCTTTCAGTACGTGGCCGGACCACTCTTTCTTGACCACCAGCTCGCGGTTGACTTCCACCGCCACGCGCTTGGCGCCCAAGGCCAGATGCTCCACCAGCGCGGCGACCGAACTGCCTGCGGGCAACTCCAGCGGCTTCCCATTCACCTGCAGCGTCATGGCGATTCTTCGCGGCTCCATTACGAGGCTCATTCTAATCGCGGCCGTCAGGTATGGCACCTCGGATTTAGGCCGCGTTACCCTCCCATACCGAAAAGCGAAAATCGAAAATCCGAACTCGCGCTAGACTTTCGGCATGCCCGTAGCGTCGCCCATTAAAGTGCTTCACCTCGCCGCCGCCGACAGCATGCTCTTTCCCATTCTGCGGGACCAGCTCGTTTACCTGCGCGGGCTGGGATACGAAGTCCATACCGCCAGCATCGACGGGCCGTTGGCGCGCAGGCTGCGGGATGAGGACGGTTTTCCGTGGACGGCGCTGCCGCTGACGCGCTCGATCGCGCCGTGGAGCGACTGGAAAGCCGTGCGTTTCGTCGCGGACTTGTGCCGGCGTGAGGGCTTCGGAATCGTCCATACGCATACTCCCAAGGGCAACCTGATCGGGCTTTGGGGCGCGCGCAGTGCGCGAGTACCGATCGTCCTGCAAACGCTGCACGGATTCTATTTCCACGACCTGATGCCTTACTGGAAGCGGAGACTCTGGATCGAGATCGAGCGGCTCAACGCTCGTCGCGCCGACCATACGCTGTGCCAGAATCCCGAGGACGTGGCCACTGCTCTGCGCGAGGGCATTGCGGGCGAAGACCGGATTACCGCCTTGGGCAACGGGATCGAATTGGTGAAGTTCGAGCGTGTGTTCGCGGACGATGCGGCGCGCTCGGCCTATCGCAAGGCCTTGGGCATAGCGCCGGATGCGCGAGTCGTGGGGATGTGCGGGCGTTTCGTCGTCGAGAAGGGCTTTCCCGAGTTTTTGGAAGCCGGCCGCGCGCTGCTGGCGCGCCATCCACGCATGCATCTGCTGGTGGTGGGCCATAAGCTGGCCAGCGAACGCGTTGGCGATGTCTGCGATCCACGCTCGATGGGCCTGCCCGCGGAACGGCTCACCGTGCTGCACGATCGCGACGACATGGCTCAGCTCTATGCGTGTATGGACCTTCACGTGCTGCCGTCGCACCGCGAAGGATTTCCGCGCGTGTTGATGGAAGGCGCGGCGGCAGGACTGGCGCAGGTAGCCACCGATATCCGAGGCTGCCGCCAGACGATCGAAGACGGTGTAACGGGTTTTTTGGTACCCGTGCGTGACGCCGGGGCCTTGGCCGATAAGTTGAATGCGTTGCTTGCGGACGACACGCTGCGTGCGCGCATGGGCGCGGCGGCGCGCGCGAAGGCCGAACGAGAGTTCGATCAGCGGCGGGTTTTCGAATCCGTCGCCGCCTGCTACGCGAAGTTGATTGCACATAAGCTGCCCGGGCGCGCGGCGCCCGCTGCTTGCGACCGCTAAGGAGGGGTCATGCGTATCGATCGCCATCCGAACAATCCGTTGATCGTACCGCATATGGATGCGCGGATGGGCGCCAACATCAACGGGCCGTCGCTGCTTAAAGTTCCCGATTGGCTGCCCCGACCGCTGGGGCGCTATTACCTCTATTTCGCGCACCACCAAGGCACGTACATCCGCCTCGCGTACGCCGACGATCTGGGTGGACCGTGGCGCATGCACGAACCCGGTACGCTGCACCTCGAACAGACGCCGATGCACGGGCACATCGCGTCGCCGGATATTCATATCGACGCGGCCGAGCGGCGCATTCGCATGTACTACCACGGTCCGCACGCCAGCGGCGGGCAGAAATCCGGGGTCGCATTTTCGGCGGACGGGTTGAATTTTACGGCCGAACCGGTTGCCTACGCCAAGCCGTACCTACGCGTATTCCGCTACCGCGAGACGTGGTACGGGCTGGCCATGTGCCGCGACAGCCGTGCGGACGCCGATCCCCGCGGCGGGCGCTGGTACCGCAGCCGCGACGGCATCGTCTTCGACGAGGAGGGCCCGCGCGCGCCGCTGGAGTACATGCGGCACACGGCGGTGCTGCGCGACGGCGATACGCTGACGGTTTGCTGGTCGCAAGTGTTCCAAAGCCCCGAACATATTCTGGCCACCCGCATCCGCCTTGGCCCGGACTGGAACGTCTGGTCGGCCGAAGGCGAAACGATCTCGCTGATTCGGCCCGAGTTCGATTGGGAAGGCGTGGACTGCCCGCATGAACCTTCGAAGTATGGCTGGGCGCCGGAACGGGTCTGGCAATTACGCGATCCGGGGCTGTACCGCGAAGGCGATGCGACCTGGATTTTCTATTCCGTGGCCGGCGAGCACGGTTTGGCGTTGGCGCGCGTCCATGGACTGTAGCGCATCCTCGAAGAGCGGCGATTAGACCGCCATCGTCGCGGCCAGCCGTGCCGGCGCCGTGGGAACGGGCGCGGCCGCCGCCGTGGGGCCGAGGATGGCTCGCGCGATCGAATCCTGAGCTTGGGGGCGCGCGGCGTGTCTCGCCGCAAAGCGCATGCGTTCCAGCCGCTCGGGTTCCTGGAACAGTTCGCGCACTTTGAAGATCAGTTGGGCCGTACCGTGCGGGCGGACGGCCACGCCGCACTCCAGCAGGAAGTCGGCATTGCGTTCTTCCTGTCCCGGTATCGGATGGACGACGACCATCGGCAGTCCGCGCGCCAGGCATTCGCTGCTCGTAAGCCCGCCGCACTTGGTCACGGCCAGGTCCGCGGCGCGTGTGAGTTCGTGCATGTTCTCGACATAACCGAAGGTGCGAATCCGCCCCGGAAAGCGGATGGCGGCGCGGTTGAGGTCTTCCAGTAGCGCGCGGTTGGTGCCGGCGATGCAGAGCCACTGCGTGCATGGGATCGCTTCGGCGAGCGTTTCGACGAGTCGAGCGCCCGCGCCAAGTCCGAAGCCGCCCCCGGCGACGAGCGCCACGGGCCGGCCCGGCTCGAGCCCCAGCCGCAGGCGCAACGCTTCGCGCGGCTCGGACTCGTCTCCAAAGGCTGCCAGGATGGGAATGCCGGTCGCGTCGATCTGCGGCTTCGGACCGGCTTTGGTGCGCAGGGCGTCGGCCATTTCCGGAGTCGCCACGTGATAGCGGTCCACGCCCGGCTGGATCCACATCGTGTGAATCTGAAAGTCGGTGAGGACCACATGGAGCGGCGCGCGCAGCTTTCCCGCGCGGCGCAGGTGCGCGCAGACTTCGACGGGCAGGTAGTGCGTGCAGACCACGGCGTCGTAATCGGCACGTTGCAAATGAGCGCGCAGGCGTCCGGCATGCTGGCGGTCGAACCAGGCGTTGAAGCGGTGCGTCCAATGGCCGGCCGGCCGCAGCTCCATGGCTTCGTACATGCTGCGCCATGCCCCCGGAGCGGCGCGCAGCATGCCGGTATAGAAACCCATGAAGGATGCCCTGAAGACCGGATTGAAGAAGCGGAACGCGTCGAGGTGGTCGATCTGCGCTTCCGGTTCGAGCCGGCGCAGGCCTTCGGCGACGGCTTCCGCCGCCCGGAAATGCCCGGCGCCGATGCGTACGGAAAGCAGTGCGATGCGCGGTGGACGGTTCATTCGACGGAAGCCAGTTGACGGATCAAGCGTTCGGCGGCGGGCGTCATCGGTTCGGCCGGTACGTCGTCTTCTTCAGGTTCCGGCTCCGCCTCGTGCGCTTGGCTCATGGCCTGCTGATAGTGCGGAATCCAGTGCACGATCTCCAACGTGCCGTCTTCGCGTTCCACCAGCGCGGTACAGTTTTCGACCCAATCGCCGGTGTTGCAGTAGAGCAGATCCTGCATCGACTTGATGACCGGCGTGTGGATGTGGCCGCAGATGACGCCGTCGACACCGAGGTGGCGGCCTTCGTGGATCAGCGCCGATTCGAAGCGGTTGATGTACTTGGCCGCGTTCTTAACCCGGCGTTTGCAGTAAGCGGCCAGCGACCAGTACGGCAGCCGCGCGCGCCGGCGCGCGATATTCAGCACCCGGTTGGCTGTGACCAGGTACTCGTAGGCCGCACTGCCCAGCACGGCCAGCCACTTGTTGCACTGCACCACCACGTCGAATTCGTCGCCGTGCATGACCAGCATCCGGCGCCCGTCCGCGGTGCGGTGGAAAGTGCGCGGCAAGATCTGCACGCCCCCGAACTGCGTGCCCAGGAAATCTCTGAAAAACTCATCGTGATTGCCCGGTATATAGACGACCTTCGTGCCTTTTTTTACGCGGCTGAGGATGCGGTGAATCACGTTGCTGTACACCTGCGGCCAATGCCATCGCCGCCGGAGCTGCCAGACATCGATGAAGTCGCCGACGAGGTACAGATATTCGCTTTTCGTATGCTTCAAGAAATGCAGGAGCACGTCGGCCTGCGCGTCCCTGGAGCAAAGATGCGTGTCGGAGATGAAGATGCTGCGGTAACGGGTTTTGGGCACCGTGCGCGGGCCTCTCGTCGGAAGCGCAAGCGGGGAGGGGCCTGGCGGCCTCGCAATTCGCCCGCCTGCTTGCTTTAGGTCTCGGCGGGATGGTAGTTAATTCGTGTAAAGATTGGATAATCCCAAAAATAAATTCCAGGCACGGAATTTCCATAAAAAGCACGGATGAAGGCGAGTCGAAACGCTCAAGCTTGGGCGTAGCGGCGCCGGTGCTCGCGCGGCGCCAAGCCGGTCTTCTCGTGGAAGATGCGGCTGAAGAAATTGGGGTCGGCGTAGCCCACGCGGCGCGCAACCTCCCCTACCGGCAAAGGCGTCGTGCTGAGAAGCTCCTTGGCAAGTTCGATACGCATCTGCAGCAGCCGGTCGCGAAAACTCTCGCCTTCCTGTTGCGTAAAAAGGTGGCTCAGACGGCTGGGGCTGAGATGTACGCGTTCGGCGATCTCCTCCAAAGAGAGCGGTTCGGCGAGATGTTCGAGCATCAGGCTGAGCGCGCGGTCGACGGGCGTGCGCTTCTCGGCGGCTTGTGCGCGGGCGATGGTCTGCGCGCGGGCGCGGGAAGCCGCGTACTCGGCCAGCATGCCGGCGGTCCGCGCCAGTGCCTGCATTCGTTCGGGTTCTGCCAGCGGGAGGGCATTCATCAAGCGTTCGATACGCCGCGGATCGTGCCCCAGCTTTGCCCAGCGCTTGCGCAGCCGTTCGAGTTCGCGCTCCGATAGGTCCGGCGTGCGCGCTTGACCGGCGAAGAGCGTGCCGTAGTGGCGCCCGTCGGCCGAGACCGGGATGAGCACCTCGGTCAGCCCGGCGTGGCAGCGCCAGATGCAGGGGCGTCCGGCGTTTCCTGCTTTTTCGTGCGCGCGCGTGCTGTCGCACGCCAGGCACGCCGCCGTACCGGCCGGGGTGCTCTTCATCGTTTCGCAGTAATCCGAAAGATGGTTCCGGCTGCCTTCATGCTGTCCGCGCTTCGCGGGTTGCTCCTGCCAACTGATCCGCGGCATCTGCCCGTGGTTATGAAACGACACTCCGAAGCCGGTCAGGCGTTCGAGATCGAGAATGGCTTGCTGAAAGCTGAAGCCCGGGGTCGGCGGCTGCGTGGCGGTGGACATACCGTTCGGCGCGATCTCCATGCGTACGGCATTGATCCTGCCATTCTCCGCATCCGCATGCAAGGACTTGACTTTAAGCCGCCTGGGCCTACAGTTCCAACCTTCGCGCCCCGTTGGGGCTGCGTAACGGAAGCTGGGAGTACCGGCCCGATGGTCCACCTATTCGTTCGAGGAGCGAACGCCCTGCCCGCGAAGACGTTACGCGGCAGGGCCGCCATTATCCGCTGACCCACGCCCGTGGGACGGCGCTCGCACGCGCCCCATTTCCTCACATCGTACGCGCACTCGTAGCGCACTTGCACGTTCCTAACATGAAGCTGTACGAAACCGATTGGTAAGGATGGTTCCATGTCCAGCCCCGAAGCTCCGTCCCCGCATTACGTGCGTCCGCCGTCCAAAGGCGTTCGAGTCCAGATTTTCGACACCACCCTGCGCGACGGTACGCAGTCGGAGCACGTCGCGTACTCCCTGGAAGACAAGCTGGACATCGCCCACGAACTGGATGAACTGGGTGTGGATTATATCGAAGGCGGCTGGCCGGGCAGCAACCCTAAAGATATGGGCTTCTTCGACCGTTCGGTTAACGAGACCTGGAAGCACGCGAAGATCACCGCTTTCGGCTCCACGCGCCATGCCAAGAACAAGCCCGCGGACGACCCCAATCTGCGCGCCCTCGTGGAAAGCCGCGCACCCGTGCTGATCATCTTCGGCAAAAGCTGGGACTTTCACGTCACCGACGCGCTGAGGGTTTCGCTAGACGACAATCTGGCGATGATCCGCACCTCGGTGGAGTATCTGAAAGCGCATTGCTCGGAGATGTTGTACGACGCGGAGCATTTCTTCGACGGGTACTTGCGCAACCCCGATTACGCGCTGCGCTCGCTGGAAGCGGCGCTAAAGGGCGGCGCGCAGTGCCTGGTGCTTTGCGACACCAACGGCGGAACGCTTTCCGCGGAAGTCGCGCGGATCGTAGGCGAAGTGCGCAAACGATTCGACGGCGTGCGCTTGGGTATTCATCCGCACAACGACAGCGGAGTGGCGGTGGCCAACGCGCTCGCGGCGGTTGAGGCCGGCTGCACGCATGTCCAGGGCACGATCAACGGATTCGGCGAGCGCTGCGGAAACGTGGACCTGACTCCGGTGATCGCGAACCTGCAACTCAAGCTGGGATACGACTGCCTGCGTGGAGCCGAATCGCTGAGGAAGCTCACCGAGGCCAGCCGCTTCGTTTACGAAGTCGGCAACCTCCCGTTGCGCGACAACCAGCCGTTCGTCGGCAAGAGCGCGTTCGCACATAAGGGCGGCATCCACGTCAGCGCCGTGAATCGTGCGCCGGCGACGTACGAGCATGTCGATCCCGAAAGCGTCGGGAACACGCGGCGCGTCCTAATCAGCGAACTCTCCGGTCGGAGCAACCTCGTCGCGACGAAGGGCGACCGCTTTGGCTTGAAAGACGATCCCGAAGCGCAGCGCAAGGTGATCCAGCGGCTGATGGAACTGGAGAATGAGGGCTATGTCTTCGAGGCCGCGGACGCGAGCTTCGAACTGCTCGTCGAGCGGACGCTCGGCAGGCAGAAACCGTATTTCAAGCTCCACGATTTCCGCGTCAGCGTCGATGTCGATGAGCAGGCCCGGGCCACCACCGTAGCTACGGTGAAGCTGGAAGTGAACGGCCAGACCGAGCATACCGCGTGCGACGGGAACGGCCCGGTGAACGCGCTGGACGGCGCGCTGCGTAAAGCTCTTTACGGCTTCTACCCCGACCTGAAGGATATGCACCTGATGGACTATAAGGTGCGTGTGGTGAATCCCCGGGCGGCGACCGCCGCGAAGGTGCTGGTCAGCATCGTCAGTTCCGATCATCGGCAGCGCTGGACGACGGTGGGGGTAAGCGAGAATATCATCGAGGCGAGTTGGCACGCGCTGGTCGACAGCGTGGAGTACAAGCTGAACCAGGCTCGCAAGAGCGCTGGAAAGCCGTCCGAATGAGGGTCGCGGGCTGCATTTTCGTTTGATGCTAACGCGGGGCGGGGCTAGTAGACTTATTCGGTGAGCGGTCGCGCCTCGCCCGGAATCGGGCGCGGGGCCGGGTTGGTCCCGGTTCCCCGTGGCGCGCCCCCGGCCTGCGGCAACCACAGATGGGCGTCCATGAAATCGATCATCGAGCAGTTTCGCATCCTGAATGACGTAGACTTGAAGCTGCGCACGCTGCGCAAGGATCTCGAGCGCCTGCCCAAGGAGCTTGCGGTCAAAGAAGAAGAACCCAAGTTGTTGGTGGACCAGATCGAGCGGCGCAAAGCCGAGATCGCCAAACTCCAGGAGCAGATCGAGGAGAAGGACGAGGAGTTGAAGGTCGGCGGCGCGGCCATGAAGCGCTACAGCAGCCAGATGAGCGTGCTGCGGACGCCCAAGGAGTTCGAATCGGTCCGGCGCAGCATAGACGCACAGAAGCGGACCAACCAGCAGATCGAGTCGCAGACGCTGGAATTGATGCAACTGGTCGAGAATCTGCAGAAGGAGTCGGGCGAGATTCAGGCTCGGCTGGATCAGTTGAACGCGGCGCTGGCGGCCGAGCGAAAGGTCGTCGAGGCTCAGGTGGCGGAGTGGAAGGCCGAAGAATCGAAGCTGGCTCAACAGCGCGCCGGCATGACCAAGGATCTACCGCTGAAAGAACTGGGTATTTACGACCGCATCGTCGTCAGCCGCGGCGACGCCATCTCGCGCGTGACCGGCACCGTCTGTTCGGCCTGCTACATGGGCTTGCCCCCGCAAGTACACAACATGGCCATCCTGGCCAAAGAACTGGTCCTTTGTCCCAGTTGCGGGCGCATTTTGACCGTGGGGTAAAGAACGTGCAGGACCCGCTCGAAGATACGGAGCAGGCGGGAGAACCGGGGCGCGGTCCCCCTTTCAATGGGCCTTTGCATCTCCAGGGCTACCTCACCGAAATACGCGGCAATTTGGCCGAAGTGGTGAAGAGTTCGGTCGAGCATCCTGTTTCCGTCGTTCGCGCGCTGCACTGTCCCGACAAAGCGAATGCGGCCCTCCAATACCTCGAAGAAGCCGAAAAGTCCGACGACCCCAATCGCAAGCGCATCAGTTCCAAGCGCCGTGCCGCGCTTAAGGCGCATCACGCCGAACGGATCAGCCCGCAGAGTTCCGAGCGGCTGACGCCGCAACCGCGCAAGCGTTCGGAATTGGAGGCGGACGACGCGCAAGCGCGACTGTTCCTTGTAGAGCTGAACGAGGAGGAAGGGGTCGTGCGCGCGTTCAGCCGCAAGACGGGGCGCATGATTTTGCTTTATGACCGGCAACTCTACTGGGGCATGCCGCGGAATACACGCGTCGCCCCGCAGACTTTCCCATACCGCAGCAGTTGCGGAGGGCATACGTTCGAAGTGGCGGTGGGCTTCGACTACGGAGAAGACGCGCTGGACGAGAACGACATGCATTTCGTGACCATCGCGCTGCGCTGCGTCGCATCGGGCGAAGTTGCGATCATCCTTGACGAAGAAGCGTTCTGAGCTTTAGGGAATACGAGCGGCAGGAAAATCCTCGCAGCGCGCGACGAATGCGGCCTCGACGCTTGCGCCGGCGCGAATCGTCAGCGTTGGCTTGCCTTCGGCCTGGCTCCAGCCCGCGCCGGTAAAGGGTTCCAGCGCCACGGCGTAGCCGCGACCGAACCAAGGCAACCCCGTCTGCCCGGCGTTCTCGTAATACCAAAGATACGGAAACCTTGTGGCGTCCCAGCGTAATTCGAACGCGAGGCCGTGGCTGGGTGAAACGAGGCGCGCTCGGCCCTCGTCGAGGCCCGTAAGGTAGGCCATTTTGCCGCTGCGGCTCTCCTGCCCGCGCACGCGGCGCAAGTCGCCATCGGCCAGCGGCCCGCGCGGCCAGGGTTTGAACGTCTGGGCATCCGGCGCTTCGAGGTATTTTGAGGCCGGGGCTTCGACATACGCGTGTTCGTCCACGAACGGAGCACCGAAGGTGGGGTGCTGGCCCCACAGCACATCCAAGTCCACGGCGCCCAGATTGGTCACGCGCTCGGTGATGGTAAGTTCAGCCTCGTCCGCGGTCAGCTTGAAGGTCTTACGCACTTCAAAAGGCGTGCGGTGGGTTCGCGCGACCAGCGTCAGCGCGCAGCCGTCCGCGGACTCTTCAATCCGCTCGACGGCGAAAGGGGTGCCCCACAGTTCGCCGTGAAAGCCCAGACGGCCGCCGTGGTATTCGACCGGTGGCCCACCGCTGGGGAAGCACTCGAACCAGCCCCCCGCGTGGTGATCGAAGTACGGTTTCTCGTCGTGAGCAGTGGGTATGAAGGCCGTGTGATGCAGATGCCCTTGCGGCGGCTTGAACATCAGGTCGAGGTCGCGCGGCTTGTAGACCAGTTCGGGGATATGGCTGCCGCGCGAGAGATTCACGGCTATGCGGAGCTTGGCGTTTTCGAGGTAGGCGAGTTCGTATCCGTTGAGCGTATAGCCCGTGAGGATTCGGGGTCCGTGGTTGCGGGGTACGCGCACCGGTGTGGGCATGAGCATTCCTTTCTTGGGTTTCGAAGAGGCCATGCTATGGGTGAGCGAGCGCCGGCGCCAGCAGTGTGAAAGGCCGAACTACGGACGCTCGACGATTACCAGGATCCGCCCGCCGGATCCGGCTCCGCCGGTAAGAGGAACTACCTGCACGGTGCGCCATCCGGCGCGCAGGCGCGCATTGAGCGCTTCGAGTTCGCCGGCCGCGCCGGTCAGCCAGAGCGCTTCCTGCCTGGGCGCGGCTTCGGGTCCGGGCGAGAATGCAGTCGTTTCGGCGGCGGGTGCCTCGAGGAGCGAAGCCGGCAGCGCGGTCGATTCGTGCTTCGCCGGGATTTCGGGGATGCCCTCCGGCGCTGTGGCAAATCGTTCCTGTGCGGTGAGCACTTCCTCGCGTACGCGACGTTCGGCGTCCCGCGTCCGCGCCTCGCGCTCGCGGAAGTAAAGCACCCCCATCCCGCCCAGTGCGGCGGCGAGGATCAACAGTGCCGCACCGGTGGAAGATGTTCGATTCGAGCCGGGCCAAGGTTGCACGTCGTCGGCCTCCTGGA
>BTVV01000035.1:0-53649 GCA_045863855.1 Planctomycetota bacterium | reverse complement strand
ACGTACAGGACGTGCTCACGAGTGCCTCCCCGGACCTCCGGACGGACTTCCGGACGCTCTACCTGCTTGAGATTCGCGGCGGTCGATACCGCCGGGTGGTAGATTCGAAAAGTGGTGCCGCGTCCAAGTTCGCTTTCCACCGCGATGGCTCCGCCATGATCCTTGACGATTCCATGCACCACGGAAAGTCCCAGCCCCGTTCCTTCCTGGCCTTTCGTCGTGAAAAACGGTTCGAATACACGATCCAGCACTTCCTTGGGCATCCCGGTGCCGGTATCCCGCACGGCCAGGCGCACGTACTCCCCCGGCTTCAAGCCAAGGCTTTGAAAAGCACCGCCCGACTCGACGGTTATGGGGTCGACCAGGAAGGCCAATTCGCCGCCGCGCTGCTTCATCGCGTGCCCGGCATTGATACCCAGGTTCATGACGACTTGATGAATTTGGACCGGATCGGCGTACACGGCGGGCGTTTGAGGTGCAAACTCCATCTTGACTTCAATGGACTTGGATAAGCTGACGCGCAACAGCTTGCACACGTCTTCGATAAGCTGCGGAAGCTGAAGCTCCTCGCGCTGCGCTTCCTGCCTGCGGCTGAACAGAAGGATGCGCTTGACCAGATCCCTGGCCCGCTCGCTGGCCGACTTGATCTTGTCGAAGAACCCGTACGAAGGATTGTCCGGCGTCAGCTTGGAACGCCCCAAGTGGGCATTGCCCAGAATCGCCGAAAGGATGTTGTTGAAGTCATGCGCAATGCCGCCCGCGAGCGTGCCGAGGGCCTCCATTTTCTGCGTCTGAAGCAATTGCCGCTCGGTCTCGCGCCGTCGCGCTTCGGCGGCGACTCGTTCGAGGTAGGCCTTGAGCATCTCGGCGACCGAACCCAGCAGCGCGCGTTCTTCGGCCAGGAATGGCCCTTCGGCCGCTTGGGGGCGCTCTTGTGTGTACACGATCTCGATGGAACCGGTGTGGCCGGCGACGGTGAAGGATTCGACCATGCGCCAAGGCGTTTCCTTCCATCCTGGCGTCGCAGCGGCCAGATCGCGGTACTCGATGCGGGCTTCGCAGCAGTCGGCGTGCAACCAGGACGGAGGGAGGACCGCGGCCAGTTCGTTCAGGATGGTCTTAAGCGGCGTGTCGGGGTTCTGGAGCAGGCGTGCGGCGGCGTGCAGCGCACGCAGCTCTTTCACGCGTTCGGCCAAGTCCGAGAGCAGCCCTTCGCGTTCGAGCGCGGCGTGCTTGCGCTCGGTGATGTCTTCCACGAGGCCCAGGAGACGGACGGGCTTGCCGGAGGCATCGGCGGTCGAGATGCCGTCGGCCTCGATGTAACGTTCGACACCATCGCTGCGTGTAATCCGGTACTCGACGCGCCGGCGTGAGGGGACGGCCCATAGTCCGCCCAGGGCCTCGAGTACACGCGGGCGGTCCTCGGGATGAACCAGCGCCTCCCAGTCGGCCTGCGGCACGAGGCCGTCGGGATGGTTGAGCCCGAAGATTTCGAGCGCGCGTGCGTCGCTGCGAAAGGCACGCGATCCGGAATCCTGATCGAAGACGCCGACGCGGGCGGAAGAGAGCGCAAGCAGCATTTTCTGCTCGGCCTGACCGCGCTTCACGACTTCCAGTTCCGCGCGATGCAAGCCCGCTTCGATCGAGTCCGTGACCATGCGCATCAGCACGATCACCAAACCGATATAGAGGGTTCCCAGGAGCCAGAGCGCGAAGGGGCCGTAGCTCACGGCCGGGGGCGGTAGCACGCCGCTTACTTCCGCGGCGGCCAGCCCCAGCGCTAGTACGCTGCACAGCAAGGCGGTCAGGAGGGACGCCTTCCGGCCCAGCAGCACCGTTGCCATCAACACGAAGACCAGGTACGCGCCGACGCCGGGACTGCGCACACCGCCGGCGCGGATCGAGTTGGCGGTGACAAGCGCGATCAAGCCGCAGACCAGGAGCCAGCTCGCCAAGCGGGTATAGCCGTGACGGTTGACCCACAGCAACACCAGTCCCAGCAGGTTCACCACCAAGAGCGAGGTAACTACGCGGCCGAGCAGTCCGGGTTCCATGCAAAGCAAGATCAGCAGGATGGAACTGGCCGCCGCCATCGTGCCGGTGGCGACTTTAAAGAAGGTGCGCTTACCCTGCCCAGCTACTTCCCATTTGAATCCCGACGCGGTGGCTGGGACCGGCATAGGCCGACTCCTCTATAAACATAAAGTACTTGAGTGTAGCGCGCCTGGAATTGGGCGTAAGGTGTAATCAGGCGCTAAAAAATGAAGCCGCGGCGCAAGGAGCGCCGCGGCTTTCATACTTGTTAAACCTGCTCAAAAACGAACTTACTTCCCGCGCGCCAAGCCGTTCTTGATCAGGTACGTGAAGCTGTCCCGAATCGCCTGGACCATATCGCCGTCCGTGCGGTCGATCTCCACGATGTACCACTCGGTCGCCGCTTTTTCCGCCGCCTGCAGCGCCGCCTTGATGTCCACCTTTCCCTTACCCACCGCGCTCATCGCCACCTTCTGTTCGCACGGGCCGTCCTTGACGTGGAGCAGGAAAGCGCGGTCGGCGTACTTGTTGATGTAAGCCGCCGGGTCGGCCCCGCCGGTCTTGACCCAGTAAATATCGAGCTGCGGGAAAGCCTTGGGGCAAAGCTTCAGCAACAGATCGCCCTTGTTCGGCGCGTCGTATTCCCACCAATGGTTGTGAATGCCGACCTTCAGGCCGTGCTTCGAGTATCGCTCCACCGCCGCGTTCACTTTCTCCGCGGCTTCCTTGATCTTGTCTTCGCTCGCGAACTGGTCCGGACCGAAGCCGCCGACTACGTACTTGTAGCCGAAGATCTTGGCCGACTCGACCACCGCATCCGTCTGCTCCGGATCGAAAATCGGCGCATGCGTACTGCACACCTTCAGGCCCAGATCGTCGCAGCGCTTCTTCACGTCCTGCGGCGTCAGGCCGTGCAGGCCCGCCAGTTCGACACCGGCGTAACCGATCTCCGACACGGTCTTCAGCACGCCGGGAAAATCGGTCTTGGCCTGCTCGCGCAGGGAGTACAGTTGGACGGCAACGGGCTTGGGCATGGCGACGGCTCCTCAGGGTTTCGGCGAAGTACGGGACAAGGATTCTGGTCTACACCGCATCGCCCAGCCGTCAAAGGGATTGTGACCTGCCTTCCGGCGCATGGACAAGCGTCCGCCGAACGCTATCGTGAAAGGGCGAAAGGCGGGCCGCATGAAACTCAAAGTCTTTACCCCCTCCGAGATCGAACAGTTCATCGAAGAAGGCTACGTCGTCTTGCGCGAAGGCTTCCCGCGCCGCGTGGCCGCCGAAATCCGCGCGCGGCTGTGGGAAAAAATGGGCCTGCGCGAGGACGATCCGGCCGGCTGGAAGCAGCCGCTCGTGCACATTAAAGAGGCGCTGGGCGGTTCGCCCTTCTCCGAGGTCTGGACGCAGCGCGTCTTCGATGCCTTCGACGACCTGATGGGCGCCGAACGCTACCGAAAGCCCCAGACCATCGGCTGGTTTCCGGTCTCCTTTCCCGGCTTCGAAGCGCCGCCGTGGCGCGCGCCCGAGAAGGGCTGGCACGTCGACGGCATCCAGTTCCATCACCACGTCTACAGCCGCGATCAGGGACTCCTGCCCATCGTAATCCTCTCCGACATCGGTCCCGGCGACGGCGGCACCGCGATCGATCTCGGTTCGCACAAGCTGGCCGCGCGCATTCTCGCCGATTCCGAACCCGCCGGCCTCGACATCCAGGAACTCGGCAAACGCGTCGCCCAGCATCCGTTCAAGCAGGTGGTGGAAGCCAACGGGCAGGCCGGCGACATCTTCATGCACCATCCGATGATCCGGCACGCGCGCAGCGCCAATACGGGCCGCTCGGTCCGCTTCATCTGCAATCCGTGCATCGTGCTGCATGAGCACATGAACTTGAAGCGCGAACACGAAGAGGATTATTCGCCGGTCGAGCGCGCCATCGTCCGCGCGCTGGCCGAACAGACGAAATAAGGGTTAGCGCTCCACCGGCGCCGGCGGACGCATCGGGCGCCGTGCTTCGGCGGTGATGCGTACCACCGCCAGCGTGATCAGGACCGTCACCACCACCAGCACAAGCACCGCGATCGCCTGCCCAATCCAGCCCACCTCCTGCTGTGTCTCGGCGGGGGCGTGCGTTACCGGTTCGTGAATCGCGGCGGGCGGCGAAGCGACCGCCGGCACGTCGGGCGGCGTGACCCGGCGCACGGTCTTGCTCGATTCCTCCTGACCCGGCAAGCCCAGCGGGCGCGGCAATACCGACGTCGAAGCCGGATCTGCCGGTTTCACCAGGGTCTCCTTACGGCTACGCTCCAATACCTCCACCGCCTGTCCGCTGGCCCCCGATCCACCCAGTTGGAACGTCCGCGGATCCCGTTCGCTGATCCCCAGCACGATATTCCCCGGCGAAAGCGCCGAACCGGAGACGGGTTTGCCGTCCAGCAGCGCTTCGATTTCCGCTTCCAGAGTCATGCAGTCCGAAGGCCGGTCCTCGGGTTTGCGTGCCAGCATCCCGAGAATCAGCCGCCGTACGCCGGGTGGCAGGTCCGGACGCAGGTCCAGCGGTTCGGGAATCGCATCGTGTAATTTCGAGCGCAACACCGGGCCGACCTTTTCGCCCGGAAACGGCGGACGCCCGCAGCACAGATGATACAGCGTCGCGCCCAGCGCATAGAGGTCCGCGCGTCCGTCCACGGGCATGTCGCCCATCACCTGTTCGGGCGACATGTAATGCGGCGTCCCGACGATGAAGCCCTGCAGCGTCGTCTCGTGCTTCACCTTCGGTTCCAGCGGAAACATCAGCTTGGTAAGCCCAAGGTCCAGGATCTTCACCGTCCCGTCGTGGGTGATGAACAGGTTATCGGGCTTCAGGTCGCGGTGGACCATCCCGCGCTGATGCGCGTAATTCAGCCCGCGGACGACCTGTAACGCGATCGAGAGCGTCGTGCGGATGCCCAGGCGGTTGCAGCGCCGCAGGATCTCGCCCACGCTCGCCCCTTCGAGGTACGGCATCACGTAATACGGCTGCCCGTCGGCATCCCCGGCGTCGAAGGCCTGGACGATGTTGGTGTGGTTCAGCGTCGCCATCAGCCGCGCTTCGCGGTGAAAGCGCGCCACCAGCGTCTCGTTGTCGAGCACCTTCCGCGGCAGCAGCTTCATGGCGACGAAGTTGCCCAAATCGGTCTGTTCGGCCTTCCAGACCGCGCCCATGCCGCCCTGCCCGATTTTCTCGATCAGCTTGTACTTGCCCAGGACGCGGTGCTGCGACCAGACGCTCTCCTGCCGCCGGATCAGTTCGCGGAGCTGTTCGCGGGTGATCGCGCCGGATTCGACGAGGTACTCGCCGATCGGGCGGTAGCCGCCCTGGTTGGATAAGCTTTCCTGCTGCCGTAGCGCCTCTGCGAGCTGGGCCTCGCTCACGAGGCCCTGGCGCACCGCCAACTGGCCCAGCCGCGCATCGGTTGGTAATTTCGTTTCGGACATGCCCGCCGACCGGTGAGGCGCCGCCGGCCCTCGATAGAGCCCCGCCGGCGAACGCGGTACAAAAGCCAGTCTACCGGATACCCCGGCCGCCGCAACGCCGACCGTCCTTGCGATCCATTAAGCCCAGTACTACCGTTCCTAAGCGCACCGCGGGAACCGCCCGCGGTCTGGAATCGTGAACAAGGGGAATCGCATGAGCACGCGCAAAGCGCCATACGTAGTAGACGAGAAGCAGGGCAAAGTTTTTATCTGCCAGTGCGGCCTGTCTATTAGCCAGCCCTACTGCGACGGGAGCCACAAGACGACGGACAAACGCCCGCTGCCGGTGGAGGTTGAAGCCGCCAAGAAGATCGCCTGGTGCGGCTGCCGACAGTCTAAAAACTGGCCCTATTGCGACGGCTCGCACAATAAGGTTTGACGGGAAGCGGTTACTAAATAAAAAGGGCACGCGGTCTGAACGCGTGCCCTTTTATTAGGATTCAATCCAATTCCAGCGCGATTACCAACGGAATGTGAAACCGAGCGACGGACCGTGGAAGAGCAGGTTGCCATTGCGGTTAAGCTTCATCTCGGACAGACCCACGTCATCACTCACTCGTTCCAACGCAGCTCCGTACTGGCCAGCGCCTAACGCCAAACCAGTTACGACCAGTGCGTTGTACCCGACCCGGATATCGAAATTCTTATGCGGGCGGAAGGTCGCAAAAGCGCCAACTTCCGTCAGGAAGGACAATCCCACTTCGTCGTCGTCGGCATCGAAAGCCACTCCGTCGTCACCGTCGCGAATAGTCGTATCGCCCGATGCCGCGTTCACCATCAGCCCACTCTTACCGCTTAAGCTCAAGCTCACCCAATCGTTAAACGTATGGGTCAGTTCCAATCCTAACTGCAAACCAAACAGGTGGTTATTCGTATCCACTTGGTAGCGGCCAAGATCCCCGCCGGTATCGCCTTGGTTTGCGACAGCGATGAGTTCGAACTCTTCGTTCACATTGAGGTAGCGCACGCCTGCCAGAACGGTGGGCACAAAGGTTCCAACCTTACTAACCTGATGCCGCACGTTGAACTCACCGCTATGCAGGTCGGACCGTACTTCGGCCCGCATTGCGAACGCCCCGCTAAATGTATCCAATCCCAGTTCGTCACCCCACGACTCCGAATCGTCGTCTAACCCAAACGTGCCGGAAAGATTGGTGTCCGGGTCGGTCACCGAGCCTTCCTGCTCGAACGAGTGCAGACCGAAATAGGTCAATTCCAGGCTCACCGCATCGTTGTACTGGTACCCGACCATGAGCCGCATGCCGGGGGCGATATCGTGATCTAAATCGCCTGTATCCAGCGCCAGGAAGGGATCTTCATCTTCATTTACAGCAAGAGGCGCGGCGCTCTCTTCGTCCAGACTGTATCGGAACAGGAACAGCGCTTCGGCGCGGCCGTAGTATTGGCCCTTCTTTTCGCTCGCGCCCAGCGTCGGTTCCGAAATCTGATACTTGTCGTACTTATGACCCAGCGCCTGGTCCACGCGGCTCTCGACCTTTTGTTCGGCGGAAGACGCTTTTCCCTGTTGCAAGGATTTGATCGCTTGAAGCACCTGAGCTTCGCTGGCGTTCTCAGGCAACCCAAGCGCTTTAGCAACGCCACCCAAGCTCGACTCGGCTGCAAATCCGACACTCGCCAAGAGGAACCATACGGCCACCCATCCCAACGCATGCCTTTTCATGGTACCCAACCCCACCTTTCGAAGAATCGATCAGGGTTAATTATCCAACGAAGCGCCTCTCCCGACGCTTACTCCTTGGGATTCACCCTGAATCAATTAAGCTAAAGGTAATATAAAGAGAATATGCACTGTTGTCAATTTACCATATAGATCCATAACCATAATCACTGAAAGCACTTGCATAATTTAAGAAGGCGCGTTCAATCGCCTGACTTGTCTTTTCCCGTTTGGCGCATCTTACTTCGCGCAAAACAGGTCTAACCCATGTGTTGACCTATACCGCGGTCCCGTCGAGTGAGAAGGTATTACGAGAAAGAACGGTGACCGTCCCACATGCCATCATCGAAGGTATGTACGTTGGGATCGATTGCAGGGGGCCACGATCATCTCGCGTGAAGTTGATGCCGAGCATAGGCACGTTCGCACAGGTGCGGGCTCAAGGGAAGTATCTCGAAGGTGAAGAGTGAGCCTTCAAGCCCGTCTGGTTAACGGCAGACGACGAAGGAATTTCCGTAGTCGCTTCTCGCCGCGGGAGTAGGATTCAGGCGGCGAAATCGAAGGTCGGACGCCAGACCGGCCGCGCATCGCACCCAGGGAATCGGGAGATCAGGGCATGTACGGAAGGCGCCACGTAGCGACAGGTCGAGTAGGTCGATGGGCCGTGGCGGCGCTGCTCTTGGGCGCATTTGCCCTCCATGCCGCCGACGAACTGAGCCCCGAGCAGGTCAAATGGCTGATGCCGCAAGTGATGCAGATGCACCTCACCCGGCCGCAGATGAACGTCACGCTCGTGAAGCGCTTAATCAAAAATTTCCTCGTCCGTCTCGATGCGACTCACACCCTGTACTTGCAGCCCGAAGCCGATAAACGCCTTAAAATGAGTGACGCGGACTTGGAGGCGCTCGCACAAAAGCTCAACTCCGGCGAATTGACCTACTTCACCGACTGGCTCAAGGAATTCAAAGCCGAACAACTCGCGCGGGACCAGGCTTGGCTTAAGACGCTCAAGGACCAGCGCGCACAGATCACGCGAAAGGTCGAACGCGCCGAGTACGACGCCATCGATTTTGAAAGCTACCCCGCGACTGAGGAAGACCGCCAGAAGCGCATCGCCCTCTTCGCCAACCGCGACTACCAGCTCTATAAGGAATACCTTTCGGAAGACGAAGCCTTCAAATACGCCGTCCAAACGATGCAGAAGCGCCGCGACGAGTGGGACGGGCTGGACCCCGAAGTCGTTGCTCCAAATAATGTTATGAAGGCCTTCATGCAGGCGCTCGACCCGCACAGCGAATACATGGACGCGAAGGACATCGCGCAGTTCGAGACCAGCATGGCGCGCAGTTTCGCCGGCGTGGGCATTCAAATCCGCGGCTGCCCCTTGGGCGTGCAAATCCTGGACATCATCAAGGACGGCCCCGCCGCCCGCAGCGGCAAGTTCGACAACGGGGACCAGATCATCGCCGTCGACGGCGAGTACATGGCCGGAAAGTCGATGGAGGAGATCGTTAACAAGATCAAGGGCGAGAAAGGCTCCAAGGTGCGCCTGACCGTCCGCAAAGTTTCGAAAGACGGCCAGCAGGAAAAAACGGACGAGATCACGGTTATTCGCGACACCATCGACCTCGCGGCGCTGCGCGTCACCGGGAAGAAGCGCGAGACGCCGGCCGGTCCCGTGGGTGTGATTGCCGTCCAGAGTTTTTACAACGACGTGCATAAGGATGTGCTGGCGCGCATCAAGGAACTCAGTCTGGAAAAGCCCCTCGCCGGCCTGGTGCTCGACCTGCGCAACAACAGCGGCGGATTGCTCCAGGAGGCGGTGGCGCTGGCGGGTTTGTTCATCGGCGAAGGCCCGGTCGTCTCCGAGCGGGATGCGATCGGGCGGGATCATTGGAGCGGCGATACCGACGAGAAGATCCATTTCGATCAGCCCGTAGTGGTGCTCGTCAATCAGTACAGTGCCAGCGCGGCCGAGATCGTGACCGGAGCGTTGCGCGACTACGGGCGCGCCATCGTAGTCGGGCATACGCAGACGCACGGGAAAGGCACCGTGCAGCGCGTCCTCGACCTCAACCGTCCGCCGCTGTTCCTGCCCGGACGGCTTAAGTTGACGTACCAGCAGTACTTCCTGGCTGGCGGGGACTCGGTGCAAATCCAGGGCGTGAAGCCGGATATCACCATTCCCGGCCTCCCGCTGCTCGAGGATCAGCTCGAGAAGAACTACGAAGGCGCGCTCCCCTTCGCCTCGATCAAGGGCGCGGAAGGCACCTTGTCGTTCGAGCACGTGGACGCCAAGCGCTGGCGCCCCTGGAAAGAACAGGTTCTGCCGGTGCTGAACGCGGCCAGCGCCAAGCGCGTGGCGGAAAACAAGGAGTTCGAGCCCTTCCGCAAGGCCGAAGCGGAAGCGGCCGAGCGGGCACTGGCGAAGAAGGAAGGCCGCACCTTGGAGCCCAAGCCGGAAACGCCGGACGGCACCGAACCCAAAGCACCGGTCGAAGGCGTGCAGGCGACCACGCCCGAGCACCCCGCGCCGAAGGGCGAAGAGCCCAAAGATCCCGAAGATCCGGCCGATCCGGAAACGGTCAAGGAAGAGGACCGCAAGGATCCGCAGCTCGACGAGACGGTGCTGATCCTGTCCGATGCCATCGCCGAGTGGAAGAAGAAGGGTCCGGAAGAGTAAGCGCGAAGGTTACTTCCAGCTTCCGCTCTGAAGGCTGCTGCGGCTCAGGACCGGAGCCGCCTCGAAGGTTGCAACTCCCGCATCGGTCTGCAGTTCCACACGCACCAGAAACGGAAGGCGCAGGCTCGAGCCTTCTCCGGCACCGGGCAGGCCAGTCTCCAAAAGCACCCCTGTCCCCACCTGAAAGGTGCGCTTGCCAAGGCGCAGTTGGAGCGAGCGGAGTTCCGGCGGCGCTGCGAAGGCTTTGGGGTTCATACGCCAGTCGGGTGCGGCCGGCACGCCTGAAAAGATGAGCGCTTCGAAGGGCAGTTCGACCGTCTGCGCGCCCAGGGCCACTGCAACGTCGGCATCTCCCGCGGCATTCACGAGTTGCGGAGCGTCGCCGGCGGCAGCGAGAAGCCCCGTGAGCACGAAGAGATGCCCGCCGCTCGAGGGCGTCGCGCGCACCTTCTGAACGAGGAAGACGGGATTCGAGTGCCGCCCGCGCGCATACAGGAACTTGCCCGTGCTGCTCCGTCCCAGCTTGCCCACGGTGGCGAACTCGAAGCCCGCATCCAACTCCAAGTCCTGGACTAAGTTGCCGCCGCTTAAGGTGAGCCGCGCCAGCACCGGCAAAACGCCGGCGCCGTCGGCATCGGGAGGATTCAGGCTGGCGCGCAAATTGGCGGTTTTCATCGCGATGCTGTACGCGCCGTTCTTGGCGTTGAACTGCACGCGCGCGGTCGTCGAACTGCTACGCCCTGCGGCGTCTAGATTTACGTCGAGCACGGGTACGCCGTTGAGTTCCAGGATCGCGCGGATGCCGTTGGGATTGAGCGGCAGGCAACCCGCCGCGAGCTGCCCAGAGAGCGCAAGCTTATCGGCGTTCAAGCGGTCGAAGTACACGGTGTAGCTGGCTTGTTTAACGTAAAGCCCTCCGGCGTTTAGCGCAGCATCCACGGTTACGTCCACTTCGGACGGTTCGCTTTCGAACTCCGCCTCGTCCAGCGCCACGACTTGAGCGGTGTAGGTTCCGGGGACCTGGTAGCTGTACACAAAGTCCGGCTCGTCCATCAGTTGCGGAGCACTTCCATCGCCGGGGTCGAAGCGGTAGCGCAACGTGTCGCCGTCGGGATCGGAGCCCGCGCACGCGAAGGCCACGGGCTCGCCCAGCACCGCCGGGTTGGGCGTGGCGCTAAGCGGCGAATCGAGGACAGGCGGCTGGTTGCCGTACCAATCCAAGAGCACGCCGGCAGCGGGTTTACCGCGCGGGTTAAACTGCGTGTCGTTCGCCGCGGGCGCACCCACCGTCCAGCCCCACCAGAACATGCCTTTCAGCCACGCGGATTCCTGCGTCCAGACGCGGAAGGCCGCTTCATAGCAATCGGCCTGCTCTTGCTCATCAAATGCTCCGTCGCTCCACCAAGGCGTCTGGTTGGTCAGATCGGCGCTCTGGTAGCCGATCTCGGTGAAGAGCACCGGCATGTCCAGGCTGCTCTGCCAGTTACGCAACGCAGTGAGCATGTCCTGGCTCCAGCGGTTGCTGCTCCAAGCGGCTTCGAGTTGCGCAATCGAGGGCGCGGCGAGATTGGTGAGCGGGAAGTAGACGTCGACACCGCCGAAGTCGAGCTGGTCCCAGAAAGCCACGGACTGGTACTCGTCGCTGGGCTGCGCGGCGTTGGCGGCGTAGGTGAGCGGTCCCGTAAACTCGCCGCGGACGGCATCGATAACCTCGGTCCACGCCGCCAGATACGTCGAGCCCGTCAGGAGCTTGAGTTCGCAGCCGATGCAGAAAAGCTCGACACCTTCTTCTTGCGCCAGCGTCGCGTAGTGCGTGATGAAAGCCGTGTAGCTGGCGAACCATGCGGTCTTGTCGGACGGATTGATCTCGCCGCGCCAGGAGCCGTCCCAGACATCCACGTGCGGTTTAAGCATCACCTTGAGGCCGCGGGCTTTAAGGTCGCGGATCGCTTCGCGGACGGCGGCGTCGGACGGCGTCTTGTCGTCGTTCGGTGGCGTATTGACGCGATGGATTTCGCTAGAGGTCTTGGTGTCTTGATACCAGGTTACGAGAATGGAGGCCGAATCTGCACCGGTTGCGGCCATGGCATCGAGGCTGGCCTCGGCATCGGCGCTGAGGTACTCGTCGAGCCACCAGGAAACGTAGGCGATGCCTTTGTACTCGAACTCGCCGGTGGAGCCGGCACACACGCAAGTAGGCGCGAGCAAAACGCTTGCACAGACGACGATCCAGGCGGCTCGAAAGCGACTCATGGCGCTCCAGTCTACCGGACCCCATGACGAAAGTCAGCCCTCCGGTCCAAGGCGCTAAATCCTTAAGGAGGATGGGTGTCCAAGTCCGCCGCGTGGAGGTATAAAGGTGGGCGCTCGGGAGGTCAGGGATTTGAAGCAGCCTCACGGTCCAAGCCTCGCGAACCGGCTCACGGTGCTGGCCGGATTGACGGTCTTGCTGCTGGGCGCGGTCTGGCTGGCGCCCGCTCCTGCTCGCGTACAACCTGCGGCTACAAAAGACCTTGGTGAACGCGTGGGTCCACGCGAGGCGGCGCCGCCGCATGGCGCGCTGCCGGACCAGACGGTGCTCGTCTCGATGGCCGAAGCGCGCGAGTTGACGGCTCCGTTCGCGCTGCGCCCGCAGGCCGCGGCGGCGTCAGGGATCGAACTGGCGTTACCGCAGGGCTCGGCCATTCCCGGCCAACCGGCACGCGCGCGAGTGCCCTTCGCGATCGAACGCAACGGCTCGTACCGCCTATGGTTACGCGCGCGCTGGTCCGACTCGTGCGGAAACTCGGTGGCTTGGGGGCTCGATGACGAAGAACCGCTGCGCGTGGCGGGAAACGATCAGGTTTACGAAGCGTGGCATTGGGTGGCGGCGGGCGAGATCGAGCTGAGCGCCGGCGCACACACCTTAACTCTTATGGAGCGCGAAGATGGCATCGCGGTCGATCAGGCGCTCTTGACCACCGATCTGGCCTATCAACCCGCGGGCTCGTGGGGGCGCGAAGGCGCCTGGACGCTGCGGCGCGCGGGCGATGCGTTCGATCGTTCGCCGGGGCATGGACTTGGAGGCTGGCGCACGGACGGAGGCGAGTGGCAGATCGCGTTCAGCTTGGACCCTAACCGGATTCCCAACCAGTACGCGCTCGCCGGGAAAGCGCAGGAAAGCGGCGCGCGGCTGTGGCTGGATGCGCCGCCTTGGCTGGGCTGCGTGGCCGAAGTAAGTTTTTATCCCACTTCGGATTGCAAGGCCGGTTGGATCTTCGACGAGGGCGTGCCCGAGGCGCTGCTGCGCGTGGGCTTGCGGGTTTCCGGCGGAACGGCGGCGCTGACGCTGGAGGGCGCGGACCTCGGCACTCAGGAAATCCCGCTGGGCGAACGACTTCGCGCGGAACAATGGCATCGCTTCACGGTCGAACGCTGGGCCTGGACCTTGCGTGTATGCCTCGACGGCGCGGAAGTATGGGTCACGCACCGGCTTGCGGCGCGGCTGACGCGACCGGGTTTGTTCGTGGCCGACGGCGAAGCGAGCTTCGACGACGTGGCGATCGTGGAACGTCCGTGGCAGGCGGAAGATGGCGGGGCGCTGAAGCTTCCGTTCGATCCCGCGCCGGATGCCGCGTGGTCGCGCGTCGCGACGCCGGAAGGCGGGCGGGTGCTGGAAGGGCGCGCGGGGCAATTGCATATCCAGTGGCCGGGTTTGCAGGTGCGCGAACTGCTGGTTGAACCGGAAGCGGGATCGGCGGTATGCGAGGTGCTCGCGCCTAATTTGGAGGCGCTGGCGCAACCCGATGGGCTGCAAGTCTTTCGACATGCCGGTCCGGATGCGCTCCCGGAGCGGGTCGCGCTGACACCGGTCGGTGGCGGGACGCGTTTGAAGCGCGTGGCGGTCTGCTTCGACCGGCCCGAAGAAGCCGTCGCGCGGCTGGGGCCGTACACGTTCGACCGCGCACAGGTCGAGGATCCCTCGGACTACCTTGACTTTACAGCGGAGGAAGAGGCCGAGATCGCGCGTTCGCCGGATAAAGAGAAGCTGCGGCGGCGCGCCAAAATGGTGCCGATCCTGGGGAGCGAGCAGTCGGAGCGGAGCTTCTGGTACCGTCGGGCGGGGAGTTGGAAGCTGGCCGACGGCGCTCTGACGGGCGACGGCGCGGGATCGGAAGCCGTTCACGCGCTTGAGGTTAATGGCGATCTGGAGCTGCGGCTGAAGATTCGAAAGTTGAGCGGCGACGCGGCGGCGGAAATCGCGTTGTACGCGGCGCCGGGCACGGGCACACGCATAGCGTTAGGCGGCACGGACGCGGCCGCCGAGATGCGCGTGGCGCTGCCGGAAGGTGAAGCCTGGCACGAACTTAGTATTTCGGCGCGAGACGCTACGCTGAGCGTGCGGCTGGACGGGGGCGCAACGCAAAGCGTTCCGCTGAAACACGACGGCGGAGGCGAAGTGGCGCTACGTATCTCCAGTGGGCGCATGGCCTTCGACGATATCGAACTGCGCCGGCCGCGGTCGGCGGCGTGGAGCTTCGCGTACGATTTCCAGCGCCGCGAGACGGACTGGTGGCGCGAAGGCGGCCCGTGGCTGGATCACGGCGGCATATCTTGTGTGCTGGCCTCGAGTTGGATTTCGCTGCTGACGCCGGAAAGCACGGGGCGGATGTGGCACAAGCGCGCGTTCGAGCCGGATTTATTGATCGCATGCAGCGCGGAAGAGCACACGGAATGGTTCGGCTGGGACCGCCATCCGAGCCACGTGCACCACGCGTTTAACGATCTTGAGCTGCTGCTGGCGCCGGAGTTCGATGCTGCAAAGGGTTACCGGCTCGTGGTTTCCGCGGAGAACCACCAGGCGACGGTGCTGTACCGGGCGGGCCGTGAAGTGGCGCGCATGGCGCAGGACGAGGCGTTTCCGTTCCAGTACGAAGGCGGGCATTCGCCTTACCGGCCGCGGGTGAACCGACTGGTGCTGCTCAAACGCGGCGCGACGTTGCGCGCGCTGATTAACGGCAAGCAGGTGTTGGAGTTCCACGATCCGGAGCCGATTTCGGTGCGGCGCGCGGGGCTGGGCGGCGAAAAGACGCGCGTGAACTTCAGCCACGTGGAGGTGCTCGAATTCGTGCGCGAAGCGGAAGCCGGACCGGGCAGTTAGCGTACGCTTTGCGGCTGACAAACAAGAATGCGCTATCGTTGCACCATGCGGCAAAAGTCTGATTCTGCTATAAAACTGCTATAAATCACACCTGTGCAGAACTTGGTGCGTCATGCCCTTCCGGATCGGATATACTTAAGGTGCAGGCGGGCGTGCACGTCGTAGGCGGAGCACTCGCAGGTCCTAGACGCTGCTCGAACGCTACGCCTATTCAGGACGTTATACGTTATTCCGATGCGAGGGCTGGCGCTCGTGGATAAACTTCCGGACGCGCAACCCACTCCTCCACCCCCCATGCGGCTCGAAGCGCCGATCAACGATTTCACGATTCAGGTCGCGACCGTAAACGGCACGGGCAGCCAGACGTCGAACAACGTCCTGCTGCGCTCGATCTTCTACATGGGCGTGCCGGTGAGCGGGAAGAACATGTTTCCGTCGAACATCAAGGGCCTGCCGACGTGGTTCGCGGTGCGCTTGAGCAAGCACGGATATGTGGCGCGGCGCAAAGAGATCGACGTAGCGGTCTGCATGAACGCTCAAACGGCGCCGCGCGACGTGGCGGGGTTGCAGCCAGGCGGTTTGTGTATTTACGACGAACCGCTGGCGCTGGAAGGCTCGCGCGCCGATGTGCGTTTCTTCGGCGTTCCGTTCGCGAAACTGGTGGGCGGGCTGCCGAACGCGGACGCGCGGATCCGGACGCTGCTGTCGAACATGGCGTACGTGGGGGTGCTCGCGGAGCTGCTGGGGCTCGACGCGGCGGCGCTGGACCGTGCGCTGCGGCAGCAATTGAAGGGCAAAGAGAAGGCGATCGCTTCGAACCGCGCGGCGCTGGAACTGGGCGCGGCGTACGCGCGCGAACGCTTCCGTGGTTCGTGCGGATACCGCGTCGAACCGATGCAAGAAACCGCGGGGAAGATCATCGTCGACGGAAACAGCGCGGCGGCGCTTGGCGCGCTCTTCGCGGGCTGCGCGGTGCTGGCGTGGTATCCGATTACGCCGTCGTCTAGCTTGTGCGAGGCGTTCATCGATTACGCTCGGCGCTACCGACGCGACGCCGCGACGGGCAAGTTCACCTTCGCGGCGGTGCAGGCGGAGGACGAACTGGCGAGCATCGGGATGGTGCTGGGCGCGGGCTGGGCCGGTGCGCGGGCGATGACGGCGACGAGCGGTCCGGGGATCAGCCTGATGTCGGAGTGGGCGGGCTACGCGTATTACGCCGAGATTCCGGCGGTGATCGTGGACGTGCAGCGCGCGGGGCCGTCGACGGGTCTGCCGACGCGCACTCAGCAGGCGGACCTTTTGCAGGTGTATTACCTGAGCCACGGCGACACGAAGCAGCTCTGCGTGATCCCCGGCACGCCGCGCGAATGCTTCGAACTGACGGGCCAGGCGTTCGATCTGGCCGAACGCTTCCAGGCGCCGGTCTTCGTGCTCAGCGATCTGGACCTGGGCATGAACCTCTGGATGGCCGACCCCTTCCCCTACCCGGCCGCGGGACTGGACCGCGGAAAGGTGCTGAGCGAAGAGGAGTTAAAATCGCTGGCGCAGCAAGGCCGGCCGTTTTTCCGCTACGAAGATCCGGACGGCGACGGGATTCCGCGCCGCACGCTGCCCGGTAACGCACATCCGGACTCCGGCTTTTTGACGCGCGGCAGCGGGCATAATGCGAAGGGCCAGTACACGGAAGATCCGGCGGAGTACGCGCAAAACCTGGAACGGATCGCGCGGAAGTACGAGACGGCGCGCACGGCGTTGCCGGCGCCGATCATGACGGGCGACGCGGGGGCGCGGATCGGCTTGCTGGCCTTCGGGAGTTCGCACGCAGCGGTGGAAGAAGCGCGCGACCTGCTGTCGGCGCAAGACGTGGCGACGGAGTACCTGCGCCTGCGCGCGCTGCCGCCGCATCCGGAGGTGGAAGCGTTCGTGCGGCGGCACGAGACGGTTTACGTGATCGAGCAGAACCGCGACGGGCAGATGCGCTCGATTTTGAAGGCCGAATTGCCCGGTGAACTGGCGTCCAAATTCCGGTCGATCCTGCATTTTGGCGGTATGCCGATCGATGCGGCGACGATTGCCGCGGAGGTGGTGGCGTAATGTGGGGCTTTGGATTAACGGCCAACGGAGCTTGCTGAGTCTTGACCTACCCTTTCCGTTTTAGTTGATTCGTTCGGCTCGGTGAGGATTTTGAAATGTCTGCTCAAACAACTTCTACTTCAACCAATGCCCTGGGATTGGGCCGCGGAGCGTATGCGGGCGGGAAGTCGACGCTCTGCCCGGGCTGCGGGCACGATTCGGTGACGGCGCAAATCATCGCTGTGTGCTACGAGCTGAATATTCCTCCGCATCGCGTGGCGAAATTCAGCGGGATCGGCTGTTCGTCGAAGACGCCGGGGTATTTCCTGAGCCGCGCGCAAGGCTTTAACGGGACGCACGGGCGGATGCCGTCGATCGCGACGGGGGGGTTGCTGGCCAACCGTTCGCTGATCGGGCTGGGCGTGACGGGCGACGGCGATACGGCTTCCATCGGGCTGGGACAGTTCGCGCACCTGCTGCGGCGGAACGTACGCATGGCGTACATTATCGAGAACAACGGCGTGTACGGACTGACCAAAGGCCAGTTCAGCGCGACGGCCGACGAGGGGAGCGTGCACCGGGGCGGCGAGGTGAACCGGCAGACGCCGATCGATTGCTGCGCGCTGGCGCTGGAACTGGGCTGCGGGTTCGTCTCGCGGACTTTCAGCGCCGACCGTACTCAGCTGGCGGCGCTCTTGAAGGCCGCCTTGAGCTTCGACGGCACGGCGCTGATCGATGTCGTATCGCCGTGCGTCACCTTCAACAATCATCCGAGTTCGACGAAGTCGTACGGTTACGTGAAAGAGCACGAAGAGCCGCTGCACGCGATCGATTTCATCCCGCATTTCGAGCCGCATCCGGAGATCGAATTAGAGCCGGGCGAAGTGCGCGAACTGGCGCTGCACGACGGTTCGGCGATCCGCCTGCTGCGCACGGCGGCGGATTACGATCCGCAGAGCCGGCGCGCGGCTTTCGAACTGTTCGAGCGTGCGCGCGGCGAAAAGCTGCTCCCGACGGGGCTGTTGTACTTCGATCCGTCGCGGCCGGCCTTCGATACGCAATGCGGGCTGGTCGACGAACCGCTCTCCGCGCTGGGCGTAGAGATGCTGCGCCCGCCGCCTGCGGCGCTGGCGGAGATCATGGAGGAGTTGAAGTAGGCGATTTGGATTTTGAATTTCTGCTAATCTGAGGCGGTAGATTTTCGATTTTCATTGATCGATCTAAGGAGCATTCGCGCATGGATCTTACGTATACGTCGGAGCATGAAGAGTTGCGGCGCGGGGCGCTGGATTTCGCGAAGCGCGAAGTCGAGCCGGGCTTGCGCGAGCGCGACGAACAGGCGAAGCCCGATCCGGCGATTTACCGCAAGATGGGCCAAGAAGGCTTCCTGGGGATCTGCATACCGGAAGCGTACGGCGGGTTGGGGCTCGACTACCACGCGCTGGGCATATTGAGCGAGGCGATGGAGTACGTCGATACGTCGGCGCGCGTGATTTTATCGGTGCATAACGGGTTGCATTCGCTGGCGGTGTATCAATGGGGCACCGAAGAGCAGAAGAAGGCGCACCTGATTCCGCTGGCGCGCGGCGAGCGGATCGGCACCTTCTGCCTCACCGAACCGGCGTGCGGAAGCGATCCGGCAGGCTTGCAGTGTTTCGCCGAACGCAAGGGCGACCGCTATATCCTGAACGGCGAGAAGATCTGGATCAGCCTTTCGACGATCGCGGACGTGTACCTGGTGATGGCGTATACCGACCGCGCGAAGCAGGCGGCGAGCGATTCGCATGGGATCACAGCGTTTCTGGTCGACCGGGCGTGGAAGGGCGTCGAGCCGTACGACCTGAAAGGAAAGCTGGGCGTGCGCGCGGGCGCGACGGGCGGCGTGGCGTTTAAGGACGTCGAGATCCCCGCGGACCGCGTGCTGGGCGGCGAGGGGAACGGTTTTAAGGTCGCGATGAGCGCGTTGGACAACGGGCGATACACGGTGGCGGCGGGCTGCGTGGGCCTGATGAAGGCGTGCCTCGATGCGTCGACCAAGTACGCGAACGAACGCTCGGCCGGCGGGAAAGTGATCGGCAAGCATCAGCTCGTGCAGCAGATGATCGCGTACATGGTCCAGTCGATCGACGTGGGCGATCTGCTGGTGCGGCGCTGCGGCTGGATGAAGAATCAAGGGCAGCGCTGCACTCGCGAGGTTTCGATGGCGAAGTGGACGAACACGGTGAATTCGCAGCAGTGCGCCGACCACGCGATCGAAATTCACGGAGCGTACGGGTACAGCAACGAGTTTCCGGTGGAACGCTATTGGCGCAATTCGCGCGGCGCGGTGATCTACGAAGGCACGAAGGAGATTCACCAACTCGTGCAGGCCGGTTACGCGCTGGGATACCGCAAGGACGCGCCGTTACCGAGGGAACTCCCGCGCTGGCCTTGAAGGCCCGGGCGCATAGAATTGCCCGTGCATGGCATCCACCTCAGCGCTGCAAATTCGCGATCTCGGATTCCGCTACAAGCCGGACGGCAACGGCCCGTGGACGGTTCGCGTGCGCGCGCTGGAGCTGAGCGCGGGCGAGCAAGCGCTGCTGGCGGGACCGTCGGGGCAGGGCAAAAGCACGCTGCTGTATTTGATAGCCGGGTTGCTGGATCCGCAGCAAGGGCGCGTGCTGGTGCACGGCGAAGAGATCCACGCGCTGCGCGGCGCGCACCGCGATCGCTTCCGCGGCCAGCGCATCGGAATGGTCTTTCAAACTTTCCACTTATTACCCGGATTTTCGGCGCTTCAAAACGTAATGGCGGCGCTGATGTTTTCAAACGTGCCGGGCGCGGAGCATCGCGCGAGAGCCGAGCGGCTGCTACGCGAGTTGGGAATCGACGCGCCGGAAGCGCCGGTGGAGGAATTGAGCGTCGGACAGCAGCAGCGCGTGGCGGTGGCGCGGGCGCTGGCGTGCGAGCCTGCGCTGGTGCTGGCCGACGAGCCGACGGCGAGCCTGGATCCTGCTGCGCGGGATGCGGCAATGGCGCTGTTGCAGGGCGCGTGCCGCGCGCACGGGGCGGCCTTGCTGGTGGTGAGCCACGACGCGGCGCTGGCGGCGCGCTTCGACCGGGAACTTACGCTTAGCGAAGCTTCCGAGCAGCCCGAGGGAGCGGCCGCGCCATGATGACCGATTTCTCGTTCGTGCGGCAGAGCCTGCGATCGCGGCGCTATTCGGCGGGCGTAACGGTGCTTTCGGTGGCCGTGGCAGCGGGGTTGTTGCTGACGCTGGCGCAGTTGCGCGAAGCCGGACGGCGGGCGTTCGAACGCGGGCCGGGAACGATGCACCTGCTGGTGAGCCGCGACGCGAGCCCGCTGGTCTCGGTGCTGAACGGAATCTTCCTGGCCGGCGCGCCGGCTCGTGCGTTGACTTGGCCGCAGTACCGTGAATTAATCGAAACCTTTCCGCACGAATTCGCGATCCCGGTGCAACTGGGCGACAGCTACCGCGGGCATCCGGTGCTCGCGACGACGCACGATTTCTTCAAACGCTTCCAGCCGGGACCGCAGATCCCGTGGGAACTGAAAGCCGGGAAATTCTTCGAACAGCCATTCGAGGTGGTGCTGGGCGCGCGCGCGGCGCGGGATACGGGCTTGGCGGTGGGGGACCGAATTCTTTTAGATCACGGGCTGCGTACGCCGAATGCCACCGCAGACGGCACGCATGCGGGCTTCGAGTTCGAAGTCGTTGGAGTGCTGAGTCAGACGGGCGGACCGCAGGACCGCGCGCTGTTCACCACACTGCAGGCGAGCTGGATCGTGCACGCGCACGAACGGCGCAAGCGCGCTCTGCTCTCGGAAGGCGGAAGTTTGAGCGAACTGTCGCCCACGACGGAGGGCGAAGTCGATGAAGTGGACCGCAAAATTACAAGCATTTACTGGCGCTTACCGACACGGGAAGGCGCGGAGCAGTCGGCGCTGCTGCCGCAGGTATACGGGGCCTTGCGCGCGCGCGGCGACGTGACGGTGGCGGCGCCGGAGCAGGAGATCGCGCAGCTTTGGGAGATCGTGGGGCACGTGGACCGAGTGCTGCTGGCGCTGGCGGTGGCGGTTCTGCTTTCGAGCACCGTTTCGATATTGCTCTCGCTGTACCATTCGATGGCTCAACGGCGGCGGCAACTGGCGGTGCTGCGCGTGCTGGGTTGCAGCGGCCTGCGGCTGTGCGCGATGGTCCTGACGGAATCGGCGCTGCTGGGACTGTGCGGCGCGCTACTGGGCACGGCATTCGCGGCGGCTGGGAGCTGGCTGGCCTCGAACGCATTACGCGAACGCTTGGGATTGGCAGTAGAGGCAACGCTGTTCGACTCATCCACGCTGCTTGTGATTTCAGGGACCGTTTTGCTGGCCTTATTCGCGGGCTTGGCGCCGGCCCTGGCGGCCTACCGGACACCGGTGGTCAAACAATTGCATCCGCTGGGTTAAGCGCATGAAAGCGTTCTGGATCTCGCTTCTGCTGCTTTTCGCGAGCACCGCGTATGCGGTGGCGCTGCGTCCGCCGGCGGGTTTCTCGATGCGTTCGTCCGAACCGGCGCCTCTGTTGCCCGACGCGCTGCTCGATCGGGCGCGGGAGAAACCGATCCGGCCGTCGAAGGTTCCGGAAATTCAGGCCAAGCCTGCCATTCCAAAGGAAGCCATGACCTCGCACGAAACGCCCAAAATTCGAGCACCCTTGCAGGGCGAAGTGGTGCGCGAATCCGGCCCTCGCATTTTGCGCAAGCCCGACGGCATGCTGGTGCTCGACGATTTCTACGAACTTCGCGGATCCGGAACGCGGGAGGATCCATACCGCGTGACGTGGGACTTATTCGTTTCGGCACTGGAGACGGCAAAGCCGGGCGACGGAACGCTTGCGTTTCCGGCGCGCTTGGCATTTCTGAAGGATATGGCGGTGGAATTGCGTGGATATACGGTGGTAGCCGAGAGTTCGGCGGCGCGGCATGAGTTCATCCTGAACCGCTCGGTGCTGGACGACTGCTGCCTGCTTCCGCCGACGAATATCTTTGAAGTAGTCGAAGTTCGCAGCGCGCAGGCGGGATTGCTGATGCCGGGGATCGTGAATGCGGTCACGGTGCGCGGAACGCTACGGATCGATCCTTTGATCCGACATGGGCAATTGGCGGGCGTTTATGTGCTGGAAGACGCGGAGCTGGTTTTAAACCGCTGACTCAAGGCGCTCCGATAATCTGGCACTTTCCTTCCGAGGGGGGAACGCTGACGGCTTTACCCTCAATTTCGATGCGTACGGCCTGGGGATTCGGTTCGAAATCCGTTCGGCGCACCAGGTATTTATTATTCCATTTGAGCGCAGAAATTACGCTGCTTGGTTCCGCAGGCACATCCCATAGCACTGGCTCGCCCTGCTCGAGAAACTCCGCAAAGGCCTGTGCTTGGGCGTAGACTTCGTGCACGGCAGGAACTTCGGCCTCCAGTTCGTTCGCGGGGCACCACATGGCGAAACCGTCGTGTCCGCGCAGAAGCGCGTGCCAGAGGAATTCCTGATACATCGCGCGCGACATGGGTTCGAAACCTTGCGGCAAACCTTCCTTCGGCGGGTTGGTGGTCGTCCAATGGACAAAAGCCAGAGAAGGAACCTGCTTGGGGGTATGGCGCGCGGTGGACGTAGCTTCCTTCAGCAGGGGATAGAACCAGCGGTACTGGGCGTTTTTGAATTCGTAATCGGCTGCATAATGATACCAGGTGTAGAGGACCGGCATGGCACAGGTGTATCCGGAAGGCGTGAATTCATCGGCCCACGGACGATACAGTGCTTTGTGCTCGCGGACGTAGGGTAGTCCTTCCTTGCGCTGTTCGAAGAAGTCCCACCAGTAGCGGTGGCCGTCGTGGGGCGCGATAGCGTAATTTCCGACGCGGGCAGCAGGGAACTGCTTCAAGATCGGCGCGGTGAACGCTTCGCGCTGCATTTCGGATCGGACGGCACGCACGGCTTTGGCGAAGGCTTCGAAATTCTTCGCTAAATCCGGAATCTTTTCCAAGCACCGGGTACAGCGCTGCGCGGCGGCCCAGCCTTCGTTCCATTCTTCGGGGCCGTCGAATTCCCAATCGGCGAGCCAGTAATCGACCGGCACGCCGGCATCGGCGTAGGCCTTCAGGTAGGCCTCCGTCCGTTCGCGCATGGGGGCATAGCGGGATTGGACGGCAAACGGGCAGCCCGGCCGCCAGAAGAAGGACGAATCGAAGAAAGGCTTTCCGTCCGCACTCACGTGCCCGGTTGGTGGCGTGCCATCGTAGAAGCCATGCGCAATACCGGTTCCGTCTATCACAATTTCTATGCCCAATTTCTTCTGCAATTGAGCGATGCGTATGGCATAGGGGGCGTGTTGCTCAAATTTTCCATGCTGCCAACGCGTGAGGAAGGCGATGCCGCGTGTGTTGAGTTCCTTTAGGATGCGTTCGAGTTCATCGTCGCTGGCTTGCGGCGGGAAGTTGGGCGTCCAGAGGATCAGCGGCGGGCGTTTGCCGCGTGGATGCTCCAGTGGCTTGGTGACGGCCAGTACACGCTCGGCGTCGCTGAGTTTGGCGTCTTCGACGGCAACCGACAGCGAACACCAGAGGAGCAGTAGGGCACAAATGGGTTTGACTTGCTGGAGCATGAATGCCCGTGCCTTTATTTTTTGATTTCGTTCATGAATTGAAGGGGTATCCAGTTCGAGCGGCCGGCCACGGTATCCTCGGCGGTCGGCGTTGCGGCCCAAGGCTTCGCGTCCTCGCCGGGCGGCGCCGAGATCACAACTTGGGCGAGCCAGGTGGTCCCATTCGCGGGCGGCCCTGTAAGGGCTTTGGGCAGAGCGGCGAATGGGATGGCTAGCTCGGCGGTCCAGCGCACTTCGCCGGGAGCCGCGGGGCTGGGGCTTTCGAAGGCCGGCGCTTGCGCACCGGAAGCAGCCGACCATTCGGGCTTAAACTCGGGGTCGCGGTCCTTGAGCTTCCAAGCTTCCACTTCCTTGGCTATGCGCTCGGCTTGGCCGCCGGCTTCGACGACGGTTCGTATTTCCTGCTCCAGATTCATTGGAAATGCCAAGGTAAAGCGGCATACGGCGGCTCCGTTGCGGCGCGGATCGAGGTATACCGAAATGCGCGCGCCTTCGACCGGCGCAGACTTGCCGGGAAGCACTCGGCGAACCAAGCCGACGTATAGTCGTTCGGCGTCCCAGGTGACCCGGGCTTCGAGTTCGTCGTCGCCGGCCATGCCGTTGCTACGGTAAAGCGGAAGCGCTGCCGCGCGCTGCCAGAGCGGTTCGTCGAGGACGCCATCGGCCTTGGCGGAAGCATCGGAGCGCGGGATCTGCAGAGGGCCGGCGTGACCGGCTCCGTAGATCACGGTGACGCCGCCACCACCCGTCCTGCGGCGGTTCATGAAGATCAAACGACCTTCGGCGTAGGCGGCCGGGCGCGCGACGGCGCCCGGCTTTTGGGAGCCGTGGGTGAGAGGCATGCGAGCGGTCCAACCGCGCGATCCGGTGGCCGCGTCGATGCCGTACAGGTCTCCTTCCATCGTTCCTCCATACAATATGGAGCCGACGCGAATGGGCGCGGCGTGGACGGGGCCGCCGACGGGGGTGGCTTGCGGCCACGCGGCGGCGCCGGTGTCCGAGCGGAGCGCGTGAATCATGCCGGCATCGTCGCCGAAATAGACGCAGCCTTCGGCCAGACAGGAGCCTCCGCGAATAGGAGATTGGGCAGAGTAGCGCCAGCGTTCGGCACCGGTCTCGAGATCCAGAGCGAAGAAAGTTCCGGCGTGATTGCCCAGAAACACGGTGCGCCCGTCGGTGGAAGGGGTGGCGGAGGATTCGGCACCGAGTTTGGCCCGCCAGCGTTCGACGCCCGACTCGGCGTCGAGCGCGTAGGCACATCCATCCTGACTGGCGACGACGATGCGCCCGTTGGCCGCGCAAGGACCGCCTTCGATCCACCCGTTAGCGGGGTAATTCCAGGCCATGCGTCCGGTGGCCAAGTCGAGCGCATAAACGCGGCGATCGAGGCTGCCCAGGTAAAGCCGGTTGCGGTAAACCAGCGGCGCGCCGACGCATGCGCCGCCTGCGGGAAAAGACCAGCGGGTGCGTTCGCGCTCGAGGTCCAACGCATGTACAGCGCCGTTCTTGGTGCTCCCGTACAGGATGCCGTCGTGCAAACAGAGCGCGCTGGTGAGGTTCCAAGGCTTGTCCTGCGGTTGAAACGGAAACGCATTCCAGAGCTTGCCGCGCGCCCAAACCGCACCGCCAAGGTTAAAGGGTTCGTTCGTTGGAGGCTGTACCCACTTAAGGGGCGGCTGAAAGGCCGAACCTGGTACGTAGCCGGCGCGGTCGGGCCCTTTGCTTTCGGTGAGCCAATCGCGGTCGTATGCGGCGGCCGCTGCTCGTTCGGAGACCGCCCTAAATTGCTGAGTCCATTCCGGCTGCGCGTGAAGCGCCAATTCGGCAAACCGGCAGAGCGCCCGGGCCCTCTCGTGGCGTCCTTGCTCGATCCACGCATTTGCGATGGCGACCCAGGCGCGCTCAACTGCCTGCCCGGAGGCCTCGACCGGCCCTGGCGTGACCGGCGCGGCATCCCGGAAATGCGCCTGCATTCCGTTAAGAAATTCCGGCAGACTTCCGGTGCTCAGGTTGCCCATCCGCAAACGCGGTGAGTCGCGGTTGGTCAGCAATTCCAGGACATGCACGCCGGGTTTCAACTCCACTTCTCCGGAGAGGTCGTAGCAGGTTCCGCCGTAAGCCTCGGTATACCATCCCGGTATCGCAGCGCTTTCGCGGTTCTCGTCCAGCAGGAGCAGGTTGAAGTATTGGTGGCTGAAATTCTCGTCGCCCACCACGAAGCGATACTTGCCGGCGGTTTTAATCTCGATTTCGGCCCGGAAATGATGAAACCACTGGGCTGGGGTTCCGAAGGGAACGCTGGTGTTCGGATAGAAATTTTCGGCGCGAAACGGCTGGCGCTTCTTGGGGTCGGGCTGCTTTTGCGCCTGTTCGTCTTCGGCCGCGCGAGAACGCTCACGGATACGTTCGAAGGTTTCAAGGAGCGGCTTCAAGTGCAGCATTTCCAGGCGACTAAACGGTCCGGCGGTGCTGAAACTCCGAGCGCTGTAGCCGCCCAAGGGCATCCAGTCGGGCCGCCCAAAAGGAACGACTCCTTGCGGAGCCGGCGCGAGATTGGGATCGGGGTTGCCCCAGTAAAGCGCATACGCTTTCGATCGAGCAGCGCCATCGAAGATGACGCGCAGGGTACGATCGTCGGCATGCGCCACGAAATGGCTGACGGGCGCACCGTCGCCGTCTACGACGCGCAGGTCACGGGCGTCGGGTTGAAGCGCTCCACCGTGCTCGAGGATCACCGAGTACGAGGCGGAGGGCTCGGGCGTTTCGAGCGGCGCTCGGAGCAGCCAACCCTCCATCCAAGCGCCGGCCTTCGCCTCGCCGGCAGCCGCGAGGTTCGCCAGCCCAAGCATCAGGAGGCCGAATCCAAGAAGCGTACGCTTAATCATTCCCGAGCTCCTTGGATTTCGATTCCTCACCTGCCCCGGCGCGCAATTTCGAGGCAGGCATCTCGTACAACTCGATCTCGCTGAGCGAAGAATGGCCTTCAAGGACATACACACGCAGCTTGCGTGTGTAGACGGGCTTGTCGAACTTGATCACGGTGTACGGGGCCGCATTTCCGCGAACCTTCGCCAAATTGATCCAGAAGCCGCGTTGAAGCTGGCGCTTTTCGTACTCCGAGAGATCTTTGCGCAGTTCGCGCCCTTCGACGAAAGCATCTACCGTAAAGGTGGACATACGGCTGAGCTGGGGGTCTTCGGCCAGAGCCACGTGCGTGAGGATGCGTTTGCGCGAGAGTTCAAGCTCGACGGCGCATGGAACGATCGCTTCGTTGCTGGAGGTTTTAAAAGTGTCCCCGCTGCCGAACCACTTGCCGGCATAGAGCCCGGCTTCGCGCTCGAACGCACGCCCGTTGACCAAGCACATGGGGTCGAGCCACTGTGCGGGAAAGGGCGAGTCCGTTTCCTTTACGTTGTAGAAGGCCATAATGCTTTTCGTGGGCGGATCGATCTGGGCTTTAATGGAAGTCTGGTCGCGGTAGAGAGCCTTGAAAAGCACCACGTTTTCCGAAGGAAATTCGAGCGCACGAATCGTGACCCGGCTATGGGCTTTCCCGGTACCGACGGCGGCGACGCGGACTTCGATGCGATCGGGACGATCGCCGAGCTTGAGGATGGCGCGCTGCGTCAGCGAATCTTTCCCGCTCACCCGCGCGGAGAGCGATACGCGTTCCTCCGGCGCCAAGCCTTCTCCTGCGCCGACCACGCTTTCGAATTCGAGCGCGGAAAGCGATAAGGATAGTTCGCCTTGTTCCGGCGTGCAGGTCCACTCCAGCAGGTAGGTTCCGAACGGCTTGCCTTGCAGTTCGGCCTTTTGCGGTATCTGCGCGCCGATGGCTCCGTCGAGTCCGGCAAGGTCGGCGCCGAGCGGCACCTGCCTCTCCAGGTCGGTCCACGGCAACGCGCCGGCGGCATCCGATGGACCCGGAATGCGTTCGAGTTCGCTCCAACGTGCTTCCACTTCGGCCGGCGGCGCGAAGCGATGCAAGTCGCTCGCCCAAAGTTGCTTTCCATCGGCATCAAGCATGATCGCGCTGCCGCGGAAGGTTCCGGCGGCGAGGCGACCGTCCGGCAACCACGCGAGCCGTGCGGCGCCGCCGAGCGGGACCGACCACTGTGGCGCGAGATCCAGATTCAGGACGACGAGTTCGCCGGAGGAGTCGGAGAGCGCGAGACGTTCGCGCTCAAGATCGACGGCGACGGTGCAGATCCCCTCAGGTCGCGCAACGACGCGGAGCGATTGCCACGCAGGATCGGAACGGCAAAGCGTATCGCCGACCACAAAGAGGAGGCTGCGATCCGGAAGCACGGTCACGTGGCTGCGCGTCGAGAGGCCGCCCGTGTAGGTAGGCGCCTGAAAGCGTTCGATCTGTGTGGGCGTAAAAGCGGCGTCCAGCATGATGAGAGATTCGTGCCCGCGCCGGGTTTTGATGTGCGCCAAAGCGCCGCCTGCGGGCAGGAGCGTTAATTTTTCCAGCTTGGGCGCGTCGCGGCGTTCGAACGGCGCGGCCGCTTCTATGCGCGCGGCATCGAAAGGAATGGACTTTCGCACGCTTCCCGTCAGCGCGTCGCAGAAGACGATGTCGTCGCCGTCGCGACCGCCGATGCCCGGCGCTCTGCCTTCGAGGCGATAGACGAGCGTGTCGCCTTCGTCGAGCAGGCCCAGACAGGTCGCGGAGCGGCCGAAAAGAATTTCACGCGTAGACTGATAGCTGTCCCATTCGTCGAAACGCCAAAGTTCCTTGAGCGCGAAGTCGTGGATCACGAGGCCGTTGCCGCGCGGCACGGCGACGTAGCGGCCTTGCGGATCGACGAAGCAGCGGGATTTACGCCACTGCGGCGGAATGGGCAGACGCCAGGCGATGCTTCCGTCGGGCTCGCGGCAGTACATCCAGGCTTCGGCGAGCACAAGGATTCGGCCCGCGTTGCCCACGCGCCAGACGCCTTCGATGTTGCAATGGCCGATCTTTTCTTCTGCACGCACGGCCCCGGTTTCGTCGAGCAGGAAGAAACTCTTCGCATATCCGGTGCTGGCGAAGACGAGGGGTTCGTCTTTGCGCGGCGCAACCACGTGGAGGACCGGTGAACCGTCCATGCGTTCGAAGGCCGAGCCGGGCTCGAGCCGGCCGGCGTCTTCCACGGCGGCCAGTACGGGAGCGGGCGGCGGAACGAGCGGCGCGGGCGCGGCGCCGAGTTCGGCCAGCTTCTTGAGAGCCGCGCGGACGCCCGACGGATCGGGTCCCAGCGCACAGACCACGTCGCGATCGGGTGCGAACGGACTGCGCACCGCCGCGAGCACACCTCGCCGGGGGCCCGGATAATTTTCCGTAAGCGGACGGACTAGAAGCTGGCTCTCTTGGATTTCCTCGATCAATTTATGCTGCGCTTCGGCGCCTAAAAGAAGCAAGGGATGCTCGATGTACGAGCCGGGATTCATTTCGGTCCAGCCTTCCAACAGGTGAACTCGTTCGCCCGCCGCGTACAGTTCCGGATCGGCGAGGCTGACGAGACGCGAGCGGATGCCCAGGATTTTGAGCATTTCCCGGGCTTCTTCGGCAACAGCCTTCCATTCGCCGCGCTGCCCTTCGCTTAGTGGAATCCAGACTTCGGCTTGATCGGTACGCCGCACCGCAAAGAAGGCTTCGATCAAGCCGCGGCGCTGGATGTCCACGGCGGGCACTTCGATCAACGCGGCGGCCAACGGCAGGCCTTCGGGCGCGCGCACCTCGACGGAGGCCTGCGCGACGCGACCAGAGACGAGTTCCTTGATGCGCAAGGTCCACTTGCCTGGCTGCGGACCGAGAGGCGCGGGCAGGTCGAGCGACCAAGCCGGCGAGCCCAATCCCGTTTCCTTCCGCACCAACCCGCCCTGCGCGTCCCGTAACTCAACTTCCATCGGCAAGTGCGCCTGAAGCGGCTCGCCCTGTGCGCCCAACGGCGTGAAGCGCACGGGGAAACTCAGGCCTTGCGCCGCGGACTCGGGGCGCTCGATACTCCAGCGCGCCGCGGGTTCGGGGAGGCCGACCAGAATGCGGAACGGGGTGCGACTGAGGTCGCAATCGACTTCGAGACGGCCGTCCTCAGCTTTACGCACCTCGACCGGACGCTGGCTGAAAAGATCGTAGAGCACCCGGCCTTCTTCGCGCAGGCGCACGCGCGCGACCTGCGGGACGAGCGTGTGCTCGTTGGCTTCTCCGTAAAAGGCGCTGACCGAATGATTCCGTGCGATGCGAGTGGTACCCATGAAGCTCGGGAAACGCAGGTTCCAAACCACGGTGTAACGGACATCGCCGGCGGCCAAAGTTTGCACCAGCGTGTCGGAAGTGACGGCTTCGGCGTACGGCTTGAACTTCTCCAAAAGCACGCGTTTGAGTTCGGGCAGTTTACGACTCATCTCGGCCAGGATCCAAGCGTGAGCGTCGTCCTGCGGATACGCGAGGCCCCAACGCTTGTCGGCGATGCTGAGTTCGCTGAAATCGTTTTCGATCTTCACGGCGCCGGGCGGTACGAGAGTCGAGAGGGAACCGGTAAAGACGGGTTTGCCTTGTTCGGCGAATTTGGCGATCGCTTCCAGATGTTTGGGTTGCGCGTAATGCAGCGATGGGAGAATCAGCATGCGGAAGCGGTTGAGTTCGCCGGCGTCGATCATCTCTTCGGTGACGAAGAGCGCGTCGAAGCCCAGTGAAGTGAGCTGCATAAGGCAAGCCTGAGCGCACCATAATCCGTTGCCGGGAAGCCATTGGGGATGCGAGACGGCGAGCGACTCGTACATGGTTTGATGGAAGGGATAAAAGATACCCACTTCACCCAGCGGCTTGGCGGCGCCTAAAGCCGGCCCGTAGGTGTGCAGGAGATCCCTAATTTCGTTCAACTCTTCTTCGTAAAATGGCTTTCTGAAATCTTCAGGCTTGCCGGTACCCATGCCCATGTATCCGACCGACTGCACGCCCGAAGCCAGATGACCGGCCACGTGATTTTTCAAATTCTGCGGACCGGTAAGGCCGGCGTTGCTGATGGCGCCCCAAAGTTCGTTTCCGCAGATGCGGACAAAGCGCGTTCGCAAAAAGTCTTCGTAAATAAGCTGCCAGCCGAAATCGCTGAAACCGGTCCAGACGCCGACGGGCGACTGGTTCGCGTTGTAGGTGACGTGGTAAGAATCGCCTCCGGTGGCGCCCCACCCCGGCCCCAGGTTGGCCAATTTCAGACCGGGATGCAGGGGTTCGACCGCGTCGCGCACGCGCTTGTAGAATTCGCCCATCAGAGAATTGGTGCGCGTCATCCACGCCTCCCAACGTCTTCCGTTCTCGGCCAGTTCTGGAGGCACCTGGCGATCCTTCAAATAGGCGTGGAGGTAGTTGGAGGCATCGCTGTAGTGAGGCGGGTCGAAGCCGTGGCGCTGGTTGAACTCCTTCAAGAGCGCCTGCATTCGGTTGTACCGATTGCGATCGACGACTTCCGAGTTGCCCAAGGGATCGGTGTTCGGGTAGACGGGCACGAGTCCTTCGAAGTTCTCGAATTTATCTTGGATCTGAGTAATCAATTGGAACTTACGCGTCTCGGACCGCACTTCCTTCTCTATGCTGTGAATCAGGCTGATGGGGCTGTAGTTGCAGACGGCTCCGGACATATGGCCCATGCCTTCGAAGCCCAGCGCTTCGGAAACGGCCTCGAAGTGATTTTGGTAGTAAAAGACTTCGTGCGCGGGCAAAGACAGGTCGGCGCGCAACAGCGCTTCGACTTGAGCCACTTCGCTTGAAGAGTCCCGTCCTTGATACTTGGCGAGTGGATTGAATACATACCAATTCGGAATGGCCAAGTCGCCCTTTCGGGCGAGGAGTTCTGCATTGCGCTTAAAGATGCGCCGCGCTGCGTTTGCTTCGGCGATGCTCTCGGGCACGTTCACGAATTCGATACCGCCGTCTACGCTCAGACTGGAGAAGCAACCATCCAAAAAGATGGGATTGGGCCGTTTGCTGCGGCCTTCCGAAATGCGCAACGACCAGCGATTCGATTGCGCATCGCCGACGAAGGCGTTCAGGTCGTAGTCGCCTTCCTCCAACGCCAAGCTGGCCTGCTTGCCGAGCACGAAGTGAAAAGGAATTCGACCCGGACCTTGGGCGGCGACGTCGCGTTCGCAGACGGTATAACGCCGGTCGCCGCGGCGCAATTCGAGCTTCAGCTTGCCCGCGGGAATCGCGGCGGCGCTTTTGAGCACGATGCTGATGGGAATTTCAGCTCCACGCAAGAAGGCGTGACGTCCCGACGGGCAGAAAACCGAAACTTGGAGACGCGCCTCCGGATGCACAATGCCTTGCAGAAAGTCGGCGCTTAAGTTGGCTTGCGGCGCGGCCTCTCCTCTGCGCGCGGCGACGATGCGCAACCAGTACATGTTTCCTGGGAGATCGGGCATCACGAGGTCGTATTGTTCGGGTTCGCTCGCGGCGCAGACGTTCACGCGGCGCCATTCTTCTCCTGGCACTTCGGGCGACGGCGATTCGCCCAACCAACCGTCCTCACGCAGGACGGGGCGCGTCCAGACGTAGGCCGCAACCTCGAGCGGTTCCAGCGTCGGCGCATCGAGAGCATCCTTCACCTGAACGCGCGCGCGCAACGGCTGCCCGGATTCCGCGCTTCCGGCGGGCAGTGCGACGCTCAAAAGACGCGGCTCTTCGGATTCGGCAGATCTGGCGTCGATCACGATGCGCCTGCGCGGAAATTCGCCGAGGTCTCCATGAAAGGTTACCGGTCCGTTCTTCGCGCGGCGACCAAACTCGATACGTGCACCTTCGGGCGAACTGAACGCGTAGAAGACCTCGGGCGTTTTGCGGCCGCCGCCGCCTTCTTCGGACCTGCCTTTGTAGAGCCCCGATGGTCCGGCGATCGAGACGTTGAGCCGCGGCCCGTGCAAGGCAACCGGCACGGCCACCTTGGGCAGCACCAAGGTGAAGCGGTCTTCGACACTCACGCCACGGTCGTTCACCGCTTGACCTTGCGCATCGACGACGGTCAAGCCATCGGGGCTGACGTGAAAGTTTCGCTCCGAGGGGACGACGCGGTAGCCTGCTCCTTGGGTATTGGCGAGCATGTACAAGGTCAGGCGTTCGAAGGTGGCGTTAGAGGCGAGCAGCTTTTCCTTAGGCAGCAGGTCTTCTTTGTTCCAGTACAAGCGAGGCATGACGGGCAGGCGGCGGAGTTCGGCCGGAAGCGCGCGCACCGCGCTGCCGTCGACGGCGATCAGCGAGACGGGAAACGCGAGTACGTCGATGCGCGAACCGTCCACACGCAGGGTTGGATCGGTGGTGGTAATCGTGGCTCCGGCGATGGTGAATCGATGCGCGCCGGGATCGATCACATGCTCGCCATCGTCAAGGCTGAGTTTGATTTCGTCGCTTCGGCCGAGGTAGCTTCCTTGGTAGGTGCGCTGGAACGGATGCTTTCCATCGATCAGAATGCCGCGCATGTAGTTCACGTACTTGTCGAACTCGGCCTTCGGCTTGGCTTCATTCTCTTTGACCGGTTCGAGGTTCAGGTTCTTCGCGCGCTCGGCGATACGGTCGCGCTCGGCTTGCGCCTGTTCGCGTTCGGCGTCCACATCGATCTGCGTGACGACGGAAGAAACCGGCTGCTCGGGTGCTTCCGCGCGCACGAGCCGAAGCGTGACTTCCAGCGCGCCGGCCGGAAGACAGAGGAGCCCCGCGGCGATCAGGATCTTCAGAGCAAGGTTCCTTGCGGCGCTCATGGGCGCACCTCGTTTCCGCTCTTTTGTTCGATCTGCTTTTTCCAGCGGGCGCAAGCACCGCGAATTTCGGCGTTGGGATCGAGATACATCGCTTCCAGCATGGGGAAGTCGTATTCGTCGAGGATGCTCTCGTATAGGTAGAGCCCCAGCGTCTCGGTGGCTTCGAGGCGGACAATCTCGGATTCGTGCGCGAGGAATTTCAAGATACCGTCCCGCGCGGCGTGGGTGCGCAATTCGGGGCGGCGCAACAGGCGGAAGAACTGCGGAGCGACGCGGTAATCGTCGAGGTTCCTGGCTAGCGGGCGCGCCGGGGCGCTGCCGAGTTGCAAGAGCGAGCGCTCGAGCGCTTGGCTGAGCTGGAGGACCTCGGTGCGCTTATAGAGTTCGGCCAACGGCGCCGCGGCGCGTTCGCAACGGAATTTTCCCAACAACTCCACGGTCTGAATGAAAAGTTCGGTGAGGTCCATGTCCTTGCCTAGCGCATCGGCCGGAAGCTTGAGACTGTCGAGCAGATGGGGCACGCAGCGCGCGTCGCCCAAGCGGCCCGCGACGACAGCAAGATGCCCGTTGCAGAGCAGGATCGGCATATGCTTGGCGATGTTATCCTGATCGTAAGCCAGCGGCACGATGCGCCCCAGGCAAACCGGCGCGGCGGATGGACCCATACTTTCGATGGCGCGGACGGTGGCCTGGCGCGAGAAGCTGTCGGCGCGTTCGAGCGAGGCAATCAGGGCGGGGAGTGCGTCGGGCACCTGAATCGCCGCGAGCGCCTGCACCACGGTGAGGCGGGTTTGCAGATCGCTTTCGGCCCATACCACCTGATCGATGAGCGGAGCGGGATCTTTGGCGCCCGCGAGGTGCCCGGGATCGGGAACGCGTTCGACCGCGAATTCGAGGCGCGCCGCGAGCGGCTTCCAGAGCGCCGTGCGCTTCCCTTGTGCGATGGCCAGCGCGGCCGAACGGCGAACGTCGGCGGCCGGATCGGCCAGCGCACGCTCAAGCACGGAGCCGACGCTCTCGTCCATGACGGAGCTCAAGGCGTGAACGGCGGCCGCTCGCGCGGGGGCGTAGGGGTCTTGAGTGAGCTTCAGCAGCGTATCGAGTCCGGCTTGCGCGCCGCATCGGCCCAAGGCCCACGCGATCGCGGCGCGGCGCTCGCCGTCCGGATCGGCGGCGCACGCGGCAAGCGCGGAGACGGCGTCGGCTGCGCCGATGCGTCCCAAGGCGCGGATCGCAAAGCCGGCCTGCGGACCTTTAAGTGCGGCGAGGAGTTCCGGAACGGCCGGCGAGCCTGCGGCGACGATGCGTTCGAAGGCCGCGGCATTGTCCAATTGCGCGATTGCAGGGCCGAACTCTCCAGCCTTAACGGCGAACGCGCAAGCGCAGGCCAGCCCCGCCAAAGTTATCAAGCGTTGGCGATTCATTTGCGCTCCAGCTTTAGATCGGACCAATTGGCCACGTCGTGGCTTTCACCGTCGCCGGCATCGTCCACCCAGAGCATGACGAGAATCGCGTCGCTCACGTCAAGATCGATCTCGACAGGGTCGCTGTAGTAGTTCAGTTCCTTCGACTCCCAAATCAGCTTGATGCCGTCATGGACGCGGAAGCGCGCGGAGCCGCGCCCGTTGGTGGCCGCATCGATGCCGACGCGCGCTTTAAAGCGCTTGTACTGCTTGTTGAGGGGAAGCACGACGAGACTCTGGCCGATGGTTGCCGCGGCGTTGGTGCCAAGACCCTTAGCCGAAACGGTTCCCGCACCGTCTTTGAAGAAGCGCAGCGGCCCGCCCAGCACATTCTTGTCGCGGTTCACCGAGGGCCCGTATCCGCTGGTACCGACGAGCAGCGGGAGATCGGAAATGTAGACCGTACGGGCCTTCAGCGGCGAAGCCCAGTAGGCGTAGCTGGTGGCTTCGCTTTCGCCAAACGCGGTGAACTTCAACTCGGCCTTGGACTGTCCGGCGAAGAAGCGCTGCGGAATCACGAAGGCGATCTCGCGCCAGCGGTAGCGGCGGTCGCGCTTGTACGCCATCCACTGCCCAACGAACTGGCCGTTGCAGTAGACCTTCACGAGTTGATCGGGAACGCTGTAGTTGATGCGCTTGCGCAGAAGTATATCGGCGTCGCCGAAGGGCGCGGTTTCGATGGTGAAGCGTTCCTCGCCTTTGAAGTGCCGCCCACTGTCCACGACGCGCGTGCCGTACTCGCTGTGGTAGTAGCTGTCCAGGGGCCCGACGAGGCGCGCATCGGTCGCGCTGTAGTTGGCCGCGCGTTCATCGGCTTCGTTGCCCACGTCGAGATGAAAGACCACCTGCTGCTTCCACGCCGATTCGGCGGCATCTTCAAAGCGCACGGGGCTGTCTTCCAGCTTGCGCGCGAGTTCATCGGACGGCTGCGCTTTGAAGTACGCGAAGACGGGCGCTTCGTTCAGCGGCAACGCGGTCCGGCCTTCCGAAGCGGCCAGTTCGAGCGCGTTGCCGAAGGCATCCTGGGCGCGATCGGGGATGGCCGGCAGCAGGAGCAGGCTGCGGCCTTCGCGCCGCCAGGCGGCCAAGATTAAAGATCCGTCGGTGGTTTTAAAAAGGAACGCACGGGCGAGGCCTTCCCACCGGTCGTTAAGAAAGATTTCACGGACCAGCTTGGCCGATTCGAGTGCCGCGCGCACGGCGCGAACCGAGAGCGCCGCAGGCTTGAGTCCGTGCAATGCGCCGTCGGGGTAGATCAGATCGGCGCTGTCGCGGCGCGGGCGGGCGTCGGTACCGTCGGGTTTGATCAGAATCTTTTCGATGCCTTGTGCACGGCAGAGCACGTAGGCACGCGGCACGATGCGGGCCTGGTCCAGTTCGCCCACTTGTCCGGGCTGATCGCCCGTGGCCCAATCCAGACCGAGCACCCATAGTTCAGGCGCGATGCGCTCCTGCGCCCGGATACGCTGCGCGCGGGCAAGCGTCACGTCGAGGTAACCGTCTTCCGGCGCGAGAGGTGCAGTGGTGGGGCTGATGCCGATGCCGTCGAGCAAGCGCGGCGCTCCGGCTTCCGCGAGTCCCAGCAAGTACGGTTCGATCTGCGTGCGCGAGACCGCTCCGCTGACGAGTTTGACGCCGGGATGCGCGCGGTCCGCCGCTTCGCGCGCGACTTCCAGCAACTGCTCGGTGTATTCCAGCGGCGTCGCTTTGGCCTTCTCGCCGTTCAGCTCTTCGGGGTGGTCCCAGACGATCCAGGTGTCCACCGAATTCTGGAACTGCCGCAGCGTGCGGAAGACGTATTCCTCCCAGTAAATTTTGCGCGCCGGCAGGGCAAGCGTATCGCCGAACCAGGCGTTGCTGCGCTGGATGTAGTTCCCTCCGGGCGCCGCCCACTGCGCGGTGAAGCCCAGCACACCGAGGACTTCGAGCCCCGATTCCTTGCGGCGAGCGCAGGCGGGGTCGATCCAGCCGAAGTCCCAGACGCCTTGCTCGGGTTCCACCGACGGGCTGCCGTCGGTGCTGTGCCACGGGACGGGAACCTGATCGTGTTTGAAACCCAATTCGGCGACGAGACGGTTGCGGTCTTTCAAGAGGGTATGCAACTCTGCGTGGTCCAGGCGCTTGCCGAAGGGTTCGTAGACGAGGTACTCGGAGGAAGCCGGCAGCGCCGCTCGCAGCATTTCTCCGGCGCTGGCTTCCACCACCAAGCGATACGGTCCCAGCTTCAGTCCACGCATGGGGAGTTCGGCGTACCATTCGCCGCCGGATGGAATGGATTGCCGACCTTCGAAGAGCGTGATGCGCGCGCCGGCGTGATCTTCCAGCAGTGCGCGAATGTTCACTTCGGCGGGCAGGCCGTCCAGCCACCCATAGCCCACGGCAAGCGCGAGCGTGTCGTGCGTGTACAGCAGGCGCGAAGGTTTGTCGGTCATGACGCGCAGCGCGAGCGCGTCGCCGCGCGAGGCCTGGGTCCACACGCCCACCTCGTCGAAACAGACTTCGGCATCCGGCGGACCTTGGACGATGAAGTGCAGGGCTTCGAGCGGATAGTCCACGACGCCGTTGGCTTGCCCGTGCGAGACGGCCTCGGCTTGAGGCGGTCCGAAATCGGGGACAGGCAGCACGATCTCGCGCCAATCTCCGGCCGCTACTTCGATTGGGCCGACGTGCCAAATATCGGGCGCGTTGGCTTGCTTGAATTCGACGCCGGGATCGCGAAGCACCAGCGTGAGCTTTACGGCCTGGCCGGACTTGACTTGGACGCCCAGCTTCACCGCGCGGCCGGGCAGGCGCAGATTCAACGGCACCTGGACGGAAGAAATGAACGCCTTGTCTTCTTCTAAAGGCTTTTCTTTCTTGTTGCCTTTGGGTTTGCGCGCGGCTTGCCCGGTCTGACCGGCTTCGGGGAGTGTGACTTTCAGGCCCAAGCGGCCGGCTTTGCGCGCTTCGGGCGACTGTTCCAGCGCGTTCTCGCCCGGCAAGTATCGAACTTCTTCGAAGCTGTGCAAATTCTGGCGCTGATTGGCCAAACCCGCGCGGAGTTCCAGCCTACCGTGCTCCGGACCGCCGACGACGCCCCATTCACCGCGCACATAGAAGGGAGGCTGGTGCGACTTAGCGGGTTGAATCTCGATCGGCGTTACCTTTTCCTGGCCGGGATCGAGATCAACGCGGATATCGAGCGGCGCCAGTTCGGCGCCCACATAGTCGGTGATTTTTCCGGTGAAGCGGACCGTGCGCTTTTCGCCCCGCGAAAGCGCTCGAAATTCCACGGCCACCGGCGCGACTCCATGGCCCCAGACGGGCGCGCGGAACTCACGCTGCACCGGAACGGAAGCGCGCCCACCTTCCTCCACGCGAATCCCGTTGAAGCGTACGGGCACCTCCGCATAGGCGGCTCCCGCGGCCAAGCGAACTTCGAGCGCGGGCGGTTCGGGTGCGGCTTCGCCGGCCCGCGCGGTGTGCGCGGCGGCCAGGATCAACCCGGCCAGCATCAGCAGCATTAGGCGCGCTCGTTGCGGCGACATGAGCATTCCTCAGTGTGTCATCACGTACAGGATGACATTCACGCCAATGCGGTAAGCGTCTTCGCGCTTACCGGCTTCCATATCCATGTTGTGCATGCCCGCGCCAAGCGGATTAGACGGAGTTGGCGGGCTGCTGATTTCCCACATGCAGCCCAGATCGGGCGGCGTGTAGAGAACCCCCAGGTGGCCGTGGACGAGCACGTACTCGAACGGATTGTTGCCCAATTTCATCGGCAGGCCCGTTTCGCTGACATGCGTCCACGCGTACTTTTGTTTGAGCAGCATCGAGACGCCTTCCACCTTATCGTTGAGCGGTTTGAAGTCGCCTTCGGGGAGCGCTTTCTTGATCTCGCCGTGAAAAGCCGGCCCGTAGGGCATGCCGTAGAGGCAATCGTCGCTGAAGACGAAGCCCCCGCGATCGAGGAACTTCCGCAAGCCGGCGGTTTCGGCGTCGGATAGCGTGAAGGCGTGGTGCGCGGTCATGTAGACCATAGGCCAATCGAGGAGTTCGGGATCGTCGAAAGTGAGCGGTTTACGCGGTTGCAGCGCTTGGGCATCCATGCCGGTGCGGCGCTGGAACTGATACACGAACGCGGGTACCGCAGTGGGATCGGTGTCCCAGTCGGCGTTGAATTTCATTTCGCGCATAACGAAGCGGCGGCGATTGCGAATAAAGTCTTCGGGGACTTCCTCGTCGGCGGCCTCTGCGGTTTCTTCGCCGGCCAGTGCCGCCAGTTCGTCTGCGGAAAGCCCCACGATGCCAGTATCGGCGGCTTCCGCCGCGCCGGCGGCTTCGGCTTCGGCAAGCGTCGTGCGCCAATCTTCGCCTTCCTCGACCGCGGCGAGCGAAGACGCGGCGCATGCGCACGCGAGCGCGGCCGTCCAAATCGTCTTTCGCACCGTTCCTCCTTTCTTACACCGGCTATTCGGAAGCATTCAAGCTTTCGAAATAGCCCTCCACAAGCAGTTCGTCCGCGCGTCCCATGCGCGCATTGGATTGCGGAATGCTCAACAACTTCTCGGCCACCTTCGCGGCGGGTTCCAGTTCCGGCGAAAGCCGCGGAGGCACTTCGCGCTTCAAAAGCGATGTGCGTTTAACCGAGTCGTACAGATTGGGCGTCCACTCGTCGCGGTTGACGACTTCGCGGAACAGTTCTTCTTCGGTGACCACGGCGATGCGGTACGCGGGCGTCTTGACGCGGTGCGGTCCCTGACCGGGCTCCAGGTCGTAGGCGTCCTCGGCTTCGGCCCAGAAGACCACGCGGTCGCCGACCTGCGCGCCCAGATCGGATAAGCGCACGAGCCCCAGATGCGGAAGGTCGGGAACCGGTGGCGAGAAGACGCGCACGACGGAATCTTCGCGCTTCAGCGCGCCGGTGTCCAAGGACTCCAAGCGATAGTGGAGCGTCACCTTGGCTAAGCCGAAGTCGTCGGACCCCTTTACGGCCAGCGTAACCCCGCCCAACTTGCTGTCGGTGATATGCGGCTCGTGCTCGGGCGAGCGGTTGGGCACTCCGGAGAAGCCCAGCCTGGGCGCGGCATCTTTCTGGATACGCAATCCGTATCGGCGATCGGATTCGGTGTTGGTAAAGCCGAAGCGGTCAGCCATCTCTAGGGTATACGAAGCTTGAATCTCGGGTGCGGGATCGGCGAGCCACTCGGGGCGCTCGAGCCGGATCACCGTTTTCGCAAAGCGTCCACCGACACTGAACACCACGGGTTCGCCGCCGTACGAAGGTATCAGGCGCACCGCCTTCAGTTCCACGTTCGCTTCGACGGTCAAGACGAGCGATGTTCCGAAGAGCGCCGAAAGATTGCCGTCGCTGCGCGCTTCGCGGGCCGGCGCGCGGCGCACGTAGGCGGGGTACTCGTAGACAACTTCAAGATTGACGATGCGCGGGCGATCCGTGACCGGCACCCGTACGATCTCGCTTTCGATCGCTCCGGCCGAAAAGTAGATCTCGAACGACTCGCGCAGATCGCGCGCTTCAAAGTGCCCGCGGCCGGAATCGTCCACGGCGATCGATTCGGTGGACCACGTCTCGCTGCCTTCGGTGCGCAGATGCGCCGTCATCGTGCCGCGCAGAAAGCCTTCCTGGCGCGCGCGCACCCACACGGTCGATCCGGTGAGGTAAGCTTCGCGCTCGAGCGGTTCGATCACGATCTTGGCGCCGGCGGCCTTGAGCATCGCGTTGCGCACATCTTCCCAAGCGTGCGCGAACGAGCGGAAGGCCTCGCTCACACCTGCCGGATTTACGGCGCTGAACAGGCCCCACGCGAGGAGCGCAAGCGCACCCAGGAGGGCCTGATTGCGCGCCGGGCGGCGGTCGATTACCGCGCGAAAGTCCTCGCCGGCTGTGGCGGTCTGCGTCTGAATCACCAGCGCGCGCACCATCGTCGCATCGAAGCGCGGGCGTTCCTGTTCCAGTTCGGGGTACAACTGCAAGGCGCTGACGAGACGGCTGAGCAAGTCGGGGCGTTGCGCTTCAACGAGCAGCGCAGCGCCGATGGCGGTGTGACGTTCGCGCATCGGGCGCACCAGACCGGCCCAGGCGAAGAACAGTGCGGCCAGGCCGGCGGCGGGCAGAATCGGTGCGCGCAGCCAAAATGGGAGACCCACGAAGATTTCCAGCGCCGTCAGCACGAGCAGCGGAAAGCCGACGATCCATAGCAAACGCCCGGCGCCGTGCGCCAGCGCACACGCACGCTTAAGCGCCGCGACTTCCAGCACGCGGATGCGCAGCGTTTCGAAAGCGGTTTTGGCGTCGAGCGGCGTCATCACGCAAGCCCTCGCCGCTTGCGCATCAGCCATTCGAGCCCCAGACAGCCGGCCATCAGCAACCAGAGGCCTGGCGCGTGCCAGAGTTCCACGACCGCCCCGCGCACTTCGACGCTGCCTGAGGCCTTGGGAATTTCCAGCAGGGCGTGATCCTCCAGATTCAGCGCTTGCCCGCCGCAGGCTTGCGCGAGCGCATGAAGCGCCTCGGCGTCGCCGGAGACGCGGCGAACTTCGGCCAGCGACGGCCCGACCACGTAGGTGCGCTCCAGCGCGGGCTGCTGTTCGCTGCCGACGGTGACGTTGGTCTTGACCGTGTAATGTCCCGCGGCGGGCGGGACGAAGCGCAGCGCAAAGCGGCCCGGCGCATCGGGTTCGGCGGCGGCCCGCGTGGTCAGGAGCGGACCGTCGGGGCCTTCGACGAAGAAATCGACCCGCGCATCGGTCGGGGCTTGGCCCGTGGCGTCGCGCAGATGGAGGCTCACCGTGGCCATCCGTCCGGCTTCGAGGACCGGATCGTCGATCAGTAAATTGGAACGCGTGGAGCGTTGGCGCGGATCGCCGGCCAGCCAGCGGACGAGGAGGCCCCAGTAGCGGCGGTGGTAGTCCTGCTCGGTTTCTCGCGCCGTGCGCCAGTGCCAGGTTCCGTCGAGGGCGGTGCTGTAGACGCGGCCGGCGCCATAGCGCCACGCGGCCGCGACGGGGCGCGGACCGCTGGCGGTATGCAGCGTCGGGTGCGACATCAATAGCGTGGCTCCGGGCTTAATCGATTTCCAGGCGTTGCCGCCTTCGACCCAGGGAAGCTTCGCCCAGACTTTCTGGTTCTCCAGGGGATCGAATTCGAGCTGCATGAGCGGGTGCATCAATCCCTGCGTCGATACGTCCACGTTGAACCGGTTGATCAACTGAAGCTTCTTCTCCTTCGACAAACGCACGGGCAGCATGCGCGCAAGCGGCGTTTCTTGATAATCGCCGGCCGTGTACACCTTATAACCGCCCAGCGTGGCGAGTCCCCCGCCCTGCCGGCGCACGAATTCATCGAGCAAGACGAAGCGTTCGCCCTGTTCGAGCAGCTTACGTTCCAGATCGCCCATGACGAGGACATCGAAATACTGAAGTTCGTCGGCGGTTCCGGGAAATCCGCCGCGCACTTCACGCAGGACGGGCTTGCCGTCGGGACGCACCGCGTCTCCGTAATAGATCCACTCGTTGCCGGGCTGGCGCACGAGACCGTGGAAGTGAATCGCCGGGTCTCCTTCCAGCGCCTGCTTGGCGTGCTTGTATTCCCAACTGGGTTCGCCTTCGACGAAGAGCACGCGGATGCGTTCGGCGCGCACGTCGAGGTTGAAGCGCGCTTCGTTGTTGCGTGCCGTATGTTCGATGGGCTGCGGATCGATCCTGATGCGGTAATGATGCGTGCCGGCCTCGGGCGCGATGAACTCCATGCGCGCAACGACGGACTGGCTCGGATCGAGTTGGACCTGCAAGACAGATAGCTCCTTCTCTCCGGCCGCGTCTTCGTGATAGAGACGCACGGTAGCTTCCCCTTCCATGCCGTCTGATAGAACTTCGGCCGCCACCCGCACGCGATCTTTTCGATAAACAAAGGGCGGCACGGTTAGCGGCCCGAGCGCCAGATCGCGCAGAAGCGCTTCGCCGGTAAAGAGCGTGCTGACGGGAGCGGGCAATTCGCCGGCGGCGCGCGCCAGATCGCTGCCGTCGGTTTGAACGCCGTCGGAGCAAAGCAGAAGATGCGCGATCGGACGCCCATGGCCGGTGTTCGCGGCGAGGACCAGATTGCGCGCGAGATCTTGCGGCGGTGCGTCTGCCGTCGAGGCCGGCGGATTGGCATCGCCCGAGGTGTAGACTTTGCGCACTTCGAAATCCGCTTCGAGGCGGGCGAGCAGACCGCCTTCGTTTAAGGCTTGTTCGACCCTGGCACGGCGGTCAGGTCCGGCCTCGGGCAGATTCATGCTGGCGCTGTCGTCGATCACGGCCAGCAGGAGCGGCTTGCGGCTCGCAGCCACGGAGACTTCGCAGACGGCTCCGCTGAGCATGATCAAAAGGGCGAGCAGTCCGGCGGCACGCAGCAGACCCAAACCCACGCGGGCCCGCGGCGTCAGCCCTTCGCGCGTCCGCGCATAGCAAAGCACCGCGAGCACGGCTACAGCCACCGAACCAACGAGCAGCACGGCGGCTCCGCCGGGGGCCAGCGACCAGCGCGCCTCGGCCAGGCGCTCGCCCAGCAAATCCCACGCGCCCTCCAACAGCAGCGCCACGCGTACCAGCAACTCCGCCATTCAAGCTCCTACTGTTACTGTTCCGCCTCGCTGGCGGAGCGCCATGCGAGGAACGATTCGAAAAGCAGCAGCGCCAACACAAAGCCTAGCACGTAGCGACCCCATTCCCGGCTGGCCGATCCGCTGGCCAAAGCCTGCGCCGGCGCGGACGGATCGATCACGCTCACACGGAGGTCAGGCAGATGCTGCGCCAGATCCTTCGCGTTCCAGGCCTCCAGATTGCTTTCGCCTGGACGTCGATTGAAAGACAGCGGGACGCTCAAGGCGCCGACCCCGGGTTCTTCGAGCACGCCCGCGGTCTGGCCGGGGCGCACCGCAAGGCTGTAATGCCCTTCCATCCAAGCGACGGGCAGCGCGACGCCGGCATGCGCACGCAGCCAGCTTTCGGGCTGGTACTGTTCGTGGCCTTCGGTCGAATGGGTATGAAAAAAAGCCGCGGGTGTGCCTTCGGCGAGTTCGCCCGGGATCGCCATACTCGCTCCGAAGCCAACGTGGCGGTCGAGGGCCAGCGGCAGCGGGCCTTGGCGATCGCCCAAGGCGCGGACCAGCGCGCGAACGAGGATTACGAAGGCCGGACGTAGCGGCCAATCGCTGGCTGTGACGTGGCAACCTGCCGCCGCTAGGATCACCCGCCCGCGGCCCATGCGCCCTTCGACCAAAGCGGGGAGATCGTCCTGGAAGCGCGCCAGCACGCGTGCGTTCTCATTGGGCTCAAGAAAGGCCCGCGTGTGAGCGCTGAGGGCGTGGAGTTCGGCGCCGGCGCGCAATTTGACTTCCGCCATCGCCGCCGAGCGCGTGTCCACATCCTTCAGGTAACCGAACGAGGCGCGCTTCACATCCAGCACCTTGGCGGGCAAGAGGCCCCAGCCGTTCAGGTCGGCAGGCGCCGCATCGATCCCGGGAAAGACGAGCAAACCGCCACCGTCGTTCACGAATTGGCGCAGCTTTTCGAGCGCCGCCGGCTCCAGCCGGCTGACGCCGGCCAGTACGATCGTGCCGTATTGAAAGAGTTGCTGCCCGCCCAAGTCTCCGGCCTCGCATTCGCGAACGTCGGCGGCGGCTTCAAGGGCGGCGCCTTCGCTTCGCGGTGCGAGCGCGTTCGCGAGGTAAAAGGTTTCGCGATCGCTCGGACGTTCTGCCGGATGCCCGTTGACGCAGAGCGCCGATACGGGCTGGCGCAGGCCGACCTGAAAATGCCATGCGTCGTCGTACGCGAACGGATCGCTGAGTCCGTTCAAACGCGCGGTGGCGAGCATGCTGCGCCCGCGCCCGGTGACGGGAAGCGCAAAACCCAGGTGCACGGTCTGTCCGGCGGCCATGGGCGGGACTTTGATTTCAACCGGTCGTCCGCGATCGGCGCCGATCACGGTCAGAACCGCGGCATCGGACGCGCGCTTGGCGTAATTGCGCACGACGGCCGTTCCGTTCACGGACTGCCCCCACGGAGCCTCGGCACACTCCAGGTCGATGCGCTCCAGCGCCAAATTATTGCCCGATTCGCCAGGCACGCTGGGGATCACCGCGAGTTCGATGCCATCCAGTTCCAATGCGCCGGCCGCCGACCATTCGGACGCTTGCATGTCGGAGCAGACCACGATGCGCCGTCCGGCGTCGGTGGAGTGAGCGAGTAACGCTTTCGCGCGCGCGAGGGCCGCGGGGAGATCGCCCGCAAACGCGGAGAGGGCGGTACCGTCCAAGCGTTCGCGAACGGTTTCAAGTTCGGCGCTCAGTTCTCCGTCCGGTGCAGGCTCCATGCCGCCCAGTTCGACCGCTGTATCTTCCGGGAGCGCCCGTAACGCATCGCGCAAGCGCGCTGTATCGGTGGTGAGTTCGGCCAGCGAATGCGCGCGGCCGCCGGGTCCGTCCACCCAAAGCGAAGTGGGCCGTCCTTCGCGCAGCGCCAGCGCGGCTTCGGCCTCGCTGCGCCGGGCAAAACGATCGCGGCGCGGGACGTTCGCCGTCAACACCAGCGCGGCGCGGTCGGTGGCGCCCAATTCGGCCAGCACGGCCGATGCGGCGATTTTGGCTCGCGCGAAAAGCTGTTCGTCCTTGACTCCGCGGCCCATGCTGGGCGAATTGTCTAGCACCAGCACCACGCTGCGGCGTTGTTCGCCGAAATTCCATGCGCCGTACGGGCGCGCGAGCGCCAAGGCGACCAGCAAGAGCGCCGCGACTCGCAGCGCCAGCAATATCTTATCGATCAAGCGGGTCTGCAGCGTATTGTGCTTGATGGTTTTATCGAAGAAACGGAGCGTGGTGAACGGGCGCTCGGGATAGCGCTGCCGGTGAATCAGGTGAATCGCCACCGGAACGGCGGCGGCCAAAGCCGCGAAGAGGAATCCAGCACTCATCAGACCCATCAGACGCTCCTCCGCAGCCGGAAGGCGACGAAGCGATTGAGGATGGATTCGATCGGCTGGCTGGTGCGGATCAGGTGGTAGTCGATGCCGGTCTTGAGGCAGCCTTGCCTAATCTCCTCGCAGAATCCCTGCATGCGTCCTCGATACTGAGCGCGAAAGACGGCGGGGTCCACGGCAAGGCGGCGGCCGGATTCCAGATCGCGGAAGTTCGAGAGTTCCTCGTACGGTAATTCCAGCTCGGCGTCGTCGAGCGTGTGAAAGACGATCACGTCATGCTTCTTGTGCTGGAAGTGCTGGAGCGAACGCAGAACCGCATCGGGTTCGTCGAGTAGATCGCTGACGAGGACCACCATGCCGCGCGTCTTGATGGTTTCGGCCAAATGGTGGCAAACGGCTGCGACGTCGGTGGCCGGCCCGGGCTGCGCCTGGCCCAGTGCATGGAGGATCAAGCGCAGGTGCCCCCGGCTGCCGCGAGGCGGAACGAATTGCCGCACGCGCTCGTCGAAGGTGACCAGTCCGGCCATGTCGTTCTGATGGATCAAAAGGTAGGCAATGCACGCGGACAGGTAGCTGCCGTATTCGAGCTTAGTCAGCGGCCCCTCGCCGAAGGCCATGGAGCGTGAAGTATCGAGAATAACGGTGGCCTTGAGCTGGCTTTCCATCTCGAAGCGCTTGACGTAGTACTTGTCCTTGCGCGCCCAGACGCGCCAATCGACGGTGCGCAGATCGTCGCCGGCCGCGTAATCGCGGTGATCGACGAACTCGACGCTGTACCCGAAATCGGGACTCTTGTGATAGCCCACGAACGCGCCCTGAACCAGCCGCTTCGCGACCAGCTCCAGATTGGGGAGCTTGGCCAAGATGCGCGGATCGAGGAATCGGGATCCAACGACGCTCATGCGGGGCCCGCCGTCCGTGGGTTCAATGCGGTACTACATTAAGCCTTCGGTTCAGGCACGTTTTCGATGAGCTGGCCGATCACCTTAACCGCATCGATGCCTTCGGCTTCGGCGTTGAAGTTGGGGACGATGCGGTGGCGAAAAACGGCCAGCGCGCACGCGCGAATGTCTTCGACGCTGACGTGATAGCGCCCGTGCAAGATCGCGCGGGCCTTCCCGGCGATGACCAGATTCTGGATTGCGCGCGGACCGGCGCCCCACTGCAGCCACTTCTTAGCGATCGCATGTCCGTCGGGTTCGAAGGGGCGCGTCGCACGCGTCAGCTTCGTCGCGTACGCGACCACATGCCGGGCGACCGGAACTTTGCGCACCAAGCCCTGGTAGCGCAGGATGTCCTCGCCGCTCATGATGACCTTCAAGTCGGGCTGCGCGTCGACGGTCGTGCGCTCGCCAATTTCGATCTCGTCTTCTTCCGTCGGGTAGCCGAGGAAAATGTTAAACATGAAGCGGTCCTGCTGCGCTTCCGGAAGCGGGTACGTGCCTTCCTGTTCAATCGGATTCTGCGTGGCGAGGACCAGGAACGGCTGTTCGAGTTTGTAGGTCTTCGTTCCGATCGTGACTTCCTTTTCCTGCATCGCCTGGAGCAAGGCGGCCTGAGTCTTGGGCGGCGTACGGTTGATCTCGTCGGCCAGCACGATGTTCGAGAAGATCGGTCCTTCGAAGAACCTGAGGTGCCGCTTACCCGTTTCGGCATCCTCTTCGATCACGTCCGTCCCGGTGATGTCGCTAGGCATCAGGTCCGGCGTAAACTGGATGCGCTTGAACTTGAGGTCAAGAATCTTGGCGATGGTGCTGACCAGAAGAGTCTTCGCCAAGCCGGGAACGCCCACCAGCAGTGCGTGCCCGCGGCTGAAGAGACAGACCAGCACGTCGTCGATCACGTCTTGCTGGCCGACAATGACCTTGCGCACTTCACCTAAGATCGCTTCGCGCGCTTTGCCCAGCGCCTCGACCGCTTCCAGCGTCCGCTCCGCATCCGCATCCGCATGGGCCATGATTCGATCCCTCTCCTGGGCGCCCGGTCACTCGGTTTTGCCTTAGGGCAAAAGATTCTCAGTAAACACAATCTGCTAACACTTAACTCAATGGGTTGTACACCGCTCGAAATCACGTCAGCTAAATAATTCCAAGCTTTTAACGGCCCTAGTCCATCCCAAGCCTGACGCGGCTGGCACTACCTTATATAGTAACGAGCGCTCTCAAGGCATGCGTGGTGTATTTCGCCTGACATCCCAATAAAGGTAATCGCATGAAGGACTTAACACCTAACTTGATGCTCGCGCCCTCGCTGTCCCATGCGCCCTTCTCGCTAGTCAGTTGATTGCTCGATCTTTTTAGTATTTTTAATACACATATATAGTTACCGGTGTATCTTTATTATATGGAGAGCCGAACGATGCCCCCCAAGGCTAGCGACCTGCTTACGGAAATCGAACGCTTGCTGCCGACCTGCAGTGCGGGCCAAGCGCGGATAGCGCGCTTCGTACTCGACACATCCGACGAAGCACAGCACATCAGTTTGGCGCAACTTTGCAAGCGTTGCAAGACTTCGGAGCCGGTTGTTTTTGCGTTCTGCAGCCTGCTCCAATGCGGCGGTTACCGGGAATTCAAGATGCGACTGGCCGAGAATCTCGGCGCTCGGCGCGCACGCGGTACCCCGCAGCCTGTGATCGAAGACGAAGCGCTGACCAAGCATTCGCATCCGGGTTCGATCCTCACCGCCATTGCCGACCAGTACCGCCGCTCGATCGAGGCCACGGCGGCAAGCCTGGATCCGGAGCGCTTCGCGGTGGCGGTGGAGCGGCTTTCCAAGGCTGCTCGAATCGTGTTGCTGGGCGTGGGCATCTCAGGGAACGTCGGCTTCGTGGTGCAACAAAACTTCATACGCACCGGGATTCCCACCGCCTGGACCAACGATCCGAATCTGTTCTTCACGCATTTGGCGCCTTTGAGCAAAGGGGACGTCTGCCTAGCCCTGTCCCAAACGGGAAGCCAGAAGGATACGCTCGACGGGATTCGCTTCGCGCGCCAGCGCGGCCTCGAGGTGATCTCGATCACCAGCGATCCGCGCAGCCCCATCGCGACCGAAGCCGGCGTGCTGCTGCTGACGGGTCCCGCGCCGGTAGAGGCGCACACGTATCTGAGCATCGGTGCGCAACTGGCGCTGCCCGTGCTGATGGTGGCCGACGCGTTGGCCGTCGCAGTGGGCGCGCGGAACCACGACGCGTTTCTGGAGCGTTCCCAAGCCACTGCCGAAGCGATGAAGCGCCGCACGATCCGATCCTGAGTAAGCCGAGTCCGTCACTTCCGCTCGTTTAGAGCACGTTCGCGAAACTGGAGCCAATCGATGATCCGACTGACGCAGCCGAACGGAAACTCACTGTTAGTCCTGTTTGCCGTCCTGGCCGCCGCACACCTCCCAGCGGCCGACGGATCGCCTGAAGGTCAACCGTACGCGGACGACCCCGAAATCGTGAAGCTGATTCAAGCGGTTCCCGAAGGCGGAAGTGCGCTTCTGCCGGAGGTCCGGCACCTGCTGGACGGCCAGCCCATTAAACTCACGGGCCGCAGCGGACCCTACAGCCGCGATTACACCAACCGCATGGCGTACGCACCGGATCGCCAGACGGCGCTCTACTGCGGCGGCAATCACGGCATGGGACGGCACAACGACGTCTGGGAATTCCACTTGGGCAGCAACACGTGGCACTGTCTCTTCGCCGCTGAAGGCGGCGACCACGCCACCTACAAGTTTGCGCTGATGTTCGCGCCGCGAATGTTCGAAAAGAATCCCGACCTCAAACTGGACGAGAAGCAGCAAAAGAACTTCGACGACTGCGCCGTATGGTGGAAGGAAAACGTGATCCTTCATGAAGGCAACTTCGTCACCAAAGATCGCCACGGACCGCTCTTGGTCGGGCACACTTGGGACACCTTGGTATACGACCCCATCAAGAAGCGCCTGATCCAAGGCACCGGCGCCCATTGCGCGAATAGCCCCTGGCTGCATCACAAGTTTACGGGTGAAAATCTGGACGAGATAAAGGCTAAGTTCGGCAAAGACAAGGAAGGCCGGCCTTACCGGACTATGTGGACGTTCGACCCGAACACGCGGCAATGGGTGCCGTATGCCCATGAAAGCGAACTATCCGTCCTGCGCGGCATGGGCGCGACGATGATCTACGTTCCGGACCTAAAAAAGATCGTCTACTACGTCGCCGCACAAAACGTGAGTCCCAACGCGCTCTACATGCACGCGTACGATCCGGCGACGGACACTTGGGAGAACTTGAAGCCCAACGCGGGCCGCGGCATCTTCGAGCTTGCTTTCAAAGATAAGATCTCGCCGCCTTCCGAGCAACAGACGGCATACTCGACAAAAGACAAGAAGATCGTCGCCGTCCTGCACAACACGACTTTTGCCTACGATGTCGCCAAGAATGAATGGTCGAAGCTTAACGACACCGTGCCGCTAAAAGCCAGCGATGCCGCCACGGTCTTCGCTTACGACTCGAATGCGGACATTTTCCTGCTCTGCGATCCCCGCAACGGCAAGCTGGCCGCTTACTCGCTTTCCGCCAACGAGTGGAAGGAGATCACACCAACAGGTCCGGCCATGCCCAAGCCTCCGTACTGTGTGGGTAAAGGCTATTACGACCCGGCGCATAACGCCTTTGTCGTGCAGCCCGCTTCGTCCTCGAAGATGTGGCTTTACCGGCACAAGCAGACTGTGAAGTAAGCTGCGACCCCGATCGCCACCAGGAACCTTCCATGCCCGCCATCGCCCCGTCCACATCCGCCGCCGCCAAACCCTCTGCGCTCACGGGCGGACTCTTCGCTCCGGTGGTCACACCGTTCGATTCGAACGAGCAAGTCGACTTCGGCGCATTTCGAGCGTTGGCCGAACGGCTGATCGGGGGCGGCGTGAACGGTTTGGTGGTCGCGGGGACCACCGGAGAAGCCCATGCGCTGGACTCCGTTGAGCGCGATCGGATCTTCCGGCTCGCCGTGGAGCAGTCTCGAGGCCGGGTCTCGATCGTCGCCGGCATCGGCGCGACTACGACTCGGCTTGCGCAGCGTTACTTGAGTATGGCCGAGGCCGCCGGATGCCAGGCCGCGCTGGCGCTTACGCCTTGGTTCGAACAGCCCTCGGTGGATGCGCTGACGCGTTACTACGAGGCGCTCGCACAGGCCGCGCGCATTCCGTTGCTGCTGTATCACAATCCTTCTCGCACCCATGTGAGCTGGCCGCCGGAAGCGCTTGCGCTGGTCGCGCGCAGACTCGAAGGCGCCGTCGCGGGCGTCAAGGACTCGACTCAGGATCTCGTTCGCGTGAAGGCCATGCGCGATCTGGCGCCGGCAGGTTTTCTAATCTTCAGCGGCGCTCCGTTTCGGCGCGAGGAGTACCGCCAGGCCGGCGCGGCCGGGTGTATCGACGGACCGACCAACCTGCTCCCAAGCGAAGCCGCACGCGCTTACGCCGGCGATGCCGCCTCTTCGGAACGTTGTGCCAAAGTGTTCGGTGTGTTGGAGCGATCGAACAATTTCATCGGTCTCCTGAAATACGGTCTGTGTTTGCTCGGCGCCCCCGCCGGACAGCCGCGACAGCCATTCACCGATGTGAGTTCGGTCGATAAGGAGGAACTGCGCACCCTGCTCCAACGCGCCGGATACCTTGCCGCCGCATCGAGTACGCCCGGACCTTTGACCCAAGATGCTCTGACCGATATCGGCGGCGCCCGTTTTTCGGACGCGCCGGCCACGGAGCCAGCCGCGATTCGGTGCGCTTCGCTCTGCCGAGGCGATGCGAATACGTTCGCCTACCAGCACCACCCCGCGCTGGCCGTGCACCAAGGTCGGTTTTTTGCCGCGTTCTCCAGCGGCTTATGCAACGAAGACAGTCCCGGGCAGATCATTCGCTTCGCGACTTCCCCCGACGGCTCGACCTGGAGTGCGCCCTCGCCGGCCTTCCCCTCCTTTGGAAGCAGCATCCGCTCGACCTGCGGTGGATTGTGGATGAAGGATGAAGCGCTGCTCTTGCTGGGCGTGCGCTACGTTTCCGGGCGCTACGTGGACGGCGAGCGTACTCCCGGGCAATGCTGGGAAGAAATGGCCACCGATTACTGGGCCTGGAACGGCGAAGCCTGGGAAGCGCGCGGTCTGTTGCTCGACAACTTTTACGCCAACGAAGCTCCGCGCCGGCTGCCCACGGGCGGCTGGATGATGACGGGTGTAAACGCGCGGCACGACGCCCTCCTGGCGATTTCGGACGACGCCGACTCCATGCGCTGGAGGGTCGTAACGCTGAGCGAACGTGTACCCGGCGCGGCGATGAAACTCACCGAGCCCTCCTGGTTTGCGGATGCAGACGGTACGTTGCGGGTGCTGCTGCGCGACGACGGCGGATCGCGGCGACTCTGGCTTTGCGAAAGCCGAGACGCGGGCGCAACCTGGAGCGCTCCTGCGCCCACCGATTTTCCCGACGCTCAGGCTAAGTTCCACGCCTTGCCCCTACCCGGTGGTGGTGTGGCGCTGATCTGCAATCCTTCCGCCAAAGCGCTCAAGCGCCGCCACTTGGCGGTCGCGGTGAGCCGCGACGGACGGCGCTTCGAGGCGATGCACACCCTGCGATTGAACGCGGAACTCTCGCCGCGCCTACCCGGCCTGCATAAGGCGCCCGGTTACCAATACCCGCACGCCGTCGTCGCCGGCGATGCGCTCTGGGTAATTTACTCGGTGAACAAGGAAGATATTGAAGTGGCGATTCTTCCGCTGAATAGTCTATACAAAGCGTGAGTTTTATTTCGTGGGCAAACCCGATGCAAAGATAAGCCCATGCGCAACTTTGCGCCAATTTCGCGTTCGGCCTATTCGTAGATGACAATCAAACGAGGCCGGTAATCCTGATCGGTGGGCTCGTCGCTACTAAAGAACGCAACCAATCCGTGCGGCCAGAGCTGCTTGTAGGCTTCAACTTTTCCGCCCATTCCCGGATGCGCATTGGCCAGTTCCTCCGGCAAATCCGCACCGATCAGCAGACCGTGATTCTCCAACTTTCCACACAGCCAATCGTTCACCAGCGCGGTCACATCGGCACGCGCGCCCGGGCTGGGATTGACGCCTTCTTCGGGTTCTAGCGTCGCGCGCTGCGGGCCGTGGTCCGAGCTTCCACTCGCCAATGGGCGCTCCCACTTTTCCGGATACGCCTGGTAATAAACATTGGGCATCCCCTTGGCCAATCCGCGCGAATCTACGTGCGCCACGGCCTCGCCTTCCACCCAAGGCTTAAGCATCGGGTAAATCGGCATGGGCGCGGCCAGCTTGGATGCCAGATACTTCTGGCCCTGCCGGATCGTCAGCTTCAGAATCGCCTGTTTGACCTTTTTGCCCTGCAGAGCTGCAAGATCGAAGCGGAGCAAGCCGCGATCGTAATGGCTGGCCTTGTGGTTCACGATCCAATAGCCCAAGTCGAGCGTGCGAGCGCGAGGTGAAATAATGGCGGTCTTGTCGCCTTCGTAGCCGCCAAAGGTCAGCGACATGTCCGCGACGCCGTCGTAGGGCTTTCCGCTCACCGTTACACCGTCCTGAAGAAGCTCCACCTTGCCCGGATACTGCGACTCCAGCCGCGCCAACTCGGCATCGCGAGTCTTCCCGTACAGAGGATTCTCAATCGTTACCTTATAGGTGCGCTCCAACTTCTGAGCGGTCCTCTTCGGCCACTCCCAGGTTACCCGAACCGTATGCGTACCGGGCGGCGCACTGG